>JAKSQO010000094.1 GCA_024404095.1 Clostridia bacterium | reverse complement strand
TACGGCAAGCCGGACGTGATTAAGGTTAAGGCCGTACTGGAACAGCTTGAGGAGGAGCGGGTGTCTGAATGAGGATTTATAATAATTATCACAAACAGATTAATAACTGTAAGCTCTGCGGAGCACCTGTGACTGATTATGTCGGACATAAAATCTGCTATGGCTGCGTATATGATGAGATATACGACGCTTACTCTGAAGGCCGTGAGGTTACTAACACGATGAAGAGCAGAGCAAGATACAAGGGTATTGAGATTACTGAAATTAAAGCGATTGTGCTTGAAGACAGGAAAGGAATGAAAATCTAATGGCAAGTGCATTATTACTATCGGACCTGAAGCAGTTTGTCCTCGATGCTCAGAAGAACATCGACAATCTGAGTGAAATTCCGGCTGATTACAGGCGCGGCTGGCATGACTGCTGTGACATGCTCCTCAGATCTGTGGAGTACACCGAATCAAAAACGGAGGAGTAAACATGGAAAACGTAATTATTTTAATATTCGTTTTACTGGTTGTTGCGGTTGACTTCGGGTACTTAGGATATTGTTTTTACAAAGATATGGAATCAATGATTGAATGGCTGCGTAATTGCAGAAACAGAAATCAGGAGATGAAGTGAAAATGAGAAGTTTTTATATTACATTTGTATCCGATGACGTTGACAAAATGCGGATATTCGGAGCACTGTTAGATGCAGGTATGTCGAATTTCGTAATCACTGAAGATATTTCAACTGTTGCAGAAAATGAAACAGTTCGTAAGCAGATAAATCTTGTGGAGGAGTGACCGTGAAAGATTATTTATTTTATGTCAATTTTAATCTGTCCGGTTTTCGTGTGTATCATTGCAGAACAGATGACCCGTTTCATGTTATGGGTGAAATGCATTACAGATGTGACGAACACATAGACAGAGTAACGTTTGTTGAAATGACAGACAGTAAACTCAAATACTGGGAAGAACAGGGGTATAAACTCTATTCATGGATTAATAAATATGAGGTGAAAAGATGACCGACAG
>JAKSQO010000093.1 GCA_024404095.1 Clostridia bacterium | reverse complement strand
CAGAGGCACCTACGGTATCTGAAACAGCACCGCAAAACCGTTTACGCCGAACTGCTGACAAGTGGGAAGTTGAACAGTTACCTCGCCGACCTGAATGAACAGGCAGAAGATATGTTCTTTCGGTTGGTAAAGGAACTTGTCGAAAAGGGCGGTGTTACGGAACAACTCAAAGCAGCCGACCAAATGGAATGGGTGCGGCGAATGAATGCAATACGAGAAACGGCAACGGAAATTGTCAATAATGATCTGATCTACGCATAAAGAACGCACGGCGGCAGGAAAAGTCCTTGCCGCCGAATTTTTTATGAACTTTATCAATTTCTGTTGAAAATGTTCGGATATTCGTATATAATATATTATGTATTTTTATGGACTTGGAGCGAGCAATGGAAGGATATATGTCTGCAAGAGAAGCGTCATATAAATGGAATGTTTCTGAACGGCGTGTGCATCAGTATTGCCAGGCAGGGCGAATTCCTGGTGTTACCCGTTTCGGCCGGTCTTGGGTAATCCCTGCGGATGCTAAAAAGCCCACAGATCCGAGGTCCATAAAAACTCAGTCAGGAGCGGATAATGAAGCAAACCATTGAAATTAGAAAATCTGTTTACATCGCATTGATGGCTGTTCTTATCTGCGTTTGTTCATGGATAACCATTCCGTTCATGGTTCCGTTTACAATGCAGACGTTTGCTGTTTTTTGCTCTCTTCTTATATTGGGCGGTAAACGGGGAACGGCGGCTATTGGACTATATTTGTTCATGGGGTTGATAGGCCTGCCTGTGTTTTCCGGCTTTCGCGGCGGCATTGCACATCTGATAGGACCGACGGGAGGATATTTAATCGGATTCTTATTCAGCGGGATCATTTATACTCTGTGGGAGCCGCTCCTTTCCGGACGGAAAATGTTGCGTTGGATTGTTCTCGCGTTGTCTCAGATAGTATGTTACCTGATAGGGACGTTATGGTTTATTACGATTTATGGAAGACAAAATATAAGCTACAGCTTCTTGAGCGCCCTTAGCCTTTGTGTGCTGCCCTTCATCATCCCTGATTGCATCAAAATGGTATTGGCGGTAATACTGTGCAATCGGATCAAAAAGTATGTTGATCTTTAGCAAAGCTTTTTGCCATCATCCCGGAACTAAATTTAGAGATAATTAATCATACGGAGGATAAATATGTGGTTCGTCTTTGCCCTT
>JAKSQO010000092.1 GCA_024404095.1 Clostridia bacterium | reverse complement strand
ATTTAGTCGCTGCCGGGTTTAATCTTGTCTTACGAGGGATTATTTTGGGGTTACGTTACATTTTGATAACTGACGGTTACATTTATTTATCCTGTACGGACTTTTTGATTTCTGATATCAGTCTTTCGAGAGCAAGTATTGCGTCATCGGACAAATTTGAAATGGTAATATTGGGGGTACAGCAAATTCCTAAAAGAAAATCGGTGCTGACATGAAGAAGCTCCGCAATACCAATAAGGTTTTGAAGCTTTGGCTCAATGTCATTACTTTCCCACCTTGCAACCGCGGTACGGGATACACCCAATTTTTCGGCAAGCTTTTCCTGAGTGAAATCCGCGGATTCTCTTGCCAACTTTAATCTTTGACCGAAATTATACAATTCCGATCCCCGGATAGATAACACATTTTTGCATATTCATTCCTCCTTTAATGATGATTCGTATTTCACTCATTAAAGGACTTGTTTTTTTCGCGAATATCTACTTACATCTTAGCTTATATTCGTTTTTTAAGAGGAATTTTCTCATTGTACGTTTTACCGGACTTGTTCATTATTGCTATACCCTTTTGTATTTCTATTCAGGTATTAAATCTTAATCAGAAAATCAAGAATTTTTTCTTTATAATCCAAGGCTTCATCGTAAACCGCATGGCTGTCAGAATCGTACATATAAAGCTCACATCCGAGTCTTTGTGCGATATCAATCGACGCCTGACCTGTTAAAACCTTGTCATGTTTTGCACCTATTACAAATACAGGACATTTAATTTTGTCAAGCTCAGCATATGAGCAAAAATTCCTGCACGCTTCGGCAAAAGTTACAAATCGGTCGCACTCCTCAGCCGTTCCCTCTTTTTCAAGTATCGGCAAAAGATTTTCATTTGTTTTTAGAAAATCCGCAGAATAAACATATTTAAAGAAAGAACGATTCAGCTCAATTACATCATGCTTTTTCGCCAGCTTTATCCATTCGTCAATGGCACAGCTCTTTTGACGGTCAAGTTTTGAAGTTGTTGAACCGAGTATCAGACTGTGAACAATGTCAGGGTTATCAATTGCGATATTCTGTGCTATCATTCCGCCCTGTGAAGTACCGAAAATGTCCGCATTGGTTATGCCGATTTCGCGCATTACCTGCGCTGTATCCGCCGCCATTTCGCGCACAGAATATCCGATATCGACATCTTTTCTTCTGTCAAAAACATATACTGTGTATTTCTCCGCTAACGGTCGGTATGCAGCCGCAATCGCATCAGCCGAAAGCATTACGCTTCTGAGGCTTAGTCCCGGTATGATTATAAAACACTTATCACCATTTCCGAAGTAAGCGCCAAACCAGAGGTACAAGACAAAATAAAAACCGCCCGGATGGACGG
>JAKSQO010000091.1 GCA_024404095.1 Clostridia bacterium | reverse complement strand
TTTTCCGTGTCAACCCCTTATAAACCCACGTTAAACCTTGATTTATTTCAAAAAATATGATATACTATATTATGTAAATCTGTACTCTCGTGAAAAGGAGCTTCACAATGGATAATAATCTCGAACGCTGGTATTCAATGAAAGAGATAATGGAATATTTAGGCGTTAGCCGTGATACGGTTCTCGACTGGATCGAGCGTCGTAATATGCCCGCCGCAAAGATCGGCAGGCTGTGGAAATTCAAAATCAGCGAAGTAGATGCTTGGATGAAATCCGGCATTGCGGCTGATAAGTGATCGGTGAAATTATGAATTTTATAAGCTCATATAAAACGCTTGAAAAGCTGTGCAGCGATATTTACGGAGATAATCACGGCATTTCAACATACATTGATGAAATGCAAAACAGACCACGAGGTTCCTATCTTGTCAGAGGTTGGGACGATGATCTGAAACAGCTCAAGCATTATCGTTGGGTAAGAAATCAAATCGTACACGAGCCGGATTGCTCCGAAGATAATATGTGCGATATAGGGGATGCGGAATGGGTTAATACATTTTATTCACGCATAATGAATCAAACCGATCCGCTTGCAATGTATCGTAAAGCTACAGCGCCACGTCCTGCCGCAAAGTCTGTGCAGCGCAATCAGGCTGCTCAACCTCAATATACATACCCTGCACCGCAGTACCAACCGAAGAAAACATCGAATAAATCTATTGGTTGGATTGTGTTTATAATTATTGCAGTTATCATCGGGTTAGTCTTTGCACTTAAATACTTTTTAACTTGATTTCGGAGGTGCGATATGGCACTTGAAAATAAATTAGGACTTACAAATTCCGCTGATCTTGCTCGTGAGGAAGAACGCATCAGCAAGAAAAAAGCGATTGAACTGTTTGAAAACGGAACGCTCGACACATTAGAAGCGGGAAAATTCTCTGCCCTTAATGCAATTCATAAGTACCTATTTGATGAGATTTATGACTTTGCCGGAGAGGTCAGAACGGTGAACCTCGCCAAAGGTAATTTCCGTTTTGCACCTTTGATGTACCTCGAAGCGGCGCTTGATAACATTGATAAAATGCCGCAGTCAACCTTTGATGAAATCGTGGAAAAGTACGTTGAGATGAACATTGCCCATCCTTTTCGGGAAGGTAACGGGCGCAGCACACGTATTTGGCTCGACCTTATCCTGAAGAAAGAACTCCATAAGGTCATCGACTGGAGCCGTGTTGATAAAGAAGATTATCTTCTCGCAATGGAGCGCAGTCCCATCAAAGATATAGAAATAAAGCACATCTTAAAAGCGGCTCTGACCGACGATGTAGATAGCCGTGAGGTCTATATGAAAGGCATTGACCACAGCTATTATTACGAAGGTTATACTACCTTTAAGACCGAAGAATTATAAGCAGATTT
>JAKSQO010000090.1 GCA_024404095.1 Clostridia bacterium | reverse complement strand
ACCAGCAGCTTGCACATGATCCTATGTGCAGGTCTATACCTCTATATTCATTTTTGAAACCGTAAGGTTATAAATGATTATAACGGTGTAGGCTTGAAATACAACCTACACCGATTTTTTTATTTAGGGAAGTGATATTTATGAAATTATTTAAAAGGAAGCACAAGTCAGCAGAACACAAATCAACGGTAAATGCAGTTATTGATTTTTATACCCGTTATGACGAAGACGGCAGATTATCACGAAAAAGCCGTATGCCCGAATATCTTAACACAATGAAATACATCGAAAAACACCTTAAATCGGGATCAAAGATAATTGAAATCGGCGCAGGCACGGGCAGATATTCATTAGCACTTGCCGAAAAAGGTTATGATGTTACGGCGGTTGAGCTGACACCGCATAATATTGAGGTAATGAAGCGTAAAGTAAAATCGCATCACAAAATCAAAATATATGAGGGCAATGCCTGCGATTTGTCGGCATTTGAAAGCGAAAGCTATGATATTGTTCTGCTGTTAGGGCCTATGTACCATCTTTTCACCGAGGAAGACAAGCACAAAGCTCTCGGTGAAGCGATAAGAATTTCAAAAAAGGGCGGCGTGATATACGCTTCATACTGCAACAATGATACATGTATCTACAAGTTTTTTTATACAGGAAGAATACTGAAATATGTTGATAAAGGTATGATAAAAGAAGATTATCACACTGTATCGAGTATGCCCGAGGTTTTCGAACTGTACCGCAAATCCGACATTGATGAACTGATGAAGAATTATCCCGTTAAAAGGCTTCACTTTGTGGGCGTTGATATGCTGTCATATATTTATGATGATAGATTAGATAAACTCAGTGACCGAGAGTTTGAGGAATATATGAAATTTCTGTACAATCTCTGCGAGCGTGAAGATTGTGTTGGTTTGTCAATCCATATGCTTGATATTTTCAGAAAGGAGCCGGCAATATGATAAAATATCCCGAATATGACAGAAGTATACTTTCAGTTACTTCTTCTGTGTTAAATCATTTCGGCGTAAAGGACTGTCCACATAAGTCTTTACCCGAATTTGATAAACTGTTAAATAAAAACTGCAAAAACGTTATTGTAATGCTGTTTGACGGCTTGGGCGTATCTGCAATAAACGAGCATTTATCTGAAAACGACTTTCTGAGAAAACATTTTGTCTGCCCGATTTCATCGGTTTATCCGTCAACCACCGTTGCCGCCACCACGACGATTGAATGCGGTTGTTCTCCCGTTGAAACCGCATGGCTCGGTTGGGACTTGTATTTTGATGAAATAGACGAAAATGTTGCGGTATTCAGAAACTCTCTGCAAAAGAACGGAAAACCTGCCGCAGATTATAACATTGCCGCAAAATATATTCCGTATAAAAGCATTTTTCAGAGAATAGAAGAGGTGAACGGCAGAAAAACGGCATATTGCATATCACCGTTTTCAAAATATCATTCTGAATCTGTTGCAGAAATCTGCAAAACCGTTTACAGACTTTCTAAGAAAAGAAAGCATAAATACATTTATACATACTGGTATCAGCCCGACAAGGC
>JAKSQO010000009.1 GCA_024404095.1 Clostridia bacterium | reverse complement strand
GGCATTACGCCTTCAATGTCAAGACGTGGAAATCCATATGATAATGCTTTGGCAGGAAATTTCTTTTCGATACTTAAAACAGAATGCATTCATCGAATCAAATTACAAACATTCGCTGAAGCCAGACGAGTAATTGATGAATACATACATTTTTACAATTATGAGAGAATTCAACTTAAAACTGACCCCGATAGATATCGAAATCAGTTTGTTGCTTAATTTAATATCACACCATAAGAGGGTGTTTTTGTGTGGTCCGCACAATTTGGACTTGTTCATTAGCTTTTATCACTAACCCATCGGGGCTTTTCTTTTTCATTATTAGTTCAGAATATTTCTGCTTAATTTCGCCACACATGCACTTGTTACACTGTCTTTCCTTTCAAGCACAGTACCGTTTAATTTTTTCATATACAACCTGCTGAGAGCAGTGCTGCCTAAAAATGCTTCGATATTTGTCAGCGGCAAAACACACCAATCACTGTCATCGGGTTTGTTGGCAAGGTAATATTCAAGCAGAGTTTCAGCAACCTCAACCGGCACTTCTTTCGGTGTAACTTTTTTAAGCCCTTCTTTTTGTTCTTTCGTCAGAACAATCGGCTCGCTCCGCAATGCTCCCAACTCCAAGGCATCGGCAATTACATCGTCAAAACGGATGATTTTGTCACCCTTTGTATTTTCTGAAAATATAGGAATTTGGTACTGCACAACCTTTTTCCGCCAAGAGTCTTCAATCTTGTCTATACTGTCTGCAATCCTGTGGGTGCTTTGTCCGACCTTATCACGGTTACTGTTAATAAAATCAACTATACCGTTTAAATGGCGGATATACCACCCGTTGCCGTTTTCGTCAACAAGTTCGGAAAATTCGTTATAAAAGTCTCTGAAATCTGTTCTGAATTGCCACTCTTTACGGGTGGTTTTTTCTTTTTCGTGAATGCTGCACCAAGCACAAAGTGCCCGGCATGCATACTCTGTTCGGTCATAAGGACTTCCGTCTTTTAATGTTCCGTCAGGATTATGAAACAGATAACCTCTTGCAATAATTGTCAGGATTCTTGCAAATCCGTAATTGCCCGTAATCATATCCATTGTAAACCGACCTAAAAAAGAATTATCACGCTTGTTTTTAACAGAATATGTTGGCTGTTCGGTATAGGCGAGAAACTCTGCCCATTCATTTGAGATTGAATTTTTCATTCGTTTCCGCCTCCGATAAGATAAAATTCTGCTTCATCGAGCAACACATCAAAGATAAAATCACGCCTGCCCAATGCTTCGGCATAACGTATAACCTGAAAATCCGGTGCAATTTTTGCCATTATTTCTCTGCAGGCATTTGATACAGCTTCACGGTAATCCGTTCCGATTTCACGGTCAAGATATGATTTCAGCATTGTTTTCATTTCGTCGGAATCATTTTTGCGGTAAAGCCTGTTTTTGTCTGTACGGCATTTTTCGTCATATATGTCACAGATAATATCACCTAAAATTCGGTAACCGCTCATGCGAAAATCAGCAAAAAGATCATCATATTCACGATAATCTTCTTCGGGCAAATACGCCATAAGAAATTCTATGCGTTTATCAGGCGGCATAAAGTGCCATTTTTCTTCTTTTATGGCGTCGTAAATAATCTTTATTCTTGTTGTGTCAATATCGGTGAATAACGCATACAGCTCTTCGGTAGTATAAATATTCTCCTGATCACGCATAACAAGAATACGGTAAATATCATTGGATTTTGAATTGCCCTGTACCGGATGAACAAAAGAACGGATACGGCGCAAACATCTGTCATAAGTATCTATCAGATTCTCAATCGGCTGAAAAAGAGATTTGTCAAGCTGTTCTTTCCAATTTTCGTGCTTTGCAAAAGTAAAAATTTCATTTGACGGTGCAGGCGTCGGAACCTGCTTCGGATTACATTTTTTGAGCATATAGGCATAGTACGGTAATTTTTCAACATTGGCAGATACACTTTCCCAATCGCAGGAATCAATGTAAGCTTTCATTTTTTTCTCAAAAGTTTCCTCATACCATGCAGGACGGCTTTCTGCATTATCAAGCAGTTTTTTGTATTTTAGATACAGACTCCTGTTTGTTTTTTTCTTTCCGAGATACTCGGATAAATCGGGTTTAATGCCGCTTTTTGCCGAGTCGATTTCAAGCCCGGTTAATATTGCAAGAGTTTCTGTTTCTTTGCGGTTTTGCTCTCGGGTTTCGTCATCCATGCTTTCATCGTAGGCAAGCATACTGCGGTCAAGTGCTGCGTTGGATATCTGCCCTACACGGGAAGAAAATGTGCTTTTTACCGCTTCAAAGCGTGCCCGCCAATCGTCAGCATCTCTCATCTGCGGTTCTGCCGCAGGAATATGCAATAACGGTAAATTGTTTTCGTTTGCGAATCTGTCCTCGTAGTTTGGAACTTTCTTGTAGTGAGAAGCCACACTTTCACATATAACAGGTTCGGTGATAACCTTTATCATATCCCCGTCATAATCTGCACCGCCTAAACGCTCGGCAATAAGAGATTGCGGTTCAATCATAACAACACCGGTAAGATGAGGAAAATATCTTGTGCGGATATCCGTATTCGGACTTGAAATTGTTACAACAGCTTCTTCGTTTTTGGCTATATGTGGGTTGCGCAGTAATGCCGCATTCCCTCTGATATTGGGAATATATGCAGAAGTTGAAACGGCTCTTGCGTTCATTAACTCACAGTATATTTTTTTCGCACATTTATTATTTTGAATATGAGGCTTCAGCAATTCTGCAAAGAAAAGAGTCAGATCCGAAGAAAGATATGCAACTCTGCCCTCTACAAGAATATTACCCTTTGCAAACTTCTGTAAAAGGTTATCTGCTTCTTTTTCAAGCTCACCCCGATATACTTTTTCGGCAAGTAAAAGATCATTTCGTTTTAACATTTCCGAAAGGCGATATCGGCGGCTTGAAGGATACTGCGGTGTGCTGTCTATATAGTAATCGTACTGAAACCATTTATCATTCAACAGCTTGAAATATGTCTCTTCGGTGTTTTTTGTAAGCCACGAACCAACGCTCACATTCTGCATCCAATTAAACGGCATATCTTTCGGGCGAAACTGCTCGAAGTTCAGAGTAAGCGTAGAAAGATACTGATAGTTTATTTCTGTATTTCGGTTAGTATTAATTTTGTTGACACCGGTAATATACAGCGTATGACGGTACTGCTGTAAACGGTTAAGATATTCAGAAAAAGCAAGTCCGTTTTCTTTCATCCAACCGTGACCTTTGAACTGACTTTTGGTTAAAATCATACAGATGTTTTCTATCGGGTGTTCTTTACCCCACATATCTGTAATAGTATCAATATCCGCTTCCTTAAAAAGCTGTTTGAAATTCACTTTATGTAACATACCCTTTATATACGGCATACGGATTTGAAAAGATGAATGAATATGTTGTCCGCAATAGATACCGTCGATTTCATCGGCAAATTCGGACGAAACAACACCTTCACCGTCAAACAGTTCTACCTTTACATCTGTCTTTCTTTCAACACGGTCATATTTACGTACATTGCCTTCGCCGGTGGTATCTTCTACGGTAATAACATCAATATCAGAATAAACGGCAGTAGGGTTATCTATAACAACAATGGCATCTTTACCCCAAAGCATATCTGTTTCAATTCTTGTACCGCTTGAAAAAAGCAGTCCGTTATACGCATACAGTTTTGAGAGCTGACAAGTGCCAAGCTTCATTCCGACAGTCATTCTTTCCTTTAACTTTTCATATATATCAGCACGAACAAAAGAAAGCTTACACTCACGGCTCATGCTGCCGGAGCGTTCAAAAGCGATATATTTCATTTTTCCATGACCAAAGTCAAGTGTTATCCCATCAGGGTAAAACAAGGCTTCGGTCTTTTTTTGCATTAACTGTACTTTCGGATTGTTTTCATCACGGTCAAAAATACCGGAGAAATCAAAATACAGAATAGCATCCTCAAGATCATGAATGATTGTGTCTTTGTCAGGTTGAACATAATCATCTCCGTGCAACAGACACATAATCTGAAAGAAAATGGCATTATCATCCTGCAAAGTTTCACCTTTGCCTGAAACAACAGCTTTGGTTTGGGCAGGGGTAAGTTCAAAACAATATCTGCCGTTTTCGTTCCGCTTAGCATAAGAAAGCATATTCTGAACTGACAGTCGACGAATAATATATCTGATTTGTGCCATAAGCACCTCCGAAGTTTTTTTCTTAATATATCATTTTATGGGAATAAAGTCAATTTGTATATCAAAATACTACTCCCATAAAGAGTAACAAGGAGGTGAAACTATGCTGACAATGGCTGAAGCAATGTTACAGATAAAATACCCAAGAGGTGAGGTCCAAAGTATCCACTACCAAACGGAAGAATTATCTGTAACGCAGGAAAGTGAATATGAAAGTGCGGCAGAACGGGAATATGCCGAACAGGAAAAATTAAAGTATTGGCACGAGAATAATGTCGGCTATCGTGTTTGGAAAAAGGAATGCGAAACCTGCGGCAAGGTGTTTTACACCATTTGCAATTACCGCAGGTATTGTCATTTGTCCGATTGCAGAAGTATCGCAGAACATAAGCGAAACGAAGAAAGAAAACAGAAGCATTATTCCGAGCATATCTGCTCTGTCTGCTCAGCACCTTTTGTAGCCAAACGGAATGATGCCCGGTTTTGCAGTAACGCCTGCAGACAAAAGGCGTACCGAAACAACAGTAAGGAGGATTGATATTTCAAAAACGAACGGTATGAGCACAGTAGAAAACACAGTCAGAGAGGCTGTGTCTCATACCTTAACGAGCAGGGACTTTGTGTGCCAAGTCCCGATGTAACTGTCAGAATAGAGTTACACTTCAGGGGATGTTTCCCCTTAAACCCCTCAATAAAATTTGAAAGGATGATGCAATCATCACAAACAAAAATGTCAGAATCGTTTCACGGGTAAGTGAAACGGAAAAGAAAAAGATTGAAAGCCTTGCAGATAAATGCGGACTTTCAATCAGCGAATATGTTAGGAAAAGAGCATTGGGATATGAACCGAAAACGGTTCTTCCCGGTGTCTTTTTTGATTTCTATGAAAAGCTGTGTGTGCTCATAAACTCTTCGAATGACAATGAACTGAAAGAAAAAGCTCTCAATCTGTTTGATGAAATTCACGATGAGTTTTTCACAGAGAAAAAGCAAACGGTAAAACAAATTCGGAAGGAGATTCAAAAATGGCAACCACCGGATTTTGGCCCGTAAAGAACAATC
This sequence comes from Clostridia bacterium, assembly GCA_024404095.1. Lineage (GTDB taxonomy): Bacteria > Bacillota > Clostridia > Oscillospirales > Acutalibacteraceae > CAG-488. The sequence continues at coordinate 78,115 of JAKSQO010000009.1, read as the reverse complement.
TTAAATATACCCTTGATTATGCGGAAAACCCCGATAAAACAACTGCTGAAAAATATCTCGACAATGATTTGTACGCAACCCTTCGTTATGTTGAGAATGATGACAAAACCGACAGAAAGCTGTTTGTTACAGGTATTAACTGCGTAACCGAAAGAGCTTACGAATGTATGATGTCAACTAAAAAGAGATACGGAAAGCCCTGCGGTAATTTAGCATACCACGGCTATCAGAGCTTTGCCGAGGGTGAAGTAACACCCGAGGAATGTCATCAGATAGGAATTGAAACCGCAAAACGAATGTGGTCTGACAAATACGAAGTAATTGTAACAACACATCTGAACTGTCAGAATCATCTGCATAATCATTTTGTGGTAAACAGCGTATCCTTTAAAACAGGCGAAAAGTTCAAGAACAAAATCGGGGATCATCTTGAACTGAGAAAAATATCCGATGAAATATGCCGTGAACATGAAAAATCTGTTCTTGAAAACTCATCGTTTTACGGCGGAGAAAAAGGTGCCTATTGGGTACACAAAAACGGCGGTATAACAAATCACGATCAGGTTAAAGCCGATGCGGAAAGAGCACTTGCGATCTCACAAAGCATAAATCAGTTTTTTACGTTTATGCACAGGCTCGGCTATGAGATTGACGAAACGAGATATTCCGTTAAAGCTCCCGATTGGGAAAGAGCCGTCAGGCTTTCAAGCGTAGGATTTTCAAAGGAGTATATCAAAAACCGCATTGCAAATAACGGCAGGACTTCCGAATGGTATGCGTATCACCGCTTCCACTATATCGCAAAGCCTAAAACAACACCCTTAATAAGTATTATGCGTGATATTGAACGGGATGTAAAATACACAAGCGGAATAGAAACCCTTATTGCTGCGGCATTTCTGATAATGATTATTCTGATAAAAGCAGCAAAAGACAGTCTGAAATACACGCCTCTTTCACCGACTATGCGAATGGAAATGAATAATCTGAAAAGTTATATTGAAGGCTATCATTTCCTTAATGATAACAATATACAGACTACCGAAGAACTAAATATCTGCATAGCCGAAACGGAGGAACAAATCAATAATTACGAGCTTGAACGGCAGAAAACACGAAACCGCATACGATGGGCAAATACAGCAGAAAAAACTATATTAAAAACAGAAGCGAAAAATGTTACAGCAAAAATAAAACCACTCAGAGAAAAACTTAAAAAGCTGAAACAGACCGAATGTGAATTCGATAAAATACAAAAATTGTTTGACACCGAGCTTATGCTCGAAAAGCAAGCCGAACGAAACAAAAATTTAAGTAAAGAAAGGTAAATATTATGGCAAAAATATTAAAATCTAAAGAGCCGGAGCAGATAACCGAGCCGGCGGAAAAAGGAAAATCAATGTATGAACTCGCGCATGAGTTAAGAGCAAAAGACAGCACAATACGCAGGGAGATTTCCGTGTTTGACATTGCCCCGTTTCCGGATAATCCCTACAAGGTGATTGAAAACGAGGACATGAACGAACTGACGGAAAGCATACGAAAAAACGGAATATTTACTCCGCTGATGGTAAGAAGCCTTGAAGATGAGTTTTACAGATATGAACTCATCTCGGGGCACAGAAGATTATTTGCGGCAAAGAAAGCAGGACTTGAAAAAGTACCTGCTTTTGTTTATGAAATCAGCAGAGACGAAGCGGCGGTTATGGTTGTTGACAGCAATCTTCACCGTGAACATATCTTACCAAGTGAAAAAGCGTTTTCTTACAAGCTGAAATATGAGGCGTTGAAGCATCAGGGTAAAAGAACGGATTTAACTTCAGAGCAAATTGCACCGAAGTTGACAACAGAACTTATAGCGGAACAGGATGGAACAAGTAAAGATACTGTTAAACGATATATCCGTCTGACGAATTTAATATCTGAACTGCTTGATTTAATGGATAAAAACAAAATAGCTTTTCCCGTTGGCGTTGAGCTTTCATATCTTGACGAAGATAAGCAGTACACAGTTCTCGGACTGATTGAAGAACTTGACTGCACTCCGTCATACGCACAGGCAAATCGTATGCACAAGGATTTTATTACAGGCATCCTGACAGATAATTCCATCGAGGAAATGCTGTCTGCTGATAAGCCGAATCAGCGTGAAACTCTGAAAATTCCGACAGAAAGGTTACAGGGCAAAATTCCAAGGAGCTTCACAAAAGCACAAGCCGAAGATTATGTTGTAAAAGCAGTGGAGTATTATCACCGTTATCTTCAGAGGCAAAGAGAAAATTCAAGGTAATGGGGGTAAGCATATGAAACTGAAAAGAAAGCAAATTGTAGGCAATATTCAGTTTATTGTCGAATCAAATTTCAAAAACAGAGATGCCTGCACAGCAAAAGATATTTTATTAAAAATTATGTTAGACAAAGCAAATGAGGCTTTGAACAAGCTAAAAGAACCAATACCTCAAAACTGATTCACACATTTGAAATAATTGAAGCCGGTCAATATAATAATTAAGGCAACACCGTACAATTAAAGGCACACGCCTTGCTTGAATATTATTCCGTCATATTGCCCGAAAATTTCTTGAAATACGCTCGTATATCTTCAAAATTTTCAGACAATCTGACAAAAAATCTTGCGTCGCAATTCGTACGCCTTAATTGCATGGAGTTGCCTTTTGACTCTGTTTGACCGGCTTCGGAAAGGAGTTTTTATGAGAAAGCCACAAACAAATTCATTATTGACAGAGCATAAAACAGCGGCTATATATTGCAGACTTTCCCGTGATGATGAGCTTGACGGTGAAAGCAACAGTATTTCAAATCAAAAGAAAATACTGTTAAAGGTTGCGGAAGAATACGGATATACACAAACTAAAGTGTATATTGATGATGGTATTTCGGGCGGTACTTTCGACAGACCCGGATTCCGTGCAATGGAAAAGGATATTATTGACGGAGAAATTGATGCGGTATTTGTAAAGGATATGTCCCGTTTGGGCAGAAACTATTTACAGTGCGGATATTACACAGAGCATTTCTTCCCCGATAACGATATTCATTTCGTTGCGGTGAATGACGGCGTTGACAGCAATAAAGGTGAAAACGAACTGACACCCGTCAAAAACATCTTCAACGAATGGTATATCCGTGATACAAGTTTAAAGATACGGGCATCCCACCGTATAAAAGGAAATTCAGGTGAACCGTTATCAAAACCGCCTTACGGTTACAAAAAAGATTCCGAAAACTCAAAACATTGGCTTATTGATGATACTGCTGCCGATGTTGTAAAACGGATTTTCAAAATGTATCTTGACGGCAAAGGCACCGAGCAGATTGCGGGTATATTACAGAACGATAATATTCTCACACCTAACGCATACGCAAAAGAAATGGGTTACAAGGTCAGCGGAATATTATCAGAGAACAAATATCTGTGGAGAAGTTCGACCGTATCAAAAATACTTGCACAGCAGGAATACTGCGGAGATATTATCAATTTCAAGACTTACTCAAAATCCTACAAAAACAAGAAACGCAGACCTAATGAAAAAGAAAACTGGGTAATCTTTGAAAATGTAAACGAGCCGATTATTGACCGTGAAACATTTGACCGTGTTCAGCAGAAGCGAGGTAAGATTCACAACAAAAAGCGAAAGAATGCCGAACACAATATGTTTTCGGGATTGCTTGTATGTTCAGACTGCGGAGGACTTCTGCATTTCCATTTCAATCAGGGCAACCGTGATATACAGTATTTCAACTGTTCCAATAACAACAGCCGAAACCGCACCTGTCCCACAACGCACTATATCCGCACGGATTATCTTGAAGAAATCGTACTTGCAGATATTAACCGTTTGATTGCATTTACAAATCAGTACAAAGATGAGTTTATCAGAATGCTTGAGCAAAACAACGGTTTGACTTTTCAAAACAAACTGAAATCGGCGGAATATGAAATAGAGCAGCTTACTAAAAGAAATGAAGAAATCGACAGGCTGTTCAGTGCGATTTACGAGGATAAAATCAACGGTAATATCTCCGAAGACAGATTTTTGAAAATGTCAGCAGGATATGAAAGTGAACAGGCGGAGAACAGAAGTAAAATATCAGCACTTTCAGAAAAGATAAAAAGTGATGCCAAAGAGATTGACACCACAAAAATGTTTCTTGAAATCGTTGAGAAAACCACTCATCTTGAAAAGCTGACTACTGATATTGTCCGTGAGTTTATTGACAAAATCGTTGTTCACCATCGCAAAGAAGAAAACGGCGTTACAACTCAAAAAGTCGAAATCTACTACAATGTAATCGGTAAATTTGAGCTGCCGCCCGTGTATGAGCTTGCGAATTTTTCATCAATAGCAGAAGCAGAAAGTTCACTTGCCGAAAAAATCATTGCCTAACGGGTAAAAAAAGAAGAAATAGGGTTTACCAAAATAAGTAAATCCTATTTCAACCGTTGATATGGTGCGAGAGACGGGACTTGAACCCGTACGTACTGCTACACACGCCCCTCAAACGTGCGCGTCTGCCGATTCCGCCACTCTCGCTTATTCGGTTTTGTCCCTCACGGAACGAAAAGAATTATATCAGATAGAATATCAAAAGTCAATACTTTTTTTAAACTTTTTTATATTTATTTGCCCGGATTTTGAGTTCATTTTTCTCATTCCGAACCAAGCCGTCAATAACATCGTCAAGCAGTTGAATAAGCACTTCTTTTATTTCCTTTCCGGCAAATCCAAGCTTCTGTAAATCGTTTCCGTTTATGTCAAGTTCCTGTGTTTTCAGCGGAATCGACTCGTTTTTTATTTCTTCAAGCTGCCGTTTTCCGGTTTTATATCGCTTGTATTCAACAGCGTAATACTCCGGGTGCTTTCCTTTTGCATCGGCTATCAGCAGTTCAAGCGCATTGCTGACGGCTTCTGTTGAATAGTCGGCGCAAAGATGTGCAAGATGACTTTTTACTCCGTCAGGTCTTTTGTCGTGAAGAAGTATCATATTATATATGCAGTTTATTTCTGCGTTGGAAAAGTGAAGTCGGCGCAGAATTTCTTTTGCTGTTTCAGCACCTTTTTCCTCATGCCCTTTGAAGTGCGCAATGCCTTGCTCATCAATCCTCAGACAATCAGGCTTTGCTATATCGTGAAGCAGGGCGGCTATGCGGAAGTTCGGCTCATTTCTGATCGCACCTGTGACCTTTACAATGTGTGTCCAAACGTCATAAATGTGGTATGGCGTCTGCTGAGGAAAATCGTCACACTTTTTTAATTCGGGGATAATACCGAAAATTACCTCTTTGTACTGCGTCAGAATTTTCTCTACATCCTTGCCCATAAGCAGCTTGACAAGCTCGACACGAATACGTTCGGTGGCTATGTTTTGTAGCAGATGGTGATTCCTGATTATGCTGTCGGCTGTTTTATCGCAAATCTCAAAACCGAGAACTGAGGAAAATCTCAGTGCACGGATAATTCTCAAAGCATCCTCGCCGAACCGTTTGTCAGCTTCACCGACACATCGAACGGTTTTATTCTCTATATCTTTTCTTCCGCCGAAGGGGTCAACGAGGCCGTCATCGGAATTGTATGCCATGGCGTTTACCGTGAAATCTCTGCGGCTTAAATCCATTGTAATTTCTTCTGTGAACTGAACGCTGTCTGGACGGCGGTTGTCACGGTATTCGCCGTCAATTCGCATTGTGGTTATTTCGAGGGGCTGTCCCTCAATAAGAACCGTAACTGTTCCGTGCTTAAGACCTGTCGGAATAGTGCGGAAGCTTTTAAAAACCTCCATTGTTTCCTTGGGCAGGGAAGAGGTGGTCATATCCCAGTCGTTCGGCTCTTTGCCCATTATACTGTCTCGGACGCATCCTCCGACAATAAATGCTTTAAAGCCGCTCTTTTTAAGCAGCTCCAATGCGGTATTAACATATGACGGGCATTTAATTTCCAAATCAGTCACCTCCGACCTTTACAATTCTATCATTTTAAAGTATAATTATCAACACAGTTTGTAAAAAAGACAGGGAGATTTTATGAATATACAGATTTACGGCAAGGCGAAGTGCTTTGATACGAAAAAAGCCGAGCGTTATTTCAAGGAACGCAGAATTAAATATCAGTTTGTTGACCTCGCAAAATTCGGTATGAGCGCAGGCGAGCTTCGCAATATCAAAACTGCTGTCGGCGGTCTTGACGAGCTTATTGACGAGAAGTCGAAGAATTATGAATCGAGTTTTATCAAGTATCTTGCCAGTAAAGAGGCTGTTGAGGAAAAACTCCTTGAGGACGGAACTCTGTTCAAAACACCAATTGTGCGCAACGGAAAAAAGGCTACTGTTGGCTATAAGCCTGAAATTTGGAAGGACTGGGAATAATTTTCTGACGAATTTCAAAATTTGATTGAAATACGAATACGATTGTGCTATTATAGCATTGTTATTATATAATGAAAGGCAGATTATACTATGAGCGATACATCAATGACAAAAACAATAATCAAAAGCGCAGTTGCGGTTGTCTGTACAGCTGCTCTTTGCGTAACTTATGCATCAAGCAACGCAGCCAAAAAGGTTAAGCCCGACACCAAGGCGGATACAGCTGTTATTGAGACAGTTGACCCTGACACAGCTTATATCTCAGAGGCTGAGGCTGCAAAGTATATCGGTATCACAGAGACAGCACTTAAGACAATCAGAGAGAAAATTCCTCAGTATCTTAAGGGCTCATACATGACATACACATATTTTAATGAGAAGAATGAGGAAGTAACTGCTGTTGTTTACAACAAGAAAGCTCTTGACAGCGTTATCGAAAAGCTTATGAACAGCAATGATAGCTATATCAACCTCAGATATGTTCAGGAGACAGAGGCTTCCAAATAATTCAGTGGCTTAATAATTAAAGCACAGACTCTGTTCTGTGCTTTTTATCTTATAAAGGAGAACAGAGAATGATTAAACGTGATGATGAAGGAAAGATTGTTTCAGTTGAAAAGCTTTCCGAGGTTACGAGTGAGCTGAAAGCTATTGAAAAACTGCTTTCCTCGGCAATAAAGAAAAAGGGCAAGCTGACAGAGGAAGAGGACAAGGAGCTTGCAAAGTGTGCGGCTGATATGAAAGAGCTTTTCGCACTTGTTTCGCCTGCTTTGCAGAAAGGTGCCAATCCGATGGAGCTTATTGGATTTTTGAAGCAGGTAGCGAAAATGAAAGAGCTTTCTGAAAAAATAAAGGAATTCAAAAATGATTAAAATACTGTGTGAAAACAGCGACTATGTTGTCTGCGTGAAGCCTGTGGGGGTACAGTCGCAGAACTCAAACGCTGAGGATATGGTGAAGCTTCTGAGTGAACAGACGGGAAGCGAAATTTTCCCTGTTCACAGACTTGATACAGCTGTCGGCGGAACTATGGTTTTTGCAAAAAACTCACACTTTGCGGCGGAGCTGTCACGGCAGATAACAGATAAGAATTTCAAAAAGATTTATCTTGCAGTGCTGTCGGGAGTGCCCGAAAAGCAGAGCGACACTCTGACGGATTTGCTGTTTAAGGATTCATCAAAGAATAAGGTCTTTGTTGTCAAGCGTGAGCGTAAGGGTGTCAAAAAAGCGTCGCTTGATTATAATGTAATCGAAACGGCTGACGGAAAATCGCTTGTGCGTGTGTTTTTACATACAGGCAGAACTCACCAGATAAGGGTACAGTTTTCATCACGCAGACTACCGCTTGTGGGCGACGGGAAATACGGCGGACACGATAACGGATGCTCGATTGCTCTGTGGTCGGAATCGGTTGAATTTAAATATAAAGGCAAAACTGAAAAATACAGTTCTTTACCCGATTGTAATTCATATCCATGGGATTTGTTTAAAATCGACTAATGTTCCGGCACTTTGCAGACTTTTTCTACATTTTATATATTGAAAAAAGTTGTTTTCTTTGATAAAATGATAGCTGATTTAATTTTAAAAACAGGGGATTTGCTAAATGAAAGACAATCTCGGAAAGCATGTACGAAGCGGTCCGCCCGCAACGGAAAAGTTCGATATGAACAGACCGTACATTAAGCAGAAAAATTATGCCCGCCCTTTTATCTGGGCAATAGGAAATATACAGAAGTGGATTCATCTCGGCACAATCAAAAAGGTAAATATGGAGGGTATCAAGCCTCCGTATATTCTTCTCTGCAATCACAATGCATTCTTTGATTTCTATATCATGAGTGCGGCGATTGCACCTCACAGAGGGATTTTTCCTGCAGCGGTTGACGATTACATCGGCAGAGAGCGTGAACTCAGAAAGCTCGGTACTATTCCGAAGCGTAAATACACAGCTGATATCAGTATTCTCAGAAACTGCCGTCAGGTACTCAAAGAGGGTATGATTTTCGGTATCTATGCAGAGGCACGTTATTCTCTCTGCGGAGTTACTGAGGTTATTCCGAGTGCGATTGCTCAGCTTTGCAAGTATTCAAAGGTTCCCGTTGTTACCTTTACCTGTCAGGGACATCACCTTTATGACCCGTTTTGGGGCAATAATCATAAGCGCTGGGTAAAGCATATCAATAGCACAATGACTTGCATTTATAAGCCTGAGGAGCTTAAAACAGCATCGCTTGAGGAAATTGATGATAAGGTTCATAAGTATCTTTACAATGACGATTTCCGTTGGCAGAGTGAGAATAAAATAAAGGTTAAGTACAAAAAGCGAGCAGAGGGACTGCATAAGGTACTTTATCAATGCCCGCATTGTTTGACCGAATATAAAATGAATTCCAAGGATGACACGGTTTACTGCGAGCATTGCGGAAAGCAATGGAAGCTCAACATTTACGGTGAGCTTGAAGCGCAGGAAGGCGAGACCGAGTTTAAATTCCCGACTGATTGGTACAAATGGGAGCGTGAACAGGTCAAAAAGGAAGTGCTGGCAGGGGATTACAAGCTCGAATGTAACTGCTATGTCAATGACCTTCCAAACTCCAAGGGATATGTTCGCCTCGGCAACGGAACACTTGTTCACGATATGACAGGCTTCCACGTTAAGGGCAAGCGTGATTATGACGGCGAGGATTTCCAAATGGATATCGACGCGGCAGGACAGTATGCGGTTCACGTTGAATATGATTACCGTTTCGGCGGATATAAGGATTGTATTGACCTCAATACCCTTGACGATACGTGGTATATATTCCCGACGGACTGCGAGTTTTCACTTACAAAGATTTCGCTTGCAACCGAGGAAATCTTTAATGAGATATGGCGAAAGAGAAATGAAGAAAAAGCAGCAACTGCAAAATAAAGGAGAAAAATTATTATGAATATCAGAGACGACCTTCTTGAAATGATAAGAGATTATACAGACGGCAGAATTACAGAGGTTAACCCCGACGATGTTCTTACATCAGACCTCGGACTTAATTCATTTGAGCTTTTTGACCTTATCTGCATGACAGAGGAAAAGTACGGAATTTCAATTCCCGACAGACTTCTTCCCACACTTGTTACAGTTAAGGATGTTGTTGAGTATCTCGAAGCAAACGTAAAATAATTTCAGAAGAAATCAAAACCGCCGAAAAGGAGTTATCCTCTTCGGCGGTTATTATTTTCTTGTATGAATTGGAATTTGCGGAGTGCCTCCGCTCCCAATCCGTGACAACTGTTATCTGGTTTTTGTTGCTGTGACCGAGCAGTCGGAACACAGACAAACCGGGATTTGCGGAGTGCCTCCGCTCCCAATCCGTGTCAACTGTTATCTGATTTTCTAATGCTGTGCCCGAGCAGTCGGAACACAAGCAAACAGGGATTTGTATTATTCTGCTACAGCAAGATACACTTCACAAAATTACTGTACACCTTTTTCACCTATTACATAAATGTTTGGAAGGTATGACAACCGAGACCTGCTGTATGAAATTCTTTCCAGTCCGTTATCAAAGACGGTATGATTCGTTAATGTAACATCACAGTGATTGTCTAACGAAGCTTTCATGAATTTTAAAACAGATTTTTTCTGAAGTTCTTTTCCGTTTTCATCACCCCACGGCGCAGTTGTTCCACCAAATATGGACGCCATGTGTTTCTCTCCGTTATCGTGTACCGGAAAAATGAAGCTCATACATCCAGCGGTATGTCCCGGTGTTGAAATCACACTGATACTCTTATCGCCACACTCAATAACATCTCCGTCACCGATATAACAGTCAATTTCAAAGTCTTTCCAACAATCTGAACGACCTTCCTCACTTAGAGTTGACAATCTTAATATATCATCTGTTTCCGACAGGAACGTCTTCACACGATGGTTGTCCTTCAGCCATTTTCCACAGCCCACATGATCAATATGCCCATGCGTCATAACAAACTTAGTAATTCGCTCTTTTTCCCAGCCAGCATTATGTATGGCAGATAAAATCTCCTGATATACGCGTTCATCTGGCCAAATTCCGTCGATCACAACAAGCCCTGTAGATGTTTTCCAGACATAACAGACCGTTTCTTTCTGCGCTACAATCAACAGATCATCAAAAATCTGTGCATGAGTAAACCACGTCATATCTTCCATTCTTTTTATTGTATCAAATGTTAATTCGGGTTTGTTTCTCATATTCGTTACCTCAACAAATTCTGAGTTATTGAGTTTCACCCTATGTTGTCATTCTGAGGAGTGACGAAGAATCTCGTCTTACGATAAACGGAGATTCTGCACTTTGTTCAGAAGGACATACACAGAGAATCAGTCAGCTTTTGTGAGCCACTCGTGCTCTTTTGCGTAGAAACGAGTCGTCTTGTACCACGGGTCACCGTCGAGATGTCTTATCATCCAGACATAATACATCTCATATCCCGGCGCGGTTACCTGCTGATGGTCAAAGCCGTCGGTGATGTAGCAGGATGCGCCGTCTGTGCTCTTGAAAACATTGTCACCGTTAAAGCACGCTCCGAAGCCCTGCTGTGGGTCAAACTTGTAATAATAAACCTCAGGCTGCGGATGGTGATGAGGAGGATAGCTTGACCACCTGCCGGGCTGATTGAAAACTTCACCCATAACCATATTTGAATACGGAGCATTGTCATAGTCGAACATGGTCGAGCAGATGCGGTAGCCTGTGCCTTCCCATTGACCCTTTCCGAAATGCTCATAAAGGCAATCCTCGGGCTTGTAGAAAATAGGCTCAAACTCCTTGTCGTTATCTGTCTGCTGAATGAGAATTTCACTTTCTTCGTTTGCTGTAATGCTTACCTTAACACCCTTGCATACGTGCAGGCAGTACGGCTTTTTCTCGAACGGATTCTTACGCTTCATATTCTCCGTAACACCGTTCCAACTGATATCGGCATTTCCGCTGAGAATGAGAATAGCTGTTTCGTTTTCTTCGCTGATAACCTCGTAGGTTTCACCTTTTTCAAAACGCTTTACCCATATAGTCATAAGCATATCGGGATGAAATTCGCCCATTTTGCAGATAAACTGCTCATTGTTTTCGTTAAAACCGTATTTTTCAAGCATAGCAATTCTCCTATTCAATTATATATTTTTCAAGAGTTTCATATTTATCGCAGTATTTTATGAAAAGTCGTTCGGTTTCGTCCATCCATTCCTGCAAGCCATCCTTGCCGTCAAAAGCGTAGAAAATAAACAGAACCTCACGCTCTCCGTTTTTGAGCATTGTGCGTTGTGAATCGCTTGACGGATTGCCGAAACAGCCTTCGTCATCGAAAACAGCAGGCAGAAATTCAACATTATATTCATACGTGTCCTTGCCGATTCCCTTATAGTGTGTTCCCTCGGGAGCACGGCAGAGGGTGACATCACCCGCAATCTTTTCCGTATCGTATGAGCCGATTGAGTAGCCCGAGGTAACTGAAATTATATTGTTGATGTCAACAGCGTTGTTGACGTGATAGAGTCCTTTGTTGAGGATAATGCGTCTGAGCATCTGCTCAGCGGCACCGCGGTATGCGTGCGGGTCTTTTCCGAGTGCTTTGTATGCCGCTCTTGTCGGGCGGATATGAGGCATTTCGGCGATATCTTTTGTGATGTGGTTTGCGCCGATTTCCTCTGTGACAGAGTTGAAGTAATCTGTCAGTTCATCGCTTGCTTTTTCTATTTTTGCCCTGTAAAGAATTACGCCGAGAGCGCAGGATGGGACAAGGCTTTTGACTTCTTCGCTTATTTTGACCTGCATTTATATCACCCGCTTGTAATAATTATTGATAATTATATCATATATTTTTTAATCTTTCCATATTCATTGACTTTTTTTTGAAAAATAGTATAATAGTCGGCGGAATTTATCAGAAAAGAGATGTTAGAATGGAGTTCGAGGTACTGAATATTCTTTTGTATCTGGCGGTCATTCTTCTTGCCACCAAAGCAACAGGAATTCTTGCACGAATTTTAGGGCTTCCGCAGGTTGTCGGAATGGTTATTGCGGGCTTGCTTATCGGCCCTGCGATTTTTAGCCAGATTGACGCAATTCCGTTTAACGGAATTATCAATCCCACACCGATAGAAATGGATGTGCTTAAATCATTTTCACAGGTCGGAGTTGTGTTGATTCTGTTTTCAAGCGGACTTGAAACAGACACCAAGGAGCTCGGCAAAAGCGGCTTTGCGGCAACAATGGTTGCGTGCGCAGGTGTTGCTGTTCCTGTTGCACTCGGAACGGTAATAACAGCACTGTTTATGGGCGGACTTGACACGCTTAAGGATCACGATACACTTATGAATGCGCTGTTTGTCGGATGTATTCTTTCAGCAACAAGCGTCGGCATAACGGTTGAAACGCTCCGTGAGCTCGGAAAGCTTAAAACCAAAGTCGGAACAACGGTACTCAGCGCGGCGATTATTGACGATGTTATAGGTATTATTGTTCTCAGCGTTGTTACAAGTCTTAACGGCGACGGCAGCGTAGGTATGACGCTACTGAAGGCGGCAGGATTTTTTGTTGTTGCTATCGGACTCGGTTTCCCGATTAAGTACGGTTTTGTTTGGATTTGCAAGCATTATCCCCACTCACGCAGAACAGGAATTTTTGCGTTGGCTGTTTGCTTCCTCTATGCCTATGTTGCAGAGAAATTCTTCGGAATTGCCGCAATTACAGGTGCATTCCTTGCAGGTATCATGCTCAGCGGACTTAAGGATACAGACTTTGTCGATAAGAAGGTTCTTACCAACGGTTATATGATTTTCTCTCCGATATTTTTTGCTTTCATCGGAATAAGCGCAGATTTCAGCGCATTCAAGCCGTCGGATCTTATCTTCGGTCTTGTGTTTGTTGCTGTCGGTATTCTCGGAAAGATTATCGGATGCGGCGGAGTTGCCAAGCTTTGTAAATATAATCTCAGAGATTCAACCACAATCGGCTGCGGTATGATAGCAAGAGGCGAGGTCGCACTCGCTGTTTATACCACCGGTCATTCACTCATAAAGCACTCTGCTGACGGTACGCTGACAGGCATCAATCCTCTTGTTGCAACGATTATGCTGATTGTCATTTCTTCGGTGCTCTGCCCGATTTTCCTTAAGCTGATTTTCGGAAACGGAGAACATGAGCCGTCACATGAAACCACACTTCACGATATAAGCACGGAGCACCGTGAGGGTGGTAAATAAAAAAATAACGGTGTATTGGTTTCTGGTCAATACACCGTGTTTTTATATCTTATTTGATTGCTGTAAGTACAACAAGGAGCGCTTTGAGGAGATATTTTATAACAAGATTTGCGTGAGTTGCGGAACCGTTAATTATATCGGCGACATTTGCTTTGATATTTGCGATGTTGTTCTGAACATTTACCGTGCCGTATCCGGGGAACGAACCGCTGGCATCGTCGATTCCGTCAGTATCATTGATGAACATATAAACAAACGGAGATACAATCGCCATGATTACATATTCGGCGGCTGAGTATGTGCCGAACATCTGAACGCACATTTTTGTGATATCGGTTGAAACTGAGTCTGTGCCGAGAAGCTTGTTTGCCGCCTTCATGAGTGTAAGCGCATCAGCTGTATCTGCAACATCAACACGAAGAATTGTGACAACCGCCTTAAAGAAGAGCTGAAGCTCATTACTGTCAAGCGTGAACTTTTCACAGCCGTCATAGTGCATAGCTACGAGGTCAGTCGCAAGATCCCATCCTGTTTTGTAGTCTGTTTCGGGAAGCTCAATGCCGTATTCGAGAGCAAGCTCGCTAAGGCTGTTTTCGCCGTAAAGCGGCATTTCAAGCAGATTTACAAGTCCGTCAACAGCTGTTCTTACAACGCCGTAGTAAATTGCATCCTCATCAATTCCCATTTTCTCTTTTGAGAAGCCGAGCGCAAGTCGATACTGAACACCTGCCTTGAGGAAGCCCTTTGCGTATGCATTAAAATCAGCTTTCATAAGGTTAATTTGTTCATCTGAGTAGCCGCTGACCGTTGATGTAAGCGCCTTGTAATCAATCGAATCAATAGTCTTTCTTTCGTATGTAATAACATCGTCGTTGAGCTTGAAATACTCATAGGCGAGAGGATACATTGTAAGCGAAGTGATTGCGAAATCATAAATTGTGTTGCCGAGAGCACTTGTGTAGGTTGCGCCGTCACCGCAATGCTCATGGCCTGAAACAACGAGTTTGATACCCCAGTCGGCAAACCTTTCGGCTGTAAGGAAATGATTTCTGACAATAAAATTACGGCTTGTGATTCTCTGCATCGGCATATGGTCGATAAGGTTATGATGCATCATAAGAATAGGATATCTGCCGTCAGCCTTTGCACTTTCAACCTGCTCCTTAACCCAGTTGAGCTTATCTTTTGTCATACCGTCCTCTGTTGAAGCAGTGGGATGATTGGAATCGAGAGCTATAAGGCGATATTTTTCACCGAGATTCGCGGCATATGAGCAGTCATCACGAGGCTCAGTGATAGCTTTGTCATAACCGAATTCTGCGTAGATTTCCTTGAAAAGCTCAAAGGTTGTTTTTGATTCAACGCTTGAATCGTGGTTACCGTTGATTACAAAAACATCCTTGCCTGTTTCTTTTTCAAATTTTCTGAGCTTTTCGGCAACTGCCCTGTGGTCCTCGGGTCGGGTACGTCCGTCATCTGCAAGGTCGCCCGAGATAAGAACATATTTGCAGTTCTTATTTTCAGCACATTGTCTTAAAAACTCATCAATAATAAATCCGCTTTCATCCTCCATGGCGGCACGTCTGTTAGCATACCAGTAAATCGGGTCATCAATCGGACCTTCAAGCTCCTCACGCGGAGGATTATAGTGCAGGTCAGATGCAACAGCAAATTCAAGGTCAAATTTTTCTTCCTGTGCGGAAACCGCAACAGATACAATCGAAATCATCATAGCGATTGCAAGAATAACTGAGATAATCTTTTTCATATTCAGTACCTCTTTCAAAGTGATGTTTTATTCTAACACTTAAGCGATTTCTTGTCAAATAAAATCGGGTGTTGAGAGATATCTGTCACCGCCGTCGGGGAAAACAACAACAATGTTTTTGCCCTTGAAGCTGTCTTTTTTAGCAAGTTCAACTGCCGCACAGAGTGCCGCACCTGAAGAAATACCGACGAACACACCCTCGGTTTTAACCACAGCCTGAGCATATTTGTAGGAATCCTCATCAGCTATGGGCATAACCTCGTCGACAACATCCAAATCGAGGATTTCGGGAACAAAGTTTGCTCCTATGCCCTGAATCTTATGTGCACCTGCCTTACCTTCGGTGATAAGAGGAGAGGATGCAGGCTCAACACCGAAAATCTTTATATCGGGATTTTTTTCTTTCAGATAACGTCCGTTGCCTGTAATTGTGCCGCCCGTGCCGATGCCTGCAACAAAAGCGTCAACCTTTCCGTCAAGAGACGACCATATCTCGGGAGCGGTTGTCTTGATATGTGCTGTAGGGTTTGCGGGATTAACAAACTGACCTGCAATAATGCTGTTAGGAAGTGTTGCTTTAAGCTCCTCGGCTTTTTCAATACAGCCTGCCATACCCTTTGCACCGTCTGTCAGAATCAGCTCAGCGCCGTATGCCTTCATCAGCTTTTTGCGTTCTTCGCTCATTGTCTCGGGCATAATAATGATTGCTTTATATCCTTTTGCGGCAGCAATTGCGGCAAGTCCGATACCTGTATTACCGCTCGTTGGCTCAATAATAACCGAGCCCTCTTTCAGCGTTCCGTCCTTTTCGGCGGCATCAATCATTTCAAACGCTACTCTGTCCTTGATACTGCCTGCGGGGTTGAAATATTCGAGCTTTGCGTATATATTCGCTTTAAGTCCGTATTCTTTTGCAAATCTGTTGAGCTTTAAAAGAGGTGTGTTGCCGATAAGCTCAGAAAGATTCTCAAAAATTTTCATAAAAATACCTTCAATTCCTTAAAATTTAATAAAATTGTAACACCTTGAACCGATTTGTCAAGTATAATATATGCTGGAAAGGATGAAACATTATGCAGTCTTTTATTGAAAAATTCAGAAGATTCATGCTCGGCAGGAACGGTGTTGACCAGCTGACATTCTGCCTGCTGATAATATATCTTCTTATTAACGGAATAAAGATGTTTTTCAGGTTTATTCCCGTTGTTTATTTTATTATGTGGGGGATAGCACTTCTTGTTCTCGGCTTTGCGGTTTACCGTGTGCTGTCAAAGAACTGTTACCGCCGTCAGTACGAGAACGGAAAATTTCTTGACCTTCTTAATAAGATTCATTTTGACGAAATAATGATGAATTTCAGGAGAAAGTTCAACCGTGCAAAAATGAGAATAATGCAGATAAGAACGCATCGCTTCCGCACCTGCCCGAATTGCAACGAGCATCTTAGAATGAGTAAAAAGCGCGGTAAAAGAAACATTACCTGCCCGAGATGCGGTCATAAATTCAAGGCATATATCATCTTCTGATGCACTGAATATTGAATGATAAAATGTAACCCGATAATTTTAATTGGGAGGTGTTTAAGATGAAAAAGATTATATCAATGATACTTTGTCTTATTCTCATGTCTTCCTTAATAGGTTGCGGAACAAAAGCTATTGAAAAAACAGATACTTTAACTCCTCAGAAATCAGAACATGCGATTGAACAAAAAAACGAGGTTGAGAAAACATTAGACGAAAAATTTAAAAATGACAAAAGTAAGAAATATACCAACTATGTCGCTTTTGCAAATTGGACGGATAACAGCAAGCTTTACACCGAAGCATTGAACACTGAAACTATGACAATCAGTTCAGTACAGCATTTGCCGATTTATAAGTTTGATACAGTATCGGAACTGAATTCATTTAAGTCAAAATTCTCTGATATTTTGACTATGGATTCAGGTCTTGATGAAGCACCATCGTTTGATTATATAACGACCGCATATAATGACAGATACTTTAGCGAGAAATCGGTGATTCTTACATATATTCCGTCCGGCAGCGGTTCCTATCGCTTTGGTGTAAGTGATGTGTATTGCGATGGACAATCATTATGTGTATATATAGAACAGCTAAACAACCCTGATGCCTATGATTGTATGATGTCAGGATGGTTTGCTGTGGTTGAAGTTGATAAAGATGAAATCGCTGACTGCACAAGTTTTGATGCTCAACTCGGAACGCCGCTGGGATAATCGATTTAAGTCTATTGAATCGGGAAAATCAGATGCGTGTATCCGAACGCAATTATTCATTATTTAACAGAAACGAGGTGAACGCTTTTGTTCGGCTATGTCAGGGCGTACAAGCCTGAAATGAAATTTAAGGATTACGATATATACAAGGGCGTTTACTGCTCACTTTGCAAGGAGCTCGGAAAAAGGTACGGCCTTATTGCAAGGCTCACGCTTTCATACGATTTTACGTTTTTTGCAATGATTCGTATGGCGGTAAGGCTCGGATGTGTCAAATTTAAAAATTCCAGGTGCTCTTTCAATCCTACAAAGAAGTGCCTTGACTGTGGCAGGGGAAATGAGGACACAGCATACACCGCCGATATTTCAATGCTTTTGATGTATCACAAGCTGATGGATAATATTGCTGACAGCGGATTTTTGAAACGGCTGCTGTGTTATATTGCAATGCCGTATGCAAAACATATATATAAGAAAGCAAAAAGCCGTCAGCCCGAAGCGGCGGAAATAATCGAAAAGCAGATGACGAGGCAGAGAGAGATTGAAAAGAAAAATTCGGGTATAGATGAATCTGCCGACCCGAGTGCTGAGATGCTTTCGCAGCTGATTATAAATGAAATTGAGTGCGACAGTATACTAAATCTGAAAAGCTTCGGCTATATGATTGGCAGATGGGTATATATAATTGATGCAGTTGATGACTGCGAAAAGGATATAAACGAAAACAGCTTCAATCCGTTGAAAAATAAATTCAAATCACATGATTATAAAAATTACTGCGAAGAAATGCTTAATCTGACAATGGGAGAAGCGATAAATAATTATAATAAGTTGAAAATTTATAGATTTAATGATATATTAGAGAATATACTGTACGACGGTTCACGTGCCGTTGTCGGCAGGGTGTTAAAAAAGGAGTGTTCGTGTGAGAAATCCTTATGAGGTATTAGGACTTGATTCAAGCGCAAGTCTTGACGATGTTAAATTTGCATACCGAGAAGCTGCGAGAAGATGCGGCGGCAATCCGTCTGCTATGAAAGAGCTGGACGAGGCTTATGACGCTATTGTTATGAACTTCGGCAACGGCAATTCGGGCGGAAATTACGGAAGCAACGACTATGCTTCATATGATGCCGCAGGCAATCAGAATTCCGAGTTCGGCGATATTCGTGCAAAGCTGAACAGCGGAAGAATTGACGATGCCGAAATGCTTCTTGACGGTATACCTTATCAGCGCAGAAATGCAGAGTGGTTTTATCTTAAGGGCAGTATTCAGCACCGCAGAGGCTGGCTCGAAAGTGCGGCTGAAAGCTTTACCCATGCGTATGAGCTTGATCCGTCCAACCCCGAATACAAGGCGGCATATGATCAGCTCCACAAGGCAAAGAGGGGACAGTATACCCGACGTGAAACAACAAAAACCGAGAACAAAGGCTGCTCCGACCCGTGCAGTATGTGTGAGGCGCTTGTCTGTGCCGATTGCTGCTGTGAGTGTATGGGCGGCGACCTTATACGCTGCTGCTGAGGTTAAGTTATGAAGGTTTCTGTTAAAACTGCGCTTGGCGCAATGTGCATAGCACTCTCAACAGCGATAATGCTTGCTTCATCTATAATACCGTTTATGATTTACGCCATTCCCGGGGTGGCGTCGCTGCTGATTCTTTTTATGATGGCTGAATGTAATCCTAAATGGGCGCTCGGCGTTTATTTCTGCACAAGTGCCGTTACGGCTATGCTTGTACCCGAAAAAGAAGCGGTTGCGATGTATATTGCCGTCCTCGGCTATTATCCGCTTCTGAAAACACTTCTTGATAAAATAAAAATCAAGCCCCTGCGAATTGCTGTCAAGAGCTTGTTCTTTGTTGCGGTAATCACCGCCGCATATCTTGTAATGATTTTTGTTTTCGGTATTTCTTCGGAGATGCTTGAGGAAACAGAGAAAGTTTTTATACCTATATTATATGTCCTCGGACTTGCGGCATTTCTTCTGTATGACAGAGCACTTGAAATGTTTGAGTTCACTTATTACCGCAAATGGCGAAAAAAGCTTATGAAGATACTGAAAGTAAGGTGAAGTACAAAAATCGGTACTTTACTCCCGTTTTCGGAAAAATTTTAAAATTTCCTGTTGCATTTAAGAAAAACATAATGTATAATACAAGTAACGAACAAATGTACGGATAAAACCGTTGATTTACATATACGGAGGTAATGAAAATGGCAGATAAAAAACAGGCTCTTGAAACAGCTATTGCACAGCTTGAAAAGCAGTACGGTAAGGGTACGGTTATGCGTCTGGGACAGAACGCAGGTATGAGTGTTGAGGCTATCTCAACAGGCTCTCTCACGCTTGACGTTGCAACGGGTATCGGCGGACTTCCCAAGGGAAGAATTGTTGAGATTTACGGACCTGAATCGTCAGGTAAGACAACTCTTGCGCTCCACGCTGTTGCTGAGGCTCAGAAGGCAGGCGGCGAAGCTGCATTCGTTGATGCCGAGCACGCGCTTGACCCTGTTTATGCCGCAAACCTCGGTGTTGATATTGATTCACTTCTTGTTTCACAGCCCGATAACGGCGAGCAGGCTCTTGAAATTGCAGAGGCTCTCGTTCGCTCAGGCGCAATCGACATTATTGTTGTTGACTCTGTTGCTGCTCTTGTTCCTCGTTCGGAAATTGAGGGTGATATGGGTGAAAGCCACGTTGGTCAGCACGCACGTCTTATGTCGCAGGCACTCAGAAAGCTTGCAGGCGCATGCAATAAGTCAAATACAATCATTATTTTCATAAATCAGCTCCGTGAGAAAATCGGTGTTATGTACGGTAACCCCGAAACAACAACAGGCGGTCGTGCGCTGAAGTTCTATGCTTCTGTTCGTATGGATGTACGCCGTGTTGAGTCTATCAAGGGTGCGGGCAATGAGTTCGTAGGTTCAAGAACCAAGGTTAAAATCGTTAAAAATAAGGTTGCTCCTCCGTTCAAAGAAGCTGAATTTGATATTATGTACGGCGAGGGTATTTCAAAGGTCGGTGAGATTCTTGATGCTGCTGTATTACTGGATATTATCAACAAGAGTGGCGCATGGTTCTCATACGGTGACCGCAGACTCGGACAGGGCAGAGATAATGTCAAGGAGCTTCTGAAAAATGACCCTGAGCTTTGCAGTGAGATTGAGGAAAAAGTAAAGGCTAATATGGATAAGCTCAAGACACTTAACAAGCCTTCATCTAAGAAGGGTGCAAAGGGTGCCGCAAAGACTTCCGCACCTGCTAAGGAAGAGGCTCCCGTTACAAAGAGCTCAGCTAAGGCACAGCTTGATATCGCTGTTGATGACTGATGAAGATTACAGCTAAACACGGAAGACAGAATAAAATACATATAAGTATAGACGGAGAGTATCTGCTGACAATTGATGAGGATTTCTGGCTCGGAAGCGGATATGTCTCGGGTGATGAAGTTGATGAAGAGGAGCTTGCTGACTTTCAAAAGGCGGCAGGCTCCCGCATTGCTTTTAACAGCGCAATGTTCAGCCTTGATATGCGTGACCATTCTGTGCGTGAAATAAAAACAAAGCTACTCAGAAAATATGATGCTGAGTCGGTCGAAAGTGCGGTTGACAGACTTGTTGAGCTCGGACTTGTCAATGATGAAAGATATGCCGAGAACTTCGCGCGTCAGCTTTACGAATATAAAAAGTATGGCAGAAACCGCATAAAATCCGAGCTTTACCGCCGCGGAATTTCCTCAGACATTATAAATAACACTCTTGATGAACTTTTTGAGGCGGAAGAAGCAGATAATGTTCAAAGAATAGTTGATATTATCAATAAAAAATATTATAATAAAATGATTGATGAGAATTCACGCCGCAAGGTTTTCGCGGCACTGATGCGCCTTGGCTACGGCTATTCCGATATTCGCCAGGCGATGAGTGAATTTTCGGACGATGAATACTACGAAGAATAGGTGAGAGTATGGGTTATCAGATAGGTATGATTTCACTCGGCTGTCCTAAAAACCAGGTTGACGCTGAGCATATGCTTGCTTTGATTGATGAGGCAGGCTGGGATATTGTTGATTATGTTGACGGCTGTGATGCCGTAATTATCAATACCTGCGGCTTTATTGACGATGCGAAAAAGGAAGCTATTGAAAATATCCTCGATACAGTTGAACTGAAAAAAGAGGGACTTGTAAAGAAAATTATTGTTTCGGGCTGTATGGCTCAGCGACACAAGGAAGAAATTCTTGCAGAAATTCCCGAAATTGATGCGGTTATCGGTATCGGTGCAAACAGCGATATTGTTAATATTATCAGTGACTTGCTCGAGAATGACAGCACTATTGAAAAATTCCCTCCGCAGTGCGAATTACCGCTTGACGGTCAGAGAATCCTTACCACTCCCGAGCATTGGGCGTACCTCAAAATCGGTGACGGCTGTTCAAACCGCTGCACCTACTGCACAATTCCTTACATAAGAGGCGATATGCGAAGCCGTGAAATGGACAGCATCCTTGACGAAGCACGTCAGCTTGCCGAAACAGGTGTAAAGGAAATTATACTTATTGCACAGGACACAACAAGCTACGGACTTGACCTCTACGGAGAGCTGAAGCTTCCCGAGCTTCTCAGACAGCTTTCACGGATTGACGGAATCGAATGGATAAGAATGCTTTACTGCTACCCCGACAGAATCACAGACGAGCTTATTTCCGAGATTAAGTGTAACGAAAAGGTTGTCAACTATATTGACCTTCCGCTTCAGCATTCCAATGACGGAATTCTTAAGGCTATGAACCGCCGGGGAAATCAGGCTCAGATTCGTGAAGTAATCAATAAGCTTCGTACGGAAATTCCCGATGTTGTTATCAGAACAACATTTATTGTCGGTTTCCCGGGTGAGGGCGAGGAAGAGTTTGAAGACCTTGCGGAATTTGTCAACGAGATTGAGTTTGACCGTCTCGGCTGCTTCACTTTCAGTCCCCAGGAGGGTACACCTGCTTACGATATGGACGGACAGGTTGAAGAAGATGTAAAGCTGCGCCGCGGTGAAATCATAATGCAGGATCAGCTCAGCATAGTTGAGGACAAGAACAATCAGAAAATCGGCAAGGTTTATAAGACTGTTGTCGAGGAATATGACGGATATACCGACTCTTATGTCGGAAGAACATATATGGACGCTCCGGAGATTGACGGCATTGTTCGCTTTACTTCAACAGGTGACCATGAAATCGGAGATTTTGTAGATGTAAAAATCTTTGATATTGAAGAATACGATTTGATAGGTGAAGTTGTTGAATGAATACTCCGAATAAAATAACTGTGGGAAGAATGTTTATTGCCCCGATTTTTCTTGTGGTATTCTTTCTCGGCATCAGACACAGAATGCTTTACTCAGCATTGATTTTTGCAATCGGTTCAATTACCGATGCGATTGACGGCAGACTTGCACGAAAAAACAACATTGTAACAAATTTCGGCAAGCTGCTTGACCCGATAGCAGACAAAATGCTTGTTACGGCAGGCTTGCTTGCTTTTCTTAAAGCCGGACTCTGTAATATATGGATTGTAATGATTATACTTACACGTGAATTTGCGGTTACCTCTGTCCGATTGATTGCATCCGCACAGGGAGTTGTTATTCCGGCAAATATCGGCGGAAAAATAAAAACGGTTCTTCAGATGGTTTCATTTATCGTAATTATGTGCCTCGGAGAGCTTTATGAGGTTAATAAAATCGGTATAAATCTTAATCTCGTTTCAAATGTTTTGCTTGCTGTAACTGCTTTTGCGGCAGTTGCTTCAGGACTTAAATATATTCTCGACAGCCGAAAGGTTATCGACTTTAAAAAATAATTTTCAAAGGGTGGTACAAATGGTAGTTTCATCTGCACGTCTTATGAAGAAGGCATCAAGAGAGGGCTATGCAATTCCTGCGTTCAATATTGATAATCTTGAATCTGCTATGGCTGTTTCCGAGGTTATGCACGAAATGCGTATACCTGTAATTGTTCAGATGATTCCGAGAACGCTTAATTACGGCGGAATTGCAATGTACCCTGCAATGATGAGGGAGCTTATGGCTGACTGTCCCGTGGACTATGCGCTTCATCTTGACCACGGCAACGGATTGAGCCTTGCGAGAAAATGCATTGCAAGCGGATTTTCATCTGTTATGTTTGACGGCAGCGCAATGAGCTTTGAGGACAATGTGAAATTTACCAAAGAGGTTACAGACTTCGCACTTCCGATGGATGTTTCCGTTGAGGGCGAGCTTGGCACAATCGGCGGTAAGGAAGAGGGCGACACTGATATGGAGTCCTCATACACTAAGGTAAGCGAGGCTGAGGAATTTGTCAGAAGAACCAATGTAAGCACTCTTGCAATCGGTGTCGGAACCGCCCACGGTGTATATAAGGGCGAGCCGCACATCAATGTTCGCCGTATTTCTGAAATTCATGAGGCTATTGATACACCGCTTGTCCTTCACGGCGCTTCGGGTCTTTCGGATGAAGTTCTTCGTGACTGTATTGCGGCAGGTATCAGCAAAATCAATTTTGCGACTGAGCTTCGCCAGGCTTATACAAACGGTATTAAGGCTGAATTTGCAAAAGCTCCCGACCTCTTTGACCCGAAAATCTATATGCGCGGTGCGATAGATAATATGAAAGAAACGATTAAGCATAAGATTGATATCTGCTACAATTTATAAGAGGAATTGAAGATGATTTATCAGAACTGGATGTCTTACATCAAAGATGATGTGAAGCTTAAAGATGTTATCATTCCGAGTGCGCACAATGCGGGTACGCGCGGTATGATGGCTATGGCGTGCTGTCAGGACGGAACTCTTAAGGAGCAGTTTGAATACGGAATCAGACATTACTGTCTGCGATTAAAGGATGACAGAAAAACAGGAAAAATAATTATCTGCCATGGACTTTCAAAAGGAATTGAGTTTGAAGAAGCTCTAAAATATCTGAAAGAGGCTATGGACGAAAATCCAACCGAATTCTTTATTCTTGATATCAGAGAGTATCAGCCGCAGGAAATCGGACCGATTACGCTAAGATATCATGCTGATCCGAAAAAGATTGATGAGCTTCTGAAAAAATATCTTGATCCTGAAAAAAATGCTTTGACGGAATTTAATCATATCGGCGATGTTACAATGGGCGATATCAGAAAATCGGGCAAGCGATTTCTTATGATTAACTATGCTCGTGAGTACAAGTACAGCGTTGACTGTCCTGCTATTATTCCGTGGACAGCGAAGCGTCACGGCAAGCGTGCATACGAATTTGTAACAGAGGCAACGGAGTTTTTTGATACGGACAAGACTGATGGAATTTACTGGTTTCAGACTCAGCAGACACCGAATATCGGTGTTGATATCGGTATGACAACTCCGAGAAAGCTTGACAGACACATCCGCTGGCACTTCATGGCGATTATTAACACGATTGCCAATACTCCGCGTTTCCTTGAAAGCGCGAATGTTATTGCAGGCGATTTTATGACAGAGGATTACTTTAAGTCAAAAGAAATTCTTTTGCTGAATCTGAAAAAGGATAATGTAATCGCTGACAAGCGTGACGAATTTGAAAAAGAACTGAAGCAGTATGCCTGAGGTGATTTTATGAAAAATAAAAAACTTTCAATATGTGTGCCCGAAGAGGATAAAAAGAGCTTTATTCTTTGCCTTGTATCGACCTTTTTGTTCGGACTTCTTGCTCACGCTTACGGTCTGCTGAACAATATTTTTTCTCATGATTCGCTCAATGCGCTTTATGCGGATGAGAATGAGAATCTTGCAAAGATTGCAGTCGGCAGATTTCTTGTACCCGTCGTCAGAGCATTTCGAGGTCCTGTGGCAATACCTTGGCTGATAGGGATTACAGCAATGCTTTTCATTGCAGCTTCTGTATTTCTTGTGCTGAAAATATTTGATGTGAAGTCAAAAACAGCAATAGTTGTAATTTCAGCGTTTATGGTAACGAACGCAACCGTTACTGCGCTTACGGCGACATATGTTCACGAGCTTGATGTTGATATGTTTGCTTTGTTTCTCTCGTGTCTTGCGGCTTATTGCTGGAAAAAGAGTGAAAAAATAACAGGTCTAATTCCTGTTGTGATTCTGACGGTTCTTACTGCCGCTATATATCAGAGCTATGCGCAGGTTACCGTTACAATTATCATTCTGTCTCTTGTTCTTAAAACTGTTGAGAATACAAAAATTAAAGATGGTTTTGTAAAGGGCGCTAAAGGCGCGGTGTCTGTTGGTGTCGGTGTCGGAATTTATTTTGCGCTCAATAAAATTATGTGCTCTGTTTTCAAAACAGATACACTCGGACGTGTTGACGTTACCGCTGAATACGAGGATTCTCTCGTTCAGCGTGTGTATATGATTTTTAAAAATATTGTTATTGCGTATTTTACTCCGACAACTGTTTTATCGACCATTTTAATTGCTGCCGTTAACGGTGTGATTATTCTGGGCATTGTTGCTTCGGTTGTTATGCTGTGGAAGAAAAACGGAATTAAAGCAGGAGGTAAGCTGTTTACGCTTGTACTTTTTGCAATGCTTCCTGTCGGTATGGACTTCATTGCATTGTTCAACCATGAGGGTGTTCACGATGTAATGATGTATTCATTTTGGTTCATATATGTTTTTGCGGTTGTACTTCTGTTCAGATATGCCGAGTTTAGCACAAAGTCGGTTATTAAGGCTGTCGCTTTGATTCTTGCAGGAATTGTTATCTGGAACAATATACTTGTTTCAAATACGGCATATCTTAAAAAGGATATGGAGCGTGAGGCAACGCTGTCACTTATGACAAGAGTTGTGGATGACCTTGAGAATCGTGATGACTACATTGTCGGTGAAACCGAGGTAGCTTTTTCAGGTTATCCCGAGGTTAATGAGCTGTATCCGGGCTTCAGAAAAGTCAGCCATATGATCGGACTTCGCTTTACAATGATGACAGGCTCGGCTTCATACACACCGTTCTTTAACGGATACGACAATTTCTTCACGTATTATATGAATTATCCCGTGAATGTCAGCGATACAGATTATCACGAGGACAGCAGAGTTGCCGCAATGCCTTCGTTTCCCGAGGACGGATACATCCAGAACATTGACGGTGTTCTTGTTGTAAAGCTCGGTGAAAAGAAGCTTCCGAGTATTGGGAAGAGTAATCTGGAAGAAGACATAAAAGCACTAATCAATATATTCTGAAAAAATCAGCAGTCAACCTTTTGGTTGGCTGCTGATTGCTTTATAGATTGCCGTTTTCAAATTCGCGTCTGAACCAGACGTCTTTAACCTCAAAGCCTCTGCCTTTAAGATATGTCAGCCTTTCTGCTTCGTCATCGAGAGCAAATACAAGTTTGTATGAATACAGAAATTGCTTTTTGTAGCCGAATTCTTTGTTCAGCTTGTTTGTGCCGTATTTGCCGTCACCGAGCAGGGGATGACCGATAGAGGCAAAGTGCGCTCTTATCTGATGAGTTCTGCCTGTCAGCAGGTCAACCTCAACAAGGCTGAGATTATTCTTTAAATCTTTTTCAAGAACCTTATATTTTGTGCGGATTTCTTTGGCGCCTTCGCACGGATTTTTCAAAACCTTAACAAGATTTTTCTTTTCATCCTTTACGAGATATCCTTCCAGCAGTCCGCTTTCGGGCTTGGGGATACCGTGAACAACGCAGAGATAAGTCTTTTTAAGGTTTCTTTTTTTCATCTGTGCATTGAGTATGCGCAGGCTGTCTGCGTTTTTTGCCGCAATGACAATTCCACCTGTGTTTCTGTCAATACGGTTGACAAGAGCAGGGGTGAATGAATTCTCATCATCTGGTCTGAACTCGCCTTTATCGTAAAGATATCTCTTTATTCTTGTGATAAGTGTGTCGATATACTCCTTGTCATCAGGATGGCAGAGAAGGCCTGCTTTCTTGTTGAGGAGCATAATATTTTCGTCTTCATAAAGAATATCAAGACTCTTTGACGCACCCGTGAAGTCATAGCGTGTCTCGGGTTTTACAAAGAATTCATCATTGATATACATATCAATTTTGTCGCCGACCTTGAGCATCGTGGATATCTCAGCACGCTTGCCGTTGACCTTGATGCGCTTAAGTCTGATGTACTTATACATCAGCGACTGCGGAAGATTCGGAAGACTTTTTCTTATAAATTTGTCAAGACGCTGATTTGCGTCATTTTGTTTGATATAAAAACTTTTCATACTTAATTCTTAAAACTATGCACAGGAGCAGGGATTCGTCCTCCACGCTCAACGAATTCGGAGCAGTCAAAACGGTTGATATTCATAATCGGTGCGTATCCGAGCAGACCGCCGAATTCGACGGTATCACCGACATCCTTTCCGTAAACAGGAATAAGACGAACTGCTGTTGTTTTCTGATTTATCATACCGATAGCCATTTCGTCGGCGATAATACCCGAGATGGTTGACGGCTTTGTGTCACCCGGAATTGCAATCATGTCAAGACCTACCGAGCATACGCAGGTCATGGCTTCAAGCTTTTCAAGCGTGAGCGCTCCTGCGTTAACAGAGTCAATCATGCCCTGATCCTCGGAAACGGGAATAAATGCACCCGAAAGTCCGCCGACATATGATGAAGCCATAATTCCGCCCTTTTTAACTTGGTCGTTGAGCAGAGCAAGAGCCGCTGTTGTACCGGGCGCACCGACACGCTCAAGACCCATTTCCTGAAGAATTTCGGCAACACTGTCGCCGATTGCAGGTGTCGGGGCAAGGGAGAGGTCGATTATACCAAACGGAACGCCGAGCTTTTTTGAAGCTTCAAGCGCAACAAGCTGACCGACACGGGTAACCTTAAACGCAGTTTTCTTAATTGTTTCGCAGAGAGTGCCGAAGTCAGCACCGTGAACCTCAGAGATAGCACGTTTCACAACACCGGGTCCGCTGACACCGACATTGATTATTGTATCACCCTCTGTAACACCGTGGAATGCGCCTGCCATAAACGGGTTATCATCGGGTGCGTTGCAAAATACAACAAACTTGGCACAGGCGATAGAACCGCTGTCTTTGGTAAGCTCAGCCGCCTTGCAGACCGTTTCGCCAACGAGCTTAACAGCATCCATATCAATGCCTGTTTTGGTTGAACCGACATTGACGGAACTGCACACCCGCTCTGTCTGAGCAAGTGCCTCGGGAACGGACTCGATGAGCAGCTTTTCAGACGGTGTCATTCCTTTTGAAACAAGAGCGGAAAAACCGCCGATAAAGTTTACTCCGATTGTGTGTGCCGCTCTGTCAAGTGTTTTTGCAATCTCAATATAATCCTCTTTTGTTTTACAGCAGGATGAACCGATAAGAGCGACAGGTGTAACGGAAACACGCTTATTGACAATCGGGATGCCGAATTCAAGCTCTATTTCCTTTCCGACCTCGACAAGCTTTGCCGCTTTTTCGGTTATTTTGTGATAAATTTTATCGCAGATTGTTTTTACGTTATCTGTGCAGCAATCTAAAAGGCTGATACCCATAGTAATGGTACGTACGTCAAGATTGTTTTCCTCAATCATTTTGTTCGTTTCACGAACTTCAAACATGTTAATCATGGCAGTACCTCAGATTCTGTGCATTACATCAAAAATATCTTCGTGCTGCATCTTGATTTTTACACCGAGCTCATCGCCGACTTTTTCAATTTCTTCACACAGTACGGAAAAATCCTTTTCCGAGTTCTGTGCGTCAACAATCATCATCATATTGAAAAAGCCCTGAACAATTGACTGGTTGATATCAAGAATATTTATTCCGTTTTCGGCAAGATATGTGCAAACCTTGGCAATAATTCCGACTCTGTCCTTGCCGATTACCGTGATAATAGTTCTGTTCATTAGTCTTCCTCCCGGATTTCAATGCTTATTTCATCAAGAATTTCTTTAAGATTAAGCTTTTGTGTATTCAATATTTCATCAGCCTTTGAAAGACCTTCAGCATTTTTCTCAAGCTGACCATCATAAATGTCAGGGGGAGTAAGCAGTGCCTCCGCATCCTCGACTGTGGCATCTTTTCCGAGATCCTCAGCCATCATAGCATCAATTCCTGTAGGTTCTTCGTTTATATTTTCCTCGGGAATATTTCTGGTGATGACTTTGCGTTCACGCTTTTTGTCAGACCTATCCTTTTTAAGGAGTGAGTTTACAAGGAGAATTATTATAAGCAGGAGAAGCGTGCCAACGGAAATTGCCGCACCGATAATGAGACCCTTGGGCATATAGTTGAATTCAATTGTGTGCTTGCCCGGCTCAAGCTTGAGAGCGATAAGAGCGTCACAGATGTCGTCTTTTTTATGCTCTTTGCCGTCAACCTTTACCGTCCAGCCGTCATCGTAGTTGATAGAAGTGTAAAGAATCTTTCCTTCTGCGATATCGACAGTACCCTTAATGCTTGTTTCCTCGAACTTATCAATGCTCATAACATTGTGGCTGAGCACCTCATAGCCTGCGTCAAGGATTTCCTTGTCAAGACCGTACATATAACACTGAGCGTCAAATGACTCTGTTTCCTCGTCGAGATTCAGCTCAACAGTGATAACCTCGCCTGCCTTACAAAGACCGCAGTCAAGGATGTACGGTTCATCAATAGACTGATTTTTGCTGAAATCGGTGTCAGCGTTATAGACATTTATGCTGTCAAGGCTGTATGAATTGAAATAAAGGTATACGTTCTGAGTTTCGGGAATCTTAAAGTTGATTTTAAGTGTGCCCTCCGCATCATTGTTTGTCTTGAAGCAGGTGAAGCTGTTGGTCAGATAATCCTCTGTTTCGGTTACGTTGTCCGTATCATAATCCGTTGCGTCAATCTGCTTCAGAACGCCGTAGGTTCCTGTTGCGTTATACCAGAAATTGTTCTGAATTGTAAACGGATTGCTGTCTGAGCTGTCGAGGTTGAGCATATCCTCGTCTACGCAGTAGGCGATAGGCAGATAATACTTGTTTTCGTATGCGGTAAACTTACCGCACTGACCTGCAAATTTAAAGAGCTGATCGTTTACAGGAGTGTTTTCGTCATTTTTTACAAGATACTTAAGACCCATCATAGCGTTGTAAACAGGTGTCTGTGAATAATAGATATAGCTGTTTATATAGTTGCTGTCAAGTCCGAGCTGGTTCTGTAAATTTGCTGACTTTTCATATGCCATTGAGGAGAAAACAGAAATGCCGTTATAGTTGAACCACGAAGCATCCATAAGAGTGTTGATGTTCGTAACCTCAAGGCGGTATTTGTCAGTTTTTTCTTTCTTGTCGAGTGTGTCTTTAAGGCTTCTGAAATCGTTGTAACCGTTTACAAAATTAACCTTTTCCTGCGTAATTTTGAAGTGGTCGATATCAGCGATTGCAACCTCAGCAAAAACACAGCACATAAGCAGAAGCGAAACAGCTGTCTGCGCGTACTCTTTCTTTCTCATAAGAGCGAGAACCATTGTGTAAAGAGCGGCGAAACCGATACTGATATAAACTGTATTGTCGGATACATTGTCCATTCCGAGGCGCTGAACGATAATTGCAAAGAGAATTACACCGACGCCTGCGCCGAGAACTGCCTTTGATGAAATCTTCTTTATATGAAGCAGAACTTCATATGCCATAGTGATAAGCAGGAATGAATAAAGGAAAGAGAATCTGAACGGCAAGTCGTTCGGGAAGTGGAATGCGTGAAGAACATAGTTTGCCGAGTTGAGATTGAATCCGACAAAGAATACTGCGAGAAGGACAATGTGTGCGGCACGTGCCTTGGTGGAGATTTTGTCGCAGAAAATGTAAAGCGGAACAAGCATAACCGTCAGAATTCCGCAGTAAACATTAGGAAGAACGGTGTCACCGCTTGAGCGGATGGTCGGTTCAAGTGAAGCAAGGTGATTAGCGAGAAAATCGAAGATGTTGTTGTATAACTTCATATCCTGGGGGAAACTGCCCGATGTAGCGGAGCAAGCCTTAAGGCAGAAGTATGTGGGAACAACTGCAACCGCAACGAGCGCTACTGCAAGAACAGAGCTTACCGCAAAGAGAACGCCGCTTCTCAGGAACTTGTTATATACAATCCTGTTGAGAGTGGTTGACGTTGTTTTGCCCTCGTCATCAGTCTTGACAGGAATATCAGAATAGCTATCTCTGATGCTTGATGTGCTGACAAAATGAACAAGGAAGTAGAGAACTGCAAAAATGCAGATCATATATGACATATAGTAGTTTGCGAGGAATGAGAATGCAAGAACAATGACATAAAGCTTGCACTTGCGCTCGTTGATAATGTTTTCAATACCGAGAACTGCAAGCGGAAGAATATACATTGCGTCTACCCACATTATATTCCAGTAATACGCAATAAAGAATCCGCAGAACGAGTAGAGAATACCGAAAGCGGCGATTGCAAAATCGTTTTTGCCGTGCTTTTTCTTAAGATAATATGCAAGCGTCGAAGCGGCAAGGGCGTTCTTAACAAGAACCATGGTTCCGATAGCTTCGGGAATATTTTTGTGACCTGCAATCAGCGCAATTATATCTCCGACAGGGCTTGACAGATAATTGAAGTAATTGCCGAGGAAAGCTCCGCCGCCGCCCGTGTTCCATGAATAGAGGAAGCTTTTGAAATGAGTAAGTCTGTCGTAAAATTCGGCAAACAGCGGGCCGTACTGATGGAACAGATCCATTCGCAGAACTGTTTTCCCTCCGAACGGAATAATGTCATAGCAGTAGTAAACAAGAAGCATCAGCACCGCAGAGCTGAGAAAGGCGATAAAAACATAAATGAAGTTATCAATAAATCGGCTCAGGGGTGTATCTTTCTTTATTTTAGCAGTTTTTTTCTTTGAAACTGTCATGTTGGTCATCCTTTCCTGCGGGTGGTATCTATACACCATATATTTTACCACTAAAACCTTATTCTTTCAATATCAGATAGATATTGTTTACATTATTTTAAGAATTTTTCTGTTCTATTTCAGGACAAGAAGTCATATGAAATAAATGGTGATAAAAATGACTGACAGAAAAGAAGAAAATCTGAAAACTGTGTGCAGATATCTGCCGTTAAGATTATGTTCTGCATTGGAAAAACTGCCGTCTGACAGGGTGCGGAAGCTGTGTGAAATACGGATACGTGCCGATAAGCCTGTTGTTTTGATTTTTACTGATGAGCGCACTTTTATAACCGAAACAGGCAGGCTGACGGCATTTCTGACAAACGGAATGATGAACCTTACAGCGGAAGAAACAGAGTCGGTGTTCAATGCCATGTGCCGATATTCTGTTCACAGCCTTTCTGACGATATTGCTTCGGGCTTTATCACTCTTGAGGGCGGCAACCGTGTAGGCATTTACGGCAGAGCCGTAACGGACAGGGGCAGGGTGGTGTCGGTCAGAAATATCTGCGGTATGAATATCCGTTTAAGCGGTGACTTTCCTTCAATTGCAAGACCTCTGTCAAAGCTGATTGAACACGACAGACGTGCGAATGTTCTTATCTGCGGACCTCCGTCATCCGGTAAAACCACGGTGCTGAGGGATTATTGCCGAATTCTTTCTGATGAAAAAGAGCTTAAGGTGTGCGTGGTGGATGAACGGTGCGAAACAGACGGATGCAATGTCGGGATAAATACTGACGTACTGTCCGGCTATCCGAAGGCGCAGGGAATTCAGATTGCCGTTCGCACATTGTCACCCGAAATTATTGCGTTTGACGAAATCGGAACGGCTGACGAGGTCGGTGCAGTCAGAGAGGGGCTTAACAGCGGAGTGAGCTTTGTTATGACAATTCATTGTGCGGATAAGTCCGAGCTTCTAAGAAAGCCGCAGTTTCGACTGCTGCAGGCAGGCGGTGCGGTGGACTACTGCGCTTTTCTGACAAAAATTGGCGAAAAGTTTGAAATTCTTTCTGCAAAGGAGCTTGCAAATGAAAGTCATGGCTCTGACAATTCTGGGCGTCTGCTGTGCGCTGACAGGTCAGTACATAGCTTTAAGGCTGAATATGCGTGTGCGGATGCTTGAAAAGGTTCGCCTTATGCTTTCTACGGCAGAGAACAGCGTGAATTTTCTTAGAATGTCATCGGATGAACTGATAAAATCCCTTGCAGATAATTCTGAGCTTAAAGAGTTGAAATTTTTGAAAATCTGCCGCGAGAGGATGGCGAACGGACAGGATTTCCGAAGTGCGTGGCTTGATTCAATAGAAAGCGGTGTGCGATATCTGAAAACAGAGGACAAGGCTCTGCTTGTATCGTTCGGTGAATTTTTCGGAACGAGCGATGTTGACGGTCAGACGGCAAACTTCCGTTTGCACTCGGAGCTTGTGTCGGAAAGGCTTTCCGAAGCGCGGAAAACAGCGGACAGATATGCTTCCCTTTCGTGCGGAATGGGAATTATCTGCGGTGTGGGAATAGTTGTAGTTTTATTTTAGGAGCGGTGTATGGAGATTGTAATAAAAATAGCGGCAGTCGGGATAATAGTTGCGGTTCTTAATACAATTCTGAGCCGCTCGGGGCGTGACGAGTATGCAATGCTGACAGTGCTTGCAGGAATAATTGCCGTGGTGGCAATGCTTATTCCTCAGCTTGCCGAGATGTATGATTCACTCGGTTCAATGTTTGACCTATGACGGAAGCGATTAAACTTGCCGCTGTCGGAATAATCTGTGCTGTGATTATTGTTCTTGTACGTCAGATGCGCCCCGAATTTGCGCCGTTCGTGCAGGCGGGCGGAGTGATTGTCATAACGGTTATGCTTGCAGAATATCTGAGAATAATTCTCGAAAAATCCACGGAGATTTTTGAAAATTTTGAGATTTTTGATGCGGCTTATCTCAGCCTGCTTGTCAAGGTGCTTGGTATTGCGATTATCACAAAAATCGGAGCGGACATATGCGCTGATAACGGAAACGCTGCGCTTCAATCGGGTGTCGAGCTTGCAGGCAAGGTACTTATTCTTGCGATGTGTCTGCCGCTTATTGAAACGGTTGTCGAACTTGCAGGCGGACTGCTTAAATAACTATGAAAAGAATAATTGAAATTGTGTTTGTATTACTGTTTACTTTGCCTCTTTTTGCGTTGAGTGCCGAAGCGGAAAATTATGCAGACAAGCTTGTTGAGGCAAGCGGAGGAGGCGAGCTGTACTCGTCACTTTCGGATGATGCAAAAGAGCTATTTAAAGAAGCAGGAATAGACGGCGTCAACTTCGAGAGCATTTTCTCGGTCAGCCCGAAAAAAGTTTTATCACTTGTCAAAAAGCTGATAACAGGCGGAATCGAAGCACCGACAAAATCGCTCGTCAAGCTGATTGCGGTAATAGTGCTGCTGTCTGTCTGCGAATGCTTTATGCCCGACGGCGGTCAGATGAAAATGATATCCGAAACGGCAGGCGCGCTTTTCTGTGTAGTTGCGGTAATATCTCCGCTCACAACGGCGATTGAATCCTCGGTTGTTTCAATTGAGATAAGCGGAAAATTTATGCTCGCACTTATTCCTGCACTTGCAGGCATAATAACAGCCGCAGGCAATCCGACGCTTGCACTGAGCTTCCGTTCAATCGCATTTACGGCGGCACAGGTAATCTCGGGCGTTTCAAAAAATCAGATAATGCCTATGGTCGGTGCTGTGCTGTCGCTTGATATTGTCGGAGCAATAATGCCGTCGTTCAGACTTGACAGC
Source organism: Clostridia bacterium (assembly GCA_024404095.1). Lineage (GTDB taxonomy): Bacteria > Bacillota > Clostridia > Oscillospirales > Acutalibacteraceae > CAG-488. The sequence continues at coordinate 42,777 of JAKSQO010000009.1, read as the reverse complement.
CTTACCGAGCTGATAAAAAAGACATTGACTGTTGTGCTGTCCTTTGCCGCCACGCTTTTTATCTCATTTTTAGGGCTAAAGGGTGCTCTTGCCAATGCCGCCGATACGGTTGCATCACGAGGAATCAAGCTTGCAATAAGCTCGGCTGTACCCGTTGTCGGCGGTGCGCTCAGCGAAGCGTACAGCGGAATTATGGGAAGTCTTGTGCTTGCAAGAAGTACACTCGGAATTTTCGGAATTGCGGCGGTCGCTCTTATAAATATGCCGTCTTGTATTCAGCTTCTGTTCTGGATTTTTGCTTTGCGCCTCGGAGCGGCGGCAGGTGAGCTGTTCGGTCAGCAGGGCACGGCAAATCTGCTTAAGGCAATAGCCTCGGCGATAACACTTCTGAATGTTGTACTTCTTTTCAATGCGGTGCTGTTTATTATTTCAACTGCACTTATTCTGCTTATAAAGGCGGGCTGATATGGATACTGTAAAGCAATGGGTACTGACCGTGGTTATTGCCGCGGCGGCAGGAGCGATAGTGCTTATGCTCTCGCCTGACGGAGGTGTCAACAAAAGCGTAAGAACCGCCGTTTCTCTCTTTTTGATAGTCGCAATGATAATGCCGTTTGCAAAAGGGGTTGATTTTGATTTCAGAGATATTATTTCTGAAAATGAAGCTGAGGCACCTGAACTGAATGATGCTGTCCTTGAACAGATGAGAGCTGCCCTGCAGGCTGAAATTGAGAAGATTCTTGATGAAAACGGCATAAAAGCGGAAGAGATAAATATAGATATGAATATAAAGAACAACGAAATTGCCGTGAACAGAATATACATAACTGTTGACAGCGGAGAAAATATCGGTAATGCCGAAAAGCGGATAAGAGAAGAGACGGGAGCAGGTGTGAAAATAGAGGTGAGGGAATGAGTGAAAAGCTTGAGGGATTGATTTCAAAAATCAAAGCGGACAAACGTCTGCTTGTGATTGTACTGCTCGGAATGGCGGGAATTATTCTTCTGACATTTTCGGAGCTTAAGCCGTCCGAGAACAAGAAAACGGAAGAAACGGAAAAGCCGACAGAGGTGTCGCAGTATGAGGAGAGCCTTGAAGCACGGCTATCCGAGCTGATTTCTTCGATTGACGGAGCAGGACGGACAAAGGTTATGATAACCCTTGCCTCAGGTGATGAAAATGTGTATGCCACCGAGGACAAGGGCGGAGAAAAAAGCTACGAGCGCAATTATGTGGTTGTAAAACAGGACGGTGATGAGGAGGGAATCCTGCTCAAGGTTGCCGAGCCCGAAATACGCGGGGTTGCGGTTGTGTGCGAGGGTGCTGACTCAACTGCAGTAAGGCAGGAAATAATCAATACGGTTACGGCGGTGCTGAATATCGGCACGAACCGTGTAAATATATCAAAAATGAAAAATTCAGACGGAGGATAATTATGGTGCTTAAGAAAAAACATCTTGTAACGGCAACACTTGCCCTTGCTTTGGGAGCGGCGGTTTTTGTAAACTGGTATTACTCACGTCCCGAAACAAAGCCGACGGTTGACTCGGTACAGACAACAAAGGTTCAGGAGGCGGAAAACCTCGGCGATGCGCAGTATGTTTCGGCTACAACGTCAAAGGCTGACGCTCAGACACTTGCGGGCTTCAAGCTCAAACGTGATACTGCGCGCGATGAAGCGGAGGAAAAGCTGAATAAGGTTATCAAGGACAGTCAGTCCTCAGCGGATGCGGTAAAGGAAGCTTCTGCGGCACTCAAGGAATTGACAGGTGCAATCAAGACAGAAGCAGACCTTGAAAATCTTATTACTGCCAAAATTTCAAAGGATTGCATTGTAATAATTGATTCGGGTGTTTGTCAGGTAATCGTACCGCAAAAGACTCTGACAGAGAACATTTCTCTGCAAATTAAAGAACTCGTTATAAAACAGGCACAGATTTCATCGAAAAATATAACAATTATTGAACTTAGTACTTGAGAATTTAAAAATTAAGTGGTATAATATGCATAAATTTATGTATATATGCAAATATACATACGTCAGTGCACCTTTATACCAGAATATAATTTATCGCCGCAGGCACTGACCCTCTGTATATTTACAGGGGGATTTTTTGCGGTTAATCTCCGACAGGGCGGGGGATAAAATGAACATAATTGAATACACGCTTGATATAGGTGTTGAAAATGAGTTTTCTGTTATCCATATGTCGGATAATCATATCTGTCTTGCGGACGAACGTGACGATGACAGAAAAAATCAGCTTTGTGAAAAAAGAAGAAATCATTTTACAGACGGCTGTCCCGAAAGACAGAAACAGATAAATGATGAAATGTTTTCGTATATCAGAGAGAGCAGACTTCCGTTGATTCACACCGGGGACTTTATTGATTTTGTGTCGCATAAGGCACTTGACTGCGCCAAAGAGTATTTCAGAGGAATTGAAACCGTGTTCAGCGCAGGTAATCATGAATTTAGCTTGTATGTCGGTGAAGCGTGGGAGGATGAGGACTACAAAAGGCAGAGCCTTGAAAAAGTTCAGAATGCCTTTCACGATGGCATTGAATACGGTGTCAGAAGTATAAACGGACTGAAATTCATCACGCTTGATGACGGGTATTATTATATTCTGCCTGAGCATCTTGAGCAGTTCAAAGCTGAAATTTCAGACGGAGAACCGTTTGTGCTCGTTTTGCACAATCCGCTTTATTCAGAGGACTTATATAAACAGGTAATGGAAAATCAGCCGCCTGACGAACCGCCGTATCTTACAGGCTGTCCCGAAAAGCTGCTGACCAAGCTCAGCGAGCACCGCTTTAAGCAGCAGAGAGCGAATGAAACCACCCTTGAATTTCTGAAAATCTGCAACGAATGTGAAAATCTGAGGGCTGTTCTTGCAGGTCATCTTCATAAGAGCTTTGTTTCAGAGCTTGATTCGGGCGTTCCACAGCTTGTGGCTGACGGAGCATTTCACAATATAATGTATAAAATAAACTTTATATAAACTTTCCCAAATCGAAAGGACGATTAAACATGGCAACAACATCCGAAAAAAGACGTAAATCCCGTGAGCAGGCATTTATTATCCTTTTTGAAAAGTCATTCAACGAGGATATGACAGTCGGCGAGATAATTGACATTGCTGTTGAGGCTGAGGTTATCGAAAATGATAAGTTTACAGAATCAATTGTAAAAGCCGCTGATGAAAATATTGCCGAGATTGACAAGCTCATTGAAAGCAATCTTAAGGGCTGGACAATGTCGAGAATTTCAAAGGTCAGCCTTGCGCTGCTGCGTATGGCTATCTGCGAAATCAAGTATTTTGACGACATCCCCGTAGGTGTTTCAATCAACGAGGCTGTTGAAATCTGCAAGATTTACGGTTCAGATGAGGATAAGTCATTTGTCAATGGTATTCTCGGTTCTGTTTCAAGAAACGCAGAGGTATAAAATGTCTTACTGTCTCGGAATAGATACAAGCAATTATACCACCTCATGTGCGATATATGACAGCGTGACAGGTGAGGTTCGACAGAAGAAAAAGCTTTTGCCTGTTAAGCAGGGTGAGCTCGGACTTCGTCAGAGTGATGCGGTGTTCCATCATACCGTTCAGCTGCCCGAGCTGATAACTGAGCTGTTTAACGGCTTTGACGGCAAAATCTCCGCTGTCGGAGTTTCGGTTTCTCCAACGTGCGAAAAAGGCTCATATATGCCGTGCTTTCTTGCAGGTGTCAATGCCGCAACGGCGGTGGCTTCAGCTATGAATGTTCCGCTTAAACGCTTTTCGCATCAGCAGGGACATCTTATGGCGGCACTTTATTCCTCGGGTAATACAGAGCTTTTAGGCAAGCCTTTTCTTGCGTTTCACGTTTCGGGAGGAACAACGCAGGCACTTTATGTTGACGGAATGCTTGACGCTAAGCTGATTGCCTCTTCGCTCGACCTTAAGGCGGGACAGGCTGTTGACCGTGTGGGTGTAATGCTCGGTTATCCGTTCCCCGCCGGCAGGTATGTTGACGAGCTTGCACAGAAAAGCGAGAAGAAATACAAAATAAATATAAAGCTCAAAGACGGCAATTGCTGTCTTTCAGGCGTTGAAAACAAGTGCAGAGCGATGCTTGATAAAGGCGAAAAGCCCGAAGATATCTGCCGCTACTGCCTTGATTATATAATGACCGCTCTTTATAAAATGGCTGAATGGGCAAGAGAAAATTACGGCAATCTGCCGATGATTTTCTCGGGCGGTGTGATGTCGAACAGTATAATAAAGAAAGAATTCACAGAAAAACTCAGCGCAGGATTTGCCGAACCGATATTCTCGGCTGACAATGCAGCAGGAACGGCAATACTTGCATCACTTTAAGAAAATGAGAAATACAACTGTACTTACCGTATCACAACTGAATACTTACGTTAAGTCGATAATTGATGGTGATATGATACTCAAAAATGTGTTTGTTGTGGGCGAAATTTCAAATTTTACTAACCACTACCGCACAGGTCACTATTATATGACTATCAAGGACGAAAACTCTGCGATTAAAGCGGTTATGTTTCGTACGGCAAATCAGCGTCTGCGCTTTATGCCCGAAAGCGGTATGAGTGTTATTATCCGAGGCAGGGTTTCGGTTTTTGAGCGTGACGGACAGTATCAGCTCTATATCGAGGATATGCAGCCCGACGGCCTTGGCGCGCTGAACCTTGCTTTTGAACAGCTTAAAAATAAGCTTGCCGCAGAGGGACTTTTTGACGATGAATTCAAAAAGCCGATTCCGAAAAGATGTTATCGTATAGGTGTGGTAACCTCGGCAACAGGTGCTGTTATTCAGGATATAAAGAATGTTACTTCACGTCGCTTTCCGTTGGCAGAGATTATTCTCTGCCCTGTTGAGGTGCAGGGTGCAAATGCCGCTCCGCAGATAGCCGAAGCGATTGATAGGTTCAATGATTCCGATGATGTCGATGTGCTTATAGTCGGCAGGGGAGGCGGCTCACTTGAGGATTTGTGGGCATTTAACGAGGAAATTGTTGCACGAGCGGTTTTCAGAAGCCGTATACCTGTTATCTCCGCAGTTGGACATGAAACAGATTTCACAATCTGCGATTTTGTTGCCGATTTGCGTGCTCCCACTCCGTCAGCGGCGGCTGAACTTGCGGTTCCCGATATAAGGGATGATAAGGCTTTTATTGATACGGTTCCGTATCAATGCGAAGCGTACCTTCTTGACAGAATAGAACGTGAAAAAACAAGACTTGAGCTTTTAAAAGAAAGATTAAAATACAGAAGTCCTGCCGCAATTATTGATGACAGACTTGCAACGGTTGACGCATTGCTTGCGTCAGCGGCGGTAAGCATTGAAAGACGGATTGAATCGGAGCAGATGAAATTTGCTTCAATGGCAGGAAAGCTCGACGCACTCAGCCCCTTGAAGGTAATGGCGCGAGGCTATTCGATTGCAAAAAAAGATGACAGAATTATCAGAAGTGGGTCGGAGCTGAACAGCGGTGACAGATTTATACTCAGATTTTCCGATGGTGAAAAAGAATGTGAGGTGCTGTGATATGGCAGCGAAAATGACATATGAGCAGGCTATGAAAAGGCTTGAGGAAATTGTGGAAAAGCTTGACGACGGCAGTCTGCCGCTCGAGGATTCAATAAAGCTCTTTGAGGAAAGTACAAAACTTGCGGCTTTTTGCAACGATACGCTTGAAAAAGCAAAGTTAAAGGTAACGGAGTTAGCGGAATGAACAAATATATTGATATGATAAATTCAGCTCTTGAGAGCTATCTTCCGAAAAGTGACGATATAGTTTCTCAGGCTATGAGATACAGCGTAGAGAACGGCGGCAAGAGAGTGCGCCCTTCGCTTATGCTCGGATTTTGTGAGCTTTGCGGCGGCGATGTTAAGAAAACTCTGCCCCTTGCCTGCGCACTTGAAATGATACACACCTATTCTCTCATACATGACGACCTTCCGTGTATGGACGATGACGATTTCCGCAGAGGCAAGCCGTCATGTCATGTTAAGTTCGGCTATGAGTACGCTCTGCTTGCAGGTGATGCGCTTCTTACACTTGCGTTTGAAACTGCGCTGAGTGCCGAACTTGACCCGAAAATCACCGTTATGGCGACAAAAGAGCTTGCTGTTGCCGCAGGATGGGCAGGCATGGTCGGCGGTCAGGTATGCGACCTTCAAAACGAAGGCAAGCAGGTTTCGCTTGAAGAAATCGAAAAGACGGATGCACTTAAAACAGGCGAGCTTATCCGTGTGGCATGTGTTCTCGGATGTATGGCGGCAGGCAGAAATGATAAAATCCCGTTTGCAGCTGAGTATGCACGCTGTATCGGACTTGCTTTTCAGATTGTTGATGATATTCTTGACGTTACGAGCGATACTCAGACACTCGGCAAGCCTGTCGGAAGTGATGATGAAAACGAGAAATGCACATATGTTTCTCTGCTCGGACTTGAACGCTCGGGAGAGATTGTTTCCGAGCTTACAGACACGGCAAAGAAAGCACTTGACGGCTTTGACGGTGACACAGAACCGCTGAAAAGCTTTGCCGACAAAATGGAAAAACGCAAAAACTGATTTATTACAGCAAAACTAACGGAAGTGATTTTTTGGATATTGAAACCAAAATTCTAAAAGATATAAATTCGCCCGATGACCTCAAAAAGGTGCCCGAGGAGGAGCTTGACAACCTTGCACAGGAAATAAGAGATGTGCTTATTGACACCGTTTCCCACACAGGCGGCCACCTTGCGTCCAATCTCGGCGCTGTCGAGCTTACACTTGCGATTCACAGAGTGTTTGACTCTCCGAAGGATAAAATCGTTTGGGATGTCGGACATCAGGCATATACTCACAAGCTGATAACAGGCAGATTTGACACGTTCGACACTCTCCGTCAGCAGGACGGACTTTCGGGCTTCTGTCATCCGAATGAGAGCGAACACGATACTTTTTACAGCGGACACAGCGGCACTTCGATTTCGTCGGCATATGGCATAGCTCAGGCGAATAAAATAAAGCATAATGATAATTATACGGTTGCGGTTATCGGTGACGGCTCGTTCACAGGTGGTCTTGTATATGAGGCTCTGAATAACGCAGGCAGAAGCAAAAGCAATCTGATTGTTGTTCTCAATGATAACGCTATGTCAATTTCGCCCAATGTCGGTGCGCTTGCAAAGCATCTTGCGGTTTTGCGTTCAAAGCACAGGTATGTCAGCATGAAGGCGAGAATTGAAAAGACACTTGATAAAATACCTCTTGTCGGACATAAAATGGCAAATCTTCTTTATAAGGCGAAAACCACCGTAAAGAATTTCCTGTACGGCAGTACAATATTTGAACAGATGGGTTTCAGATACATGGGACCTGTTGACGGTCACAATATGGAAATTCTGACCGAAGCGCTTACTGCGGCAAAGGCTTTGCACGCTCCGGTAATACTTCACGTAAACACAGTTAAGGGCAAGGGATATGACTATGCAGAAAAAGACCCAAGCCATTTCCACGGCATTTCAAACTTTGATATTGATACAGGTGAGTGGAAGCATGGCGGCGACACATACTGCAACGAGTTCGGTAAGCTGATGTGTCAGATGTCGGAGAAGGACAAACGCATTTCTCTCATCACGGCGGCTATGAGTCTTGGTACAGGACTTACTGAATTCAGTGAAAAGTATAAGGACAGGTTCTTTGATGTCGGAATTGCCGAGGAGCATGCCGTAACCTTTGCATCCGGACTTTCAAAAGGCGGTATGATTCCTGTTTTTGCCGTTTATTCAACATTTTTACAAAGATGCTATGACCAGATTATACATGACGGCGCATTACAGGACCAAAAACTGGTTCTTGCTGTTGACCGTGCGGGCTTTGTCGGTGATGACGGTGAGACGCACAACGGACTTTATGATGTTGCGTTTCTCAGCAGCATCCCCAAGGTTACTATCTATTCACCCTGTACTTACGATGAAATGAAAATAGACTTCGGCAACGCATTTTACCGTGACAGCGATGTTGTAGCTGTCAGATATCCGCGCGGTGCTGAGCCTGAGATGCCCGAGGATTTTGAACCGTCCTTCGGAACATATGACCTCTACGGTTATCTGTCGGCAAAAATTGTGATTGTTACATACGGCAGAATTTTCAGTGAGGCGGCAAAAGCGGCAAAGGCTCTTATGGAAAAAGACATAAAGGTTAAGGTTCTTAAGCTTAACCGAATTAAGCCGATTGATAATGACGCAATAGAAGCGGTTATTGACGCTCAGAAAATCTTCTTCTTCGAAGAGGGCGTCAGAAGCGGCGGAGTAGGTGAAAAGTTCGCTTCCGCACTTCTTCAGAAGGAATATCGGGGAAAATATAATCTTACGGCGGTCGAGGACTGCTTTGTTAAACAGGCTAAGGTGCCTGAACTTATAAAAATGTACGGACTTGACAGCGAGAGCATAGCTGAAAAGATAGTTCAGTCGGAAGAATCACAAGAGGTGTAAAAATGGCGGATAAAATCAGACTTGATATCGCACTCACAAATCGCGGACTTGTTCCCTCACGTGAAAAGGCAAAGGCACTCATCATGGCAGGTCAGGTTTATCTGAACGGTCAGAAGGAGCTCAAAGCCGGCGCAACGGTTAAACCCGATGATGAAATTGAGGTCAGAGGAAGTCAGAACCCGTTCGTCAGCAGAGGCGGACTTAAGCTTCAGAAAGCGGCAAAAAATTTCGGCATTAACCTCGAAAACTGTATCTGTATGGATATCGGTGCTTCGACAGGCGGATTTACCGATTGTATGCTCAGCTACGGTGCGACTAAAGTTTATGCGATTGATGTCGGCTACGGTCAGCTTGCATGGAAGCTGAGAACGGACGAGCGTGTTGTGAATATGGAACGTACAAACTTCCGCTATGTAACTCACGAGCAGATTCCCGAGGAGATAGATTTCGCAAGTGTGGATGTTTCGTTTATCTCGCTTAAGATTATTCTTCCTGTTCTGCGTCAGCTTCTTAAGGACGGCGGTGAGGCTGTATGCCTTATCAAGCCTCAGTTTGAGGCGGGACGTGAAAAAATCGGCAAAAAGGGCGTTGTCCGTGCCCCCGAGGTTCACGTTGAGGTTGTTGACGGCATATGCAATTTTGCTCTTGAAACAGGGTTTTCTATAATTAACCTCGACTTTTCACCGATTAAAGGCCCCGAGGGGAATATCGAATACCTTATGCATATAATTAAAACGGACGAGCCGCAGAAGGTCTGCGAAACAGCTCCTGCCGAGCTGGTGAAAATTTCACACGAAACACTTGATAAATAAGAGGGTGAGCTTATGAAAATAGCATTGATACCCAACCTTACTCGAAAAAATGCTCTCAGCGTGTCGCTCGCAGTCTGCGAACAGCTCGACAATCTGGGCGCAAAGTATTATATAGAATCCGAATTTGAGGATAAATTCTATCTGACCAAAGCTGAATTTACCGATAAGGACAGGATGATAACACTGTGTGACATCATAATCGCTGTCGGCGGTGACGGAACAATAATCCGTGCGGCGAAGTACGGCAAACCGATTCTCGGAATCAACGCAGGTCGAATTGCTTTTATGGCAGGACTTGAACCTACCGAGCTGGATATGCTCGGCGACCTGCTTGACGGGAAGTATGAGATTGACCGCCGCATGATGCTTGAGGTTCAGATATGTGACAAGGACGGCACGGCGCAGGAGACAAGCTACTGCATTAACGATGCGGTTGTTGCAAGGGGAGGCCGCATAAAGATGGAGGAGATTTCTGTCGAGCATAACGGTAGACTTCTGAATAATTTTACGGCAGACGGAGTGATTGTTTCAACTCCGACAGGCTCAACGGCTTACAGCCTTTCGGCAGGCGGACCTGTTGTTGACCCTCAGATTGAAAGCATATTGCTCACACCGATCTGCACTCACTCACTTTTCTCACGGGCGTTGATTTTTAAGCCTGATTCCGAATTCAGACTTTACAGCACGGTCGGCGATGAAATCGGACTTTCCTGTGACGGAGAGGACACAATAACTGTAAATAAAGACTCTTATGTAAAGGTCACAAGAGCGAAAATGTGCGGAGAGTTTATAAGAATAAAAAACGAAACGTTTTTGGATATACTCAACAGCAAACTCGAACAAAGACGGTTATAAGGAGAGTAAAAAAATGAAGAAAAAAAGACACAGTATGATACTCAAGCTTATTGCTGAGTATGACATTGCAACTCAGGAGGAGCTTCTTGAAAAGCTTAAGGAAAACGGTTTTGACGCAACTCAGGCAACTGTTTCACGCGATATAAAGGAGCTTCGCCTTATAAAACAAATGAACAAAAACGGCAGCTACAGCTATGTTGAGGGAAAGAGCGAAACGGAAGAATATCTTTCAAAGTTTAATGTTATTTTCTCACATTCTGTAATTTCCTCCGATTTTGCAGGTAATATAGTTGTTATTAAGTGCCACACAGGTATGGCTCAGGCTGCCTGCGCTACGTTTGAAAATATGCAATGGGAGGGCCTTGTCGGAACGATTGCAGGTGACGATACAATTTTTGCTCTCTGCCGTACCGAGGCTCTTGCAAACGAGCTTAAGGATTCCATTGACAGAATGTTAAAAAACTGATTTTACAATAATTTTCAGCGGATGTGGTATTATGCTCACAAGCTTAAAAATTGAAAATGTTGCTATCATTGAAAGTGCGGCGATTGAATTCGGCTGCGGACTCAATGTTCTGACAGGTGAAACGGGTGCAGGTAAGTCAATTGTTATCGACTCAATCAATGCTATCCTCGGCGAACGTACTTCACGCGAGCTTATCAGAACGGGTGCGGACAGCGCAAAGGTTTATGCGGTGTTTGAGGATATCGGTGATGATGTCAAATCAATGCTTGATGATAACGGGATTGAATGTGATGACAACGTTCTGATTATCAACCGGACGCTCAACCGTGACGGCAGAAATGTCTGCCGTGCTAACGGATTTCCGGTTACAGTTTCAATGCTGAAAAATCTTGGCAGAGCATTGATTGATATTCACGGTCAGCACGATAATCAGGCACTTCTTCAGCCTGAAAAGCATTGCGGATTTGTTGACAGCTATGCAGATGACGGTGAACTTATCGCTCAGTATGCCGAGGCATACAGCGAGCTTTGCAGGATAAGAAGTGCGCTCAGAAGTATAAATACGAACGAGCAGGAAAAGGCACAGCGCATAGATCTGCTGACTTATCAGATTGACGAGCTTGAAAAGGCTGATATAACAATAGGTGAGTGGGACGAGCTTAACGAAAGAAAGGCACTTTACAATAATTCACAGCGTGTTATTGAAAACCTGAACTCAGCCTTTGAAATGCTTAAGTGCGATAACGGCGGAATTGACTGTATTGCCTCTGCCGCTTCCGAGCTTGAACGTGCAGGAACGTATATGGATTCACTTAACGAAACTGCACAGAGGGTAGCGGATATCAGATATGAGCTTGAGGATGCGGCGGAAATTATCCGTGACAGCCTTTCTGAGCTGGACTTTGATGAGAATGATTTAAACGAAATTGAGGAACGTCTTGACCTGCTTTACAGGTTTTCAAGAAAGTACGGTCAGACCGAAGAGGAAATGCTCGCTTATCTTGAAAAGGCGAGAGAAGAACTGGAAAGCATAAGCTTTTCTGAAGAAAAGCAGAAAAAGCTTCTTGCACAGGAAAAAGAAGCTCTCCGAAAAGCCGAAGAGCTGGCAGACAGACTTACAGCTGTCAGAACGGAAGCAGGCAGAAAGTTAAGTGACGCAATCTGCTCCGAGCTTGAATTTCTTGATATGCCGAACGTGCAGTTTGCGGTCAGCCGAAAAGAAATTCCGCTTTCCGAAAACGGAAGAGATGAGATTGAATTTCTGATTTCAGCCAATGCGGGCGAAGAACCGAAGCCGCTTGCGAGAATTGCTTCGGGCGGTGAGCTTTCAAGAATTATGCTTGCAATCAAGAACGTGCTTGCCGACGGCGACAATGTCGGAACAATGATTTTTGATGAAATTGATACAGGTGTCAGCGGACGTGCGGCACAGAAAATTGCAATGAAGCTTCGCCAGGCTTCAAAGGGCAGACAGGTTGTGTGCGTAACTCATCTCGCTCAGATAGCTGCGCAGGGTGACGTTCATCTGTATATCAGTAAGTCGGTGCGTGACGGCAAGACATATACCGAAATCAGACCTCTGCTTTCAGAGGACAGAACTGATGAAATCGCACGAATTATGGGTGGTATTGAGATTACCGAGCTTCAGCGGCAGAGCGCAAAGGAAATGCTGATTGCCGCAGGAAACGGGTAAAAATTGCTATTGTAAAAACAATTGCAATGTGCTAAAATCGACATATGCGGTAATATATTTAAAAGAGGAAGAGCTAATGAACAAGAGAATTACAGCAGTTTTAGGTGTGCTTATTGTTGTATTGTCCGCTTCTTTTGCGGGATGCGGCAAAAAGATAACGCAGGAGGATAAAACTACAACCGACAGCGATAAAATCGTACTTAACGGCGATTATGAGAACATCCCTGACGGTTCGGAAATTGTTATCGGTGCTGACGGTCAGTCGTACCTTGTTGACGGTGAGGGGAATTCGGTAGTATATGAAGCTCCGTCAGCATATGTTATCCCGAACGTCAATCCTGTGCCTGTTACACCTTCTTCACAGACAACAAAGCCGACTGCTACAACTGCTAAGCCGACAACAACTATAAAAGTAATTCCGTCAACTACGACGACCACAACAACCTCACAGCAGGAGGGCGTTACCAAAACACTTACACCGCTGAGAACTGAGGGCTATAACGACAGCGAGGCAAGGGCAAAGCTCACCAACAGCAATTTTGAGCATCTTGATGTTAAATTTGTGGACGGTAAGAATAATGACTGGCTGTTTGAGTTTCATAAGGGCGCTTACGGTTCGTCAACAGTTGGATGTGAAGCAGGATTTTATACCCGTCAAAGCAGTAATAACGGTTATAAAAAAGTGTCGGATCAGGCAGGGATTGTATGCAAGGCGCAACTTTATAACGGTGACAGTAAGGTTACCGGATTTAATGAAACAAGCGTTAATTCGGGTTGGAGATACAGCTTTGTAAACGGCGGAGCAAAACCGTCTGACCTTGCTATGATTGTAAGCGTTAAGCTTAATTTTGACCGTATGGATGCATTTACAGATGCGCTTGAAGAGATGGGATTTGCTGAGGGAAGTACGTCATCTGCAAGAAATATCAGGAACTATTCAGTTGTCGCTCCCGAAGAATCAGGAAAGCCTTATATAGTTACCTTTGTATGGTAAAAAAACTATATATTCGGGCAGCTCTATTGACAAATAAAATGATTTAGTATAGAATAGCAACGTAATATACTGTAGAAAGGAAGTTTTTTTATGAAAAAAGTTTTAGCAATCGCTCTCGCAAGTATTCTTGCTGTAACGGCTGCATATACTGCACTTGCTGTTGACGAGGAACCTGTTGAGTCATCACCTGTTGTTACTGCAGAAGGCATTCAGGGCAGCGTTGATGATGTTCTTGCAGCTCTTGAAGGCGATGAGCACGCACAGGCTATTGCTGATGATTTTGTTGAGGCTGTTAAGAAGGGTGCGACAAATGAAGACATTAACGCACTTCTCCTTGAGTTTGCTTCATATGTAAACAGCAAGGGCTATGATGTTGCTGACCTTAAGAATAAGCAGAAGGCTAAGGAATTTGTCGGCGATTTCCTTGAGGATTGCGGTGTTGACTCGGAACTTCTCGGTCAGGCTCTTGACGGAGCAGGCGAGGTATTTGACAACGTATTCGGCGGAGAAGCAGCAGATAACGGCGCGGACGCTTCAACAGACGGCTCAAGCGATTATTACTTTGACGGCGGAGATGTTGATTACGGTGTAGATTCAACAACAATCCCCGACACAGGCTTTATCGGCTGATAAATCTACATAAAAAATAAGGTGACGGTTTTCCGCCACCTTTATTTTTATGCTTTTGTTATTCAACAGTATCCGGAGTGTATTCGGTTGATACTGTTGATGTTGTTGATGTTGCTTCGGAAGTTGTTTCTTCAACAACAGGCTTTGCACTGTTATAGGATTTGCCTGCTTCCATTGTAATTCCGCGTGCTTCCATAAGCTCGCTGACTGTTACAAGCTTGTATCCGTCTGCGATAAGCTGAGGAACAATTCTTTCAACTGCATCTGCTGTTGCAGGGTAGAGGTCATGCATAAGAACGATACAACCGTCATATACGTTGTTCATAACATTGTTGTAATTCTTGTCTGCGTTACGGTTTTTCCAGTCCAAAGAATCAACACTCCACATAATCTCGGGAAGTGAGATTCTTTCGTTGCAAAATCCTCCCGGAGGACGCATGATGATAACGTCTTCGCCTGTGATGTTTTTGATCGCAGAAAGAGATTTGTCGATTTCGGATTTGATAACCTCATCCGAAGTGCTGCTTTTAAGATATGTGTGCGAGTAGGTATGAGAACCAATCTGGCATCCCAAATCAAAAGCACGCTTGAGCGACTTTTGATAAGTGTCTACTCTGTCACCGACAACAAAGAATGTTGCAACGGAGTTGTTCTTCTCAAGTACATCGAGAATTCGTTCTGTAACAGGTGAGTACGGTCCGTCATCAAAGGTGAGCGCAATCAGCTTGTCATCTGAATTGAATCTTTTGGTTGTCGGAGCTTCGGTAGTGGTTTCAGTTGTGACGTGAGTTATGTTTTCGTCAACAGGTTTTGTTTTTTGTGGTTGAATATCGTGTTTTTTACTGTTTACTCCGATTGCGGTAATTGCGCATACCAGAAGAATAGCGGCAACAGCGACAACCAGCATCTTTTTGTTTTGCTTCATTTTTATCATCGCCTTTCGATTGTATATTATATTACTTTGTGTTTTAAAAATCAATATCGAAAATAATTATCTATATAAAAATTTTTTAAAAATTTCAAAAAATATCTTGACATTTAGAAAAGTATCGTATATAATAAGCAAGTCGTCGTGAGGCGACACAACATATGGCGGCATAGCTCAGCTGGCTAGAGTACTCGGTTCATACCCGATTGGTCGTAGGTTCGAATCCCACTGCCGCTACCATATGATGGCCCGGTGGTCAAGCGGTCAAGACACCGCCCTTTCACGGCGGTAACACGAGTTCGATTCTCGTCCGGGTCACCATATATGCGGATGTAGCTCATCTGGTAGAGCGCCACCTTGCCAAGGTGGAGGTAGCGAGTTCGAGTCTCGTCATCCGCTCCAAAGCAAGAAGACACCCAACGGGGTGTCTTTTTGCTTTGGAAAGAAATAGGATAGAGGCTCGAACAGGACGGTCAGCGAAGCTGATTCAAACAGTCCGGTGGACTGTTTGAAAGTCCGCGTGCGTGCCGAGAGCGGTAGCTCTCGGGCGAGCCTCGTCATCCTGAAAAAATAATTCAAAACAGATTGTTTGAGAAGCACATTTAAAAACCCGGTGGACTGTTTGAAAGTCCGCGTGCGTGCCGAGAGCGGCAGCTCTCGGGCGAGCCATTGTAATTACGGAAAAGTATTGTATTCTTCAATGAACGGTGCTAAAATACTTTACAGTTTCTGAAATTGTATAAAGGGGAGAACAAGATGAAAATTCTTTGTATCGGCAACAGCTTTTCTGAGGACGCGACAAGCTATCTGAGCCGTGCGGCGGAAAAGCAGGGGGTTGAGATTTATGCCGAGAATCTTTATATCGGCGGTTGCTCGCTTGAAAGGCACTACAATAATATGATAAGCGGAGAAAAGGCTTATGAGCTTGAAATAAACGGTGAGAATACACATATTAAGGTCTCGCTTAATGAAGCACTCGAAAAAGGCACATGGGATGTCGTCACCGTTCAGCAGGCAAGCCATTTTTCTGCTTTTTATTCAACCTATCAGCCTTATGCTTCTGAACTTGTCAGATTCATCCGTGGAAAACAGGCGAATGCTAAAGTCTTCATTCATCAGACGTGGGGATACGAGAATGGCTCTCAGCGACTTGCAGAGAACGGATTTACCACAATGAAAGAAATGTTTGTAAGCATTAAAGAAAACTATTTCCGTGTTGCTGAAGAATGTAAAGCGGACGGGATTATTCCTTCCGGACAAGTTTTTGAAAATATGACGGCGAAGGGGATTAAGTGCCACCGTGACACATTCCACGCTTCGCTCGGTGCAGGCAGATATGCCCTTGCTCTTACGTGGATAAAAGCTTTGACCGGCAACAGTATAGACGGCAATGATTTTGAGGATACAGCCGAACCTGTAAGTGCAGATGAAATTATTAAAATTAAAGAAGCGGTTAACGAAGCGTTTCAACATTGATATATTACAAATAAATGTCGTTTGGCTTTTCTTCGTTATTTATATCAAAAACGTAAAGCGTATCGCCACTATCCCACATTGCAAGAAAAATCTTGCTGACAGGGGAGCAGCTATTCTCCTTTAGCTTATTTCTTAGCCATATTTCATTTTTACCTATGGCTTTAAGGTTTCCGTGCAGAATACTTCCATCGGAAATTACGACCACAGGCGGAGTTTCTTTTTGCGGAGTTATATTGAAGTCCTTGGGATTAGTCGGGCGAACATCAGCCTTCGGCAGGAAGCTCAGATGTCCGTTGGCTTCCATTATTACAGTCTGAAGATCGTCAGGGTTAAAATATCCTCCTATTCGGCATTGCTCCAAAAACTCGTTCAAATCGAGCTTCGATTTTGCAAGATTCTTTCTGAAAATTTTTCCGTTGTTCATCAGTATCAGCGATTTTCCGACAAAAAGACGTCTGAAAATAATGGATTTGTTTGAGAGCAGGGAAAACGCAAAAGCAAAAAGGCCGTAAATCGCAATTGCAATTGCATATTTCCATATCTGATTTAGCGGGCTGATTGCCATTTCTGCGGCTATTGACCCGATTGTGATGCCGTTTATATAGTCGAACAGGCTTAATTGCGACATCTGACGTTTACCCATAATTTTAGTCAGAATAAACAGCTCTGTAATAGATAATACTGCTGTTAGACAGATTTTTAATGCTTCCATTTTATCACCGATAATAGTGTAACCTGTATAAAGCCGTATAAACGCAAGGACGAAAAAATCCTCCGAATTTCAATCAATATCTTGTATTTTACGTTAGTGTTTGACGAATTTTGTACAATATGCTGAAATTTTTCAGGTACAAATTGCTTATCGGGAAAATAAACACAATATGCAGTGCTGAATCAGTAACACAACAACTACATAAAGTAATATTTGATGACTATTATGATTATAGATTAAAAATAAAAATTCTTGAACTTTTGACCAATAGATGGTATAATCTCTAAGGTATGGTACTGTTTAATGGAATGGTGCCTTGAAATTGAATTTTTCTGATTATTGTTTACATATATAAAAACTAAGGAGTGGTTCGGTGGATAAGATATTCATTAACGGCGGCAAGCCCCTGACCGGTGAAGTTACTGTCAGCGGTGCCAAGAATGCCGTTGTTGCTATTCTTCCGGCTATTATCCTTGCACAGGATGTGTGCAGGGTTGAAAATATTCCGAATATAAGCGACGTTGCAATGATGATAAAGATACTTCATCAGCTCGGCGCAAAAATAACAAAGATTGACGAAACAACCTATGAGATAGATTCATCTACAATCAACTCATATGTTGTTACTCACGATATGACTAAGCATCTTCGTGCGTCATACTATCTTATCGGAGCGTTACTTGCACGCTTCGGCAGAGCAAAGGTTGCTATGCCCGGCGGATGTAATTTCGGTGTTCGTCCGATTGACCAGCACATCAAGGGCTTTGAGATCCTCGGCTCATCCGTCAGCTTTAAAGAGAATGCTATGATTGACGTTGAAGCTCCCGACCTTACAGGCGGACTTGTTTATTTTGACGTTGTTTCTGTTGGCGCAACTATCAATCTTATGCTTGCTGCTGTTAAGGCAAAGGGCTTGACCATTATTGAGAATGCCGCTAAAGAGCCGCATATTGTTGACCTTGCAAACTTCCTCAATTCAATGGGTGCCGATGTCAGAGGCGCAGGTACCGATGTTATCAAAATCCGCGGTGTTGAGCATATGCACGGATGTTCGTATTCTATTATCCCTGACCAGATTGAGGCAGGTACATTTATGGTTGCGGCTGTTGCGACTCAGGGAAATGTTCTTGTTAAGAATGTTATTCCGAAGCATCTTGAGTCGATTACCGCAAAGCTTGTTCAATGCGGTGCGACAATTGAGGAGCTTGATGATTCAATTCGTGTAATCGGTAACGGCAGACCGGGTAAGTGCAATGTCAAGACTATGCCTCATCCCGGCTTCCCGACAGATATGCAGCCGCAGATGGCTACACTTCTTGCAATTGCTGACGGTACAAGCATTGTTTCCGAGGGCGTATGGGACAGCAGATTCCAGTATGTTGAACAGCTTACACGCATGGGCGCTGTGATTTCCGTCAACGGTAAGGCAGCGACTATCGAGGGCGTTGAAACCCTCAACGGTTCTCCTGTTAAGGCGGACGACCTTCGCGCAGGAGCTGCGATGCTTATAGCAGGCCTTGTGGCAAAGGGCACAACTTCTATTGAAAATATCATTTATATTGACCGTGGCTATGACGATGTAGTCGGAAAGTTCCAGAGACTCGGGGCTGATATCTGGCGAGTAAATGATGACGGAAAACCGAAGCTTCTTTCGGACGAAGAGGCCGGTTGATTATACTATTATATATATGAGGTAAAAAATGGCACGTTTTTGTTCCCTATTTTCTTCAAGCAGCGGAAACTGCACATACATCGGTTCGTCGGATGGCGGCGTTCTGATTGACGCAGGGGTAAGTGCCAAGCAGATAACTCTGAAACTTGATTGCATTGGTGTCAGCCCCGCTGACATCGGTGCAATTTTTGTTACTCACGAACACTCCGATCACGTGAGCGGACTGCGTGTGTTTGCATCTAAAAATCATATACCTGTATACACAACCGCAGGAACGCTTGCGGCTCTCGAAAAGTCGGGTGTTGCAAACGGAAAGTTTGAAATTTCCGAAATGCCCGAGGAGGGTGTTGAGTGTGCAGGGCAGTTTGTTAAGGCTTTTGCAACGTCACACGACTCGGCTCAGAGCTGTGGCTTTGTGGTTAATACGTCTGATGACAGAAAAATTGCTGTTGCAACCGATACGGGCATTGTGACGGATACAATCCGAAATGCTGTTGATGGCTGTGATTTGATTCTTGCTGAGTCCAACCACGATATCGGAATGCTCAGAAACGGCGCTTATCCGTATATGCTAAAACGCAGAATCCTTTCTGATTTCGGGCATCTTTCTAATCTTGCCTGCAGTCAGTTTGTGACAGACCTTGTCAAAAACGGAACAACACGTCTTGTGCTCGGACATCTCAGCAAGGAGAATAATATTCCCGATCTTGCTTATCAAACCTCGAAAGCGGCACTTGACTGTGCAGGCGCGGTTCAGTTCCGAGATTACATATTAAAGGTTGCGGGCGGACCTGAAGCAGAAATGGTGGTGCTGTAATTGTTTGGAGTTACAATTATCTGTGAAGGTAAGCTGAAAGAAAAGTATTTGCGCGATGCCTGCGACGAATACATTAAAAGGCTTGGTGCTTATTGCAAGCTGAATATCGTTGAGCTTGCACCGCATCGGATTCCCGATAATCCGTCCGATAATGAAATCACAAACGCACTCAGCGCGGAGGGGACGGAAATCCTTTCTAAAATTCCGAACGGTGCGAAGGTTTATGCTATGTGCATTGAGGGAAAACAGATGCCGTCCGAAAAGCTGGCTCAGCGACTTTCCGAATGTTCTGTGCAGGGATACAGTAATGCCGTGTTTATTATCGGCGGTTCGCACGGACTGAGTGATGAAGTGAAAAAACGTGCCGACTTCAAGCTGTCAATGTCAGAAATGACGTTCCCACACCAGCTTGCAAGGGTTATGCTGCTTGAACAGATTTACCGTGCTTTTCAGATTTCGACGGGTGGAAAATATCATAAATAGAACATAAATGTATACAAGACATCGAACAAAGAATCTCTTTGTTTGGTGTCTTTTTTTGCTTTTCTCACTTGAAAAGACCGTTTTGATATTATTTTGTAATAATTTGTAATTATTTTTGCGTAAATAACGCTTGACAATTATTTGTGCCAAATGTATAATTGTGGTATAAAATAGAGGAAAAGGGGAGACTTTTCCAAGAAAGGGGGATTTTTCAGTGATTAGCACAATGCAATTCAGCGGAAGTGACTGCACAAGAACGCTTGATGCTAAGAACAGAATAGTTATGCCCCCTGCATTCAAGGAAGGTCTTAAGGAGAATACATTCTATGTTATCTGTTTCCCCAATGACAATTACCTCAGAGTTTACAATGAGGAAGATTTGAACAGTATCTTCAATGAAAAGCTCTTTGCGAGCGGAGGCGGAAAGGATAATCTCCGACGCCAGCGTTATGTTTTCAGCCGTATGATTAAATGCGAGCTTGACAGTCAGAACCGATTTACCATTTCACAGAAGCTTATCGACCTTGCAGGCATTGACAAGGAAGTAAGAATGATAGGCGCAGGTACAAGAATCGAGCTCTGGAATCCCGAGCTTCTCGATGAAGATTTCGGAAATATTTCAGAAGAAGATTTTGAAGATTTTGATTCGGACTATTGATGAAAGAGTTTAACCATATACCTGTACTGTTCAATGAAACTATTGATGCACTCAATATCAGACCCGACGGAATATATGTTGACTGTACGGCAGGCGGAGGAGGACACTCGGCGGCTGTGCTTGAGAAACTGACAACAGGCAAGCTGATTGCGATAGATCAGGACCCTGATGCGATAGCAACTCTTGAAAAACGTTTTGCGGGAAATGATAATGTAATAATTGTTCACGATAACTTTGTGAATATTGAAAACATACTTTCAAACCTCGGAATTATCGGTGTCGATGGTGTGATGGCGGATTTGGGCGTTAGTTCCCATCAGCTTGACACCGATGAACGAGGCTTCTCTTTTCACAAGGATGCTCCTCTCGATATGCGTATGAGCCAGAGCGGACTCGGCGCAAGAGACTTAGTCAATAACGCCTCTCAGCAGGAATTGCAGAGAATTATCTATACATACGGCGAAGAAAAATTTGCGCCGTCAATCGCCCGAAATATTGTCAAGGCGAGGGAAGAAAGTCCTATCGAAACAACATTTCAGCTTGTTGACATAATTAAAGCTTCAATGCCGATGAAGGCAAAGCGTGATGGACACCCTGCGCGAAAGACGTTTCAGGCATTGAGAATTGAAGTCAACGGCGAGCTTGATAAGCTTGACAAAGCGCTTGACAGTATGTTCAATGCGCTGAACCCTGACGGCAGATTGGCGATAATTACTTTCCATTCACTTGAAGACAGAATCGTAAAGAAACGCTTCAATACGTTCTGCGAGGGCTGTATCTGCCCACCCGAATTTCCTGTCTGCGTCTGCGGCAGAAAGCCGAGAGGAAGGCTGCCGTTCAAGTCGGTAGCGCCGAAGGCAGGGGAAGTTGATGAAAACTTCAGAGCGCACAGCGCAAGGCTTCGCGCGATTGAGAAAATCTAAAATTACTATCGTTTAAATTCAGAAAGGAGCTGACGGTCATGGCTAACCAATCATTAGCACTTGATCTTGAGTTATTTGATGTTACCAAAAACGGATACGCACCCGCTGAACAGCCTAAAAGAAAAATACAGCAGCCGAAGCTCCTCAGAGAGAATCAGATAAGCGGAAAAAGAGCTTATGCCGAGGCAAAGGTCAGCCGTGCGGCTGCCGCAAGAGCCTGTGCATTTGCGCTTATGATGCTTATTGTGATCGGCTCGCTTATATATTGCAGAGTTGTGCTGACAAATAGAAATATTGAACTGAATAACGCAAAGACAGAGCTTGCCGCATCTCAAAGTGAATATACTTCTCTTGAGATGAAATACAACAGTCTTCTTGCTCCCGATAAGGTTGAGGCTTATGTGAGGGATGAGCTGGGTATGGTCAAGCGTGAGAATTATCAGATTCGATATTTTGATATTTCCGGCAAAGACGGTGCACAACCGATTAAATAAGGATATTTCATATGAATATATGTATTATACAAACCATAGAATGAAAGAAAAGGGCGGATTTCTATCCGCCCTTAGAGTGCTTTTATGGGGTATAAATTTTTGATGATTTACACCCGAAAGGAGATTGCTTCTGTATGTTTGAATTTCTGAAAAAGCTGACTAAGCCGAGAAGAATTCTGAAAAAGGGAATACAGCAGAGAATGATCGGCGTTCTTGCCTTTATGCTCATTGGCGGATTTGGTGCGTCACTTGTCGGACTGGCAAAGGCACAGATAACAGACTCGGATTTCTTCCGCCTTATGGCTCAGAGCCAGCAGCTCAGCGACACCGCTATTCCTGCCGAGCGCGGAGTTATCTATGACAGAAATATGACGGTTCTTGCACAGAGCGCAACCGTCTGGAATGTAAATATGAATCCTGAACTTCTGTCAAAATATCCGGAGGAGGCAAAGAATGAGATTTTTATGAATCTTGAAAAAATCCTCGGACTTACTCAGGAGGAGCTTGAAGAAAAAGCGTCATATAAGCAGTACAACAGCATAAAAATAAAGAGTAAAATCGAAAAAGCAGACCGTGATAAAATGCTTAAGTTCCTCAAGGGAACATATATCTATCAGCCGGCAAATTCCAAGCCTAAAAAGTACGCCTATTCGGGTGTTATCTCGCTTGAAGAGGATGTCAAGCGTTACTATCCCTACGCATCACTCGGAGCACAGGTTATCGGCTGTATAGGAAGTGACAACAACGGTCTTGCAGGTCTTGAATCAAAGTACGATTCAATGCTTACAGGTATTGACGGCAGACTGATTTCTGCGAGAGCCAATAATTCATCTATCAAGAATATCGAGTATCAGTCAGCTTACAATGCGGTGCAGGGCACAAGTCTTGTGCTTACGCTTGACAGCTCGATTCAGCGTTATCTTGACGATGCGCTTAAGGAGTGCTATGAAACAAGCCAGTGCGATACCTGTTACGGTATTGTTATGGATGTTAAGACGGGCGCAATCCTTGCAATGTCAACACAGTCGGGCTACGATCCGAATGAACCGTATAAGCTTTATGACGAAAAAATCTCAGCAGGCATTGATGCTATCGAAAATGAAACCGAGAAGAAATCAGCCAAAAGCACAGCGGTTTATCAGCAGTGGAGAAACAGAGCTGTCAGCGATACATACGAGCCGGGTTCTGTTTATAAGGTTATCACCATGGCGGCAGGTCTTGAAGAGAATGTTGTTGACTACGATGAAACATTCACCTGCACAGGCAGTATTCACGTTGTTGACCGAAATTACTGGTGTCACAACCATTCGGGTCACGGTACCGAAACACTTACACAGGGACTTATGAACTCCTGTAACCCGTTCTTTATCACAATCGGTCAACGCCTTGGTGTTGACACATTCTACAAATACTTTGAGGCATTCGGATTCACTCAGAAAACAGGCATTGATCTCTCGGGTGAGGCTTCACCGACAGCAGGTGTAACCTACTTTAAAAAGGACGACATGACTAAGGTTAACCTTGCCAGCTGTTCCTTCGGTCAGTCATTCCAGGTAAGTGCAATTCAGATGCTGACAGCAATCAATGCGGTTGCGAACGGCGGAAAGCTTATGAAGCCGTACGTTGTAGGCAAGACACTTGATTCGGACGGCAATGTTATCAGTACAACCGCTCCTGTTGTAAAGCGACAGGTTATTTCTGAGTCTACATCTGAGAAGATTCTTGCTTCCATGGAGCAGGTTTCAACCGCAGGTACAGCAAAGAACTCCTATGTTGCAGGTTACCGTGTTGCAGGTAAGACAGGTACATCAGATAAGCTGACAGGACAGCAGGGCGATTATATCGCATCATTCGCAGGCTGTGCTCCTGCAAATAACCCTGAAATTTCAATTATCATAGTTGTTGATAAACCGCAGGGTGCAACAGGCGGCGGTGCAGTTGCAGCCCCCGTTGCAGCCGAGGTTATAGAAGAAACACTCAGCTATCTCAACACCGAGCGTCAGTACAATGACTCCGAAAAGGATAAGCTTGACGTTCAGGTTCCCGACGTTACAACTAAGGGCGTTTCTGAAGCAAAAGAGGCAATCAACGAAAAAGAGCTTAAGGTCAGAGTTGTAGGTGACGGAGATACAGTTGTTTCTCAGATGCCTGTTTACGGACAGTACATTCCGCAGGGCGGCGTTGTATTCCTGTATACAGATGATGACAAGCGATGCTCTTATGTCGAGGTTCCCGACTTCACGGGAATGACTATATCACAGGTCAACAGAGAAGCTGTTGACGCAGGTATCAATGTCAAAATTTCGGGTAACTCTCTGACGGCAACAGGTCTTACGGCTTACCGACAGAGTGTTGAAAAGGGTAAGGAGATTGAATGCGGTTCAACCGTAACGGTTTACTTCCGAACCACAACAGGTGTTAATGACCATTAAACATATATACAGGGACGTTTAAACATCATTTTTACGGAGGCGTTTCTGAATGAGGCTTAGTGCTTTATTGAAGGATGTTGAAACTAAAACGGTTTATACGTCAGACTGTGAAATAACAGGAATCACGGACAACACACAGAAGGTGCGGCGCGGCGGAGTTTTCGTCTGCATAAAGGGTGACCACGAGGACGGACACAGCTTTGCACGCAGAGCGCTCGACAAGGGCGCGGCGGTTATTGTCTGCGAACGTGACATGGGTATTGAAAACAGCATTGTTGTTGAAAACACCCGAAAGGCATATGCACTGATGTGCGCGGCATTTTACGGAAACAGTCACAAAAAACTGCGGATGATAGGTGTCACAGGTACAAACGGCAAAACAACCACCGCTTATATTTTAAGAGAAATTCTTGAAGGCTCGGGATATAAGACAGGTCTTATGGGAACGGTAAGTGTTGTAATAGGTAATGAGCGGTATCCTGCCGATCTTACAACGCCCGACCCTGCCGACCTGCACCGATACCTTATGATGATGTGCATTGCCGGGTGCGACACCTGTGTTATGGAGGTATCATCTCAGGCTTTGACACAGTACAGAGTTTACGGCATAGAGTTTGAGTGCGGAGTGTTTACCAATCTTTCACCAGAACACCTTGATTATCACAGAACATTCGAAGAATATGCAAATGCAAAATCAGTTCTTTTTGAAAACAGCAGAACAGCGGTACTGAATGCAGATGACTGCTATTCGAAGCTGATGAAAAGAAGCTGTAAAGGCGATATACTGACATACGGAATTGAAAATGAAGCTGATTTATCGGCAAGCCGAATTCAGCTTGACCGTGATGGTGTTACGTACAGCCTTATGACAGGCAGAGGAGAGTATCCTGTGATTTTCGGAATGACAGGCAATTTCTCAGTTTATAACTCAATGGCGGCACTTGCTGTTGCGTATCTTTTCAATGCGGATATGAGCCGTGCCGTGAGATGCGTGTCAAGGATTGAGGGCATCCCGGGTCGAATGGAAAGAATCCACAATAAGCTCGGCATAAACATAATCATTGATTTCGCACACACACCGGCATCACTTGAAAATGTGCTGAAAACAATCCGAAGCATATATGACGGACGTGTTCTGACGGTGTTCGGGTGCGGCGGTGACAGAGATAAATCGAAGCGTCATCAGATGGGTGAAACAGCGTGCAGACTTTCTGACAAGGTGTTTGTAACCTCGGATAACCCGAGGACGGAAAATCCCGAGGCGATAATCAATGATATTACGGACGGACTGGAATATACTAACTTTTATAAAATAACTGACCGAACGCTTGCCTTGAAATCTGCTGTCAGCTGTGCAAGGGCAGGGGATACCTTGCTTGTTGCAGGCAAAGGACATGAAAAATATCAGATTTCGGGCACGCAAAAGATATATTACAACGAAAGAGAAATAATCGGAAAATTACTGGAAGACAAGGCGAGGTTTTAAAAATGAAACAGTTGAAAATGAGTGAAATTGCAAAGGCAATCGGCGGAACCTGTAACGGTGATGCTGTTGTAAACGGTATCTGCATTGACAGCCGTCTTGCATCGGACGGATTGCTCTACATTGCAATAAAGGGCGAAAATTTTGACGGTCACGCTTTTACAAAGAGTGCGCTGGAAAACGGTGCAGTCGGTGCGATTATCAGCCATGATGTTGATTGTGACGGAACTTTTATCAGAGTTGATGATACACGCAAGGCTTTGATTGCGCTTGCCCATTGGTTCAGATGTACCTTTGATATTCCTGTTGTTGGTCTGACGGGAAGTGTAGGAAAGACAACCACAAAGGAAATGACGTGGGCGGTGCTTTCCGAAAAATATAATGCAATCAAAACAGAGGGCAACCTCAATAATGACATCGGACTTCCGAGAACTCTTCTCAGACTTGAAGCTGATACCGAAGCGGCTGTTATTGAAATGGGAATGAGCAATGCGGGCGAAATTTCCGTTCTTTCACAGACAACAGAGCCTACAATTGCGATTATCAGCAATATTGGTGTTTCTCATATGGAGAGCCTCGGTTCAAGAGAAAATATTCTTAAGGCAAAGCTTGAAATCCTTGACGGTCTGCGTGACGGTTGTCCGATAGTGCTCAACGGCGATGACGCTTTCCTTGTAAGCGCAAAGATTGAGGACAGACCCGTATTCTACTATGGCATTGATGACCCGACCTGCGATTACAGAGCAATTGATATTTCTCAGTCGGATGATGAAACAACATTTACCGTTGTATTTGACGGCGGAAAAACACAGAAGATTGTAATACCTACAATCGGTATTCATAATGTATACAATGCGCTTGCTGCTTTTGCTGTCGGTATGCAGTTGGGCGTCACACCAGAGCAGGCGACTGAGGGACTTTCAAAGTATGTTCCGTCAGGTATGCGTCAGCGTGTTAAGGTTGTAGGCGGAATCAAGTTTATTGAGGACTGCTACAACGCAAGCCCCGATTCACAGCGTGCGGCTTTGAAAATGCTTTCGGGGGTAAACGCAAAGCGCAAGATTGCGGTTCTCGGCGATATGCTCGAGCTTGGCAAGGTCAGCGTTGAGGCTCATACAAACGCAGGACTTCTTGCGGCTAAGAACAAGATTGACGTTCTTATGACATATGGCGAAAACTCACTTGCAACGGCTGAAAATGCTGTGAAATGCGGTGTTCCTGTGGTAAAGAGCTTCCTTGATAAGAAAGAGCTTGCGGATGCTCTTTTTGAAACTCTTGAAGAGGGCGATACCGTTCTCTTTAAGGCGAGCAGGGGAATGGCGCTTGAGGATGTAATAAATGACCTTTATAACAGAATAAAATAAAGAGGGGTAGTTAAAATGAACAGCACAGTTTCAATTATTTTAAGCGCAGTTGCCGCTTTCGGCATTACGGCGGTTCTCGGATTTGGTATTATTCCGTGGCTTCACAAGCTGAAGTTCGGTCAGACAATTCTTGAGGAAGGACCGAAGTGGCATAAGAAAAAGCAGGGTACACCCACAATGGGCGGTATAATGTTTATTATCGGCATCTTTGTTGCGGCGGCAATCGTTCTTATTATCAACTACGCAACAGGCAATAAGCTCGGTCTTACAGGCGATGCTTCGACAAAGCTCTGGGCAGGTCTTGTAATGGCTGTTGCATTCGGCTTTGTCGGATTTGCAGATGACTACATAAAGGTTGTCAAAAAACGTAATCTCGGACTTTCAATCGCTCAGAAATCGGTAGCTCAGCTTGTTATCTGCGCAGGCTATCTTACAAGTCTTTTCCTTGCAATGGGTAAGGACCCGTATATGTTCGTTCCGTTTGTCGGCAGAGTCGGACTCGGATTCTGGTTCTGGATTCTCGGTGTATGCGTTCTTTACGGAGCAATCAATGCCGTAAACTTCACAGACGGTATTGACGGACTTTGCTCAAGCGTAACTGCCACGGCGGCAATCAGCTTTATTGCAATCTCAGTAATGCACAAGTGCTTCGGCGTGGGCATTATCGCTGCGGCTCTTCTCGGCGGATGCCTCGGATTCTTTGTGTGGAACAAGTATCCTGCTAAGGTATTTATGGGTGACACGGGCTCTATGTTCCTCGGCGGTCTTGTTGTTGCAATCGCTTACGCCCTTGACTGCCCGATTATCCTTCTCCTTGTCGGCTTTATCTATGTTGTTGAGGCTATGTCCGATGTTATTCAGATTGGTTACTTCAAGCTGACACACGGCAAGCGTATTTTTAAAATGGCACCTATCCACCATCACTTCGAGATGTGCGGATGGAGCGAAAAAAAGATTGATGCTGTATTCTGCATCGTCAACCTTATTGCAGGTGTTATCGGTGTTGCAGTTATGAGCCTCGGCGGCTTTATGGGCTGAAAATAAAAACAAAACTGACAGGAGGCAAAAATGTCTACGGAAGATCTGACAAGAAATGCCCGTGAAAATACCGGGCGTTCAGAGAATAAAAAGATAAAAAATAATAAAATCAGAGTATTCGGAATCAATCTGTTTATAGACGGCGGATTTGACATTATATTTATGATTCTTGTTTTTGCGCTCCTGACAACAGGACTTATAATGCTGTTCTCCGCAAGCTACATTACAGCGAAATACTCTCCCGAAACAAGTGGAAATGCATTCTACTATATAATAAGACAGGGCGTGTTTGCTGTTGTCGGTGTCTGCATAATGTTCTTTGTTTCAAAAATCAATCCCGAAATATTCAAAAAGTTTGTGTGGGCTATCGCCGCGATTTCAATAATTCTGCTGATTGTGGTTCTGTTCTATCACACTGAGGTAAATCAGGCAAACACAATCAAACGATGGATGAAGCTTCCGGGTTTTACGATTCAGCCGTCTGACGTGGCGAAAATCGGTATGATTATCACGCTTGCCTACACTCTTGAAAAGTATAAGAAACAGCTTGAAAAGAAATGGTGGCTTCCGCTTGTGTTTGTCGGCGGAGTAGCAGGAGTCTGCGGACTCGTTTTCCTTGAAAGCCATCTTTCAGGTACAATTCTTATGTTTGCAATCGGTATAGGTATGCTGTTCCTCGGAGGAATCGACAGACGTTGGTTTATTCTCGGAATAGGTGCCGCAGTGGTTCTTTTTGCACTGTTCTGGATGTTTAAAGAGAAAATCCTTTCGCCGTATCAGATTGAGCGAATTACAAGTTTTTCCGCAAAGGACTACTATGACAAGGATACACGCTGGCAGACTAACCAGTCGCTGTTTGCGCTTGGCTCAGGCGGAATATTCGGCTTAGGTCTCGGTAATTCAAGACAGAAGTTTATGTATCTTCCCGAGCCGCAGAATGACTTCATTTTTGCAATCGTAGGCGAAGAACTCGGCTTTATCCGCTGTGTCGTAATTCTTCTTCTTTTTGCGGCACTTGTTACAAGAGGATTTATTATTGCCGCAAGAGCAAGGTCGGCATACGAAAGACTGCTTGTACTCGGAATATGCTTACAGCTCGGAATACAGACGGTTCTTAATATTCTTGTTGTTACCGATATGATGCCGAATACAGGTATCTCCCTGCCGTTCTTCAGCTACGGCGGTACGGCACTTCTTATTCAGTTGTTTGAAATGGGACTTGTTCTCGCGGTTTCACGACCGGGCGAGAGACGTCCTCACTAAGTATAAATTGAGGGTGGAAAAATGCTTAACGGAAAGAAAGTTATGATTGCAACAGGCGGTACAGGCGGACATATCAATCCCGGTCTTGCCGTTGCAGGTTACATAAGAGATAATTATCCCGACGCGCAGATTCTTTTTGTCGGAACGGCTGTCAAAATGGAAGCACAGCTTGTCCCTGCGGCAGGATATGATTTTAAAACAATAGATATTCAGGGCTTCAGCCGTGACCTTACTCCGGCAGGACTTGTCAAGAATGTTCAGACAGCTGTAAAGCTTGTCAAATCCTCTTCGCAGGCAAAGAAGATTATCAGGGAGTTTGAGCCTGATGTTGTTATCGGCTTCGGCGGATATGTAAGCGGTCCTGTCCTCAGAACAGCCGCAAAAATGGGTATTCCGACTGCGGTTCATGAGCAGAACGCTTTCCCCGGCGTCACAAACAAAACTCTTGCCAAAAAGGTCGACCGTGTTATGCTGACAGCTCCCGAGGCTGAAAAGTATATCAAATCAAAGAACCCCTGCGTTGTAACAGGCCTCCCTGTCAGAGGTGAGATGATAAACGCTGACCGTGATATTTCACGTGCAGAGCTTAAGGTTGATGACAGACCTGTTATTCTTTCGATGGGCGGCAGTCTCGGCGCAAAGGTTATCAATGAGGCGATGACACAGCTTATTGCGGAGCGTTACGAACGCAAAAACTGCTACTTCCTGCATGCAACAGGTAAAGCGGGAGTGGGTATGTTCGATACACTTAAGAATGATAAAAAGATAAATCTTGACGAAAACAAGCATATAATGCTTCGTGAATATATAGACGATATGTACCGCTGTATGGCGGCGGCTGATCTTGTAATCTGCCGTGCAGGTGCAAGCTCATTAAGCGAAATTCAGGCTATGGGTAAGCCGTCAATTCTTGTGCCTTATCCGTATGCCGCTGAGAATCATCAGTATTACAATGCAATGGCACTTGTTAAGAATGATGCCGCTATCCTCATTGAGGAAAAGGACTTCACAGGCGAAAGACTTATCAAGGAAGTCGATGAGCTTCTTGCAAATCCCGACAGACTTAAGCAGATTGGCGAGAACGCAAAGAAAATGGCGATTTATGACGCAACGGAACGAATTGTAAACTGCATAGGTGAAATCGTAAAGTAAATTTTCACATTCTTTCGGAATTTTCATAAACTGAAAACAGATTGAATTTCCGAAGGAGTGCGTAATATGGGACAGTATATCATTGAGGGCGGAAACCGCTTGAACGGGCAGGTGAGGGTTCAGGGCGCAAAGAACAGCGCTTTGCCGATACTTGCCGCTGCGGTTGCCGTCGGAAAACCCTGTCTGATACATAACTGCCCTGATTTATCAGATATTGATGCTACAATTAAAATTCTGCGTTCGCTCGGATGCCGTGTTGTAAAAAACGGTGATATGGTATCGGTTGACAGCACAGGACTTACATCTAACGTCATCAGCGAATGTCTTATGCGTGAAATGCGCTCGTCCATTATCTTTATGGGTGCGCTGATTTCGAGAACGGGTGAAGCGGAGATAACTGCGCCCGGCGGATGTGATATCGGTCTGAGACCGTTTGATCTGCATCTGTCAGCAATGAAAAAGCTCGGCGTTAATGTCTCGGAAAAACGCGGCAAAATACGCTGTACGTGCAAAAGGGTGAGAGGAGGCAGAATAACTCTTTCTTTCCCGAGTGTCGGAGCGACTGAGAATATTATTCTTGCGTCAGTCCGTGCGGCAGGTACAACTGTGATTATCAATGCCGCGCGTGAACCCGAGATAGCAGACCTTGCGTATTTTCTGAATTCCTGCGGCGCGAGAATCAGCGGCGCTGGCGAAAGTGTGATAACCGTTGAAGGTGTTGATGCTCTGCACTCTTCTCAGTACGCTATAATGCCCGACAGAATTGCGGCTTGTACCTATATGGCCGCGGCGGCAATAACAGGCTCTTCAATAATTGCCGACGGAGTTGTGCTCAGCCATCTCGCTCCTGTTGCAGGCTGCTTTGAACAGATGGGGTGCAGGATTGAAAGCTCGGGGAATAAGCTCAGACTCACCGCACCCGAAAGGCTTAAATCCCCTGAAACTGTACGGACTATGCCTTATCCGGGATTCCCGACAGACTGTCAGGCGATTATTATGTCGACGGTAAGTGTGGCGCAGGGGACAACAATCGTGTGCGAAAACATTTTTGAAAACAGATTCAAGCACGTTGCGGAGCTTAACCGAATGGGCACCGATATAAAGGTACACGATAAAATAGCAGTGATCAACGGCGTGAAATCTCTCCAGGGGACGGCTGTCAATGCAACCGACCTGCGTGCAGGCGCGGCACTTGTGCTTGCGGGACTGTGTGCCGAGGGGACTACATACGTCAGAGATATACATTATATAGACAGAGGCTATGACAGCTTTGCGGAAAATCTTACTGCGTTGGGAGCTGTCATTAAAAGGAAGGATTAAAATGAAAAAGCCCACTCCCGAGCAGGTGGAGAGAATGACGCCTGAAATCAGAGAACGTTATGAGAAAAAGCTGAAAAAAGTCAAACGCAACAGGCGTATTCTTGCGGGTTTTGTTGCGGTGATAATTGCCGCGGCAATTTGCCTTGCGCTGAGTATGACGGTTCTTTTTAACATTACATCAATCAAGGTTACAAAAAAAGGGAACTTTTACGACGAAAAGGAAATTATCAGCGCATCAGGACTTGATGTAGGCGAAAATATGCTCAGAACGAATTTTGCGGAAGCTGAGCAGAGAATAGAAAAAATGCTTCCGTATGTGCTTGACGCCAAGATAAAGAAAAATGCCTCGGGTGCTGTAAGTATTTCGGTAACCGATGATACAGCTGTGATTATTTTTGAGGCTGAAAACGGTTTTGCGGTTGCCGATTCCGAGGGTAAGGTTCTTGAAGTTCTTAAGGAAGAGCCGGAAAAGAGCAACCTTGCATGGCTCAGAACCTCAAAAAAAGCAAAGGCGGTTCCGGGCGAGAGCATCGGCTTTGCGGATGAAAAAGAGGCTGAGCTTTATGACAAGCTTGTCAAGGCACTTAAAGCGTCAGGACTTTATGAGAGCATAACAGGCATTGATATCTCAAAGTCTGCGAATATTAAGGTTGAATATCAGCACAGAATGAGAATCAAGCTTGGAAATATTTCTGAAATTGATTCAAAGCTTGCTGCTGCGGCAAAGACTATCGAGATGGAAAACGAGAACAACCCGAATACCATTGCCGAGGTTAATGCCACAATACCTAAGAAGGTTTACGTTAATCCGCTTGATTCACTTGATGATGAAGTGAATGCGAAGAAGGAGAAACGTATAGATGAGACTGAGGAAGCCTCTGAAGAATCGACAGAAAATAAGGAGGAGGAAAGCACAGGTTCAGACAGCGAAGCTGATGAGGAAGAGACAGAAAAAACAACGGAAAAGTCCTCAGAGAAAGCTGATGTCGAAAACGAGGAAAATACGACTAAAAAAGCCGAAAGTGAAGAACAGGAGTAATATTTTTACAAAACAGAAAGAAAATATTACAAAAATTTTAACCTTTTCTTTGCAATTCACTTGAAATCAAAATAAAAATATGATATTATAAGTTGAATTTGTATTAGATTTTAAAAACGGAGGTCTTGAAAATGGCATTTGAAATTGATAACGATTTTGAAAGCACCGTTCAGATAAAAGTAATCGGTGTAGGTGGCGGCGGCGGAAACGCTGTTAACACAATGATTGCACAGGGTATGCAGGGTGCAGAATTTATCGTTGTAAACACAGACAAGCAGGTTCTTGTAAATTCACAGGCAACACACAGAATCCAGATCGGTGAGAAGTCAACTCGCGGTCAGGGTGCAGGCGGCCGTCCCGAGGTTGGTGAAAAGGCTGCTGAAGAAAGCAAAGAAGAAATCGCAGCTGTTCTCAAGGGAACAGATATGGTATTTATTACAGCCGGTATGGGCGGCGGCACAGGTACAGGTGCAGCTCCCGTTATTGCTGAGATTGCCAAGGAAATGGGTATCCTCACAGTCGGCGTAGTTACAAAGCCCTTCAAGTTTGAGGGTAAGAAGAGAAGCACACTTGCTGAGCAGGGTATTGCAAAGCTTTCAGAGCATGTTGACAGTCTTATCGTTATCCCCAATGACCGTCTTAAGCTCCTCTCAGACCGCTGCAAGACTCTTTCTGAAGCATTCCTTGTTGCAGATGAGGTTCTTTCACAGGGCGTTAAGAGCATTTCAGAGCTTATCAAGGTTCCCGGTTTTGTTAACCTTGACTTCGCTGACGTTTGCAGCGTAATGAAGGATGCAGGCTATGCTCACATGGGCGTTGGTACTGCTAAGGGCAAGGACAAGAGCATTCAGGCTGCTGATATGGCTACATCAAGCCCGCTTCTTGAGACATCTATCGCAGGTGCTAAGGGCGTTATCATCAGCATCACATCTTCTCCTGACATCGGTCTTGAGGAAATCGAGGGCGCTTGTGAGTCAATCACAGAGAAGGCTCATCCCGATGCAAACATCACATGGGGTGTTGCATTCGATTCAAGACTTGAGGACGAGATTGTTATCGTTGTTGTTGCAACAGGCTTCGAGTCAAAGCCTGCTGAGGAGTTCGGTTCAATTCCCGCATTCAAGGCAACAGCAGCTCCTGCAGCTCCTCTCCGTTCATCAGCTCCTATCGAGCCTCCTGTAATGAACTCAGCAGCTAAGCCTGCTGCATCAAAGGGCGCAGTTAATGATGATGATTTCTATGTAATCCTTAACGATATCATCAAGAAGAAGGGCGAATAATCGTTCCTTATAATACGTAATCAAAGCCGGCGATTATGCCGGCTTTTTGTTTTGTTAAAATTGACGGTTTTTAATTCCGAAAATCGGTTATTTTTCTATGCATATATTGTGATTAACTGATTGCACTCCACATTATGTTGTGATATACTATCAATCGGTGTGTTTCTACACACAATATGCGTGCGGAGGTGAAACGGATGAAGTTTCACGGCTTTCAGAAGATGACATTGCTTGATTATCCGGGTAAGGTTGCCTGTACCGTTTTTACGGGCGGATGCAACTTCCGCTGTCCGTTCTGCCACAACGCTTTACTTGTAACACAGCTTAGCGAAGCGGAGGAGTATGACGAGGAGGAAATACTCTCGTTTCTTAGAAAACGCAAGGGTCTGCTTGACGGTGTTGCTGTTTCGGGCGGAGAACCGCTTATGTCCGACAGCATTGTTGACTTTATACGCAGGGTCAAGGCTGAGGGCTTTAACGTAAAGCTTGATACAAACGGCAGCTATCCCGAAAGACTGAAGTATCTTGTAAATGAGCGCCTTGTCGATTATGTTGCGATGGATATTAAAAATTCTAAAGCATTATACGGCGAAACGGCAGGACTTGAAAGTTTCGATATCTCGAAAATTGAGGAAAGTGTAAGCTTCCTTATGGAGGGCAAGGTCGATTATGAATTCCGTACAACTGTTGTTGACGGACTGCACACGGTCGAAAGTATTACCGATGCCGCAGAATGGATAAAGGGTGCACGCAGATACTTTATTCAGAATTTTATTGATTCGGGCAACCTTATAAGTGGGGGTATGAGCGGCATTGATTCAGACATAATGAAGGAAATGTGCGAAGCTGCAAAAAAATATGTGCCCGAAACCACAATACGTGGTATATAATGTACTTAAGACGCTAAAAGTACAAAAATAACACAATATATAGTTGACAATGAATTATTTGATGTGATATAATTCACAGGAAACAAAATTTATAAAGGAGAGATTGCAATGTATACAGTAGTAAAACGTGACGGCAAAGTTGTAGACTTCGACCTTCACAAAATCAGAGACGCGATAACCAAGGCATTTGACGCGTGCAGCAAGCAGTACAATTCCGATACAGTAGATTTTCTTGCACTCAAGGTTACTTCTGAGTTTGAACCGAAAATTGATAACGGTAAGGTAACGGTTGAGAATATCCAGGACAGCGTAGAGTCTGTTCTTATCAAGGCGGGCTATGACGATGTTGCAAAGGCATACATCCTCTACCGTAAACAGCGTGAAAAGATTCGTAACCTCAATACAACAATGGTTGACTATAAGGAAATCGTTGACAACTATCTTAAGGTTAATGACTGGCGAGTTAAGGAAAATTCAACAGTTACTTATTCAGTCGGCGGTCTTATTCTCTCTAACTCAGGCGCTGTTACCGCTAACTACTGGCTTTCTGAGGTATATGATGAGGAAATCGCAAACGCACATCGCAATGCTGATATCCACATTCACGACCTTTCAATGCTTACAGGTTACTGTGCAGGCTGGTCTCTCAAGCAGCTTATTCAGGAGGGTCTCGGCGGTGTAAGAGGCAAGATTACATCTTCTCCCGCAGGTCATCTCTCAACACTCTGCAACCAGATGGTAAACTTCCTCGGCATTATGCAGAACGAGTGGGCAGGCGCACAGGCATTCTCTTCATTTGACACATATCTTGCTCCTTTTGTAAAGGTTGACAATCTCTCATATAAGGAAGTTAAGCAGTGCATTCAGTCATTCATCTACGGTGTAAATACTCCGTCACGCTGGGGCACACAGTCACCGTTCACAAACATCACTCTTGACTGGACGGTTCCTGCTGACCTTGCTGAGCTTAACTGTATTGTCGGCGGCAAGGAGGTTGACTTCAAGTATAAAGACTGTAAGAAAGAAATGGATATGGTCAATAAGGCATTTATCGAGATTATGATCGAGGGCGATGCTAACGGACGTGGATTCCAGTATCCCATCCCGACCTATTCAATCACAAGAGATTTCGACTGGTCAGATACCGAAAACAACCGTCTCCTCTTCGAGATGACAGCAAAGTACGGCACACCGTATTTCTCAAACTACATCAATTCCGATATGGAGCCGAGCGACGTCCGTTCAATGTGCTGCCGTCTTCGTCTTGACCTCCGTGAGCTTCGCAAGAAGTCAGGCGGTTTCTTCGGAAGCGGTGAAAGCACAGGTTCTGTCGGTGTTGTTACAATCAATATGCCCAGAATCGCATATCTTGCAAACAACGAGGAGGAATTCTTCGCTCGTCTTGATAAAATGCTTGATATTTCTGCACGCTCACTTAAGGTTAAGCGTACAGTTATCACAAAGCTCCTTGATAACGGTCTTTATCCCTACACAAAGAGATATCTCGGTACATTCAACAATCACTTCTCAACAATCGGTCTTGTTGGTATGAACGAGGTTGGTCTTAACGCTAAATGGCTTAAGAAGGATATGACCCATAAGGAAACACAGGATTTCTCTGTTAAGGTTCTCAATCATATGCGTGACAAGCTCTCTGACTATCAGGTTGAATACGGCGATCTCTACAACCTTGAGGCGACACCTGCTGAGTCAACAGCATTCCGTCTTGCTAAGCATGACCTTAAGAGATATCCCGACATCATCACAGCTGCCAAATCTTGTGACGATACACCTTACTATACCAACTCTTCACATCTTCCTGTTGGTTATACAGAGGATATTTTCACAGCTCTTGATATTCAGGATGAGCTTCAGACACTTTACACATCAGGTACAGTATTCCACGCATTCCTCGGTGAAAAGCTTCCCGACTGGAAGGCAGCCGCAAATCTTGTAAGAAAGATTGCCGAAAACTATAAGCTTCCTTATTATACAATGTCTCCGACATACTCTGTATGTAAGAATCACGGTTACATTGCAGGCGAGGTTTATACCTGTCCTGATTGCAGTGAACCCACGGAGGTTTACAGCCGTATCACAGGCTATTACCGTCCTGTTCAGAACTGGAATGACGGTAAGGCTCAGGAGTATAAGGATCGTAAGGTTTACGATATTGCAAACTCAAAGCTCAATAAGAAGGCTACTGTTGAAGAAATCGCAGCAGTTGAGGAAGCTCCTAAGGCTGAAACAGAGGACGCAAATATTCTCTTCACAACAGCAACTTGCCCGAACTGCAAGATTGCTTGCGCAACACTTGACAAGGCAGGCTTCCCCTATAAAAAGGTACTTGCAAACGAGGAAGCAGAGCTTGCAACTTCTCTCGGCGTAAAACAGGCACCGACACTTGTTGTTATCAAAAACGGTGAAGCGACAAAGTATGCAGGTGTTTCGGATATCAAAAAATTTCTCAATAACTGAGGATAAATAATGTACGATATTATCATAGTTGGCGGCGGTCCTGCGGGACTGACCGCCGCTCTGTATGCACGCAGGGCTAACAAGAATGTGCTTGTAATTGAAAAAGAAACCTTCGGCGGACAGATTACGTTTTCGCCAAAGGTTGAGAATATTCCCGGCTTTATCAGTCTGACAGGTAATGAATTTGCCGAGAAGCTTGTCGAGCAGGTGCTTGAGCAGGGGGCAGAGGTCGAAATGACCGAGGTTCTTGAAATTAAGGACGGTGACGTTAAAACAGTTGTTACCGAGGACGGCGAGTTTGAGGGTAAGGCTGTAATCATCGCAACGGGTGCAAAGCATCGTATGCTCGGACTTCCCGACGAAGAAAAATTTGTCGGAGAGGGTATTTCTTTCTGCGCTGTCTGCGACGGTGCGTTTTATAAGGATAAGGTTGTCGGCGTTGTCGGCGGCGGTAATTCCGCATTGCAGGAGGCACTTCTGCTTTCCGACCTTGCAAAAAAAGTATATGTTATTCAGAATCTTGATTTCCTTACAGGCGAAAAGAAGCTTGCTGAACAGCTCTACGCAAAGGATAATGTCGAAGTCATTCTCGGCGCAGTTGTTGACAGCTATATCGGTGAC
The DNA here is from genome assembly GCA_024404095.1 of Clostridia bacterium. Taxonomy (GTDB): domain Bacteria; phylum Bacillota; class Clostridia; order Oscillospirales; family Acutalibacteraceae; genus CAG-488. The sequence continues at coordinate 4,299 of JAKSQO010000009.1, read as the reverse complement.
AGCGAGCTTAAGGGAATCGTTATAAAGAACGAAAAGGGCGAGAAAACAGAGCTTAGCCTTGACGGTCTTTTTATTGCAATCGGACTTATTCCGCAGAATGAAGCTTTCAGCGACGTTATTGCTCTTGATGAAAGAGGATATGCGGATTCAAATGAAACCTGCACAACAAAGTCAAACGGTATTTTTGTTGCAGGTGACTGCCGTTCAAAGAAAATCCGTCAGGTTACAACTGCAGCTGCTGACGGTGCAATCGCCGCTCTCGCTGCATGTGATTATGTAGACTCATTATAAAAATTTCAGGCACTTCCATCGGAGGTGCCTGATTTGAATTAAGGCGATAAGATATGTCTGACTTAATATTTCACTTTTATTTCAATGCATATAGTTGAAGATGAAAGGTGAATAATAAAGAATATTGACAAAAACATTACCCGTAAATATAATATATTCAGATTTCAGCAAAAGAAAGGGATAATATGAGCGATAAAAAAATAATGAACGCCGAACAGAGAAAGAAGCTCCTTCCTCTGTTTCTGACGTTCCTTAAAATCGGCGGTTTCACTTTTGGCGGCGGTTATGCCATGATTCCGATAATTCAGCGTGAAATTGTTGAAAAGAAAAAGTGGATAACTGACGATGATATACTTGAAATAATTGCGATAGCCGAATCAACCCCCGGTCCGATTGCAATCAATTCGGCAACCTTTGTCGGCTACCGTGTGGCAGGCTTTTTCGGCGCGCTTATCGCAACTCTCGGTGTTGTTCTGCCGCCGTTCTGTATCATATTTGCAATTTCATTTGTACTGCGTCAATTTTCTGAGCTTAAAGCTGTGAAGTATGCTTTCTGGGGCATCCGTGCAGGCGTGCTTGCGCTTATCTGCAAGGCTCTGTGGACAATGTATAAAAAGGTCGACAAAGGACTTATTTCGTATATCATTATGGCAGCGGCATTTACCGTTACCGCTGTGTTTGATGTTAACGTCCTGTTTGTTATTATCGGCTGTGCTGTCTTTGGACTTGTTACATCGCTGATTGCAGGGAGGAAGAATATATGATTTATCTTGAACTTTTCTGGACTTTCTTCAAAATCGGTCTGTTTACATTCGGCGGCGGCTATGCAATGATACCGCTGATTCAGTCCGAGGTGCTTGCGCACAAGTGGATGGAGCTTGAAAACCTCGTTAATTTTATCGCTGTCAGCGAGAGCACCCCCGGTCCGTTTGCAATCAATATTTCAACCTATATCGGTGCTGAAATGGGCGGTATACTCGGCTCATTGTGCGCAACCTTCGGAGTTGTACTTCCGTCATTCGTGATAATTCTTATAGTTGCAAAAATCTACGATAAATTCAGAACAAGCAAAATTGTCAGCGGAGCAATGACAGGCCTTAAGCCTGCGGTTATCGGACTTATCGGTGCTGCGGTTATATCTGTTGGCGCAAATGTATTCTTCAACGACGGACTTTCACTTGAAGTTTTTAAGACTGTTCCGTTTTACATTTCACTTGTTCTTTTCCTCGGTATGCTGTTTCTCATTCTTAAAAAGAAATTGCATCCGATTATAATTATCTGCATCTCCGCTGCCGTTGGAATTGTTGCAGGTTATGCACTTAATTTGCCTGTATAAATCGGAGGACAACAAATGGAGCTTTACAATTCGACCAAATATAGATATCGTGCCATAGCTAACGGCAGGTCATTTAATCTTAACGGTGGTTCAAGTGTCTTTTTTGATTGTCCTATGAATACAAAAATTGAGCTTGTAGCTCTTGATAAGCCGTCAGTTCATATTGATTGGCTTGAGGTGATTATTTTTCATATGTTTTTCGGGTCATCTACAACTACAAAAATTTATACTGATTATTCCTTTGTTATTGATGACCTGAATGTTGAAAAAATTACTCTTGCTAATAATGATTGGACGGTAAGATTACAGATAACCGTTAATGCACCGTATATAAAAGAAAATGTATCAAACGAAAGGTATTCGCTTTCGGAATTTGACAGAATAAAAAAGAAACACAAAAATCTTCATTTGTTTGTATCAAGCGCCTGGCCGTTAGGTGTCGCAATGATAGCAATGTGTTTTGTTGCAGAACCGCCGACTCTTTTTACTTTACTGTTTCTTTTATGGCTATTGATTTTTGCTGTGCCGAGTATTAAGGAGATAATAAGGTTTAACGAGGTTATGCAAAACGGTTTTATCAACGATAATCTGTGTGAATATGCAAGAAAAAGAAGAACAGGTGAGTTCTTGTTTGCTGATGATACATCAAGAACAGGAAGATTTGTTACAAAAGTGCTTAAAAAACTGTTCGGGGATGATAAGGAATAGCGTAACCCCAAAATAATCCCTCGTAAGACAAGATTAAACCCGGCAGCGACTAAATCGTTGCCGGGCATTGCTTTGCATGGAATTATTCGGATTTCAGCGGCAGGATTAATCTGCCGGGATGGGTGAACACTTCAGTCAGATAATCTCTTGGATTCAGACCGTTCGCTTCGGCCGTGTTGATTATCGAATAAATCATCGCACTTGCTTCAGCTCCCTTTGTCGATGTTGAAAACAACCAGTTCTTCCTGCCGATTACAAACGGTTTTACCGTTCTTTCTGCAAGATTGTTGTCTATCGGAATATCCGGATTTTCAAGAAATGCGTATAAATATTTCTTTTCGTTTTTCGCATACTGTACTGCTTTTGCCAGTCCCGAACCCTGTATCGGATTTATCGTTTCAAGCCATGCGTAAAAATCGTCAAGAACAGGTTTTGTCTGCTTCTGGCGTTGGTTGTATCTTTCTTCTTTTGATAATTCTTTGAATTTTCTTTCTAATTCAAAGATTCTGTTGATTTTCTCAAAACCTTCTTTTGCCTTTGATGTTTTCTTTAATTCGTCATCAACAGGCATTGCTTCAAGGAATTTTCTTCTCGCATGTGCCCAGCATCCGCATCGGGTTACTCCTGTCAGTTTGTTGTAACCGTCATATCCGTCACATACCAGATATCCCGTATATCCTTTTAAGAATTCAGCCGCATTCTGTCCCTTTCGTGTAGGTCTGTATTCATACAGCTTTATCTTTTCCGTACAGTATACCCACATTCTCGATTCGGCGGTTGCTTTCCTGTCTTTTTCTTTCAGTACCTGAACAACCGTTTCATCCGCATGGATTACTGAAGATGACAGAATCTGATTATGTAATTCTTCATATATCGGTCTGAAATATCTGTCTGCCGCTTCTATTACCCAGTTGGATAATGTTGCCGTTGAGATTTCCGCTTTCATGCTTCTGAAATCTTTTGACAGTCTTTCAAGCGGTACTGCCTTTGCATATTTCTCATAAAGTATATGTGTAAGCAGCTCTGCTGAACAATAGCTTTTCGGCAATACTGTTTCAGGTGCTTTACCTTTTACTATTACTGCTTTTTCTCCGATTGACTTCTCTGTATATTCTCCGCAGTCGGGGCATTTGACTACTTCTGCATAATGCTTTCTTCTGTATACCTTTGCAGGTACATATACCAGCTCTTCGTGCAGATATTCTTTTCCGATTACTGTCATTTCCGTTCCGCATTCCGGGCAGGTTTTGTCTTCGACCTCATGGATTACTTCTTCCACGGGCAAATCTTTGAATATTTCATCCCGGGTTCTTTTCTTTTTTCTCGAATGTCCTGTTACAACGATTTCTTTTTCTTCTTCACGGGCTGAGACTGACTGTTCTGTCTCCGCTTCATTGAATAAAGATATCTGTTCAGGATTTGTTTCAACCTGCTTTGTCTTTTCGCTTTTGCTTCCGAATGCCATCTTTTTCAGTACAGACAACTGACGTTTTAATTCTGCATTTTCTTCTTTCAGGTCGGCATTTTCTTTTGCTAATTTTTCTTCTGTTACTGTCATAAAAACACCTCCCTGATTTGATGAATTTATCATATCAGAGAAGTGTGTTGTTGACAAGAATATTCTGTTAATTTTCAGTAAACTGTTCCGGGTCTGGCATTTTTTATCGCTTTCGGCTGTTCGATTGCAAGTCCTTCAAGCAGCCATCTTATCTGCTGTGATGACAGTTTTCTTGCTTCTGTTTCATCACGGGGCCATTTGAATGAACCGTTTTCCAGTCTTTTATACAACAGCAGGAATCCGTCTCCTTCCCACAGTAAACCTTTCATCTTACTGCGGTTTCTTCCGCAGAACAGAAACAGACTTTTATCAAACGGATTCAGCATAAGCTTTCCCTGAACAATCGCTGCAAGTCCGTCAATTCCTTTCCGCATATCTGTATATCCTGTTACAAGATACACATTGC
>JAKSQO010000089.1 GCA_024404095.1 Clostridia bacterium | reverse complement strand
TTTATTTTAATAACGCTTTCGTCGTAGCCGCTGAAAGATACCGCTCTGCTTATCAGAATGTGTTTTTCAAGTGCCTTATCAAACCAGAACAGTTTTACTTTTTCCTTTTTATTCAGGTTGACATCTATCTCTGCTTTATCGGTTGTGATTCCCGTAACTACAGGTGCTGACGGCTTCTTTACGCGTTCACTTTCTGTCGGAGTCGGTGCGCCGCTGTTATCGTATGAGCGGATTTCTCCCTCATAAGTTATAAGTTCAACGGGTTGAAATCTTGTTGACCAGTCACCCCAGCCGCCCGTTGATGTCTGGTAGGCATAGCCGATAAACAGATTGTCGGAAAGTCTGACATGACCGTCGGGCCGCTTTGAAATGCCCATGTTGTGGCATTTGGAGCAGATTCCCGTGCGGATAATATCGCTTCTTTCAAAGTGTATTCCGTTATCGGACTGATAAACCGCAACACCTGAGGTATCTGTAAAGCGTTCATAAGTACAGAAGCCGACAAATTTTCCTATCTCTTCAACATAGACAACATCCCACGAATCCTGACTGTTTTCCTTTGTTGCGACAACTCCGCGCGGAGTAAGCGATGCAGGCCAGTTTTCAGAGATATCGGCGGTAGCGACAAGCTCATTTCCCGTTCCCGAGCCAAGCCACGAATAATAGAAATACAGAACACCGTCAACAATTACAATGCTCGGCTCACCTGCGCCCCATAAAGCTGCGTTTTCATCAAAATAAATAATCGGAGCAGGGTCACCGCCCCAGCCGTTTCCGTTCCATTTTTCAAACGGGCCGTCGGGATTCTCGGAACGCGCAACAAAAATATTATTGTTTATTCCGCCGTTTGTGGAAACAATGGTGGAGGTATAACCGATGTAATAGTAGCCCCCGAAATAAATAACGCCGGGGTCACAAACGGAATAATGGTCCATGGAATCTGCCGTCGGGCGCAGAACAACCTTCTCATCGCTCCACTCTTCGCCATCGAAGTGTCTGTGTGTAAACCAGTCCCATTCACCGCTCTGGCCGTTGGTGGCAAACCATGCGTCGGCAGAGCCGTCCTCATAATACATTATTGACGGACCGTATCTGTAACCGCCGTAATTTTTAAAAGGTGAATATATGTCATATCCCGCATTCTCAGCCCTGAATGTGACATTCACATTTTCACCGTCCTTTTCCGGCACGGCAGAGTCGGAAAAAGACTTATCCGCCGTGTGTGACGGCTCTTTCCTTTCTCCGAACGATGTTACCGCCTTACCTGACAAGCCTGTAAAAAACATGATAAGCGACAGGAAAAACGCAGAGATTTCAGTCATAACAAGCGCTCCTTTACTTTAATTATCTTTTGTTGGTTATAGCTTTTTCTTTGCATTCAGCAATGATTTATCTTTAACAATTATAGCAAAGATTATTATTAAAAGTCAATAACCTGAACGTCACATAAAACAAACGTCAGATTTACGGAGGTTAATAATTATGAAAAACGCAAGAAATGAACTTAATGATATGGCAACGGAAAATGCAGTCGGCGGTGTTTCATGGCAGTTTTTCGGAGAAGAGCCGGTTACAAGCGAGGTTGAGACTTCAAACCCGTCCATTTTTTCAGATATTTATTCGAACCAGACAAACAACTTTGTTCCAATC
>JAKSQO010000088.1 GCA_024404095.1 Clostridia bacterium | reverse complement strand
ATGAATGGCAAGCTGACCGTGATAATGCAATGACTGACAAAGTTCAAATGGAAACACTTTTAAATGCTATTGCAACGGATAAGTGCAGGGGTTATAATTATACTGACTATTGCAGTATAGATTTTTATGTCAAACACAAAAAACAGATTGAATGTGCTTTCGAGTATCGCAGAAATCAATTAGAATTGGAAAGGATTGATAGAGAAATGAATGTACTATATTTCACTGGTGCAAGTGGTACGGGTAAGACTACATTTGCAAAGATGTTTTGCCGCTCAAAAGGTTGGTCGTTCTTCGTTTCAAGTTCTTCCAATGATGTGCTCGACGGTTATAACGGTCAAGACTGTGTTATATTGGACGATTTCCGCCCGTCTGACTGGAAGATGTCCGACTTGCTGAAATTCCTCGATAACAACACTACAAGCCGCGCAAAGGCTCGTTATAGCAATAAATCAATGGTTTACTGTAAGTGCATTATAATCACCTCTGTACTGTCTATAGATGATTTATACACGGGATTACAGGAACACGAAACAGAGCCTATAAAACAGCTCAAACGCCGCATAATGGGTATTATGTCATTCACTCACGAAAATATAACTGCTTATTCGTATAATCCCGATACAGAAGATTTTGATTACAAATTCGGTCAAGTCTCAATGAACCCCGTTTCCGAAGAGTTCAAGAAAATTCAAAGGCAAAAACTCAATGATTTTCTCGGCGGTGGTTTCAAGCCTATGACACAAACACAGTTGGACGGTTTCCCGTTTTAATGTCCTTTCTTAAACTTAATATATAGAAAATTGCTCTGCTCCCCCTGCAGGGCTTTTTTCTTGCGTGGTAGTCTTTCGGTGGGGGCTGGGGTGCTGTTCTCTCGGTGCGTGGTAGTCGCTTACTCCCCAGATTGGCAATAAAATAAAATGCCCGCAGGGCTTACCGAATAATGCGCCTTGCGTGGTAGTCGGATGCCTGCGGCTGATAGTTCCGTGCGTGGTAGTCTCTGCCCTCTTGCTGTCTGTTGCGCCTGTTATCGGCATGCGCCTTGTTGCAATCTCTGACTGTTTGCAAAAGCCTATAAATGCGCCGCCGCTCTGCCGTATCGGACGAGGGGAAAGGGCATTTTGCCCCGTGGGGTGTCCTTGCCGACACGGTAGCCGAGCCGAAAAAAAGTCTTGACAAACTCCAAAATTTGCGGTAAACTCTATATATACTTAATGTATATTTGTAGATTTGCATTGATTTTCCTACAGTCGGGGCTTGTCTTACGACTGTAGAAAGTTTGTAGATTTGTAGATTGTGAGGTGTCATTTTTGGGATTTCCTGTTTCTTTTCGTACTATCGAAATAATGCAACAAACTAAATACGGTTTCACAAAAGACTATGTACAAAAGCTTGTTTCTGAATGGTCAGTAGTAAAAGATTATGCGTACATTCTTCACGATAAAGAAGATAAAGAGCCGCATATTCATTTAATGCTCCGCTTTAACTGCTCCGTTCCGACAAAAAACATTCTTGCAAAATTGGACGGTGTTTGCGAAGTTCAGCACCTGCAGAAAATGTATAAATGGAATAGTGCTATTGCGTATCTCACTCACTCAAACGCACCCGAAAAGCACCGTTATTCTGATGATGAAGTTCTATCAAATTATGAATGGCAAGCTGACCGTGATAATGCAATGACTGACAAAGTTCAAATGGAAAC
>JAKSQO010000087.1 GCA_024404095.1 Clostridia bacterium | reverse complement strand
GATTAAAAATAGCGTATAATGAAACCATGCAGTTGACGGATGGCTGCATGTGTCACAGATTTCAGTTTTACTGACTATTGCATCGGGTAGGTTCACACTCGGTGTCCGTCTTCCTGAATTCAGGTTCAGGCACTCCTGGACGGTAAACCTCTTGAAAAAGGTATTTGTTTAATTTGACAGCAGAAACGTCTGAAGGGATAAGGCTTCAGGCGTTTTTGTTTTACAGTGATTAAAAATAAGTTATAATAACATTGCTGTTGATGTTATTTACTGTTTTTTCATGGTTGTGATGTTGAGCACAACGAAAACAAAAGTTGTTACGCAATTACAATTAGCAAAGCACCTGTGCGGTCGGTATACGCACAGGTGTTTTACTTTTTGCTGTGCTTATGTTTTATCATGATTAAAAAAAGGGTATAATCAGAAATGTACTAAAAACTATTCACTTGGATTCTACATGGAACGCCATTCAGTCACCGGCGTTCCGTGTTATATCCCTTATGAAGTCCATTAAGAAAATATCTCCTTTTTCTTTTCATATTAGATTAATAAATTGTGGCAGAGCGGCAGGTGAAATATCCTGCCGTTTTGTTGTTTATGTGTATTGATGATTAAAAAAAGCGTATAATAATAATTGAGTTGAATCTCAAAAAAACGGATCTGCGAAAACCGTTGTGACCTTATGTTCGGCAGGGCATAAGGTCATTTCCCGTTTATGGGGATTCTCCGAAAAGTGATCTGCGAAGCTTCCTGATATCAGGGTGTCCGTATACTTCACGGAGCATTTTGAGATTTGACCATCCCATTTCTTCAGCTATTGCAAATAAATCAACACCTTGCTCAATCCACAGAGTTGCTCTTGTATGTCTCAGCTCATGTGGGTTGAGTATTTTTATGTCATGGCCTTTTGATGCCATGTGTTTTGTCATGTCAATCATGAACGGATTGAATATGTGATTTCTGAAAAACCATGGTGCGACAGGTCCGTCCTTGTCTGCGTATGTTATCAGATATTCATATTCAGGATGCTGTTCATGGCTTCTCCGGATATGCTCCAGTGTTTCATCTGTTACTGCAATAGTTCTGATTCTGTATTTGTTTTTTACGGAACCTACTACTGTTTCACCTGGAACAGCTGTGACACCTTCACGGATCTGAATTGTTTTGTCAGCGAAATCGACAGCTTCATATCTGATACCAAGTGTTTCAGATATTGTGGTGCCGTAGGAGAGCATCATGTCTACTGCAAGTCCGTCAGGATGAGAGCGGCTGTACTCTGTTACCAGTTCAGCTTCCTCAAGTGTGTACGTGTTTTTGACTTTGGCTCCCTTTTTGGCTCTGAAGTTGATACCTTCAACCGGATTTGAAGAAATGTACTCGCATCGTACTGCATATTTGAATATTCCTGACAACGTGATTTTGACGTTGCATACGGTATTATGTGAATACGTTTCTGAAAGCTTGTCGATATATTTGACTACGTCATTGTGTTTGATTTTGTCAATCGGAATATCTCCGAATTCCTCGACTATTTTTCTGAACTGAGTTTTAAGCTGGTAATATGAGTTAGGTCTTATTGTGGCCTTTTTATGTGCCATATAGTCATCGTATACGGCATTGAATAATGGTGCTGAAAGCTTTTCTGTTGTCTGAGCGGCTATAGCATTGTCGAGTAACCATTGCTCGGCTTTTGCTTTGGCTGCTTTTTTTGTTTTGCCGTAAAAGCTTTTGCGTATTGGTTTGCCGTGGGCATCGTGGCCTATTGTAGGACGGTATTCATATTTGCAGTTATCACTCATGGCTGTCGGCCTTCTTCAGGAT
>JAKSQO010000086.1 GCA_024404095.1 Clostridia bacterium | reverse complement strand
TGAATTATTAAGCCGGAGATGAGAATTCAATGGGCAATTATTATCAGATTCTGAAAAATACTCTTTCGCAGAGAAAAATAAGCAGCGAAGGAATTCATATTGCGGACATCCGACTCTCCCGCTGCGTTTACTATATGGCATATGCCATTGAGTTGATATTTTTCTCTGTGAGAGGGCTTTGTCTTCCTGTTGGGGTTAAAGTTTTCGGAATAAGCGGTTGGACAATTATACAGCTTGTCCATATGATAGCATCTCTTGTTGTGATGCTGCTTTGGTCCGAAAAATTCAAGCCCTTGCTCCGTGGCTCAGCTGTAATCATGCTTGCAGGACTGGTTCCGTATGTTTTTATGCCGGTGGGCTATTTGCGCTTTTTATTTGGCCTTATCGGATATGCGGGACTTGGCGGAGTCGTAACGGGTGCAAGGTGTGGATACGCTTTCGCTTCCAATAATGCCGAACGCTTTTTCGGGATTGTTTTTGTGTATTTTTCCGTTATGTTTGTCAGGCTTGCTCACTCACAGTGGACAGACGGTGTTTTTATGACGCACATTCTTCCGCTTGTACTGCTCACACTGCTCTGCCTCTGCATATATAAGTTCAGAGAAGAGGATTTCGAGGTCAAGGACGAGGCTACGAAACTTGATGCGAAGGGTCTCTACTGGGCGTTTACCTTCTTCATTGTATACTTTATTATTGACGGTTATATCTGTGATCTGGCGGACAGCTCACTCAAAGCAGAGTATCTGTTTACAGTCATCGGAATAGCCATTACAGGTATCCTCCTGACAGCTGTATTCTGCGGTTTGCATTTCAGCACATGGCATCTGTGGAATCTGTTTTTCTTCCTATCCATCGGCATGGGACTGTTTGCGGTGCTGGTTCCCCGGCTCGGGTCGCTCAAGCCGATGCATCTGTTTTGCGGTTTGACCTATATGGGATGGCCTCTTTGCATCTATACTATGGGGTGCGCCCAACGGCGTTTTGCAAGCTATAAGCTTCTTAAGAAATGCACATTGATATATGTGATTCTTTCCGTGATTACGAAGCTTCCGGGGAACATACTGGCAGATCTTGCCCCTGACGCGCTTCCGTTGGTCACACTCTGCATCACAGTGACGACCGCACTTGTCATGTTTATGCTTTCACCGTTCAGTTACCGCTATTTGTTCTCGTCAATCTGGATATCTGATCTGTATAAGTCGGACATGGTTTCACTGCAGAAGAAGGTGGAGAAAGTTGACCGATTTGAAAAGTACGGTCTTACACCAAGGCAGAAAGAGGTTGCCGTTTTGCTATTGGCGGCAAAGACCCGCAGGCAGATTGCCGGCGAGCTTGGCCTTTCGGAATCAACCGTAAAAATGCACACAGCCGAGCTTTACAGGCGCCTTAACATCAACAGCAGAGTGGAACTGTTCCGTCTGTTCGGAGTTGCTGAAGATGCAGACCCGGTTGATTTATCAGAGAACAAAATCTCGAGTATATCAAAATAAAAAAGTAAATACGATGCACAGCCTCCCGGTGAGTAAGCTCTCCGAGAGGCTTTTTGTCGTTCGCAGGCCGGAAAATGGCCGAATATACCCCAACCTACCCAAAAGGCCGTATAGTATTTTGGGATATTCTGACCTAAAATTATAAAAAAGATATCGAGCACGAATGTGCTTGCAAGGAAGGAGGGCAGGAAATGATCAGCGTTTTTCTCGGTAGAGCATTAAATATTCAAGAATCGGTATCAATCGAAACCTGCGTTGAGGAATTACAGAAACGTGTCAATGCTTTGAGCGAGGACGAGGCTTATGTTTATGAGTATCTTAAGCGTTGTTATACTCGTCGCTGGATTGCAGAAACACT
>JAKSQO010000085.1 GCA_024404095.1 Clostridia bacterium | reverse complement strand
TGCTTGAATGGGTGTGCTTTGAAAAAATTGCTGTTATTCAGTAGGCATTAATTATACATATGTTACCCCATAAATCAAGACTTGCAGCTTATACTTAAATATAAAGAATTTTGATTTAAATCCAATCCCTGCAGCGAATAATTGTTGAAACAAATTAAAAAATATGATAAAATAAGCCCGAAAGGCGGTGCTTTTATGACAAACTTTCCGGAAATTCTTTATAATAAAATTAAATCAATAATAAGCGGCTGGAATGAACCTGATATTTTCGCAATTTCATTTTTTGTTCACAGCAACGAATGTTACGAGTACAACGGATTTTCAAACATTACCACATTTGCGGTCAGCTATAATACCGAGGAAGGCTGTAATCACGCAGGGCCTTATGACGAGGAACGATGGAACTATGCTTACTGGGAACAAGACGAAACATTTATAATCGACACCTATGAGCCTGATTCGCTGATAGATGAGTTATTTGAATGGTATAAGGAAAACAACATTCAGAACATCGGGTACGAGGACGAAAACGATCACGATTCAGAGGGTAACTATATCGGTAAAGGATCTGTCGGAGAATATGAGCTTGCAATGCTTGTAGCCGATATAGCAAAGAGATTGCAGGATGAAGGCTTTATAAAAAATCACTTTCAAAAGACAATTCCTATTATCGTCCACGATCTTGAATACCCGTGGTACTATATTGAAGCAACAAAATATGCGAATCCCAACGGCGAAGCAGATGAATTTATAAAGTATATAACGAATGTCTGCTGAACAAAAATATACTTTAATTCGTTTTTCTACTCTTCTCACAAAAATCAGCCAAAATTTTTTATAAATTAAAAATCAGCATTTGCTATGAAAAACGAAGAAAAACGAAGAAAAACGAAGCTTGCAAAGGTTAAATTAAAAAATTGCAAAATTAGTGTTGACAACAGGAAGTCGTTGTGTTAATATATACAGGCATTAAAAATCTATTTGGAGGTAAGTTCTATGTCAACTTATATGCCTAAAGCGGGCGACATCACCCGTAAGTGGTATGTGCTTGACGCTGCAGGAAAGCCCCTCGGACGCGTTGCTGCTGAGGCTGCTGTTCTTCTCCGTGGTAAGCATAAGCCCACATTTGCTCCGCATGCAGATTGCGGTGATCACGTTATCATCATCAACTCTGATAAGGTTGTTCTTACAGGCAACAAGCTTGATCAGAAGATGTATTATCATCACACAGGTTACATCGGCAACATGAAGAAGGTTAAGTACAGCACACTTATGCGTACAAACACAGCTTTTGTTGTTGAGAAGGCTGTTAAGGGTATGATCCCTGATTCAACAATCGGTCGTGAAGCACTCACAAGACTTCGTGTTTATACCGGTGCAGAGCACAAGCACGCAGCACAGAAGCCTGAAGAGTGGGCATTTTAATGAAGGGAGGCAACTTTAATGTACGATTCTAATCCTTATTTCTACGGTACCGGACGCAGAAAGAGCTCAGTTGCTCGTGTTCGCGTTTATGCAGGTACAGGTAAAATCACAATCAATGACAGAGATATCGACGATTATTTCGGTCTTGAAACACTTAAGCTCATCGTGCGTCAGCCTCTCGAATTGACTGGCACAGCTGATAAGTTTGATATCGTTTGCCGCGTAAACGGCGGTGGCGTTTCAGGTCAGGCCGGTGCAATCCGTCACGGTCTTTCAAGAGCTCTTCTTCTCTATGATGAGTCTCTCCGTTCAGCTCTTAAGAAGGCTGGCTTCCTTACTCGTGACCCGAGAATGAAGGAAAGAAAGAAATACGGTCTCAAGGGCGCTCGTCGTGCACCCCAGTTCTCAAAGAGATAACTTCTTTCTCATACGCAATTTACCGCTATCCTTTTGGATGGCGGTTTTTGTTTTATCGTAACCGCCAAATCAGAGGTACCTACAAAAGTCCAAGAAAAGCTGATAAAATAC
>JAKSQO010000084.1 GCA_024404095.1 Clostridia bacterium | reverse complement strand
TGTTGTCGGCGGCAGTTTGTGGAAATTGATTAAGAGAACCGCAAGCGATATTGCAGATGCTGCAAAGAGCCTGTTTTCAGATGACGACGACAACAGCAGCAGCTATATTACCCGGATGAGATGCAGCGAATGCGGATATGAATTAGACTGGGCAGGACAGTATGTCGGTCAGACCTTTGACTGTCCGCAATGCCATAATCATACCTATACGGGTATTTACAACACTTAAAAGGTTGAAAATGAATCGGTAAAGACTCTGTTTTTTATCGGTCTGCTGATAGCGGAACAGAAGCCGCACTTACAAAAACTATTTGTAAAAACCATCCGCTTTATAGTTTAAAACGTGTAACCAGATGCAGGAAAAAAGGAGATTATTCCCATGGAAGACAAGAAAATTCTCAATAAAGAAGAACTGAAAACCAAGATGAAGCAGCTGACGGAAAATGGCGCTTCCTTGGACGAGCTCAAAGCCTTCGTTGCAGAGCAGGGCATTACCATCAACGAAGTGGATACGAAGAATGGCCCACTGAGTGACGAGGAGCTGGAAAAGGTCAGCGGCGGCATTGAGGTAGATAAAGAATCTTTCCAATATGATGTGATCAAAAGGTATTATTTTCAAAAGGGTGCCCAATTGGCCTTCATTTTGTTCATTTATTTTATCCCCTCTCCTACCGGCTATGATGTGATCAAGTATATTGAATGGGAAATCAGCCAGGGCAACCTGGGTTATATGTACAATGGCGTGTACTATTCGACACCCTACGATGACCCGGAATATGATGATACTTGGTGTATTTGAGGAATAAATGAATGAAAAAGGAAAATTATTCTATGGAAGATAAGAAAGCGCTGAATAGCGAGGATCTCGAAAAGGTCAACGGCGGTCTTAACGATGATTTGTATTCTGGTTTTTATTGTGATAAATGCCGCCGGCCGTACAACATCAACGATTTGATAGATACATATATATGCCCGAACTGCGGTGCGGAACTGCATGGCATCAATCATACCGACACGGGCGACGACAGTCCTGATTGGGATTGGGAATTGGATGTGTAAGACTTAAAAGCTGCAACCACTTTCTCGTTTGCATCGTATAAATAGTTGCGAGAATAAAAAAGGAGATTTTACAATGGAAGACAAGAAAATATTAAACGACAAAGAACTTGAAAAGGTAACGGGCGGCGCCGCAAAGGTTGTCGGCGCAGGAGACGGCACAACTACCGAAGATACGGTAGATGCCGGAACCTTGATTATTGAAAAAAACGGCAAGAATTTTGGCGCGGCGGGAGCGAAAATGAAATGAACGAGAAAATCCTGAAAGATAACGAACTTAAAAAAGTCGTCGGCGGCGCCGCAAAGATCGTTGCCGCAGAAGATGCCGCCGCAACGAATAAAAGCACCGTGGGCGTCACGCCTGTCATCGTTAAAAACGGCAAAAAATTTACGATAACGGGCGAGATAATAAAATAGGTAAGAGGTAAGAGGTAATAGGTAATAAGTATGGATAAAACTGCTTGAAATTATTTCAAGCAGTTTTTTCATTTTTAAGGGCCCCTTTCGCACAATTTAAAGGCCCCTTTGTGTAAAGGGGGCTGTCACCGATAGGTGACTGGGGGATTGTCTGCACAAACCCAAATGCTTGTACCTATTGATTTAGTCGCACAAACAATCCTCCCACCGCGTTCCGCGGTCCCCCCTCCTTTACACAAGGAGGGCTTTAAATTGTATGTGCGAAACGATAATTCGTGCGTTCAAATCCGAAAACGATATCAAATTAAAAATTTCCTCCGATACAAAATCGGGTGAAAAGCAGGCTTCGCCTGCTTGTTGCAAAAATAAATGTAATATGATAAAATAATTGTAGCCACTTTTACGTTTGCATCGTATAAAGAGATGCAAGGACAAAACAAAGAAAATACTTAAATAAAAAGGAGAAAGAAAAATGGACGAGAAGAAATTGCTGAATGACAAGGAACTGGATAAGGTAGCCGGCGGCAATGCTGACAACCGCACTATACTCGAGAAGCTTGCATCTT
>JAKSQO010000083.1 GCA_024404095.1 Clostridia bacterium | reverse complement strand
GATACAAACCCCATCATCAAAAATAAGGGTGAACAGTTACAAAAATTATTTATGATATTGAATTAAGAACTGTTACATAGATAATCTATGGCCTCCGCATTAAAAAACATCACAAAAAAACAGTGGATTGCAACAGGTATAGCAATTGCAGTCGACATCATACTGATTCTTGTCGGACTTCACTTCTCAAAAATAATTACTGCAGCATGCGCAGAATCCGGAAACACCGTAATCCCGCTTCTCTTTAACTGCGGAATCATTTTAGCAATGTTCATTGCAACAACCATCATTGTAAGACTGGTTACAAAATAATCCCACAGTCCAAAACCCTTTTTATCTCTCTTACCCTACATGTAATTATGCAATTACCCTGTCTTCTTCCGACAACAGTCGTCGGATCTTTTCCCTGCATCAAAACAGGAGGGCTGTTTGACCCGTATAAAAAAGCAGTAAAGTTCGCAGTCGCAGAACAACTGCGTGCCGGCGTTGATATTATTTCTGACGGACAGGTCAGAGCCGACATGGTTGAGGCATTCGTCTCAAAACTTCCGGGCATCTCAGGAAAAACCGTCATGGGAAAAATTCGCGCGGCAGATAAACCCATCACCGCTGCTGATACAAAATATGCGCTGACTCAGACAAAATATGTAAAAGGCATCTTAACCGGACCGTGTACACTATCTTATGCCCTCGAAATAAAGACTCCCGAATACCGCAACAAAGCAGAAATTGCACTCGACCTCGCAGCAGCACTTCATGAAGAAGCAAAACATCTTTCCCGCACAGGATGCACCCTTATTCAGATTGATGAACCTATCTTATCAACCGGTGCAGTATCAGTCGATACCGCAAAAGAATGCTTATCTATAATCTTTAACGGAATTGATACTCCTTCATGTGTACATACATGCGGCATTTTAGGAGATGTCGCTTCAGAATGGGTAACCCTTCCGGTTGATGTTTTAGACTTCGAGTACGCAGTAAGTCCTGAAAATCTTGAAACCCTTTCCAGATACGACCTTAAGGGTAAAAAAATCGGATGCGGCTGCGTAAAGAGTTCTGACCAGAAAGTCGAATCCGTTTCAGAAATTGAAGACCATATCAGATGCTGTATCGACACCTTCGGAAAAGAAAATATCTTAATTGACCCGGACTGCGGGCTTAGAATGCACACGCCTGAAGGAGCATTTCAAAAACTCGCCAATATGTGTGAAGCAGTCAGAAACGTAAGGGAAGAACTGTAAAAGACTCAACCCTCACTTTTTCAGATACGAAAGCAGTTCATCAATTCTTTTTTCCGCATCATTATGACCGATATCATACAGCGCTTTTAATTTTTCCTTACTCTTGGTAACAACGCCTACCGGCAATGGATTTTCCGGACGAATGACAAAAATTCTTCCGGCATCTTCTTCTTTCTGAATGAAATCCATCGTCTCATTGTAACGGGCATTTCTGTCAGCACAGCGCGCAAAGAAGTTCGGATATCGATGATACCGTATCCAATAAAGCGGCAGGAGAAGATTCTTTCCTTTGCGATAATCCGGCGGACGCGTTAATATCAGAACCACTTTTTTATTTCCATCAGAAATTGCGCGGCGCACCGGAATCGAGTCTGCAATACAGCCGTCAAGATATTCATACTCTCCTATTCTGACATTTCGTGCAAGAAGCGGCATAGAACTTGACGCCTGAACCGGCGGAAAACCGTTGTGCGAATCCGCTGCGGTCACCGGGAAATATGCAGCATCCCCTGTTGAAAGATTTGTAGCAGTCGCGTAGAATTTACCCTTATACGCCGCAAAGGTATCATAATCAAACGGATCAAGTTCATTGTGCAGACGGTAAAACAGCATCTCAACGCCGAAAAGATTTCCTGTGGTAATGAGACTTTTGATACTGCAGTAGCTTTTATCATGCAGATAATTTGTACTGATGCGATACGCACGGTTATGCTGCTTTGATACAAAACTTGCCGCATGACACGCCCCGGCAGATACTGCATAGATAGAGGAGAACTCGATATCATGTTCCAAGAAGACGTCGATAACGCCTGTTGAATAGCCCCCGCGCATACCTCCCCCTTCAAAAACTGCAGCTGCCTGATACATAACTGATTATTCTTTCAGCGCTG
>JAKSQO010000082.1 GCA_024404095.1 Clostridia bacterium | reverse complement strand
TTAAGACTGCAAAGAAGCTTGAGTGTGATCTTGTCGTCACCGGTTCTCTTGGAAAGTCAAAGTTAGATCAGCTTTTCCTCGGCAGCGTTTCGACCTACGTTGCAAAGAACGTAAAGACAAATCTTCTGATTGTGAGAAAATAATTTTCCGTTCTGCAGGGATTTATCTCTGCAGTTCTGTTTTTTTATGCAGCAATAGTTATCAATGAATAAATCGCATTATCTCGCCGGATTAAAAGTAACTGTTCCGATTATTTTTGCCTTTCTTCCGATAGGTATAGCCTTCGCGGTAATTGCCCGCGAGGCAGGGTTTTCTCTTTCAGAAACAGTGTTCATGTCTGCATCAGTATTTGCCGGCGCAAGTCAGATTATGGCTGCAGGCATGTATCTGCAGGGTGCAGGAATAATTACTATTGCGATTGCCACCTTTATTCTGAACTTCAGGCATTTTATCATGAGTGCCTGTGTCATGGAAAAGATGAAAGATGTGCCGCGATGGATGCGGGTTATTGCTTCATTTTTTATCACGGATGAATCCTTTGCAATATTTACGACCGATAAAAAAAGTACTGCGGCGTTTTTCTTCGGCATCATAACAGTAACGTATGGTTCGTGGGTTCTCGGTTCATTTCTTGGGGCAGTCTTATCTGATTTTCTTCCGGCGATAGTTTCTGCAAGTTTTGCGGTTGCATTTTATGCGATGTTTTTATCGATGCTTGTTCCTTCCCTTACGCAGAGCTGGCGGCTTTTGGTTCTGGTAATTATTACGGCAATCTGTAATACGATTCTTGTGCAGTTTATTGATGCGCCGTTTGCCCTTGTGATATCCACGCTTGTCTGCGCATTTATCGGGATGTTTTTTGTTGATGTTTCGGGAGGCAGTTTTCGATGAACGCTGAAATTATTGCAATTATTTTAGCGATGGCTCTGGTGACTTTTATTCCCCGCGTTGTCCCTGCTTTGTTTGCGGATAAGATTAAGGTCGGTCCTAAGTTTGAAAAATATCTCCGGCTGATTCCTTACACAGCAATGACTGCTCTTGTATTCCCCGGTATTTTTGCCGTTGACCCCGCTCACCCTGAGATTGGAATTCTCGCAGGTCTTGCAGCGTTTGTTCTTGCGTGGAGGAAGGTTCCGTTAATTATCTGTGTAATTGCTGCAATCGCTGCTGCATTCATCCTTTATCTGACGCTATAACAACAGTTTTTCAGTGAAAAGCTTCCTATATACTTGCATCGAGGCTTACTATTATTTACTATTGAGTCAAATAAATAGATACAATTCGCAATACCGGATAGGGAAGGATTGTTATGGAGAAACTGTTTGCAAAAGATTTAATGACAAAAGATGTCGTCACTGTTGATGTCCCGTCAGGACGTGATGATATTCTTAAAGTGCTGAAGAGAACCGGGATTAGCGGTGTTCCGGTGGTGGAAGGAAAGAAGAAAAAGCTTCTCGGAATGATTACCAGAAAAGATATTCTGCGCAATCCTGATGAGTCTCAGGTTGCTCTTCTGATGTCAAAAGAGCCGGTAACTATCTCTCCTGATACGCCGGTTTCAGAGGCGGTTGAGATTCTTGCAGAAAGGAATGTCAGAAGACTTGCTGTTGTTGAGAAAGGAAATCTTGCAGGTATCTTAAGTGTGTCTGATATTGTGGGTACTGTTGCAAAGCTGCATGATGTCCGTGAGATTCGCAACGGGTTTGTTGACAAACACACTCTTGCGGTCTGGGAAGAGACGCCGCTTCCGGTTGTCGGAAGAATTATGGAGCTTGGCGGTGTTGATGCTTTGCCGATTTTAAATTCGGACAATGTCTTAACCGGAATCATCTCCGAGCGTGACCTGATTCGTCTGTCGCACATTGAAGATGATGTACACACGAGCGACTTCTCAACGGGAACTGATGATGATGAGTGGACGTGGGAAAGCATCCGCGACAACTACTCAATCACCTACGGCGTTTCCAAAGTAGAACTTCCGAACCGTCCGGTAAAAGACGGAATGATTAGAAGAGTTCTCGCAGTTCCCCGCAATGCTGAGGTCAGCGACTGTGCATTGAAGATGAAACGCGGAAGAGTTGACCAGATGCCGGTTATTGATAATGACGGAAGACTTTGCGGGATGCTCTTTGACCGTGTGCTGATTCAGGCGTTAATCAGATAACAGTATCTTCTGAGATCCTTCTATTTATTTTTGGTCTGTTTTAAAAAAAGCTCTTTCAGAATTCTGAATGAATACCTATCTTCATAAAAAAGCGTCTGAGAAAATCTCAGACTGCAAGCGTGAATCCGTTTCCTGTTTTG
>JAKSQO010000081.1 GCA_024404095.1 Clostridia bacterium | reverse complement strand
TTATCACTGTCTGGCTAACCCGTGAGTAGTAACATAATCAGTTCTCTCCCAGCAGTTTTTCTTTCATAAGACAAAAGTCAGCAATATCCAGTCGATTATTTTTGTTTAAATCAGCGGCTTTCCAGTCAGCAAGATTAACATCCGGTATTGCAAGAATCCATTTTTGAAGCACAACAACATCGGATATATTAAATTTTCCGTCTGCATTGACATCACCCATAAGTCTGTCAGAGACCTCATCACTCTCCTCAAATTTCCAGAACTGCATTGATACTCCTTTATCTGAGTATACAAAATATAAATCATGCGTACCACCGATATTACTGATCGAATCGCTGTATATGTTTGTAAAGCTATTTGGAGAATCAAAAGCAATTCTCGTCAGAAGTTCACCTGCAGGCTCATCAAGACGAACCTCGATGCTGCCTTTTCCTTTGACACTTGACACAAATGCAAGCGGATTTTCAACAAGTGGTGCATTATCTGCGTTTCCTGTATTTTCAGATGCAAACAGCTCGATTGCATTATCTGCCTTAACATACTTCAATACTGCATAATCATCTGTATAGACCGCATCTCCATCCGAGAAACCGTTCCAGATATTACGCAGACCGTCTGCCCATTCACGTGTGTTTGTCAGCTCGGCCGCAACTGCAATATTGTATTTTCCGTTGAGTGTAATTGAATCGACCTCAAGAGTAACCGGAGTATCATTTGATGCTGTGAAACAACCGACAATCTGAAAACCTTTAGCACCATTCATATCAACCGTAACCTTGTATTTACCCTTTCCGGTTACTTCAACAGATTTTTCATTTTTGACACCGTTCTGTGCAGAAGCATACATCGTGATTGTTGAGGGAGATTCTATACTTGTTACAGTAAGATTGTACTGAATAGTGTCAATATTCATTTTCACCAGTTCGGAAACAGCTGGCTGTGATGAATTTTCAGATTCTGTAAACTGTACACCACGAACTGCTGTCCATGAACCGTTCTGCTTTGCACTGACAATCGGTGCATACGGATTTGTCATATCGTAATCTATTTGTGCAGTACCGGCAAGTTCTGCGGCAGAATGTTCCACATACGGACTGAACATGCCATTTTGTGATGCACCCTTTTTGGTGCCGCCTGTATCTTTAATTACAACATTTTTTTCGTCCACTTCAATCTCATCAACACCCATGCTGCGATAACCACCCGTAATACCCATTCCGTGCTTGAGCATCAGCGTATGGTAGAACATATACCACTTGCCCTTGAACTTGTGCATATGTGTATGGTTGTTTGAATAGTCGAAGCCGACCTCTCCGGGCTGACGGAAGCATTCGCCCATCATCTTCCAGCTTGTCGGATCAAGCGGCGTTTTTGTAGTCATATATACCATGCTGCAACCACCCGGTGCAGGACAGTCAAAATCCCACTTTTCACTGTGATTGTTCCAGTCGCTGCAATAGGTATACACATAAGTGCCGTTAATATAGTTCAGCTCACTTGCCTCAAATGAGTATGGTGCAGGAATCTGCCTGAAGTCGCTGTCAAAAGAAATCATATCATCACCCAGTCTGACAATACGCACAGAACCCGGCATATAATCCGTTCCGTTTGATGCTGTGCCCGCACCGAATGAAAGCCAACCGACACCGTTGTCATCAATGACTGCACCAGGGTCAAATGGATTCGGACAGTCGCCCAGACCGGGAGTGTTACTGGTTACAAGACAATGTCCCAGCGGATCTGTCCAGCCTGTCACAGGATCAGTAGAAGTAATAACTCCTGTTCCGATGCCGCTGTTTGAGAAATACAGATAGAAATGTGTCCTGCCGTCTGCTTCCTCACGGGACACGATAGAAGGTGCCCATGATGCTGAAATCCACGGTGCTATTTTTCCAACATTTATCTCACCGTGATATGTCCAGTTGACCATATCCTCTGTGGAGAATACAAGCAGTGATTTTATTTTTTCATAGGTATTGTCTACATCGGGACCAGCTGCTTCAAACTGCTGATGATCGTTTGTACCGTAGACATAAAGCCTGCCGTTGTATTCTACAGCAGTTGGATCGGCACAAAAGAAATCAGGAGAAATCGGGTTATTGAAGCGAGTGTCCTTGTAATTATCTGTGCTGATCTGATTGTCCGGAACAGCAATGTCGCTTTCCAGCGATCTGACCGCATTTGTCATGCTTACGCTTTCAGCGAATGCTGAAAATGGTAAGGCAGAAAGAAATACAGCAGCTGAAATAATAAGTGTCGCTCCCTTTGCAATTAATGCTTTATTCATCGTATGACCTCCTTGTCCGGAATAGTGAAAGGCTTATGCATGTAATATACTGTATATTCAGAGTAACTATCTGACAGCAATTTATGTTTCACTTTTCCTGTTAC
>JAKSQO010000080.1 GCA_024404095.1 Clostridia bacterium | reverse complement strand
AATCTCTTATTCATATCTTACCTCCGCTTAAGGTCCGTCGACCGTAATTCCATCCACAGTTTTATGTCATAAGCACGTTTTGGACATAAAAAAAGCACCTCGAATGAGATGCTGTAATTTATTCAGTTGTGAGGGTATGAAAAAACCTTCGTTTTACCGAAGGTTCATCTGTTCTTCAATTGTCATTTGGTCAAAACCAATACCGTTATTGCAATTTTCACATGAATCACGTGAAATAAATGCCAACTTCAATTCAGGTATGCCTTCCGGAAAAGCTTCACAATACCATTTTTTCTCCGGAAAACTAACGCTTTTTTTACTATTAAAGTTCCTACAAATCTGACACTTGGAACATCCACTCATGATTTTACACCCCGTTCATTCAGATAATTGATTACCTCAATTACCTTCTTGTCTTTTGTGTTTCTATTCATTCTGTAAATCGCAGACATGTCTGCGAAATAATCGAATATATCATCATCGTTTTCAGAGGTGCGCTTTCTGTTTTTCCAAATGTTTTCTGCTTCCTTTGTAAGCAATATATCATCTGAAATCCTTATGTGAGAAGCTTCATGTTCAGCCAGAAAAACTATATTTCTGCATTTAGGGTTCAACGCTCGGTTGTCAGACCACTTCTTCAAGGTATCCTCTAAATACTTCTTGCTATTAAAAAACCTTGACGATATATAAAACACATTTTCTCCGGGTTTATATCCAGCAATCGTTCTAACGTTGCCATCAATTACTTCAACCGCTTTTATTGGTGGAAACGTCATGCCTGTTTGGCTTTGTATGAGCTTGAAACGTTTAAAAAACGGTTCTATCACTTCTGTGTTTTTTATCCCGGCGAAATCTATATCCGATTCAGGAATGCCAAGCGTTTCAGAAATTTCTTTTCTCAGCCTTTCAACGCCTTCTAAATCCTCTTTAATTTCATATTCACTTATGTTGAGGAGAGGCTGCGTAGCCGCTGACATTGCCCTTAAGTCCATTATACCACTTTCAGCGGTTTTGTCAACAAGTTCAGGATGATATTTCTTAAGCCACTGCTTATAAGTCATGTTCCCAGGAACAGAAATCAGATTTCCGTCTGCATCCCTTGCTGCTCTCGACTTAATCGGAGAGTCAGCATCATACATGATTGTTGTTGAACGACAGTTCGGATGCATCGGAGGCATGTTCACTCCCGGCTTGCCGTCTTCCACATTGAAGACACGGCCGTCGAGTTCTCTGCAAAGTTTTGAGGTTCTTGTGTCCAGTGTAGCTATAAACTGATACTCTTCAATGCCTAAGCGCTTATAAGCATCATGTTCAGCCTGATTGGCGATGTAATTGGACTCAGTTCTGACAAGTCGCCTTGCGTTATATGCTGATACCTGAAACCGCTCAGATATTTCTCTGGCTGTCTTTGATACCGAAGCGCCTGTCATGAATGAGATAAGCAGCTGCTCCTTAAGAGAGTCTGCAAGGTTCTGCGTGCTGTTCCATATTCTTTCGGAGTAGTTTGCTCCGCTCCATTCTGACTTCAGAAGCGTGTTCACTCTTGAAGCCGGAAACATTGAAAATGTATGCAGCGTGTTGTATCCCTTGTCTATGTCATAGATTGTATGACTGAACGCATCGTTGTAGAGGTTTCTGAGATGAGCTGTAGCGTCTTTCAGTTCAACCTTGTACAGTCTGTTGCATTCTTTTCTTGCATTGTCTATAACGGCCTGCAGTCGCCTCATCCGGTAGAGGTAGGCGGGAGAGCTGATAAGCGTCAGTGCTTCATCCTTCTCCGGTCCGTCCGGCATTGTGCTGACTGCTTTCCTTATTGTGCGTATTACTGACTTGCTCTGCGGATTTTTGAGATACTTCAGGGCTGTGCGGTCATTGGATATCGCTCCAAGTCCCTGTACAACCCTGACCATCTCTTTTTCTATTCGCTTGGAGGCCACATAGTACGCTTTGGCAATTTCATTTGCTGTTTCTTCAGACTGAAGGATGTAATCATCCATTCTCTGATTTGCTCTGTTAATCCAGTAGTTCTTACTTGGCATTACTCATCAGCTTCTTCCTGTTCCGGGAGAATTGGTGTATTCATGAACTGTTCTCTGTTTTCTTCCTTCTGCTTCTGCATTTCTTCAGCAGCTGCTTCAGGATCCTCGATAAACGACAGCACTGAAATAACATCCTTGTCCGGTATTATGCCGCTGAGCATTGAAGCCTTCTGTGCTTCCTCAAGAGTATTTGCCGGAAGAACGTGCTTAAACTTAATCTTGATGTCGGAGATATCGAATATACTCTGACCTGTAAGCTGTCTGAAGCGGTTGAACATCTTAAGCCTGTTCTTAACGCACTCCTTGAAGTACTTCTCCTTCACTCTGATACGCTGGTCGAGCGGGAAGAACTTATATGAGAGAGCAACGCCTGAAGCATTACCGGCAAAATTCTCATCAAGCATCTGAGGAACGCATGATGTTCTGCCGATGTCTTCCACAATTGACTTTCGGAGAATTTCTGAACCGCTCTCGTCCATCTGACGTGTGAGGAATGAGATGTCTCCTTCCG
>JAKSQO010000008.1 GCA_024404095.1 Clostridia bacterium | reverse complement strand
GCCATCTCGGCGGGCTTTTTCATGTGTCTTCGCTCGTAGGTTTGACGGTTACAAATTAAATTCTTAATTAGCTTTATCAGGACTTCAAATATATTAAATGTAAATCCAGTATCAATCGGTTCATCTTCAGCAGGCTCTTCCGCCTTGGTTTCAACAGTTTGGTCAATAAGGTTCAGGTACTCAACATACGCAAATGATGTTTCAAGCAATTCTTCTTCAGTCTTGTTCTGGTCAACCTGTGATAGAAGCACACCTGCCTCACGAAGAATATCAACATCCAACTGGTCAATTACGCCATCGTGGTTACAGTCAGCCGCCATATAAATCGCCTCGCCGACATCATCTTTTGTCATCATACCATTCGCAAGGCAATTAACAATCATTGAATCCATACCGTCGTACCAACCGTCGCCGTTAACATCACCAAAGATGACAACAGTATAAGCATCAATAATTTCATTATCTCTTGTGAGATAAACTATTGAGTCCGTGCCTAATGTCTCATACTTCAGTTCACAGCTTGAATCTGTCAGTTCGATATAATCATCAAGTGAATTGATGTTGGATGAAAGGCCTGTAATAATGCCTGTGTCAAAATCTATGCTTGCCGTTGAAACTGCTTCAATACCTACAACCTTAACAGAACAGTATGCTTTATATCCACCGTCAACAGATGTTGCGACAATCATTGTTGTACCTGCCATTTTTGCAGTAACAACACCGTTTGAATCAACTGTTGCAATTTCAGGATACTTGCTTTCCCATGTTACATTCGCATTTTCTGCGGTATCAGGAATTACTGTTGCATAGAGCTGTTTTGAACTGTTTCTTGCAATATATACTTCGCTCTGCGACATTTCAATTCCTGTTGCCGAATTAGTAACAGTAATCGTACACTCAGCTGTTACATCGCCGTCCTCGCAATATGCGATAATAGTTGTTGTACCTGCTTTAACTGCGTGAACATTACCGTTCTGGTCTACAGTTGCAGCTTTCGGATTTGTTGATACCCATGTTACAGTCTTATCAAATGCGCTCAATGGCATAACTGTTGCATAAAGTGTATCTGATGTGCTTGCAGGCATGGAAAGCTCTGTGTCCGAAAGAATAATTGAAGTTACGTGCTTGCCAACCGTTACAGTGCAGGTTGCCGTATATCCACCGTCAACCGATTTAACTGTGATTATTGCCGTACCCGGCATTTTTGCAGTTACAAGTCCTGTTGAGCTTACAGTTGCAACATCATCGTCATTGCTTTCCCATACAATGCTCTGATTATCTGCATCGGCGGGAGTTACTGCCGCTTTAAGCTGCTTTGTCTTGTTAGCGTACAATGTAATATTTCTGTCTGAAATCGTAATTCCGTTAACGGCATTTATTACGTTCACAGTACAGCATGCTTCAAATCCACCGTCATTTGTTTTTGCGGTGATTGTTGCAGTACCTGTTTTAACACCTCTTACTGTACCGTTATCATCAACAGTCGCAATAGTATTATCTGATGAAGTCCACTTAACCGTTTTGTCACTTGCGGCATCAGGTGTTACATCCGCATTGATTGTAATTGTGTTGCCTACATTAACAGTTATATTCTTTTGGTCAAGGTCAACGCTTGTCACCTTTACTGAAACAGTTACCTGACACTGTGCTATATAATCGCCATCATCGGTGATAGCTGTGATAATTGCTGTACCGTTGCCGACTGTTGTAATGTTGCCGTTATCGTCAACAGTTGCAACATCAGTTGAGTCACTTACAAAATGTACGCCCTTGTTATATGCATTTGACGGGTAAACCGTAGCAACAAGCTGTGCGGTCTGACCGTATTCAAGGGAAAGTGTTGATGTGTTGAGCGTAATGCCTTCAACTGCAATCGGAGCATAAATCACATCGTACTCGTTGTTGGCAAGAGCTTCTTCTTCGCCGTCGGACATAGCCTCAAGTCTGAATTTATTCACGGAATAGTTATCCGCAAAGCTCAGATACTGCGCAGGCACGGAATAAGTTACCGTTTTCACTTCACCTATTCCGATTGAACCAACCGTAATGTTTGAAAGCGTTGTGTCGGCATTAGCTCCCGAATAAACATACTTAACCTTTGCATTCGAAACGGCTTCAAGTCCGTTATTTACAACCGTTGCGGTGATTTCGCCGCTGCGGTCAATTACTGCGTCAACAATCTGAATATCCGCATAGCCGACTGTTACGGTCTGAGAATTGTTTGCCGATACGCTGTCGCCGTCAGCTTCAACAACAGCCTTTATATTCTGCTTTGCAAAATCATTTGGGAGAGTGTAATCAACGCTGATGTTTTTGCTTTCGCCCGGAAGAATAGTGCTGTATATCGGTTTTGAAACCAGCGTACTGCCGTTTGCGCCCTTAAGCGTTACAGAATATCCGCTTACGGGTGTTGTGCCGTTGTTCTTAACAGTTCCGCTGAATGTTACTGTTGAACCTCTTGCAACACCGTCACCTGCGAAAACATCGCAGATTTCAAGGTCAGTTTTGCCGCTGATGATGTCGCATACCATATCGGTGGTTGTGTAAGGATAAGCATCCTTATCATTACTTAAATTATCAACATCGGCAAGAACGGAAATTGAACCGTTGCTGTTGAGAATTGCATCATAGTAGCCTATATGTCTGCCGTAAGATGTGAGAGCAACAGGCTTTGTGTATGTATCACCGTTAAGGTAAGAAACAACAAGTTCATTTTTGAATCCGTCAGTTGCAAGTGATGTAACCGCCGTTGTACTGCTGTTATTGAGAACACGGTAGTCATTTTCAATATACAGCCCTGTGTTCTTTACAGAATAGCCGTCATACTCGCTAAGCTCGCCACCCTGAATCCAATAGAATTTGTCGTTCTGATATGTGATTTCGCCCTCGTCCACATTGTTATCAGTAAACTGCGTGCCGTTGAAGTAAATATCGCTGTCGTTTGCCGTTGTCAGGTCACCGTCACTGTCAATCGAATATGCAACCTTAATATTATCACCTACAAAGCCGATAGCTGCAGCCGCAATACCTTTGCTTGAAGCAACATTTGACTGACTGCTCCAAGTATCGTCTTCAAGTGTTTTGTAGTAAACCGAAGTTACACCTTCGGAGAGAGTATAGCTGTCAACGCTGTTTTCAGCCCATTCAACCGCAACCTTGCCGTTGCTTTCTGCGATTGAATAAAGCATCTGATACTTTCCGGCTGTATCAACTGTAATCGGGGCAGACCATGTTGAGCCGTCAAACTCAGAGTAAACAAGTTCAGTCTTGTCAACAATATCGCTGACTTCGTATTTATCGTTAAGTACCTCTGAAGCTCTCTGCCATACCATATAAATTTTATTTCCGTCTGTGCATACCTTAGCAGGGAAATCAGCAAGACCTGAATCACAAACAGGAATCGGCAGACTCCACTCATTGTTGTTATATACGCTGTAATAGAGAGTTGTTCTGTTTATAGCGGATTTCAGACCGTTATCGTATAAATACAGTGCAACTATTCTGCCGTCATCAAGCTTTACAAGTTCGGGATAACCGTAAGGATAAACGGCAGTATCATTCAGATAATCGTTGCCTGAATATGACGCTGTTTTAAATACATCAAGATAGCTTCTGTCAATCAACTCAAGGTCGTCCTCATCTATTGTGACTATGTTTCCATTTTCGTCAATATAATTATTTCCTACAGAACTCGTCTGAAATTCTCCAAAATTCGGACAAATATTCATGTTGGGGAAATTGGTTGACCATTTATGCTCAAATGCCCATAGAGCTTTAACTTTGACATAAGCATTTGCATTCAAATAAAGTGAAGCTGATTCTTTAAATGATGATGCAGGCAATTTGATTTTTCCTGTAATTTTTCCGTTTATTCCGACTTCAACGCTTGCTATATCTTTGCTCAATAATTTTGCGCCTGCACCAATTGTCGGTTTAACGCTTAAAGCAAGACTTGTATTGAGCTGGAGTACTCCACTGTTCTCCTGAGTTGCGTAGAGTTTTCCTTCTATTTCACCGCCGATTTTAAATGTTGCGTAACAAATACCCCAGAACGGAACATCCTGACTTACTGCAGCGTCAGCAGTCACAACAATACCGCCCTCTTTGAACTTAAGATTTCCTGTTGAATAGTCAAATTCAAGGTAACCCGCAACCGCTAAGTTGGCATCAAATCCAACTTTTCCTTTTTGTGTTTCAAGTTTATTCTTTATATTGTTGTATCTCCAGTAGTTTTTATAGTTTGTATCGTCAGAAAATCCTTTAAAAAACGACTTAAACTCATCATAGTTATCATTAAAATCGTCATCATTGCTGATTTCGATGCCGTCTTTGATACCGACAATATATTTTACCGTTTTATCCTTTGTATTTTGATTATATTTAAATGAAAAGGAACCAAAATCAAGACCGCCGTCAAAGCTGAACAACGGAAAACTCTTTCCCATAATATTTACTGTTGGTCCGTCTATTTTTTCACCTGTCAGGGCAATGTCCGACAGAACTCCTGAAACGTCAAATCCACTGTTCATAGCGATAATATTCTGTCCGTATGGATTCATTTCGTAGAGCTTACGAGAAGAAGAACTGTATTCACCCTTAACAAATTTAACCTCTTTGTTTGAGTCTGTATTCTTACCGGCAGAAAGAGTATATGTACCGTCAGATTTCGTTGTACCGACGGAGTTTCCGTCGTAAACGACGGAAACTCCGCTCAACGGTTTACCGGTCGTTCCGTCTACTGTCTTAATTTCATAAGAATTATAGCTTTTAGATTGATAGATTGAAGATGAGAGATTGATTTTTAAAGCTGGACGAACGCCGATAGAGTCTCTGCTGACATTGTAGCCGCTACTGTTGAAACTGCCATCGCTGATGACGAAGCACGCATAAATACTGTTATAACCGGGAGTGCGGAGCCACCAATAACCGTTTCCGTTATATGTGCTGCCATATGATGCATATACATATGCACCTTTAACCTGCGCATACGGCGTTACCTTGGCGAATCGTGCCGAATCCTCTGTGCCATAGCTTGAAAATCCGCTTGCTGTATTGAGCACATCACCGACTGAAGGTACAAACACCTTATCGTATGTATCAATACCGCCATCTGTTCCGTACCATGGGTTATCCCCATTCACAAGATGGGTTGTATTGATTTTCTGCTTTTCCGTATCTGAAAATGCAAGGTTGTAAAAATATCCGTTCAGCCATGTGCGAAGTTTACAGTAAGCCCATGTTACTGATGCATAATATGATGTGTTGTATGGTTGGCAGTCAAGAATTTTATCTGCCATAATATACAATCCGTCAGAGTCAACAGAAAGAACACGCCATGTTATCGGAAGCATACCGTAATACTCACTGTCGATTCTGATGTATTTATCACCTTGGTAATACAAAATACCGTTTGAGTCGTAGCTCTGTTCCGCAAGCCTTGCCCTCAAATAATCGTTTGTAACCGTTGTCTGCGGATACTCACCAAATTGGAGCGTATCACCGACACGATATCCTCCCGCCGCACTTGCTTTTGTAACAAATCCCTCCAACGGCGCAACCGTCATAAGCATCACCATAACAAGCAATACCCCGAAAATTCTTTTTGCAATCCTCTTCATAATAATTTCCTCCGCAATCTTTTGTTTAAGATTATCTTTTTCAAAGCATCAAAATCTGCAAACTATCACAATGCATTTAAGCCGAATAAATATAAAACGTTCTAATTATACGGCTATTTTATATATTATAATAGAAATATATTTCAAAGTCAACAAAAGCGTGTATATAAGTATTAAAAATCATTCTATCCTAAATCATAGTTGAGTTCTATCATCTTTAAATATGTATGCAATGAAAAAGCCGCCATTAAAGGCGGCGAAAAAGGCTGAAAAATATTATCTAATTATTATCTAATTATTATCTAATTTTATCTGATTTTTGACATAAAATTACCTGTAATAAAAAAAGAAAGAAGCCCTTCAACACCAACGAAACGTTGATATATAAGGGCTTCAATGGTGACTCATCGGGGATTCGAACCCCGGACACCTTGATTAAAAGTCAAGTGCTCTGCCAACTGAGCTAATGAATCGTACCTGCGATTTAACGCTTGAATATAATATATTATTTACACGAAAAAGTCAAGTGTTTTAGAGCAAAAAATCAAAAAATTTGCAAATAATTATTTTTTATTCTTTTGTGAAAAAATATTCCAGAAGATTGAAGCAATCTTCCAGCTCTGCAACCTTATTTCCCGACTCGACCTCGCCGCTTTCAACAAGCAGATGTATATCCTCTCTTGAATACGGAATCAATGTGCAAAGTCTGTCTCCTTTTATTTTGAGCATAATAATATCAGAGAGCTGTTTTTCGTCCATACTCTTAAGTGTTTCTCTATTCTTTGAAATTATACGCTCAAACTCGTTCTGCGGATTTGCGCATACCGCTTCGAGTTTTTCTGTCAGTTCTGTTTTTAAACTCATAATCTTCGCCTTTAAAAATCAGAGCCGCCTCATTGAAGCAGCTCTGAAAGTTAATTAAAATTGTTTCTGAATTTTGTATGCCTCGATTGTTTTGGGCTTTTCCTTTGAAAGTGAACCGTTATATGAAATGATAAGCGCATCGCCGATATTGATATCGGATACCTTTATCTCGTTGCCCTGTGCATCAAGGATTTTTGCGCCGCTTTTAAGCTTTATGTGAACATCATTTTCATCATACAGCTTTTCGTATGCACCGACCTTGCTGTCAAAGTGAACCATGAAATCACTTTTCGTGCTGTGGATACTGTAAAAGCCTACCACCTGGTCATACTGCACGTTTTTCGAGTTACCGCATGATGTAAATACAAACACCATAGCTATTACGACAAGTATAGCAGAAACTGCCTTTTTCATAGGTCGCACCTCTTATCTGTAGCAGACTCTTACTGATGAGCCGTCAGCGCAGAGAACATACTTACAGCTTGCCGAGCTCTTTGCGTATTCCTCTTCGCTGCCGTACTGAATGAAGTTAACGGTTCTCGGAAGACCAGCAACAGCTGCATTGTTTTCAAGACGTGTTACTTTGCTGAGACCATTCATAAATGCATGTGCCATTTCGGGATTATAGAATTCAATCTTTGAATCAACCTTAAGCTTTGCTGTACCGTTTTCATCAGGAACGTTTGCCTTTGCAAAGCCGAGTGTGCCGGGAACAAAGCCTGTACACCACCATGTCTTTGAACGGCTTCTTGTGAATAAATGGTCATACTTGTTTTTATTATTAGGATTCTCTCTGTATACATCCATTGTCATATAGAACTTGTGATCATCATCTGCACATGCATAATGTGTTCCGTTCTGTGAACCGAGCTCACGTGTGTAAACACCGATTTCAGAACCTACGAATGCGTATCCGTACTGACCCTTCCAGAACTGAATCATCCATTCAAGGTTATCATATGTAAAGTAAACTCGGAATGTATTGTAAGTCATGAAGCCGATAGCGGCAGCCTTGTCATAAACTTCATTGAAGCCGAAGTTTCTCTGCCATGAATCCTCTGCTGTGTAGAAAATCTTATCTGTAAGAGAATACTTGTAGCCGAAGAGACCTGTATCTGTGCCGTCCTTGCTCTTTGCTGTGTATGAGTTTGTAGCCTCATCATAAACGATTTCGATTGAACCGTCAAAATCCTTTGTTGCCTGAGAAAGCTTCTGAAGATTCTCTAAAATTGATGTATTGCTGCCTGTATTTGTGCCGGGAGTTTTATTGCCGTTTCCTGAACCGTTACCGGAATTATTTCCGGGTGTCTTGCTGCCGTTGCCGTTACCCGAGCTGTTACCTGAACCTGAACCGCTGCCGGAGCCTGAGCCGCTGCCTGAGCCGCTGCCTGAGCCGCCGTTATATCCCGAGTTACCGTTTGAACCTGAACCTGAACCTGAGCCTGAGCCGCCAAAGCCGCTGTCAGAGCTGCCGCCTGAAACAAAGCCTGCATTCGGGTCAATATTATCAACCGAATTGCCCTGTGCGTCAACAACATTGTCTACTGCCGAATGGTCATCTGTATATGACCACTGGGAACCGCAGGCGTTACAAGTATAATTGCCGTCACCGTCAGGGCCTGAAATATCCTGACTGCCGCAGCCCGGATTGGGACAGCAAAGCTGATTACCTGCATCATCCACTATGGCATCACCTGTGCCGTTCTTTTTGGTTTTGCCTATAAAGTTACATCCCGGAAACGCTGTAAGAATAATCATTACAAGCGCGCCGATAACTGCAACTGTTTTTATAAGACGCATTTTAGAATTCATTTCTTGTTTACCTCCGTACCTTCATATACCTATAAATTCTGATACATTTGCATTATATCATATGCAAAAACAAATTTCAACACATTACAGTTGATTTATACAAATAAATATGTTGACTATAATTTGCAAAAAAGTTATAATATTCTAAATAATTGAAAATCTTCGAGAGGAAGTTTGAATAATGAACAAAAAAATCAACGCTATTATCGAGCAGTTTCCTTTCAGCGGTGAACTGAAAAGCGCTGAGGCAACAGGCTCGGGACTTATCAATACAACATATAAGCTCACATTTTCTGACGGAAATCAGGATTTCAGATACATTCTTCAGATGATAAATACCGATGTTTTCAAGAATCCCGATGAGCTTATGTCAAATATTATGAACGTTACTGGTTTCCTCAGAAACAAAATCGCTCTTGACGGCGGCAATCCGCAGAGAGAAACTCTCACCTTCCTTTATACTAAAGACAATGCCCCCTACTATCGTGACGACGAGGGCAACTGCTGGAGAGCTTACGTATATATAGGAAGCTGCTACACCTGCGACAGCGTTGACAGCCCTGTAAAGGCTGAGCGTTCAGGTAAAGCCTTCGGTCGCTTTCAGGGTCTTCTTTCTGACTACCCGATTGACAATCTTTTTGAAACTATTCCCGATTTTCACAACACTCCCGTGCGTTATGAAGCATTTAAGAAAGCTGTCGCTGACGATGTTAAAGGCAGACTTGTCGACGTCAAGGATGAGGTTGAGTTTGCACTCAGCCGTGAAAAGGACGCTTCAAAGCTCACAGATATGATTAAAACAGGCGACCTTCCTGTCAGAGTTACTCATAACGATACAAAAATCAACAATGTTCTCTTTGACACAATCACAAACGATGCATTCTGCGTTATTGACCTTGATACAATTATGCCCGGTCTTTCACTCTATGATTTCGGCGACGCTATCCGTGCGGGCGGCGTCAACTCAGATGAAAACGAAAAGGATCTGAGCAAATACGGCCTTAACCTTGAATTGTATGAGGGATTTGTAAAGGGCTATCTCGCTTCAGCAGGCAGATCACTTACTCAGAACGAGGTTGATAACCTTGCGTTCTCAGCCAAGCTCATGGCTCTTGAATGCGGTGTCCGTTTCCTTACAGACTATCTTAACGGCGACACATATTTCAAGACAGAATATCCCGAGCATAACCTCGTACGCTGCCGCACACAGTTCAAGCTTGTAAAAGATGTTGAAAAGAACCTTGAAGAAATGAACAGAATTACTGCTGAAATTTACAGGAGGTCTTTGCTTGAAGACTAAGAAAAAGGGAATTATCGCAGCCGCATTTCTTATTGTTATTGCGTCTGTTCTGCTGTCGGTTTTTTCCTCACCTATTTTTAACGGCATTGAAAATCTCAGAGCTTCGGAATATACCTCGTCGGATATTAAAAATGTTGACAAAACGGCACTTATCGCTCACTGTGCCGAGGTTGACGGAAAAACGAACTCAGTATCAGGCTTTAAGGAGGCTGTACGTCTTGGCGCGGACGGTGTAGTTGTTGACCTGTGTTTTTGTGAGGACGGCACGCCTGTTATGACTGACAGCTATGCAGAGGTCAAGTCATCTCCCCTGCTTGAGGATTTGTTTAAGGCTATGTCCGAAGAAAAATACAGCAATACAAAGCTGTATCTGAATATTGTTCAGCTCTCAGATTTAACAAAGCTGAACAAGCTTGCCTCAGAATATGATATTGCCGCAAAAACAACAATCATCGGAATTGATGCCGACCATTACGGACTTGTTACAAGCGATGATTCAATGATTCCTTTTTATCTTGATTACAAGCTCTCCGCGTCTGAATTGAGCGATATCAGCAAGGGTGAATTTTCCGTTCCCGATATCCTTGACAAATACGGTGCAAGCGGTCTGGTTATTGATTATTCACAGTGCAGTCAGGATACGGTTGAAGCTTTTGACGATTACGGCATACCCGTTATTATTTCTTCAATTGACAATAACAGACAGCTGTCAAAGGCTCTTCTTGATAACGCGCAGTATGTATGGGTATCTGATGTTCAGAAAGCACGCAGTTTTCTAAACGACTGGATACACGAAATGCAGAGCCGCTTTGAAAGCTCCGTTGAGCAGTCGCTAAAAGACCTTTCAACAACCAAATCGGAATAACATTTACAGCATATATCGACCGGATATGTGCTGTTTTTTTGCAACTCGCCTTTTAAAGCTCTTGTTTTATTGTCGAAAATGTGTTAAAATAATAAAAAATAATCTATCAGGAGTGATATATAATGGCAAGAATACTTATTGCTGATGATGAAAGTAAAATCAGACGTCTCGTCTGTGATTTTTTGAGAAGAAACGGACACGAACCCGTTGAGGCAGGCACAGGCAGAGAAGCACTCAATCTTTTCAATTCAGACGAAAAAATTGATTTGTTTCTTCTTGACATTATGCTTCCTGAAATGGACGGTTGGGAAATCTGCCGTCAGATTCGCAAGAGCTCCTCTGTCCCCGTAATTCTTCTTACCGCAAGAAGTGCAGAGTATGATGAAATCGCAGGCTTTGAAGCAGGTGCCGATGACTACATTACTAAGCCGTTCAGTCCTACTGTTCTTATGAAAAGAATTGACGTTGCGTTAAGACACAGCTCAGCAACGTCAAGCATCGGCGACAACGATATAATTTCACTTGACGGTCTTGTTATGGATAACGAGGCTCATCAGGTTACAATTAACGACGATATTATTGACCTTACAATTAAGGAATACAATATTCTTCAGAAGCTTGTTTCAAGCCGCGGACGTGTTTATACAAGAGAACAGCTCCTTGACGATATCTGGGGCTATGACTATGTCGGCGACGCACGAAATGTTGACTCTCACGTTGCACGTCTTCGTTCAAAGCTCGGCAGCTGGGGCACAGCTCATCTGAAAACAATTTACGGAATCGGTTACAAAATCGAGGTGAACTGATTTGGCTAAAAAAAAAGCAGGCAAAGTCCGTGAGCATTTTTCCCATATACCCCGACTGGTTTTCATCCAGTTCTTTCTGATTTTGCTTGTTGTTGTTACGCTTATACTTTTCACATCCGTTTCTTTCTATCAAAGCATTGTTGAAAGCGTTACAGCGTTCAAGCTGCGTGACGTTATTACTGAGGTGCAGAAGGAAAATCCTGACTCAATCAGCGTTGACAATAAAATTCATCAGGTAGAAAGAGATAAATCTATAATTGTTGAAATATACTCAAAAGCCGATGAATACGATACAAATTATTCTCAGCCAGTTTATTCACAGAGCGTTACATACTGGCACGCAAACGATCCTGAGACCAGTCATATAAATAATATTCTGAATTTCAACTATCAAAAATTTATGAAATCTGACGGGCGTACATATAAAAATACCAAGGCGGGCAGATTCACCAACCCTGTTACCAATTTTGAGTATTACGTTGTTGTCACGCCCTCCGCGGACAACGAATTGATTTATATTGCCGCAATCCGTTCCAATCAGATCAGCATTCAGGCGGACGCAATCAGTCTTTCTGTTTCACTCATTCTTATTATTACGTTTATCACCGTCAGCATTGTTGCTTTTCTTTTTATAACAAGAATCACAAAACCGCTGAGGTATATACGAGATGTTACAAAAGCCATGGCAGAAACCAATGATTCAAGACTGCGTATTCCGACTATGGATCGAACAATAAAAACCGAAACAGACGATACCGTAGACAGCGTTAACTATCTTTACGAAAGCCTTATTATCACTCAGGAAAACCTGCTTGAAAAGACAGAATTCCTCTATAACCAGCTTGAAGAGCGTGATGCGGAGCAGAAAGCCCGTGAGGAATTTATTGCAAGCACATCACACGAGTTAAAAACACCGATTGCGATTATTCAGGGCTATGCCGAAGGGGCAAAATACCTTGCAAATGATCCCGAGGGACTCGATGAATACTGTGATACCATTATTGATGAATGCGTCAGAATGAATAATCTTGTAGTCAATATGATGAGCCTTTCAAACATTCAGCAGACAAAAACGCTTAATTTCAGAGAGTTCTCAATACGTGATTTTGTCAGCGAGCGTTTCCGCCTTCTTGACAAAACCTTTGAAAAGAAGGACATAAAAACCGAAAATCTTATAACTGATGATATATGGGGTAAGGGCGATACGGAAAAGCTCAACTATGTTATCAATAATCTGCTTTCAAATGCAATATCATATGTCGGCGGTGACCCGAAAATTATCCGTGCAAGATATGAGGATATGGGCATTGTATACCGAGTTTTTATTTTTAACTCGGGCGAGAACATTCCGCAGGCTGAAATTGAAAAGCTTTGGGAATCGTTTTACAGAAACGACCCGGCACGAAACAGAAATGAAGGACACTTCGGTCTTGGTCTTTCTATTGTCAAATCGGTTCAGGATGCTCATTCACAGGCTTGCGGTGTTGATAACACTGACGGCGGAGTTGAATTCTGGTTCGACATACTTAAATAAAACTATGCAGCGATGAATTTTCACCGCTGCATTTTTTATTTATTCTTTTTGATTCTGTCCCAGTAATCCTTTGCCGCCTGCTCGTTTTTATTCTTTCCGTACTCATAGTACTTCACATTCTTTATCGCATCGGGAAGATACTGCTGATACGTCCAATGATTTTCGTAATCGTGGGGATAGATATAAAACTGACCCTTGTTCTTGTTATCCTCGCCGTCATAGTGCATATTCTGAAGCTGACGCGGAATAGGTCCGCTCCTGCCCTTTTTTAAATCGCCCATGGCAGAATTGATTGCGTTATAAGCTGAATTTGACTTTGGCGAATTGCAGACAAGAATAACTGCGTCCGCAAGCGGTATACGTGCCTCGGGCAGTCCGAGCATCATTGCGGCATCAACCGCCGCCTTGACAATCGGAATAATCATCGGGTACGCAAGTCCGACATCCTCACAGGCACAGACCATAAGGCGACGGCAGGCTGACGGCAAATCGCCTGCGTCAAGAAGTCTTGCGAGATAATGCACAGCCGCATCGGGGTCAGAGCCTCGCATAGATTTCTGATATGCCGATACAATATCGTAATGCTCATCACCGTCACGGTCATATTTCATTGCGCTTCGCTGTGTAAGCCTTTTAGCGTCCTCAACGGTTACATTAACAACACCGTCTGCGTCAGGCTTTACAGTAAGCGTACAGAGTTCAACGGCGTTCATAGCTTTTCTGACGTCGCCGCCGCACGCTGTCGATATGTATCTTACGGTTTCATCATCAGCGTTGATTGTGTACCCGTTTTGTTTTTCGACAATTCTGAATGCTCGCTCAACCGCAGGAATAATCTCCTCGGGCGAAATTGCCTTGAACTCAAATACCGTCGAGCGGCTGAGAATTGCATTATAAACGTAAAAATAGGGATTTTCCGTGGTGGATGCGATAAGAGTTATCGAGCCGACCTCGATATATTCAAGTAAGGTCTGCTGCTGCTTTTTGTTAAAATACTGAATCTCGTCAAGATAGAGAAGTATTCCGTTCTGTGCCTCAAATGTATCAAGCTGAGCAACAATTGCTTTTATATCTGCCGTACCTGCGGTTGTACCGTTGAGCTTACATAGCTTTCTGTTAGTTGCTTTTGCTATAATCGAAGCAACAGTAGTCTTTCCTACACCCGACGGGCCGTAGAATATCATATTGGGCAGATTACCCGACTCAATTATATTTCTCAGCGGCATATTTTCCCCGATGAGATGCTTCTGACCGACTACCTCCTCAAGGGTTGTCGGTCTTATCTGTTGTGCAAGTGGTATTGACATAGGCTTCACTTCCTTTAGCCTGTAATTGTTTCATAAATAAGCGGCTGTTTTTCAACCTCATTTTCAGCGAATTCAAGTGCTGACAGAAATCTCTTTTCAGCTTCCTCAATTTTTGATTCATCATTGGTATGGAATACGGCGAGCGTATCGCCTTTCTCGACCTTATCACAGGTTTTCTTTTCAAGGATAATTCCTGCGCTGAAATCGACAGAATCCTCTTTTTTCTCTCTGCCCGCACCGAGGATTACAGAGGCAATACCGATTTTTTCAGCATCCATTCTGTTTATATAACCCGATCTGCTGCTGATTACTTTGTATTCGTACTTTGCCTTCGGGAACAGCTCGGTATTGTCTATCCATTCGGGATTTCCGCCCTGATATTCAACCATCTGTCTGAGCTTTGAGAGCGCAGAACCGTCCGCAACAGAAGCTTTGACATCTGCAAAATTATCTTCATATGACTTACCGTTAACAAGCATAAGCATATTAGCCGCAAGGCAGAAGCAGACCTCGGCGAGGTCACCACATCCCCTGCCGTTGAGCGTTTCAACAGCCTCAATCACCTCAAGGCTGTTTCCGATTGCCCTGCCGAGAGGTATATCCATATTTGTAATAACAGCAGTCATCTTTCTGCCTGCCGCCGTGCCGATTCTGACCATTTCCTCAGCGAGAGCCTTCGACTTTTCGACGGTTTTCATAAAAGCTCCGCTTCCTGTTTTAACGTCAAGCACAATGCCCTGCGAGCCTGCCGCAAGCTTTTTGCTCATAATGCTTGATGCAATCAAAGGTATACTTTCAACCGTTGCCGTAACATCACGTAAGGCATACAGCTTTTTGTCAGCGGGAGCAAGGTTGCCCGACTGTCCGATTACACTTATGCCTGTTTCATTAACCTGACGGAAAAAGTCTTCGCGCGCAAGCTCGGTTTTAAAACCGATTATTGATTCAAGCTTATCAACAGTTCCGCCCGTGTGGCCAAGTCCTCTGCCCGACATTTTGGCAACCTTGCCGCCGAGTGCGGCTACAATGGGAGCAACAATAAGAGTAGTCTTATCCCCTACGCCGCCTGTGCTGTGCTTATCAACAGTAAAGCCGTCAATCGCGCTGAGATTAACCGTATCGCCGGACTCAGCCATAGCCTGCGTCAGAACGGAAATTTCACGTTCACTCATTTCTCTGAAATACACAGCCATAAGCAATGCCGAAAGCTGATAATCAGGTATTGAGCCGTCAACAGCGCCGTTTACAAAGAATTTTATTTCTTCGTCTGACAGCTCACCGCCGTCACGTTTTTTCTGAATTATGTCGTACATTCTCATTACGACACCTCCAAATAATCTCAGTTTTTATATTTTGAATCAATGCCGAGATATTCCTCAAGTGTGAGTCCGCTGTCATGAACAGCCTTTGCGTTCTCTTTTCCGAGATATCTGATGTGCCACGGCTCGTACATATAGCCCGTTATGCTTTCCTTGCCCTTCGGATAGCGGATGATAAAACCGTACTTCCAGCAGTTCTTTGCCATCCACTTACCCTCAGCGGTGTTCTCAAAGCTCTGGCTTAATGAATTTACGTCAAACGCAAGACCCGTCTGATGCTCTGAATGACCCGGGCGTGCCGAATAGCGGTCAGCCGCAGCTTTACCGTCCTGCGCAACGTAGTTGTTGTATAAATTTTTCTGATAGCTGTAGCTTCTGTATCCCGAGCGGATATGGAGGTCAAGACCTTCCTTTGCTGCGTCAGCCGCCATTTTATCAAACGCACCCTTCGCCTCAGGATTCACGCCCGGTGCATAATCCTCGGGAAGAGCATAAGTTTTATTTACAACAAGAATTCCTTTGATATAGGTTGCATTTTTAACCTTTTGCGTTGTTGTCTTTTTTGTGGTTGATTTAGTAGTTGTTGTGGTTGTTTTCTTCGTTGTTGATGACGAGGTTATCTTCTTCGCAGTTGTTTCGTCGGTGCTTTCTTCGGTTTTGCTCTTTTCCGAAGATGTCTCCTCTGTAACAGATGCGGTTTCCTCCTCCGTTGTCTGAGTTTCAGAGACTGTTGAAGCTGTGGTTTCGATAATCTTGGTTATCGGCATTTTCTCGGTCGTATTTTCAACCGTGTAGATATTACTTTCTGATTGTGTTGTACCGCTGTTATCTTTTTCTGTCTTGTTCTTAATCACAAAGCATCCGGCAATCGCTGCCGCTACAAGTACTATCACAAGCAGAACGGCTGCCAAAGAATCAGATTTTTTCTTCATAATTTTTATTATCCTCCTAAGCAGGGATTATATATATGTTGATTATACAATAATTCGGATAAAATGTCACCCGATTATGAAAGTTTTTTCGTAAAATAATTGACAAAAGTTTTATAAATCAATATTATTAGTATAGTGTTAATTGAAACACAAAAAACAATAAGGAATGATATTATGAGCATATTTTTTGACAGCGATAAGCGTATGTTCAAGCTTGACACCTCAGAAACGTCATACGTTATCGGCATATATGAGGAGAATTATCTCCTCGGTCTTTACTACGGCGCAAAGATTCCCGATATGAATTTCACGAAATTTATGAAGCGTAATCCGAGCGCATCGTTCTCCCCTGTCAATCCTGTAATCGGCGAGCACGGCTTTTCTCCCGACACAGCTCCGATTGAATACGGCTGTAACGGCGCAGGTGATTTCAGAATTTCAGCTCTTGCGGTAAGAAACGCCAACGGCGACACGGTAACCGATATCCGCTATACCGACCACAGAATCTACAAGGGCAAAAAAGCCATACCGAATATGCCCTCTACATATGTCAACAGCGATGACGAGGCTGAAACTCTTGAAATTGACGCAGTCGACAAGGTAACCGGTGCAATGGTAACTCTTGTTTACACGGTATTTGAAAACTGTCCTGTTATGACAAAGAGCGTTAAGGTTAAAAATACATCCGACAAGACTATTTATCTTGAACGAGTTATGAGTGCCTGCAACGATTTTTATACAATGGATTATGACATAATCACCCTTTGGGGCAGACACGTCAAGGAGCGCAACATTGAGCGCCGTCCGCTCGCACACGGTGTTCAGGGTGTTGAAAGCAAGCGCGGCGTTTCGGGTCACTCTCAGAATCCGTTTGTTGCTCTTGCAAAGCATGATGCTACCGAGGATTTCGGCGATGTTTACGGCTTCAATCTTGTTTATTCGGGCAACTTCTCCGCACTTGCCGAGTGTGACCACAACTGTTCCACAAGGCTTATTATGGGTATCAACCCCAATGATTTT
Source organism: Clostridia bacterium (assembly GCA_024404095.1). Taxonomy (GTDB): domain Bacteria; phylum Bacillota; class Clostridia; order Oscillospirales; family Acutalibacteraceae; genus CAG-488. The sequence goes on along the minus strand of JAKSQO010000008.1, from coordinate 73,161 downwards.
GAATGGACTCTTAGTGCAGGCGAAGAATTCTATGCACCCGAGGTTGTCTGCGTATTTACAGACAAGGGTATCGGCGAAATGAGCCGAATTTATCACCGTTTCTACAATAACAATCTTATCCGCGGCAAGTACAAAACCGAAAAGCGTCCCCTGCTTATCAACAGCTGGGAGGCCGCATACTTTGATTTTGACAAGGACAAGCTTGTTGCATTCGCTAAGGAAGCAAAGAAGCTCGGCATTGAAATGCTCGTTATGGATGACGGCTGGTTCGGTAAGAGAAACGACGATACCAACAGTCTCGGTGACTGGTTTGTTAATGAAGAAAAGCTTGTCGGAGGACTTAAGCCTCTGATTGACGGTGTAAATGCCGAGGGACTTAAATTCGGAATCTGGTATGAGCCCGAGATGATTTCTCCCGATTCCGAGCTTTTCAGAGCACATCCAGACTGGCACGTTCACGTTGCGAACCGTGAGCCTATGCTCGGCAGACATCAGTATGTTCTTGACGTATCACGTGAGGATGTCAGAGAAAACATCTGGAACCAGCTTTACAAGGTTCTCAGCGAGAACAAAATCGACTATGTAAAGTGGGATTTCAACAGAAACATCGCTGACGCAGGCTCTGCGCTTCTCCCTCCCGAAAGAAAAAAGGAATTCTTCCACCGCTTTATCCTCGGTACATACGACCTTATGAACAGACTTGTTACAACCTTCCCCGATATTCTCTTTGAGGGCTGCTCGGGCGGCGGCGGACGTTTTGACCCCGCTATGCTTGCATACTCACCGCAGATATGGACAAGTGACAACACTGACCCGATTGAAAGACTCTATATCCAGTTCGGTACTTCAATGTGCTATCCCGCTTCCTGTCAGAGCGCACACGTTTCCGCCTGCGACAGAACAGGCTACGAAACTAAGGGTAATGTTGCAATGTGGGGTACATTCGGTTATGAGCTTGACCCGAGAAAGCTCACCGATGACGAAAGAGAAATTGTCAAGGCTCAGATCGCCGAGTATCACAAAACATACAAACTTGTCCGTGACGGCGACCTTTACAGAATTATCAGCCCGTTTGACAATCCGTTCAATGCCGCCTGGGAAATCGTTGCTCCCGACAAGCAGAGCTTTATGTTCACTCTTGTATGCATGAGAGCTAACCCCAACAGTCTGTGCTTTGTCAAGTTCAAGGGTCTTGACCCCGACAAATATTACACCTGTGAGAATGACAGCGAGGTTTACTCCGGCGCATTCCTTATGAATGTCGGTCTTAATCTTACTGAAAAAGCTAACCGCGACGGAAAGAGCATTACACTTTACTTCTCATAAAAATATAGCAAAAAGCTGTGAGACGAAAATCTCACAGCTTAATTTCTTTTTGGGGTATAACTTTACCGATTATACTGTCATATTCTATTATTCCGACATCTTCATATCTGCTGTCTCGGCTCTGATTCACGTTATCACCGATAACAAAGTATTCATTATCAGAAAGCTTTATTTTTTCTGATGCGATACCCGCATAATCAAAGCTGACATCTTTATATGATGCACTCGGCTCTGAATTGATGTATAGCCTGCCGTCTGTTATCTGAAGCTCATCATCGGGCAAGCCGTCAATCCGCTTGATAATCGTTCTGCCGTTGCTGAGCTTGACGGCAACAACGTCACCCGACTTATAAGTCTTATCTGTCTTGTTAACAAGCACAAATTCAAAATTGTGATACGTCGGTTTCATTGAGTCGCCGCTGATAACGGCAAGCTGACACACAAAAGCAGAAAGCAGTGCACAGACAGCAACCGTTATCAGAACAGACAGCACAAGAATTTTCTTATTTGTTTTCATCTGCTTTGTCAGCATTATCTTCTATTTCGAAAATTTCATCTGACTCAACGTCCTTGTTCTTGTTTTCATCAATATTGAGTGTTTTCGCAACCTTTTTCTTTGCTTTTCTCCAGTAGATACCGACTGCGGCACCGACTGCGATTACAACGCCTGCGATAGCCTGAATAAGATATGTTGCTACCGAGGGGTCAATGTAAGCTGAAAGTGTTGCACCGAATGCAAGCATTGATACTGCCGCTGCGGCTGCAATTGCGCCTATAAGCTTTAATTTCTTCATTTGGATTCTTTCCTTTCGTTAATCTTTGTTTTAATGCTCTGTATTATATATCTGGCTCCGACAGCTGACGCGTCACCGATATTATAAACATTCTCTTTGACTATTTCGCCGATTTTATCGTAGTACTCATCTTTATTTGCGAAGAGATAATCAATTGTTTCGGGCAATGTGTCAAGCTTATCAAGATCAATTGATTGTCCGATAACATCACGAAGCTCAATATTGAGCGGAACTGTATCTATCTTCTGATACTCGGGATTCATTACCTTCATCGGCGTATTGATAAACACAAGAGGCTTCTGAGTGGTAAAAGCAAATTCCCACGCAATACCCGACCAGTCAGTAAGCATGATATCAGCTTTGAAAACAGTATCACTTGCTGAGAAATCGGTCTGAATAATGATATTATCATTATCAGCGTACTTGTCCTGAAGTTGTTTCATCTGTTCGGCTCTGTGTCTTACGTGCTGAGGATGAGGACGTACAACGACCTTATAATCCTTGCCTGCAAGCTTTGAAAGAATCTCATCAAGGCAGGAGTCAACAATATTGTCCTTCTGCCATGACGGAGCGATAAGAACTGTCTTCTGAGTACTGTTATTTTCGGGTAGCTTTTTATAATCCTCAATCATTTCCTCAAGTAACGGATATCCCCACTCAACAATACGCTTTTTCGGTAAATTATATGCGATTTCCGTCTTTTCAACCTCTTCCCTCTGACGCGGACCGCAGCAGAAAACGGTGTCATAATGGTCAAGAGAGCCTGTTCTCATTGTAAGGTTGTTACTTCCTATTCCGTGCGGAATGTAGACATAGTCGATGTCCTTGCGAAGATATGAACGCTTGATGTGGAAGTTTTCAAGATCAGGCATTGTCATAACAACAACGTCAGCATCAAGCTTCATCATAAGAGTGATAAGCTTTTTCTCGCCGATGTAATACGGCTTGATTTTCGGCTCTTTTTCAGCCATTTCAAAAACTTTATCCTCGGGGTCACTTGTTATGTAATGAATTACAATATTTGTATTTTTAAGGATGTACTCGATTATGCCCTTGAAATATTTATAGAAACCGTTGCTCTCCGAGTAGAAAACGAGGTGCTTATTGACAACTGAGAAAAACTTTTTGTAATCGGCTTTTTCACGCTTAAGAACATCCTTGCCGTACTTCTTTTTCTGTTCGTTGCTGAGATTTTCAAGCTCTTTAAGCTCTTTTCTTGTTTCTTCAAGCTTATCATAGTCAACATAGCTTCTCGGCTTAAATATACCGTTGAGCACATACAGCTGAACGATTGAGAGAAGATTGCTTGCAACCCAATAGAGTGCAACACCTACTGAAACGAACCAGCCGAGATAAAGCGAAAGACCGACAGAAAAAGCAAGCATACCGTACTTATTCCATGCCGACTGCTCAGACGGGAGAACGTTGCTTCGGTTCTGCGCAATACACATCAGAAGTGCTGAAAAGCCTGCGGCAAGAGCCGAAAGACAGAGCCAGCCTTTTTCAACGCTCGGAACAAGAGTAAGGTCGATGCCTAAAAACATCTTGTTAATTTCGGGATCACTAATTCCCGTTTTGATCGCCGCAATAACAGCCATAAGCACAATAAGCTGTGCAAATGTCGGGATGACAGAAATCATCGGGCGGTATTTTTCTCTTTTGTAAAGCTTGTTCTGCTCCTCCGCAATCTGTTCACGGTCACCGAAGTATTTTATTTTAATCTCATTTACTTCGGGCTGAATACGAACCAGCTTAATTGAGTTTTTGAGAACCCATATTGAAAGCGGCAGAAGAATTATTTTGCTGAACAGCGTGAAAATGAAAATTGCAACGCCGTAATTATTGCAAAGATTGTAGCAAAGCTTCATTCAGATATTCCATATACAACCCCCGTTTTACTTTCCGAGCACATATTCTTTACCCGTTGCTTTCATCGCATCGGGGTCATCGGCGCGTCCGTCGGTAAAATATTCTCTGATGTGGTCTTCCTTGGTATAGGCAAATATCAGCATTCTTCTGTTTCTGCTGTCATTGTCTTTCCAGTCAAAGATTTCATCACTCGCTTTCTTTTCCGTTAGCCTTACAAATCCCTGAGCGAGATCGGTATACATTATCGGTGCAGAAGAAATCTTCAAATCGTGCTTTTCGTCGATACCCTTGACAAGCACCACCGGATTCATACGTTTCTTAAGATTGTATTCATCCTTTTTATCATTTCCTGCGTAACCGTGATCACCGAGAATAACAATCGCAGAATTGTCGTAAATGCCGCTTTCCTTAAGCCTTCTGAGATATTGCTTTATCATCGTTGCACAGGCTTCAACATTCTGTGTGTAAGATCCCGTCTTCGGATCAATCTTATTGACATCCTTATCATATTTATACGGAACGTGCGCACCCTCAACATGAATAATTCTTGCACACTTAGTATCTGTAATTTCAATGGGATTGTCATTTTTTATCTGTTTATAAAATGAAACGTTCGACCAGATAAACTGTTTATCGCCTGAGCTCGGAACACGGCATTTGACAACCATTTCACTCAGATCTTCGCATTCCTTTTTGAGATCCCACGGAGCAAATTTCACTCCTGCCATTTTAAGAACAAGCCTGTAAACAGATCTGCCTGTATAGTCAAAACCGACACGTGAGCAATTATCAAATCGACCTTCAAAGATATTTTCATCCAAATTTAAAGCGGACTGTTCGTAGATTCCGATATTATAATTGTTATTTTCGAGCACATTTATCAGCGGTGATTCATCAACTGACTTTATAAGATGTTTTGAAAAATCTCCGTCATTCTCAAACCACTCACCCGAAAGAATCATCGGAATTGCATGTGTTGTAAAAGGATAAGCTGAGAGTGCATTTTCATAAAATGTAAAGCCGTCAAGCTCATTTTGAAAATCAACGTCCTGCGCCATAACCTTTTTAAAGTATCCGCTGTCATAAGCGTCAACTATAAAAATTATGAGATTCTGATCGTTTGAAAGCCGGAATTCATTTTTTACAGTCGGAACAAGGGTTTCGTTTTTATTTGTATCTGTTGTAACAAAAAGAGTCGTGAGTGTGACTGCCAAAAGCAGTGAAAGACAAATTGAAAGAACCTTTACAATCTTTTCAAATAATCCTTTTCTAAACACAACAAACAGCACAATAAAAACTGCAAAAGGCACTATAAAAGCCAATGCTGATTTAATTCGTTCTGAGGTATACAGCTCCCATTCAATGGTTTCTCCGCCCATTGACGGAAGATTCTTTATAAGAAAATTACCCTGTATGTAAAAGCCGACCAGCAATGCTGAAATCCATGTCAGATTAAAGCGATAAAGATTTTTATTTATCAGCTGAGAAACAATCAGAATAAAGGAAAAAACGCAAAAGCTGAAGCCTGATAAAAGAACAAGAGCGGGGATAAGATGAGAAGGTCTCATCCAGAATTCCGAAATATTGGTCAGATATAATTCAAAAGGAGCATAAATAAAAGCAAGAAAACTGAGTGCAAACGAGAGAATAAGACCTGCCGAAGACTCTTTTGTTGCCTTTAAAACTTTTTTCATCATAACCGCCCGACCTTTTATTTTTACGTAAAACGCATATTTACACATTTTATCAATTTATTATAATATTTTCAGAGAAAAAATGCAATAGCTTAATCAAATAAAAACAGCTGCCTTTTTCGGCAGCTGTTAAAACTTATACTATTATAATATATATGACCTTTTACTGAACCACCTTAAATGAATATTCGCTGTCAGGGTCCTCACTCTCATAGATAAACGAGAAAGAATACCTGCCATCATTATTTGTGTGTACTGTATAGCCGTCATAACCGTTTGCAGACGAAACATCGTACGGAATCCAGCTGCCGTTTGAGAGAACATAAATCTCAGGCTTGAGCATTGAATCAAAGCCGTCAACTCTTACCGCAGTATTTCCCCTGCCGCCGCTTACTGTGAAAACAGCTTCATTGTTCACAGCTTTTACAGTCGGGAGGTATATATCCTCAACAACAGTACCGACAGAAGCGGTTGTTTTTACTGGCTTCAATGCGCTGTCCTCGCGTACTGCAATGGCATTGCTGTCATCTGTTTCAAGGCCTGTTCCCCAAGGAAGAAGAATCATGTTTATTTCAATACTGTCTCCCTTTTTGAATGTAAGCTTCTCAGCGTCAAGCGTCAGCACACCCTCGGTAGCCTCTGTGTTTCCGCTCTCCTTGAATACAAACGGGATGTCTGATTTCTGACCACCGATAATAATACTGCTGTCCTTGATTATGAGCGCAAAGTTACAGCCGACGTTCATTGACATATTCGGAAGTGTAGCATCTGTCACCGAATAGAATCCCATAAACGGCTTATCGCTTCCGAGTTTGTGATATGTTGTCTGAGCCGAAACATCCGCACAGACAGGCTCATTTTTTTCGTTGAGATAATCAGCCTTGTTGAAAGCCACAAAACGTCCGTCAAAGTAGAAAATATCAAAATCTCTTCTGAAATTCTCAACTGTCATATCGTCCGTGAAATCAACCTTGAGAGTATAGTATGTACGGTTCTCATCTGTCTGAGGGAACTCAACATGACGAAGTAAATAATCGAATTTACCGCCGTCATCCGTGTAATAGTTTGTTACATCGGAATACGCAAGACCTCTTGAATCCACGTTGCTTCCGCGATATTCTGAATAAACAGTATTCTTTACCGATTTATCTCTGTAAGACATAAATTTCAGAACACCGACAGAGTTGAACTGTGGCTGTGTTTCCCATATATTGCCGCTTCGACATCTGAAGTCAGGAAGAAGCCAGCCGTCCTTTCCATAAACAAAGTAAGGTGCAATGCAGTTGGACTCGGTTGTGCCTGTTGAAAGATGATAGTATGAAACGTGGAATTCAATGGACGAAATCTGCTTGAGCGGATATTTACCCCAGTTCTGATAAAGATTAAGAACCGTAAATTCCTTTTCGCTGTCCTTTTCGACAGCAATCGGGGTAAATGTATCGCCGTAGCAATAATCCATCTTTGAATAAAGAGGTTCGCCGCCGTCACCCATAAAGTTCTTGCAGACCTCAACATCAATCGGTACAACATTGTTGTCCTTATCAAGAATCGCGCCGCCTTCAAGGCATCCAGAATTCGGAGTTGTTGTTCTGATATAGATATTTCTGTCTGCGCCGTCACCCTCAATCTTAAGCTTTACGCTCGGCTGGAAATCGGGAACCGCATACGGATAGTTAAAGCCGTAACCGTCCATTTTAACGCCGTATGTACCTCTGAGTGCCTCATAACCGAGGTACTCGGGATTGGAGTACATTCCGCCTGTTATGCTCACCTTAAGCGGATTCCTCTCCACGAAGGCTTCCGTTGAAATTCCGTCAAAGCTGTGTGTTCTGTCGGTATAGATACGGCATCCGAAATTGATTTTGTTAAGGCTGTGTTTTCCTGTTTCATCATACTTATTAAGACCCGAGCCGTCATATGAGGCAAGCTGAGTGATAACATATTTGTTAAGCTTTTCCTTTACTTCAACGGACTTCGTTGAGCCGTCAGACGGAATTATAAAGCCCGCAACGCCTGCGCCTTTAATATCAAAGGCTACATACTCAACAGATTTCTCATCCATATTCTTAAAGCTTGTGCCTGTACCGTTTTTATCCTTATACTCAACGGCTGAAACCGCTGATTTCGGAATTTCAATCTCACTTCCGAAGCCTTTGAAAGCCTTTGTGGCAAGCTTTGAAAGAAGAGCGTATTCCATATAGAGCTTATCCGCATATACGTGAAAGCCCTTATCGACATAGAAGTTCGCTGACTTAAAATCTCTGATGTGACACTCGTAATAGAATGCGCCAAGACGGATTGTGTTAACTCTGCCGTCAGCTGTTGAGTCCTCAAAATAGTGCTTCACACCAAGCTTGTCGGTATAGAACGACTTGAAGGTATCCGCAAAATATACGTTACCCTCCCTGTCGGAAAGCGTGGCGAGCTTTTCAACATCGGTAAGACTGTGAACAAGAGAAATCTGTCCGTTTTCAATCTTATACGCATTTCGAGCTGTGTCAGTATAAGCGCATTGAACTACATTTTTAATGTTCTGAGCATATTCAGCCGAAGAAACAAGGTCAGATTCGGTCTTATCTGCGTAGTTCACATCCGAAATCTCGTTTCTTATCTGAGTTACATCCGCAAGGAGTCCATCAGGCTTTGAAATTCCGATATTGATAAAAAACACCTGAATCAAAGCAAGAAGCCATGCAAAAAACTTTCTGATAAGTACCATAACAATCTCTCCTTATGGAAATTATAAATTATTTATTCTCAGCCTTAAGACCTTTTTTAAGCAAAGGAATAAGGGTCACAAACATAAATGCACCGAGAATACCTGCAATAAGGAACATCTTCGCAGACGGAAGCAGATTTTCTGCGCCGTAATCATTTATATATGTAATGCTTGAATTTTTAGCTGCAACGGACGCAAGTCTCGGACCTGCTACCATGGGAATAAGAACCATAAATATCATTCTGACTCCCTGGAAAAGGCCTGTCTTATCCTCGGGAGTGAAATCACGGATAACCGCACCGATTATAATGCCGAGCATTGCGTATCCGACAAGGAACGGACCGCAGCCTGCGAGGAATGTAACAGGCTTATTCGCAAAAGAAACGGCAACAAGACCTGCAACAAAAAGCAGAGCACATATAACAAGACACTTGCCTTTGCCGATTTTATCAACCCTTGCAATAAAGAAAACTATCAATCCGATAGCAATAGTAAGAGTAAGAACCGTTACAATCAAAGCGGAGCCCTCAAAAAGAGAACCGATATTGTTGATGAAATCAAGCTCGCTGTGCTGAAGATAAACAATAAGATACGGGAAGAAAACCTGAACGGCTGTACTGTAAATGCACATTGTGGCAAGTGCGAGATAAAGACGTGAGTTTTCCTTTATAACTGAGGGTTTAAAGCCATAGAAAAGGTCAGCCCAGTAGTTTGAATTTTTCTTAACCTCACCGCTTCTTGAATCGTCAAGAGTGAAAAGACCGAGCACACCGCAGAGCACAACGAACGCACCGAGGCCGAGGAAAAACGCAGGATAGCCTACCTTAGTTACAGCTACACCGCCGACAGCGAGCACAAGACCCATTGCACCAATCGGCATAAACGAAAGAACGGTCTCAATTTTTGTTCTGTTGTCCGAGCTTCCGATATCGGTTACCCACGCATTAAATGCGGAATCGTTGCTTGTAGAGCCCATAAATGTCATAAGGCAGTCCATACCGATAACAATCCAGACGGTTGCGGTCAGAACACCTGCGGCGGAAGAAAATCTGCCGAGCTTTTCGGTGTTTTCAAGTGAGATAAATCCGAAACAGCCTGTGACAATACCCCACAGAATATATCCGACTGAGATAAAAATTTTTCTGTTATTTATTCTGTCGCTGAGATTACCCATTATAAATGTTGTAACAACAGCTACAACCGCGCTCAGCGCAACCATCCACGCAACAGCATCAACGATGCTCATTGAGCTTGCTACCGCGTCGGGCTTTGCGTGACCGTAGATAAAATTGCACAGGAAAGTGTTGAAATACATATTCTCAACATTCCACGCAATCTGTCCCATAAGTCCAAACAGAATAAGATTAAACCATATTTTCGCTCCGAGTTTGTTAGTTTTCATGTTATCCCCTCTCTTTTATTCAGCAGGGCTGATGATTTTGTTCATATTCAGCCATAAATACATCTATTTTCTCATAATCCTCAGCAAGCTTTACAAGTCTTACTGCATCAAGGTACGGTTTTGCCGCACGGTGATATATTGCGTTTTCGTCCGCAGCCTGCCTGATTTTTCTTCCGACGGTCTTTTTCTGTATTTTAAGCTCGTTAAAAACCGTTTTCCTGTCAGAAGAATCCGACTGTGCTATTTTTCTCATTTCCTCGTTCAGCCTGTCCTCCTCGGCAAAGAGCGTTTCAATCACACTCACGTCAAACTCCTTTATGCCTTCAGGGTAATGCTTGATAATCGACTTTTTCGAGGTCAGAATACTGCTTCTGAGCATTTTCATCTGTCTGATATAATCCTTTTCACTCTCTGTATTTCGCGGAAGTGATTTAATCTCATTCTTTGTCGGGGGTTCAATTCTCATAACACCGTTCAGCCCCGCTGCTGCAATTTGTTTTGCAAAACATAGTTCAGCCTTACCACACGTTTCATTGAAGCGATTCAGCTCTGCTCTGACAAACTCTGAAATCTCAATTTTTTCATTTTCTTCTTTTACGAGCTTTCGTGCTTTTCTATCCTTTACAGTTTTAAGGTTAACTGTTTGTCTGTTTTCGTAATCGCGTGCGTCACGAATGATTGAGTAAATCTCCGAAAAATCGTCGCCGTCTTTGTAATCCTCAAAGAACGCTTTAATTCTGAGCACGTTGACAATAGCTTTCTGACGCGTTTCGGATAAATCATAGAAAAAGTACGGAATGACATTCATAGCCGCACCGATAACCGAAGCGACAACAAGAATTGAGCAGATGCGGACAAAATACTCTTCATTGTAAAGAACATCATAAACATTGCTTCCGCTATATCCGAGTGAAATCGCAACCTCTCGGTTAAGTCCGGATTTGTCGTAAATCACAGGAAGAACCATGCCTGTGAACATTGTGATAACACTTCCGATAAGTCCGACCGCCGCAAACATACCGTCAATTCGTTCACCGGTGACATACTGCTGATAGTCGCGGATGTCTGCGTTAATGCTCGGCCCCATAAGGAATCCGAGTGAGGTAAGGAATTGATTGATAAAGATAAACACAAGCAGCAACCAGATTATTCCGGGTGCTGAGGAGTTACTCACGATTGGCAGCATTGCGGCAATGAATACGATATTGAGAAGATTTGAGTAAATCAGAACCTTTTTCTTTCCCCATTTTCTGATTAAGAAAGGCCCTGCAAAGTTCGGCCACAGTGAAGCGTTGCCCGAAATTGCAACAATCAGCGCATACTGTGCGGGTGAACACGCTCCGCGGTAATTATACATCCATTGGATAATATTTGCAAACGCACCCTCAAGGAAGCCGACCCAGCCTGCAAGCGAGATAATCCAGAAATATTTGTTATGCACAACCGCTCTGAATGCATCGGAGAATTTGATTCCGATAAAATGTGACTTTGCCTGAACGATTTTTTCCTCTGTGTTTGCGTAAACAAGTATCGAGATAAGCAGACCTGCTACAAGCATCGGCGGAAAAGAAACTCTGTAAGCCTTAAGGTTATAAAGAGTATTCTGACCTGTAATCATTTTTGCAAGCAGTGGAAATGCTATATTTGCGATAGATGGTGACAGGTTTTCTACAATACTTCGAATTGACAGAACATCACTTCGCTCAATGCTGTTAGGTGAAAGGACGTTGATGAGACTGTCATATGCGTCGTTGAAGAAATTATAAAAGAACTGAAATCCGATATTATAAGCAAGCACAACGGTGCACTTCATAAACATCGACATATGCTCATACGGCATAAGGATGAATCCGATGCCGAGAATTGCGGTAGGAATACCCATTGAAAGTATGTACGGTCGATACTTACCTTTCATGTTTCTTGTGTTGTCAATCATTGATGCACGAAGCGCAGTAAGCGGAAATCCTGACAACAAAGATATGATATATATAATATATAAAGGTATAGGATCAATGCCGATTGTATTTGCAAGCAACGCATTGCCCGTAGAAATTATCATCTGACCGATACAGTAAACAATAAATTTGACACCGATTCCGCCAACAGACAGTGACGTTATTTCCTTGTATGTCATAAATCTGTCCTTAGGCGGTGTGCTCCAGTTATTCTTTACTATCGATACTGCTTTTGTAACCGTATCCTTGATTTTCATATAATCAACTCCGATAGATATAAGTTGTAACGGATCTTGCAGGAAGAATAATTTTATCCCCCGCTCTGATTTCAGTTTTCTCAAGGCTTCGATTTTCATCTGTTATGTATATTACTCCGTCCTTATCTGCGGTGAAATCTTCCGTTTTATCTGCAAAATTTGCAAAAACAACTGTGCAATCTCCATTATTTATAAAGCCGACCGTCTTAATATTTTCACAATCGGTGCTTATTTCAAAACGCTGTGCACCGAACGGAATAAACTTTGAAAAATTTCCTGTAACATAATATCTTTTAGTAATACTGTATGTACGATTGTCAAAATCAAGATAGATAAGTCCGTCGCAGTAATCATAAGGAGAACAGGCAAGCCAATGCTGCCATGAGGTAACATTCAGAACTGAAATATCCTCCATAATAACCTTAGCTGTTTCAAGTGCAGAATCCATGCCTGCATCCCTGCCGCCCTTCATGTGAGTCCATTCGCTCATTTTGACAGGCACATCGGGATATCTTCTGTCCATCCAATTTCTATATCTTTTAAGGAAGCCTATTCTGTTGTTGAAAAAAGGTACTTCAACATTATTGATAAAATACGAATGTATATCAACGCTGTCAACAAGCTCACGCACAGACTTATGTCTGAGCATTTCGCGCGTATACGATTTATTGAACCATCTTATGTCGCCGTTCTCCACACCCGAAAGGCGTACACCCTTAAGAGCAGGACGTGTTTTCAGCTTTTCGGCAACGCATTTCATTACAAGACCTGCCTGACGGGGCGAATAGTGACAGCCCTCCTGTCCGCCGTTCCAGATCCACAGCGGTTCATTGACGGGTGAAAGATACTTTATCGGCAAGCCCTCTTTTACAAAGTGCTCTGTCACGTCAAGACAGTATTGTGCAAATTTATCATAATTCTTTTTAGCGAGGTTGGTTCTGAAAATCTGACGTTTGCCAAGCTGGGCCATCCCGTTCTTTGTAAGTGATTCCACAGGTGAGTTTACAAAAAGTATTATTTCATCGGCTCCATCCTCTGCTGCCTTGCGCATCATATAAACAGCATTTGCATCTCTGCTGAAATCATAGTTACCGACAGAACCGAAGCACTCGGCACGCCTGGCATCGTCCCAGTAGATACCCCTGCCGCTTTCAGCCGAACCTCCACCGATATTGTAACGGTATGTACGCAGTCCTATTCCATTCTCTTTATTATATAAAAGTTGGGATATTCTGTCCCTTTTGGACATTCCGCTTTCATCAACCTCATCCCATCCACCGACAACCTGAGCCCACCATGCGCCGCTTGCGCCAAAGCCATCGAATATCTGATATCTTATGCGTTCGTTTACTGAAAGTTTCATATAATCACTCCATAGGTATATTCTATCATCTGATTCCTGTTTTTTCAATAAGCAAATTGTTAATAAGCACCGTGTATATCAACAATCACCTTAAAATACAGATTTTTTTGTATCATATAGCCAAAGGATTTTTTCAGTTGTATTTCTTTACATTTATTTATAAGACATTACGCTTTTTTGTATGGTCATTTCTGATTTCATGTAAGTAATTTGTGATTAGATTGTTGCAATGCTGTTACAATTCCATCACATTTTACAAAGATTTCGCCTGATTCAGGAGCAACATTCTGTCAATTTGTATGCATTCAATCATTTTTTATTCTATTTTCGATTTCTTTGTTTATTTTTACATATTGAAATTTTGCTTTACAGATGTTAAAATTTGTAACTGTAGGTAAAGGTACAAGATATTATACAACAGTCTGTTTTCAGACACTATATTGTGCCTTATAGAATATAATGCGAAAGGGATGTATGAAGGAATGAGAAAAACAAAAATCCTCAAAAAAGCAACATCATTTGTTCTTGCCGTGATTATGGTACTCAGCTGCATGACAGCAGGATTATCAGTAATCGCAATGGCAAGCGACTGGGTGTATATCGCAGGTCAGTCGGGTCGTGTTGCAAGAACACTTTATATCAAAGCTGATCAGCTTTGGAACGGCTATACCGGACTTATCGGAGGCAGTAACTATATTATCGACGAAAACGGTAATTCCAAAGCGGTTACAGTCGGTCAGAGCGGAGGTGCAACAAAGTATTACACATCCGCAGACGGAAACGACACATGGTGGGCATGGACAAATTATGTTCTTGCCGATGCAGAAATCGAGCACTGTGCTGTTACAAGAACCAACAACAACACTCTTTATAATTCATATTCAGGCAAGTATATTGTGAATAACGGTTCATCAATTACATCTTCAACCGGCAGCTCAGCATGGACATTTGCTAACAATCAGATTTACTGCAGCTCAGGTTATATGTATGAAAACAGCAACGGAATTGCTCTCCGCAGCTCAAGTTCTCAGATTTATGCATACACAAATCCGACACCGTCTATGTTGATGTTGAATCATCAGGCGGATATTACAGATATGCCGGTCCCAATACTTATGAGCTTACAGCAGGTCAGGACTTTACCTTCCATGATGTAGAAAATGACGCTGTTATTCAGTACAAGACCAGCGCTTCTGCTTCAAATTATCAGACACTCAGTCTTGCAGACAGCAACGCAACAATCACATGGGATAAGACTCTCAATGCTAATTCAGTCGGAACATACACAGCAACTGTTAAAATCGGTTCATCTGTTCTTGATACAATTGTAGTTACAGTTAAATCAGCCGCAACCGATCCTGTCATCCCTGAGGATCCTAATGCCGGTGACGGACTTCCCGTGTTCCCTGCTGACGGCTCAGTTAAGGTTGACAAATGGGCAACAGGAGAACATCTTAAAGAAACCGGTGTCGGTGAAGTAAGCCTTTCTGTTACTGCTGTTCCTCCTATCTATTCATTTGGCGTTGACGTTGTTTTTGTAACTGACGTTTCAAACTCAATGGCATGGGTTGCAGGTACAACAAGAGCTCCCGGTTCAGGCGAGACAAGTAAGCTTCAGAATATGCAGAAAGCTGTATCGGATTTCTCAGAAGTTTTCCTCTCAAATAACATTACGGGCAATATCCGAGGCAATAATACAGTTACATTCACAACCTTTGGCGGTTGGGATGCTGACGTCACGAGCACTTCTTATGAATACACAGATCCCACACGTACACTTTTTATCGCTAACAGAGATATTGACGATATTAAATCAAAGGTAAATGCAATTACTTTCAATATGCCTGAAAGCAACACATATTACCTTACTTTCAACGGTCAGAAGAGCACAAACTCATCTGACAGAAACTACGGCGGTACAAACTACGACGTTGGTATGATGCAAGCATACAATGCTATCAACAATGTTAAGTCAGAGTATTATACCCAGACCGGTGAAAACTACGACTCAACCTCACGTCAGATTTACGTTATTTTTGTTACCGACGGTGCTCCTACACTTTATAACGGTCTTCAATATAAGCCTGTTGGTTCCAGCAGCCCTGCAGGCACAATGGTTTATACCGATCCTAATACTAACAAACAGTACTCTTATAACGGATACAATGGTACAAACGATGTCACACAGGCTCAGTGGTATAACTACATAAAGAATACTGACCACGCATGGGCAACAAAAGTATACAATATGGATCATGTTACCAACATGAGTTGTATCGGTATTGACTTCCCGAACGGCGGTTTCCAGGCAAACACAGACTATTGGATTTTCACAAAAGCAGAGGGTTATCCCCTTGAAAATGTACTTTCAGGTATTGTCACAAATCAGACACTTGATGTCGGACTTGCAGAAGACCAACTTGAACTTGCAGAAAACCTTGCTTCTATTGCCAAAGAAGTTTCTTCAATGTCTGAGGGTTCATATACAATCGACCTTATGGGTACAAATTTTGACCTTCAGCGAGCTTCTACAGTAACTGACGCAAACGGAAATGTTATCAAGCTTTCCGACTATGGAATTACACCGACAATCAAAGTTATGCGTTATCCGACTTATCACAAGTCAGATGTCGGTACACGAATGAACGGTGTAACAGTTACCGAGAGTATGATTGGTCAGTATTACGGCACACCGAGTGTTATTGAAACAGTTACATTCAGCGCTGACGGTACACAGGCATTTTCTGACAGAAAAAGCGGCAATATTCTTAAAAACGGTATTATTGATGCTTCATTCTTCACGTATAATACAACCGACCATGACGTTGTAACTGAAAAAGGTAAGGTTCTTACACCCAAGAGTTTACTCTGGTACCTCGGAACACTTTCTGAAGATGAAATCAGGCTTACATACAACATTTACCTCGATGGTTCAATGGAAGGTGAACGTGAAGAGGGCAGCTTCGCAACAAACAACGAAGCAAAGCTTTATTATAAAGACTATAAGGGCGTTCAGCGTGAAAAGACCTACCCTGTTCCCTATCTTCCCTGGGATGAGGCAAAGTTAGCTTATGAGCTTTATCTTGTAGATACTGACGGAAATCCGATCAATCTTAACGGAGACAAGGTTTCATTTGAAAACAGAGAGGTTATGAGTGAACTCCAAACGGTAGAAGCTTATCTCAATACTTCTTATGAAATTGACTATGATCTTCTTCAAAAAATTCTTCCCGAGGGCTACTACCTCTACAACGAGGATTCTTCATTTGACATTTTCATGGCAAGCGGCAGCCACGGTGAGGCAAAGGTTAACGACGATACAAAAACTACAATCGTTTCTATCCCTGAAGATGCAACTACCGATACAAACGGCAACGTAAAAGCATCGCAGTACAACGATGTCAAGGTTTCTTTTGCAATCATCAAGCTTCAAATCAACCCGGATGTTGTAGTTCTTGACTATGGTAAGACTATTCTTTCAGATCCTCTCGCAAATGACAACGGTAGCTTCGTAATCAACGGACTTACAACAACTCCTCCTTCAGCAGGAAAGATGACTGCTGATACAGTAAAGCTTTCAAACGGTGTTGCAAAGGTTCTTGACGGAACAGTTGATAAGAACACAATCGTTCCTCTCGGAAAAAATGTGGTTACTCCCTTTGCTCTCAGTGGTACAAATTACGTTTATCCCGAAATCGGTAAAGTTACTTCTTCAAACAATACGGGTGCTGCAAGATATGTAGTTGAGTCAAACGGTAAAATCACAAAGTATGCAGCAGGCAGCACAAGCGGCACACAGATTGCAGCTTCTCTTGCAGACGGTGATTACGTAATTGACGGAAGCTACGCAATTACCAATCTTAAGGGTACACTTTATATTGTTAAGGATTATCAGCTTGATTCCAAAACAATTGAAACAAAGGTTGAGAGAACATATTACGAATTAGGCGATACAGTATCATCAACTCGTTCTATTTCAAATGATTCAAACAACAAAACCGTTTTGGCAACACTTCCTGACGGTACGGTAGTTTCAGCATATTATTCAACGCAAGGTTTCTTTTGGACAACATATTATATAAATCTCTATTTTGGAAATACTTCGATTGGTTCTTTTTCATCCGCCTCTACTACGTACAATAATTACACCTACAAAAACATTAAGAACAAAAACGGTAATGATATCACAGTTACGGCGATGAAATCGACGCAAGCGGTCTTGAGCTTCTTGTCACCTACTCCGACGGTACAACAAAGGTTGTGAAGAACGGTTACACTCTCAGCACCTATAAGGCTGACAAGTCAGGCAAAAGAAGTGTTATTGTAAACTACCAGGGTCTTCAGACCAGCTATAAGATCAATGTTAAGGTTTCATTTGCTCAGGTTATCCTTACAATCTTCGGCCTTGGTTGGCTTTGGAAATAATCTACCACAAAATTTCATACATCCCGAAACTGCTCGCTGTATGGCGGGCAGTTTTATTTATGCAGTATTGCAAAACGAGATCGGAAATTCATCTGATAAGCAAAAGCATCACCATACCCCTAATTGTTAATCATATGCAAATATTCTTTCAAACAAAAATGGTCGAAAATTTACATTTTTTACATTTTGTATATTTTAGACAACAATATTGCCGTTTTTATATCATTTATTTTTCTATCACAGAATAATCGCGATATTAAATTTAACATATCGCAGAATTATTGTATGATTTAAACAAATTTTTTCTTAATGTTGATTATTTTTTTGAAATTATACAACAATACAGATTGTAAAAGCTTATTATTTTGTTGGTGTTTTTGCACAAATATGGTAGATTGCAGTGATTTCCTATGATATAATCAAGGTGTAAAATATCCTTAGAATATATTTACATATCTTTATTGTGATATTTTTAAGGTACAGGGGGTAAATCTTATGAAAAAAACGCTAAAAAAAACATTATCCATTATCCTTGTAATTGCAATGATGATTTCTTTTGTCAGCGTTACAGCATCCGCGATTGCGGATGTACAGGACAGTCAGATGCTCAGCGCGCTGAACAGTGCAAAATCGTTTATCGACTCACAAACTGTAAACAGCTCCGCTAACGTCCCGTCAACTGTTGTTTCAAAATTCGGAACACAGTTCTCATGGGATAATGAAAAGCGTGAAACCGCTAATAAATCATATCTTTTTGAGTGGAGCTATTATAACGGTGTAGTTTTTGAAGGTATTGAAGATATCTACGACTACACTAAAAACAGCACATACAGAAATTATGCTGAAAGCTACATGAGCACAATGATTTCTTCAAACGGCACATGGGCAAAATGTACTTCAGGTAACACCTCAAAGGATGCAGCAGGTTACGTTGATTATCACGGCGCTGACTGCTATAAAACCGCAAGCCTTCTTATTGATATGGCTAAGGACGCTAACGGAAATGTTAATACCTCAAGCAAATATTACAAGATGGCAACAACACTCTATAATGACCTCACAACAGGCACCGGCAGCAGCTATGCTAAATCCGAGCTTGGTTATAACTACTGGCATTCAAACTGGAACTCTTCGACAGCTCCGACATATAAGGTATGGCTTGACGGTATCTATATGATTCAGCCGTTTATGGCAGAGTACGCTTATTATTCAAATGATACAGCTCAGATGAATAAGATTTTCAGTCGCTTCCAGTGGCTCTATAATAATGATAGAAATTCTACAACAGGACTTTACTATCACGCACTCAACTCAAAAACAGATTACTGTAACTACCATTGGACACGTGGTATCGGCTGGTACGCTATGGCAGTAGTAGATGTTATGCAGTATATGAGCGGCACTCAGCTTGATACAATGAAGGTTATTCTTAAAGATCTTGTTGACAATATGCTCCCCTATCAGGATGCTTCAACAGGTATGTGGGCTAACCTCACTGATAAGTCTGTTACAAGCACAAACAGACTTGAAACAAGCGGTACTGCAATGATGGCATACACAATCGCAAAGGGCGTAAACAACGGATGGCTTGACGATTCATACGGCGTATACGCAAAAGCGGCCTTTAAAGGAATGGTAAGCAATAAGCTTTCCGGCACAACCCTTTCCGATATATACTTCAAGGCAAGCGCAAACGGTTCTGACAATTATCAGACAACAAGCTATTACTATTCTAACGAAGGTAAGGGCTTCGGTCCTTTCATCATGGCTTATGCTCAGGTTCTTGAGTTGTATGAAAACAGCCTTAAAACACCCGAACCTGAAATCAGAGATATTACTGATAATTCAACAGGCATTACAGTTGAAGGAACCAAAGCATCTGCAATGTCAGTAAACGATGTTACTTCAACAGTAAAAAGCTCGGGCGTTTTCGGTTCAAGAGACTGTGTGGCTTATGACATCAATCTCACAAACTATACACAGGGCGATTCAGTTACAGTATCAATTCCTGTTCCTCAGAATTTCAGCGTAGCTTCTGTAAAGGTTTATTATCTTCCTGAGAACGGTGAACCTCAGCTTATATCTCACAATTACAGCAACGGAAAAGCTTCTTTTGTTACAAATCATATGAGTGTCTACGCTCTCGCAGCAACTCCTTCAGCTGAAAACGAGGATCCGGATTATCCAGTATTCCCTCACGAAGGTTCAGTTAAAATTGATAAATGGGCAACGGGTGAAGAACTCAAAAACACAGGCATTGGTGAAGTAAGCCTTACTGCTACGGCTGTTCCGCCCTTCTATTCAAGCAGTGTTGACGTTCTTTTCGTAACAGACGTTTCAAACTCTATGTACTGGACAGCAGGCACAACAACATTTGCGACAGAGACCGGTGCGATATCAAAGCTTAAGAATATGCAGGATGCAGTTGCGGAATTTTCAAGCGTTCTTCTTGCTGATAATATCGAGGGTAACCTTGATAACAATACTATTTCATTCGTAACCTTCGGCGGTCTTGACAAACAGCATGAGCAGAATACATCAAATGTTAAAAACTGGTCATACTACGCAGACCCGACAAGAACACTCTTCACCTCATATGATAATTATAACGCAGTTACAAGTGCTGTTAATAATATCAGATATGAGGCAGACAGCAGCAACAATGTATACATCACATTTGACGGCTCAAACGGTGCCGCATCTACAACAAGCGACCTTTCCTACGGTGGTACAAACTACGACTATGGCTTTATGGAGGCTTCAAGCGCTATCGAACAGATTAAAGCCAACTACAAAGCAAAGACAGGTAAAAACTACGAAACAAGCAATCGCGGTATCTATGTTATCTTTGTAACTGACGGTGCTCCGACTCACTACAACGGCACAATGTACCGTTATGACTCAGACACAACACGTCCGGATAAAAACGAGACATGGATTAACTCAAGCGGCAACGAAGTAGTTTACACAGGCGGTTCAAACAACTCAAACTACACACAAGCAAACTGGTATAATTACATAAAGAACACCGACAGCTACTGGGCAACAAAGGTTTATAACACATCCGGTGTTAAGAATATGAGTGCCCTTGGTATCGACCTTGACAACGGTGGATTTAACAGCTGGGTATTCACAGATGCCAGCGGCTATCCCCTTAAGAACTTTGTTGAGAGCATTGTTGAAAATCAGACTCTTGACGTTTATCTTGCTGACGACAGCGCCGAAATCGCATCAGGTCTTCTTGAAATGGCGGATCAGATTGCTGTTTAGACTTCATCCGCACATGTAATTGACACAATGGGAGCAAACTTCAACCTGCTTATGTCAAACACAGTTTCACATACAGCGTCAGGTTCAACAATCGCTCTCGCTGATTACAATATAACTCCTAAAATCACAATCAGCAAATACAGCACCTATCATCTTGGTGATGTCGGCAAGGTTGTAAATGGCATAACTGTTACCGAATCAATGATCGGTATGCATAGAAACAATACTCCCGAAGTTATCGAAACAATCACATTCAACGCTGACGGTACTCAGGCATACTCATCACTTAAGTCGGGCAACATCCTTTCAAATGGTGTTATTAACGGCACAAATGTTATATACAATACAACAGCTTCAGCAATTACTGTCGGAGATGTATCTGTTCCCGCTGAATCCTTCTACTGGGTTCTCGGTGCTTGTACCGAAGATGAACTGATAATCACATATAATGTTTATCTCGACGGTTCAATGCAGGGAGAGTGTCCCGCAGGTACATATGACACAAATGAAGAAGCTAAAATGTATTACAAAAACTATCTCGGCAACGACTGTCAGCTCGAATACCCTGTTCCCAACCTTTCATGGGAAGACGCATCACTTGCGTATGAGCTTTATCTCGTTGACATAAACGGAAAGCCCATCAACGAGAACGGTACAAGAGTAAGTCTTGAGAACAGAACAGTTATGAGTGAGCTTGTTGAGGTTGAAAAGTATCTCAACACAGCAACAACAATTGACTATAATGTTCTTGTCAGCCTCCTCCCCGACGGATATATGTTCTATAACGAGAACGCATCCTACACAGGAATAATCAGCAGTAACGACAGATATAACAAGTCAACTATCAGCGACGATACAAACACAACATTTGTATTTGACCCGACAGGTACAACAATCGCATCTGACGGAACTGTAAACGGTATCAGCGATTACACATCTGTCAAGGTTGCATTTGCTATTGTTAAAATGGGCATAAATCCCGACGCAGTTGTTGTTGACTACGGCAAGCCGATATTCATTGATCCCCTTGCAAACGATGTAGGCAACTTTGTTATCAACGGTCTTACGGTAAGCGAGCCGACATCAGGCATGAACACAGCACAGACAATCAAAACCGCCAACGGTGTTGCGACAGTTCAGCCCGGTGCTGTTGACGAAAGTGTTACTGTTCCTGTCGGCAACAATGTTGTTAAGCCTTTTGAGCTTAAAGGTACAAGCTATGTTTATCCCGTAACCTACAAGGTCGGCACAACTAATGACACAACACAGCTCAGATATGCAGTTGACGCAAACGGCAAGGTTATAAAGTATGCCGCAAACAGCACAAACGGTACTCAGATATGTGCTTCTCTTGCAGACGGTAAATATGTAATCGACGGAGATTACGCTTTCACAAATCTTGACGGCACAATGTATATCGTTAAGAATTATGAGCTTGAGACAACAATCGGCGAAAAAGAAGTTGAAAGAACATACTATCAGACTGGAAACAACACCTCTGCAACTGTTTCAGTCAGCTCAACAAATTCAAACTCAAGAACAACCCTTGCAACATTACCTGACGGCTCAATTGTTTCTGCATACTATGCAACTCAGAGAAGCGGTTGGACAACATATTATTACGTATATATTTATGTTGGAAATAATCAGGTTGCTTCCCTCACAAACAGCAACAGCGGTTCTTTCACCCATACTCTTAATAATATGAAAGACATAAACGGAACTGATATTACTATCACAGTTTCACTTTCGCGTTCATCTGCGACAAGCTCAACATACGGAAGAAGAATTACTGTCAGTTATCCGACCTTAACCGAAAAGAAAACAACTGAAACAATCTACGATGAAGTAAGCGTTCTTAAGACCGCTTACAAGACAGGTGTTGAAAAGGTTTCGTTCTCATTGTTCAATTACCTCAGCAGCATTGAAACCTTCTACTACTATGTAAGCCCCGAGGCTGCTCCTGCAAAGAACACAGCTTCTGCAGACCTCCTCTACTCTACTGTCAAGGTTATCCCCGCAACATCCGTTTACTATGAAGACGACTTTGGTGGCAGCGCAGAAAACGGCGGACTTTACATCAAGTACACAGGCAACTGGTATCAGGTAAGCGACGATAACTCAACATCATCAAATCTCACAGCAAACACCGATATCAATGACAGACAGGACAACGGTGAAATCGGTCAGGGCAATGTGCCTTACGGCTATGACAGCTCATACGAAGGCTGCAACAAGTTCAGCAACGGTTCAGCTATGACTGTTCAGGGTACGGTTTCCAAAGATGCAAACGGCAAGAATCAGTTTGACGCTTACGCAGAGTTCACATTCACAGGTACAGGTTTTGATATCATCAGCCGTACAGATATGAACTGCGGTCAGATTACAGTAGCTGTTTACAACACTTCAAATCAGCTTATCGCAAACGTTCCCGTTATCAATAAGGGTGTTCAGAATCTCTATCAGATTCCCGTTATCTCTTACACAGGAATGCCTTACGGCACATACAATGTAAAGATTAACGTAAACGCTCCGCAGAAATTCCTCGGCATTACAGGCAGTACATTCTATCTTGATGCTGTAAGAATTTACAACCCCATGGGTCTTGGCGAAGGCAACAGCCAGTACGGCGAAGCTAATGACGCTTACCTCGCTGACAAACAGGCTAACGAGTACGAAGCATCTATCCGTGACTATATTCTTGCAATCGGTGATCTTCGTACAAGTGAAACAGCAGGTGCGGTTTATGTTGATACAATCGACAACGACTACACAGGCGGCGGTATGCTTGACCAGAACTCAATTAAGGACTTTGAACTTACAGGTCCTAACGAAGAGGTTTACATCACTCCCGGTAAGGGTGTCGGATTTGCACTTGTATGCTCCAAGCTTCCCGAAAGCGTACAGCTCGAGGTTAAGCTTCCCACTCCCCTCAACAACGCAAAATTCCTTGTTCAGACAATAGACGAAAACGGTGCTACGGTAGGCAAATCTGTTGAAAAGACAGTTACCTCCGCAACCGAAATGTTCTACGACATCACAGACGCAGTAAGCTTTACACAGACAAGAATTGACGGTGTGGATTATTACAGAGCGGTTGTTGTTCTCACAAATGCACTTACAAGTGATTCAAACGATATCATCTCTATCACAAATGTTAAGATGACATATAACCAGGCAGTAACAAATATTGTTGAAGCCAAGACAGAAGATGAGCTTCAGACTGCATCAGCCGAATCAATCGTACTCAGCGAGGACGGCGAAGAGTCAGCAGTTGCAGGTCTTATGGCAAGCTGGGGTATCTACTGTGATACATTCGGTGTTATCGACACTCAGTATAAGGCATCTGTCCCCAACTATGACGTTACTCTTAAGAAGAATTTTGCACAGACAGCAAAGGGTCTTAAGGCAACAGCAGAATTCACTACATCACAGTTTGTTGACAGCCTTGTTGTTACAGATGAAAACGGCAACACAGTAAACGCTGAGTTCAAATCAACAATTGATAACAGTAAGCTCTATACAAGCGAATCCGCAAACGCAAAAGCATGGACTGTCACAGTTACAGCAGACGCAACAGGTGAACACACTTACACCGTATCCGCCTCAAACGGTACAGGTACAGCGGCAGAGGCTCAGCTTACAGTTACTCCCGCTCAGGTAGCTTCAATCAAGGTTGTTAAGAAGCCCGTCAAGACTGAATACAACTACGGCGAAGCAATTGACGCAAGCGGTCTCACACTTGAGGTTACATACACAGACGGTACAGTTGAGCGTGTTGCATCAGGATACACACTCAATAAAACAACAGCCAAAGGAAACGGCTCAGAAAAGATTACAGTTAACTACAAGGGCGCAACAGCAACATTTACAATTGAAGTAAATTACAGCCTCAGCCTTGTAATCAAGAGCTTTATCACAAAGATATTCTCTTTCAGCTGGTTAAAGCACTAATCAATTCAGCCCCCTGAGAATTTACCTCCCCGGTAAATTCAATATGCCCTCTTACGGAATCAGCACCGTAAGGGGGCATTTTTATAAAAAACATTTGAATATTTTTTCTTTTTATTATATAATGCAATAAAAGAACACTTTTCGATCGGAGCTGATTGTATGAACATAAAAAAATTTATATCTATACTCTTAAGCATAATTTTTATGCTTTCAGCCCTGCCCTTCTGCGCTTCGGCAAAAACCGAAACAGAATCAGCCGAATATGTTGAAGGAGAAATTGTCATTACCAGCTCAGCGGAAATAGTCGACAGCGAAGGAAACCTCTTTACATCCTCTGACGATAAAACCGTATATCTTGATTTTGATGAAACCGGTATTGAGGAACTGACAGAGTCTGAAACATACTCAGCAGGAGAAAACAGATATCTTGCGGAGGTTGACGGCAATATTTCTGAAGTCTGCAATGAGCTTAATAAAATCGGAAACATCACCGCCGAGCCGAACTACATACTTCACACTACTGATTTCGTTATGCCGAGCGAGGTTACGAATAACGTCAATTTCTATAAAAACTATCAGAAATGGTATCTCAACGATAAAATGCATTTTCCCGAAGCATGGCAGGAATATGAGGTTACAGGTGCGGGTGTTACCGTTGCGATTATTGATGACGGATTTTATGTCAATGCATCCGATTTCCCTGTTAATCTTTGGAGAAACAGTCAGGGTACAATCGGTTGGAACGCACACAACAACAATGATAACATCGCTCCGATTTACAAAAGCGACGGCACGGCTTTTGATAACACAGCTCACGGCTCAAATGTTGCAGGTGTAATCGGTATGGCGCCGAACGGCTCAGGCGGTATCGGTGCGGCATACGGTGCCGAGCTGATGCTTATTCAGGCGGCATGTTACTTGAGCGACACTCAGAATCCGTCTTTCACATCCGCTTCAGTTGCCAACGCAATTGATTACGCACGTCAGAACGGTGCCGATATTATAAACCTGTCACTCGGAAGCACTTCTAATTCATCCGCAATTTCATCCGCAATAACAAGAGCTGTTAACGCAGGCGTACTTGTAATCGCCTCCGCAGGAAATAACGGCACGTCCACATCTTCCCAAAAATTCTATCCTGCTTCACTCAGCAATGTTCTCGGTGTTATGGCAATAGATAAAGATAACCCGACACAGCTTGCAGCATTTTCAAACTATGATACAAACGGCGGACAGTTTTACAATATTGCCGCTCCGGGTGTAGGAATTCTCGGCTGCGGCGTATCTACGGGAAAATACACGCTGAATAACGGTACATCGCAGGCAGCTCCGCTTGTTGCGGCGGCGGCAGCGCTGTATATGGAAAAATATCCCGACCGCACAGCAGAACAGCTGAAAGCCGATATGCTCGACTCGGCAACGGAAACCGTTACAGCTTACTCAAGCACAAGCTATACATATAAATCGCTTAATGTCCTTACCCTCCTTGACTCTGCTAAGCATAAGCACAGCTGGTCTGCGTGGATTACCGTTCAGCAGCCAACCTGTATACTTGCAGGTCTTGAAAAACGAACCTGTTCAGAGTGTGACGAATATGAGACGAACACATTGCCCAAGCTCGGTCACAGCTATATTGACGAAGTAATTTCGCCGACCTGCGACACGCAGGGATATACCTCTCACACCTGTTCAAGATGCGGCGATACCTACACCGATACCGCAACTTCCGCCTTAGGTCACAGCTACTCCGATTGGACGGTAATCACTTACCCATCATCCGATTCTGACGGACTTATTCAGAGAGAGTGCGAAAGCTGTCATGATATTCAGAGCAGAGCTATTCCGAATGTACTGACAAACTGTGATTTTAACGGTAATATTATTTCAGGTTTTTCTCTCGGCACAACAGACGAGGATTTTATCTCCGATAATGTGCTTGAAACAGATGTCGAGGTTACTGTTACACCATCGGCCGGAACCACTCTCGGAACAGGCTCACAGGTAACGGTAACTTATTTATCAGGCGATGCTGTCAGCTATTATGTTGTTATTTACGGTGATATTAACGGTGACGGCTTGTATGACGGAATCGACTCAATGCTTGACAGCTGTGTTGTCAGCGGAATGCTTAACGAGGAAAGCCTCGGCACAGCGGCTTACACCGCAGGTGACTGCAACCATGACGGCGTGATTGACAGTCTTGATGTTCAGATACTTGAGGATGCAGGTCTTCTGCTTGCACAGGTTAATCAGAGCAGCGATACACTTGAAGCCTCTTCAGCGTACAGCGAATATCTGAATCTTATTTCACAGACCGTTGAAGCAGAAACAGTTACTTCCACTGAAGATTCTGCTGTAAATTATTTTGAGCTGATAGTGAGCTTTATAAAAGATATAGTGGCAATTATCAGGTCAGCAATACTGTTTATCAGATAAGTACCTTTTATATAAACAGCTCTCCCGGTGAGGGCTGTTTGTTTTTACAAAATGATTGAATTATAAAAAAAATTATGCTATAATTTACAAAAACATTTGGAGGAACAGCTATGAAAAAATTTTTCAAAAAATCTCTGTCCGTTCTTCTTGCGCTGATTGTTACATTCAGCCTTGTAATAATGGGTACATCAGAGGTCAAAAGCACCTATGACCCCAACGCATATTCAACAATTATTTCCGCTTCTGACTTTCAGCATTCCGGCACAGAAGCGTATGACCGTTTCGGCAAGATTCTCAACATCGCCAAAAATGACGGTATGCCCGCGCCCGACTCACTTCTTGTCGGCGGTGACTACACAATGATTCTTTTCGATAACGCAGTTCCCGGCATTTCAAGAATCAGAAACACTCTTCTGAGCGTTTATCCTGAAATGGATCCCGCTTCCGCTGTATGCATTCAGGGTAACCATGACAATCCCAAAAAGCAGTTTGCTGACACAGGCTTCTATGATATGGGTTCATACTGCCTTTACGTTATAAACGAGAACGATTTCCCGTGGAATCAGTATCTCAGATTTGACAAAAAGGTTAAGGCTCTTGCCGATAATATCAACAGCTCTCTTGACGCTATGATTGCTGACGGTGACAGAAGACCCGTTATCGTTATGACTCATGTTCCCCTCCACCACTCCACACGAACAGGCGGCGGCGACAATATGTACTCATCGTACCTTTTCAATGTTCTCAACGAAAAAGCAAAGACACTTGATATCATATTCATCTACGGTCACAACCATTCAGGCGTTTATGACGATTATATCGGAGGTTCGGTAAACTTTATGAAGCCCGGCGATACAATCCGTATTCCTCAGCCCGACAAGCGCGGTGATGACCGTTACACAGAAGAAACACTTAACTTCACATACACCAACTGCGGCTATATCGGCTATTCACACAACACAGTTTCCGATACCTCAACCGACAAGCTTACAATGGGAATAATCCAGTTTACATATGACAAAATGCGCTTTATAAAATATGATGAAAACGGCGTTTACTCAGTAAATGAGGTTGCAAAGCTCAACAAGGGTTGTGCTGTAAATTCTCCCGAGTATCCCTCTCTTGACGACAACTGCCTCTGCCATTCGGACGAACCCGTCGCTAAGGTAATGTGGAACGTGTGGATTTTCCTCTGCAAGCTCTTCAAGGCTAATCCCTACTGCGCCTGCGGTAAGGCTCATTACTAATATAACAGTTAACCCGTGGACTGTATAATCCACGGGTTAAGTTCATTCTGAAATTGCATCATATATTGTTTTGGCGATTGAAGCTGCCATCTCGTCAGTTTTTTCATCAAACACCCTGTTGTCGTTTTCACTCGTTATGAATCCGACCTCAAGAAGAATTGACGGCATATTTGTGTTGGCATTCACATAGTAGTTGTTGGCACTCATATCACGGTAGCCTCTCTTGACTCCCCTGTTCTCAAGTCCTGTGATATCACTTAACGAGGAGAGCATCCTTTTAGCGGCGGAGCGTTCACCGTTTTTCTCAATTTTGGATATCCACGCCTCAAGTCCCGTACCTTTTGCCGAGCTGTTGCGGTGAATTGCCACAAAGAGGTCGCAATGGGCTTTATTAGCCCTTTTACATCTGTCCTTGAGTGAAATATAAGTGTCATCCTCACGTGTCAGAACAACCTTCACATTCATTTTTTCAAGCTCGTCTTTGACCTTAAGCGTAAGGGCAAGGTTATCATCCTTTTCGAGCCTTTTTCCGTCTGTCGACGCCGCACCCGCATCGCTTCCGCCGTGTCCCGCATCAAGGCAGACTATCAGCTCATCGTCATAATGCTCATAAACAATCTGAGACAAAAATCTGACGGCGGCAAGAAAACTGATAATGACAATAACCGAGGCGACAATGAGTACAGCACTTTTTCCCTTGTCCGAGCCTCTGCTTTTGCTGATAGATTTCATTTTATGTTCACTTTCCTTTTGCTTTTATGTTTTAATTATACCATATTATTATTTATTACGCAAATACTCTTGACTTTATCACCATAAAGCGATAAAATAACTAAAATTTCCTGAGGAGAATAACTATGGAAACAAAAAAATTCATTCCGAAAATCAGATTTATGGCAGTCAGCGACATTCACATCAAGGACGAGCCGTCCGTTGAAAGGGACAGATTCGCCAAGGCTATAAACTGTGCATACAAAATTGCAGAAAGCTCCGACACATATAAAAATCTTGACGCGCTTGTTATTGTCGGTGACTTTGCCAACAACGGCTCGCTCATTCAGATGGAAGCCGCTAAAAAGATTATAGATGAAAACGTCAAGGACGGCACACAGGTAATCGCTTCAATCGCAAGCCACGAATACCATACCGAGGGCGGTCCTGAGGTTGCAACAGCAAGGCTGAAACAGGTTTTCGGCTGTGAACCCGATAATCACGTTGTTATCAACGGCTTCCACTTCATTTCAGAATCTCCGTCACACGGCTGTAATTACAATGACGAGAAGAAAAAGTGGATGTCCGACAACCTCAAATGCGCCGCAAAGGACGGCAGAGACAAGCCGATTTTCGTTTTTCAGCATCCGCATAACACGGGCACAGTTTACGGAAGTGTTCTTTGGGGTGAGGACGATCTGATTTCAATTTATATGGACTATCCGCAGATTGTCCATTTTTCAGGTCACTCACACGCTCCGATAAACGACCCGCGTTCAATTCATCAGAATCATTTCACCTCTCTCGGAACAGGTACGCTCAGCTACTTTGAGCTTGATGAGTTTGACAAGAAGTACGGCACAATTCCGCCGAAAAAAGAACAGGCAGCTCAGATGTTAATAGTTGAGGCTGACGAA
Source organism: Clostridia bacterium (assembly GCA_024404095.1). Lineage (GTDB taxonomy): Bacteria > Bacillota > Clostridia > Oscillospirales > Acutalibacteraceae > CAG-488. The sequence goes on along the minus strand of JAKSQO010000008.1, from coordinate 42,822 downwards.
AACAACCGTGTTCGTGTTTATCCTTATGATGTTCTGACAGAAAACTTCTTCCCCTACACGTGGGAAATTGACACACCGTCAGATCCCGATTCATTTAAATACACTCAGGAAAGATATAACAAGGCATCATTCCCCTATTTTGACAAAAATGCAGAAATAAAAGTTCTCGCCGAAGCTGAGAACGAGATTGAAATAGAGTTCCCTCAGGCGAAGTCGGATGATGACCCCTATGTAAACAGCTACAACATCACCGTTAAGAACTCAGACGACTTTGTTGTAAGACGTTTCAGCATCTGGTCAGAGTATTATTTTTATAATATGCCCGAAACAATGAAAACTGTTGTTGATAACCTTGAGCCCGATATGGAATATACAATCGAAATCAAGGCAAACAGTTTCTGGTACACAACCTCCAAAGAAGCTCTTAAGTGTAAGGCTCATACAAAGTAAATTTGCGGAGGAAATATAATGAGTAAAGTCAAAGAATTCTTAAAACGTAAGGATATCGAGATATCGGCAAAGCGCTACGGAATCGACGCTTTGAGTGCGATGGCACAGGGTCTTTTTGCCTCATTGCTCATCGGTACAATCCTTTCAACAATCGGTAAGCAGTTTTCAATTGAAATGCTTATAAACATCGGCAGCTTTGCGTCTGATGCCAAGGGCTGTGCAATGGCAATTGCTATCGGCTATGCGCTTAAAGCTCCGTCACTTGTACTGTTTTCCCTTGCGGCTGTCGGATATGCCGCTGATACTCAGGGCAGCGCAGGCGGACCGCTCGCGGTTCTGATTATTGCAATCATTTCCGCCGAGCTCGGCAAGCTTGTAAGCAAGGAAACCAAGCTTGATATTCTTGTTACTCCCCTTGTCACAATTCTTTCGGGCTGTGCGCTGTCAATCATATGCGCTCCGTATATCGGCAAAGCCGCAAGCGCTGTCGGCGACGCAATAATGTGGGCAACCGAGCTTAAGCCGCTTCTTATGGGTGTGCTCGTTTCCGCTATTGTCGGAATCGCACTCACTCTCCCGATAAGCAGTGCCGCTATCTGTGCGGCTCTCGGTCTTACGGGACTTGCAGGCGGTGCGGCACTCGCAGGATGCTGTGCTCAGATGGTCGGCTTTGCGGTAATGAGCTTTAAAGAAAATAAGTGGGGCGGTCTTGTATCGCAGGGACTCGGAACGAGTATGCTTCAGATGGGCAACATCGTTAAGAATCCGAGAATATGGATTCCTCCTACTCTTGCTTCAATGATAACCGGTCCCATCGCCACCTGTGTTTTCAAGCTTCAGATGAACGGCGCAGCCGTTTCCTCGGGAATGGGAACGTGCGGACTTGTAGGACAAATCGGTGTTTATACAGGATGGCTCAACGACATTGCAAACGGTGCTAAAACAGCAATCACGGCCTTTGACTGGGTCGGTCTTGTGCTGATAAGCTTTGTATTACCTGCTGTTCTTTCAACTGTTTTCTGTCTGATACTCAGAAAAATCGGCTGGATAAAAGAGAACGATTTAAAACTTGATTTATAAATCTGAGAGCGTTTTGTGCCGGCAACCGTTGGACAAAACGCTCTTTTGTCATAATATGTAACCACCCTAAAACTTGACAAAATAGCAAATTCTTGGTATGATTATATGAGAATTTCTTGAATTATCGGAAGAAGGTTTTCACATAATGATCAATTCGGATAATCTTTGTATGAGCTGTATGAAGGAAATCGGCACACTTAAGGAGTGCCCTCATTGCGGCTTTAATACAGAATCACAGCAAATTGCGCCATACCTCCCGATCAGAACTGTTCTCGGAAACAGATATCTTGTCGGCAAGCTTCTTGAATACAACGGTGACGGCGCAACCTATATGGGTCTTGACCTTTCAACAAGAGCGTCTGTCAATATCCGTGAGTTTTACCCTATCGGTGTTGCTGTCCGCAACAATAAGACACTTGAGGTAAGCCCAGAGGAAGAAAAGACAGAGCTTTACAACGACCTTATGCAGAGCTTCATTGAGATGTGGAGAAAGATTCTTCGTCTCAGCGGTCTGTCGGCTCTCGTAAAGGTTTATGATATACTTGAAGGCAACGGTACCTGCTACGTTATCACGGAAAACATTGAGGGTGTTACACTCAGGGAGTATCTTCTGAAAAACAACCTCGGCTATATTTCCTGGGAAAAGGCACGCCCCCTGCTTATGCCTGTGCTCTCAACACTCGGCACACTTCATTCATCAGGTATAATTCACCGCGGTATTTCTCCGTCAACGCTCATTGTCGCTAATGACGGTAAAATTCGTATCACAGGCTTCAGTATCAGCCCTGTACGCTCAGCACGCAGCGACCTTAAATCACAGCTCTTTGCAGGCTATGCCGCTTTTGAGCAGTACGGATTTGACGGACGTCAGGGACCGTGGACAGATATTTACGGTTTCGGTGCTGTGCTTTACAGAACGCTTATCGGCACAGACCCGATTGATTCAACAGAACGAGTTACCAATGACAGGCTTATGGTTCCGGGTAAATTTGCCGAACAGCTGCCTGCATATGTTATTAACGGCCTTGTAAACGCACTTCAGATTCTCCCCGAGGACAGAACACGTTCTGTCGAAGAGCTTCGAGCAGAGCTTTCAGCAGCTCCCAGCGCAGCGGTTTCCGGTCTTGAATTTGAGCCTGCCAACAAGCCGCAGCCGAAATATCAGAATGTGGCTCAGCGACTTGAGCCTGATGACGAACCGTATGTTTCGGAAAAACGCGAAGCCGCTCAGAAGCGTCACAACCGTTCCACAATCGTTATCGGAATTGCTTCCGCAGTAATAGTTCTCGCCGTTCTGTTTGTTGTGCTTTTCTCAACGGGCGTACTTGATAAGTTTAATATCGGTCAGGGCAAGGACAAAGGCACCGCAACAGCTGTTCAGGTTGAAGTTCCCAACTTTATCGGAAAGAACATAAATGACATCCTCAGCGATGAATATTACAACAAAAATTTTGTTTTTGAAACAAGCTCTCAGAACAGCTCCGAGTACGAGGTTGACGTTGTTATGAAGCAGTCTGCCGAGGTAGGTTCATCAGTTGATCAGGGTTCGGTTATCAAACTTGTTGTAAGTAAGGGCAAAGAAACCGTTTCATTCCCCATGAGCGGAATAATCGGCGAAAAGTATGAAACAGCCTTTGAGACGCTCAGCAAAATGGGATTTGTCTGCAAAAAGATTGAGAAGCTCAATACAGACAATCAGACTCCCGGTACTGTTGCAGGCTTTGACCTTGAGGCAGGCGCAATTTACGAGAAGAACACAACCGTTTATCTTTTTGTATGGGCTGAGCCTGAAACAACCACAACTACTACAACCACCACTACTCAAAACTATAACAGCGATTCCTCGGGTAACGAAACCGACGAAAACAATTTCATATACGATTAAAGTTAAAGGTCACCTGTTCGGGTGACCTTTTATTATGTTCAAATCATATAACAGTTTGCCGCTTCACCATTTAAAAGCCGATGCAAATGTTCCTCCGATAACTCCCCAGATAATCATTATTGACATAAAAAAGTTTGTTATAAGCCTATCGAAAAATGAAGTGTTATCTTTTTTTATGTAAGACCTGTAAGATACCAAAAAAATCTCATCCTCGGAGAGGACTCTTCCGTCCGAAGATACGAGTTTCAGCTTAACTGTTGAATTATCCATAAACCGCAGAGTAACAGTTTCACCCTTTGCATTTTTCTTTGTTTCGCCTTTAATAAAATTGCTTTTACCTTCAATGCTCCAGATAAGCTCACAGTCCTCGCCTGCATAATAATCCGCACAAAGTATAACTTTTTCCAACATATTTGTTGTCAATACTGCGGATGATTTTTTAATTTTACAGAAAATCTCGGGTTCTTTTCCGTCAAATTCGTCAGCACTGTATTCACGTGCAAAGCTGACAGTTGACATTGAAAATACCATAATAATTATTAAGAAGAAACTAAATATTTTTTTCATTTTGTTTGTCCTCCATTATATTTAATTGATGAAATCCAAGTATCAAACTTTTGCTCGTAATCTTCTTTGAGAGATTTTTCACAATAAAGCTGTGTTATCCAATATTCATCACCGACTTGCTGAATGCAGACTGTATTATAGAATTTTATGCCCTCATATTCATCAAAATATTTAATTATATAATGATTACGGTTAACCTGTTTCGTGCTAATCATTTCCACATCTTCACAGAAATTATCTATTATTTTTTCAAGATTAACATTTTGATCATCAAAGACGTATTCCGCGTCTTCCTGGTTGTATTTATCCACTATCAAGGTAGCTTCATCTGACGCGAGCGAATAATCGTCCATCTGGTTTTCTTCCCACTCGGCAAAATGCTTATCGAGTGTTACAGAATAATTCTCATGATAAAATGTCTGCGGCGCATCAAGCTGCTTATCTGCAATACCATATGCCAAGAATGTTAAAAGCAAGCTGAGAATAACTATTCCGATTATCTTTGCAACAGCCTTGCCTGTTGATTTATTCTTGACGAATGTAAACTGCTTACCGACCTTTGATTCAAGAAACATCTTTACATCACAGATTGAATTTTCGATGCAGTTTTTCGGAATGATGAACGCAGAAGTCCTTGTGATATAAATGAGATAAAGATCATCTGTTTCAAGGAGTTTTACAACTGCGGAATATTTTATAACCGAGTTTGTGTCAACTGTCTCAACTCTGAAATCATCTTCTGAAAAATAACACGTTGTTTCCTTCTTAGGAATCTCTTTTGACTGTGCTTTATACAATGTATCCCCGAGAATTTTCGGATAGAAGTAATAAGAAAATATAAGTATTATTCCAAGCGTAGGCATAACAAAAATCTCATCATACTGTTTAAGATAACAGAAATATGTGAGCAACGGTGCAATAACAAAACAAATAATCAGTCCGATGATAAGTCTGATTTTTAACTTTTTATTTTTGTATGCCAAAGCATCTCCTGCTTTGCGAAATAGCTTTTTATCAAGTTTTATTGTTGCTTTTATGTAATCCATGAATTTCACTCTCCTAAGTTTATTTCAGAAGTTTTGTTTTCCTGTTCATTTTCAAGCACCTTAACAGTCACCCTTGCCATAATATCATTCGGATTACGCTCATAAGCAATGGAAATTGTGGTTACCCCGGGTTTACGGCCTGTTGCGTTCAAATAAATCTGTCTGCCGTTCACCCCTCCCTTGTAGCTTATTGAAACGTCACTCAGATTGTTATTATCAGCCGTAAAACAAACAAAGCCGTCATTGTTTTTAGTCATCGGAACACTTATGCTTTGCCCTGCTTTAACCTCAACATACTGCGAAGATGTCTGAATTTTCGGAGCCTGAGTGCTTTTATCAAAGCCGGTATAATGCGTGATTTCAAACCCTGTGACATTTTCACCGAATGTTACAAAAAAGCTGTTTCGCACTCCTGCATATTCGACCGTAACCTTTTCAACAAAACTGTTCTTTCCGAAAGTGTCGCTTTTAATTATTTTGCAATCATTGATATCCACGTTCTTTTTTGTTCCGTCGCTGTACTCAACTGTTACGGTTATGCCTTTGAGATTGAGCTTTTCCCCTGTTTTATAATCAGATTTAAAATCGGATGCAAATTTAAATTTAAGCTTTACCGCTTTTGCATCTGTTATATTCTCTGTGGCAGTTGTTGATGTTGTTTTGAAAACAGTCGTTGAGGTTGTAGTTTGCTCGGTTACTGTTTGCGTTGTATGTTCGGTTTTCTGTTTCTCTTTTTTCTTTTCTGCTGTATAATTTATTGCAGCGGCACCGAAGCTCAGCGAAAGCACAACAGCACACGCTAAGAATACACTTAAAACCTTGCGTTTTTTGTCCTCATCGTTAAATTTATTTTCGGCAATAAACGGTATAACAGAGCCGAAATTTCCGCTTTGAACATCAATCAGCACATCAACACATTCATCAATAAAATCAAAATCAGGCTCTTCCTTCAGAAGCTCTGAATCTATCAACGAATTTATCAACTCCGAAACCTCATTTTTAAATGTTTTATCGTCATATATTTCGCTTAAAATACCTCTTGTAAATGCTAAACTGTTCACAGTATCACCTCATTTTCAAACAGTTGTTTTTCTTTTATTAAATCTTTTATTCTTTGCCGCAAACGTGATGTTCTTTTGGCGGCAGCAGGCGGTGAAATATCCAAAAACTCTGCAATATCAACAAGTGTCATCCGCTTTATGTATTTCATTTCATACAACTCCTGTTCCTCGCTCGACAGCAATGCTACAAGCATTGCCGCACATTTGTCATAATCAAAATTGTCGGGTATGACAGGCGGCGAAGCTTTTTTCTCAGCTTCCTCAAGCGGTACAGTCCGTCGCTTCTGCTTTTTGTAACGCTCAACAGTCCTCATGACAAAAGTATCTGCGGTTCTGTATAGAAACGCCCGTTTTTGTTCAATGCTTATTCCATCCGTCAGCTTTTTCTGAAGAACGAGAAAGGTATCCTGCGCACAGTCATATGCGTGCTCATTAAGGTCGCCCAGTCGGGCAAAGCAATATCTGTAAATTGACTGATAATATTTTTCGTAGCAGTCATTCACGATTTTCTGAATATCACTTTTTGACACCTTTACACCTCCTTATTTTTATTCTTATAAAGTAGCCGACGAAAAGTTAAAATATGACATAATTATACTACAAATTGCAAAGAAAAACCCGACTGACTTAAAAAATCAATCGGGTTTTGAATCATTTCACATCATATATTCCGACATCGTAAAAATACAAAGCTTGCAGATGGTCTCCTCCGTAAAATGTAAACTTTACACTTTCACCTTTATCCAGATAATCAAATATCATACAACCGGAATCATATAAAACCTGAATATCATTATAAGCTTTGAAATGTACACTGATTGCAGAGTCATTCAATTCAAGTTCATCGTTTCTTACAATAACAGTTACCGTATGCTTAATTCTGTCATATTCGATTGCTGTAATTGTTATTCCGTTTTCTGTATACGGTGTTTTATTGGTATAAATACCTTTAAACGGATTTAATTCAGGCTTGACGAATGCAGTTCCTTCAACAACCTGTGCATTGTAAAAAACAACTATTGCTGTGCCATCATATAGTTCAAGGGTAACATTGCATGTTTCGGAATTGTTCATAGCAGGAAGCGGGATTTTGCCCGAATCAATTACAAATCCGTCATAATCATACGCTTTATAGGCTATTTGTGTTCCTGATCCTGTGGGCTTGCCGGTTTTATTTTCAAATGTCAGAAAGACATTTGAAAAACTGCTCTCAGTAGCACGATTATAAAGAACCTTTTCAAGCGAAATGCCATTGCTTGAATAAGGCCAGCTATTCGACTGAATATAACCATAGTCGCTTAGCTGCGGCAGAACAGACGGTGTACCATCAATTATATCCGCATAAAAGAACACTACCTTCGTTGCACCGTTAACTAATTCAGCATAGCATTCACAACTCTCGCCGTTGTTCAGTGATTCAATGAAATATCTGTCAGAATATATTACAACTCCGTTTTTATCATATTCCTTGTAATAAATGCTCGAGGTGTTGTCAATTGCCTTGCCTGTATTGTTTTTGACCACAGCAGAAAGCCATTCAAAACATTCATACTCGTCATAATTATAACGAATAGAACTCAAAGCAATGCCGTTTGTTGTATACGGTACTGCATTTGACCGGATACCATTATAATTTGCCAACGTCGGCTCAACTGATTTCATGCCCTCATCGACATCCGCACCGTAAAATACAACCTTTGATATCCCGTACGTATTGACCTCTCCTACACAGGTTTCACCGTCGTTGAGCATTTCGGTATACATGATTCCTGAGTCAACAACAAGATTATGAGCATCATATGACTTGTAATAAAATCCCGAAGTTAAATCTATAGCTTTTCCTGTAGCGTTTTTCAACATAACAGAAAGATATTCTTCGTAATTATCTCCACCGACTTTATATTCAATTGAGGAAATCATTAGTCCGTTTCTTGAATACGGAGTTTTGTTTGACATTACTCTGCTGTAATTCATTATTTCGGGTTCACTGTATGACGGCGCCTCTTTTATTGCCGCATCAAGAAAAATAACATCTTCTGTTCCGTCATGAATCTCAATCTCACACTTACAGCTTTCACCGATATTCATGGCTTTAAGATTGAGTCCGTTTACATCAGTAACATATCCTTCTGTATCGTGAACTTTAAAAGTTAAGTATGAATCTTCGCTTACAGCTTTCCCTGTATTGTTTTTTACAATAACATACAAATATTTGTGAACCGGTCCGTTCTTATATGTAATAGAAGAAATTTCAATACCATTTACTGAAAACGGAGTCTGATTTGACCTGATGCCATTGTAATCAACCAGCTCAGGCTCAGCTTTCTTCAATCCTACGGAAATCAGCAATACTTCAAGCGCATCAGAAGAATTGATATTTCCGTCTTTATTAACATCTGCCGCACTTTGATATTCTAATGTTGCTGCCAATCCTACACTATATCGGAGAATTTCCAATGCATCTGACGAATTAATTTTTCCGTCATTATTCACATCGCCCATTTTAGGAGCAGCAAAAACATTTATGCTCATTGAGGCCAGAATTATAACTGTTAAAATAATTGAAATAATCTTTTTCATAATTTACTCCCAGCTTGTTTTTCTATATTATATTCCATCAACTGTTATTTTTAAACAATATTAAATGTAATATTTCAGTCCATACTCTTACTCCTTTTTTCATTCTTATATAGTAGCCAACGAAAATCTAAAATATGACTTAATTATTTAATAATTTTTTGTTTTGAAACATAAATAGAAATAAAACAAGGGATTTAAGGTTTAATATCCGAGTTTCAGAATATGACCTTAAATCCCTTTTATTTTGTTTTTCGGTCTGCGCTAAATGCGTCAGCACCTATACTTTTTATTCTTCAGATGAATCTGCATTATTTTCAGCTTCCTGATTGTTATCGGGCTCTTCAACGTGACCTGATGAGGTCTTCTCTACCGGTTCTTCATCATTATCGGAAGAACTGTGTTTTGTTGTTCTTACAGGCTCCTCATCATCGTCATCATAATATCTACGGCTGGTTGTTCTTTTATAATCGTAATCATCATCGTTGTCATAACGATTACCCGAAGAACTGTTGCTGCCTGATGAAGATGAATTATTTGAAGATGTAATCTTTTTCTTGGTTACGAAATCAAGAGCGCTTACACGGTCCTCAGCAAGAATAATGTTTGACTCGCCATAGATTGTTTCCTGAACTGACTTTGCACAAAGAACGAAGTCAACAACCCATACCCACTGTGTACCGATATATGTCGAGAATCTGTCAACATAGTCCTGATTCGGAATCATGAGCTCCTTCATATCGTAGTCCATCCACTTGTATGTGTATGCCTGTGCGATAAGCGACATAACCTCTGACTGAGAGTAGCCTGTTCGCATATAACCCGATACCTGCTTGAACGCATTCAGAAGCTGACCGTTTGTTGCGGTTTTGGCACTGTCAATAAGAGCCTTGATAATTTTACGCTGTCTGCCTGTACGCATAAGGTCATCATCAAGATAACGGATACGGCTGTAAATAAGAGCCTCTTTACCCGAAAGCTTTGCTTTTCCGACCGGGAAATTCTTCTGTGAAGATGTACGTCTGATATAATTTGACTCCGCCTGAGTTACCTCAACAGTAACGCCGCCGAGAGCGTCAATCAGCTTTTTGAACGATTTGAAGTCAACAGCTATATACTGGTCAATCTCAATCTTAAGGTCATCCTCGATTGTTTCCATAAGAGTTGCGGGACCGCCGAATCTGTAAGCGGCATTCATCTTGAAATAATAGTCATAATGACTGCCGTCATCACGAGGAAGGCTCATATATGTCCAGCTGTCACGAAGCAGAGAAATCATTGAAATTGTCTTTGTCTTTTTATTGATAGAAACAATAATCATTGAGTCCGAACGTGCGTCGGAAGCTGTACCGTCGGTGCTGTCGACACCGCAGAGAAGAACATTGATAACGTTCTTGCTGGACATCTTCTCACCGCCGTTGAGCGCCCAGTTCTTAAGCCACTCATTAAGTGATGCGCTGTCGTGAACGTCACCCATCGACTTGTGCTGCTCCTCGTCATAGATGACCTGTTCCATTTTTGACGGATCATTTATGTCAAGACCTTTGTTCTTGTAATCAACACCCTTTGTTGAGAACCAGAACCAGAGCAGGAATCCGCCCGAACCAAGAAGAAGTACAATTACAAGCACTAAAGCGGTAATTTTTGCGTTCCTGTGATGATTCTTTGAAAAGAAGCCTTCATTTTTCTTCTTTTTCGGTACATCATTTTCAGTAATGTCCGATTCAATCTCCTCATAAGCAGCGTTATCCGAAGCGTTCGAGAAAAGCTCATTCATGCCTTCGGCATTATTACTGTAAGAGCTTATATCCTCAAACTGAGAACCGGGATTTATATTTTCTTCCTTTGTGTATTCAGGTTTATCATCGTCATTCGTCTCAAGATAATGCTTATATCTTGCACTGAAATCCTTTAAATTGTCAAGTTCATCAAGATTTTTATTCTCGTCGCTCATTTTTTCACTCCATTCAAACAACATCCCGAATCGACTGTAAATAAAGCCTAAAAGCGAACAGCACTATTTATTGTTCGCTTCTGCCGGTATATTATTCTTCCACTTTGCTTTTGGGCTCAATTTTGCCGTAAAGGCTTCCTGCTGAATCCGAGCGAGGTGCTCTTGTGGGTTCAGCCGCAGGAGCTGATTTCTTGTAGTTATCCTTACGGCGATAGTCATTTCTGCCGCCGCGTCTGTTATCTCTGCCGGGGTTAGTTGCCTTGAAGCCCTCTGCAAGTGTGATAACAACACGTCTGTCGCTCTCAGAGCCGACAGAATGAGAATCTACGCCCTCAATTTCCTGAATTGTTGTATGAATAATTCTTCTCTCATACGGGTTCATCGGGTCAAGAGTGGCATTTCTGCCGTACTTCTTAACTCTTGCGGCATTCTTCTTTGCAAGCTCACGGAGAGTTTCAACTCTCTTCTCTCTGTAATTGCCTGCATTGATTGAAACGCGCTTATATCCGTCTGAGCCCTTGTTGATAACAAGGCGAGTAAGATACTGAATGGCATCAAGAGTTTCACCGCGTCTGCCGATAACATAACCGTAATCATTGCCGCAGTTGAGCTGAACCTCAACGCCCTCATCATCCTCACACGCAGAAATCTCAGCTTCGCTGACACCCATACCCTCAAGGATTGAGCGGATATACTTTTCAGCCTTAACAGAAGCCTCGCCTACTGTCTTTTCCTTTGCAGGAGCAACAACGACAGGAGCCTCTTCCTTGACTGCCTTAACTTCTTTTACTTCCTTAGCCTTAACCTCTTTGACTTCAGCCTTTTTCTCCTGAGGCTTGTCTGCCTTTTTAGGAGCTTTGGGAGCCTGAGGCTGTTTCTTCGGCTTTTCTTCCTTTTTCGGTGCGTCGGGAATCTCATAATAAGCTCTTGCTTCTGCAAGTGAACCGCCGAAAAGACCGAAAATCTTCTTGCTTGCTGTCTTTAAAATCTCAATCTGAACATCTGCGTCCCACGGAGCACCGAGTTCAGCCTTCGCAGCCTCAACAGCTGCTTCAGTTGTGGCACCTTTGCCGAATGCTTCTTTAATCAATGGGTTCACCACCTGTTAGTATTAAACACAATGTGTCTTGATTTCTTAGTTATTTGTGGATACGCTTTACGCTGTTTTCTCTTGAACGGCGTTCAACAGATTCAGCAATCATAAGCTTTGCAACATTCTTCTGAGGTGAATAAATCTTCTTCATAATAAGTGTCTGAGCTGTTGCAAATACGTTTGATGTAATCCAGTATACACCGATACCGCACGGGAACAGGAATGTAAACCATACGGACATAGCAGGCATCATAAGCATTGTGCAGCCCATTCCGGGAGCGTTTGCCTGAGGATTGGTTTTCTTCTGCTGTGCCTGTGTGATAAGTGCGCTTGCAAGTGAGGTAATGCCCGAAAGAATGGGAATGAGCCAATACTTGCTGAAATGCTTTACAGTAGGAACAACACCGAGCTCAAGACCGAAGAATGTAAATCTCTTGGCATCAATAAATGCCTGAATCTTGTTAAGTGCTGCCGCAGAAATCTGAATACCGTTATCTGTAACATACTGCTTGAATACATCAAAATGCTGAATTGCATAAAGTGAGAAATATCTCTCCTGATTTGCCTTGATTTCCTCCATAGCTCCGCTCTTTACAAGACCCTTGAAGAAGTCACTTGAAATCATATTCTTGAAGGCATCTGTAATAAGGTCGGATGTTGAAGCATCAAGACCGATAGCGTATCTCAAAGGATTATAAAGAACACCGAAAAGTCCAATGATGAACGGCATCTGGATAAGAAGAGGCAGACAGCCTGCTGACATCGGATTGTAACCTTCACGAGCATAAAGATTCTGAGTTTCCTGCTGAATCTTCTGCTGATCTCCTGCATATCTTTCCTGAATACGTCTGATTTTCGGAGCAAGTCTCTGCTGTTTAGCCATACCCTTCTGCTGACTGATGGTTGTGGGAATCATAAGGAAACGTGCGAAAAGCGTGAAAAAGATAATCGCAATACCGTAGCTTCCGTTGAATCCGTCAACGATGCCGTAGAAGAAAAGCATAATATAGCCGAAGATCGGTGTAATATACTTATAAAGTAAATTGTACATGTTCTTTCTCCTTTATCTGTGACGATCCCCTTTTTCTTTTTTCGGAGGTACGGGATCATAACCTCCCTTGAAAAGCTGATTGCATCTGAGCAGTCTGCCCAGAGCCATAAAAGAGCCTTTAAAAGCTCCGTGCACCTCAATTGCCTCCACCGCATAGTGAGAACAGGTAGGATAATACCTGCACATCGGGGGTAGCTTCGGCGAAATATGCCGTTGATAGAATTTAATTATTCCGATAAGAAACTTCTTCATTTTTTATAACGCCCGCCTTATTCAGCTGGTGAAGCATGATATCTCTTATTTCGGTGCTTTTGAGATGTTTGGTTTTACTTCTTGCAACAAAAACAAAATCAAAGCCTCCGCCTATGTAAGGCGTAAGCTCCCTGAATGCTGCACGAATAATTCTTCGGCTGCGGTTTCGCTCCACCGCATTGCCTATTTTCTTACTTGTCGTTATACCCATACGGCAAATTCCCGCGCGGTTATTTTTTAAAACATAAGTAACCAGCGCAGGATCAGAAAATGATTTTCCTCTGCCGTAAGCTCTGCGGAAATCACTATTTTGCTTTAATATTGAAACCTTCATACTTTGCAAAAAGATCAAATCCGTTCAAAGGGTATATACCGATTAGTAAGTGAGCTGCTTTCTGCCCTTTGCTCTTCTGCGAGCGAGAACCTTGCGGCCGTTTCTGTCAGCCATTCTCTTACGGAAACCGTGCTCCATCTTTCTGTGACGCTTCTTGGGCTGGTAAGTTCTTTTCATTTTTCTGACCTCCGTTTCAACAACTTATAATCGGGTTGTTTCAGCAAATATGCAGAAACACCTACGTTAAAGCATTATATAACATATTCTCCCTGATGTCAACAATAAATTTGCCCTTAGAGCATTAAATATACAATTATTTTTGTATTTATCTTTACAACATACATTATATTGTGTTATTATAAACAAAAAACAATCGGAGGAACAGTTATGAACAAACCTCTTTTAATCGGATATCACACAGACACCAACAGCTTTTACAGAAAAGATGCACAGTTTGACCTGCCCGCAAAGTCGGGCGGCGGAGTTGACTTTATTCTCTGCCACAACGACCCGTCGGGGCTTACCGTTGACGGGGAGTGCGAGAAAGTGAAAGGTGCGCTCAGAGCCATAAAAGACCTCGGTGCGGAAGCTATCATCAATTTTGAACATCAGAACTTTGTGTATGTCAGCGTTTCGGCTGACGGCTATGACTGGGCAAACCGCCCCGACGGAACTCACCTGCTCCGACTTCCCGAAAAATTCAAGGAGGCTCTCGCGTCTGAGGGAAATCTTGTCGGCATTATGTATGATGAGCTTGAGCATGTTATTATTAACCGAAATGTTTCGATTGCCCTTGCATCTAAGTTTATTCACGATATCCCTGCGTTTCCCTTAAGCGACAGCAAGGATGTTATCGCACAGGGTGAGCTGCTCGACAAACAGCTTAAAGCATACGCTGATGAGCTGAAAACCAACGGCATAAAAACACTTTCAGGCGAACACGTTTTTCCCGTTCTGTTCCATAACTTTGCGAAGAACGGCATAATTCCGAACTTCAAGTCGCAGAAGGAATCATTTTCAAACATTCAGTTTGCCGTTGCCGCAGGTGCCGCACTCCAGTACAAGACTCCCCTGTTCAACTGCATTGATATGTGGTTCAGAATGACTTTCCCCGGTCACAGTGCGGACGAGCTTTACTCCAACCTCTGCTTTGCTTACTATATGGGTGTTGACAGGGTTTATGTTGAATCCTCCAAGGTTTTCTTTGAAGAGAAAGAAAACGGCAAGTTCAACGATATCGGCAAAGCGTTCAACCGCTTCACCAGTGAATACAGAGGCAAGGAACGTGACTACAATATTCAGGACTACAAGCCCGAAATCGGCATAATCCGCTTCGAGGATACGTTCTGGGGTCAGGGAGTTTTCCCGTGGCGCAATATGCTCTTCGGCAATCCGAAAATCAAGCCTGACAGCAAATCAAAGGAATGGATTAAGGCATTCAACATAATCACACACGGAGAAACAGGCAACGGCGGTATCTGCCTTGACAGGGTTGCGCCCTCCTCGCTTGTTCCTCATCGCTCATTTGCTTCAATGAACGGTGCGGCGGTATTCGACGAAAATGTGGATAAAGAAACACTTTCAAGCCTTAAGCTCTGTTTCCTCTGCGGTCAGACTATCAGCGGCAAAACAATGGAAGCTGTCAGGGAGCTTGTAAAGGAAGGCCTGACGGTTGTCACACCGACACGTTTTGCTCCCATTAAATACAGCATTGACAAAAAGGCAGATTATGCTGAGGTAAAAGACGGAAACGGCACATGGATTGTGACAGACAAGCTCACATCCTCAAAGCTTAAGGAAAGACTTAAACCGTTCCTCGACAACAAGGGCGAAATGACATACAAATTCGCCGATAAGACACTGAGGTTCAGGATAACCGATAAGGGAGATACATTCAGGGAAATTAAATAACAGAAATGCCATTCAGATTTTTACATCAGAATGGCATTTTGTTATAAAACAGCCCTCATTTATAATACTGTATTTCAGCCTCAATATCATCCGTACACATCTGAGTGTCAGTAAGCTGAAAACGTCCGTCGATATAATCGAACACAAGGAAGTTCAAACCGTAATAATCGGTATAACAGCTCAGAATGATTCTGTCCTCACCGTCATAGTGCAGTTCACAGCACATCGGCGCGTCTTCGATATATTTTCCGCCGTTATGTATAAATTCAATCAGACTTTCCGCTGAATTTTTTTCAAACGGCATGAAGTCTTTTCCTCTAAAAAGGTTTATATACTGTGCAACACGTGTATATAAAACAAAATCGCTGTCTGAACCGCTTTTATCCATAACATCGGTAATGCAGTACGGATTGTTTTTTAAGTCAAATTCTCGGATAATATCCGAAAAGTCATTATTTTCGCTTTTCTTGAATTCATATATCGCCTCTATCGCGCTTCTGTTCTGCTTCGGCAAATTTTCTTTAACGCTTTGCATATATTCTTTTTCGAAGGTGCTCAACCGAACGCACTGAATGACGGAAGAAACAAGCATAATCGCCGTAAAAACAAAGAGCAAAATTCTCAATCCTCTACCGATGTAATAATCATATTTTCTGTTTATAAGCATTTTGTTCTTTATGATTATCGCAAAGAACAAAGCGGCACAGACAGCAACAATTACAGGCAGAACAATCCTCAGAGTATTGAACAAAGACAACGGCACATTGTTATCTGCAAGCAATGTATCAATATAGTATCCATTGAAATCATCGTAACCCTGAAAAGCATACCGTCCGATATTCCTGCCGGCAGTCAAAAAAAGAGCACAGCAGTTTTCTGAATAAAAAGTAAATGCGCTGACGGCAGAGGAAATCAGCAGGGGCAAAATTCTCTGTTTTTTGAAAGAATAAAGCATTGTCGCAAGCATGAAGAATACAAGCGGACAGTCTAATAAGTAGCAAAGTTCAAAACGATAGGGCGGCTCAAAGCTGCCTTGCAGAACGGCAACAAAATATCCAATCAGCGGCAAAACAAGCATCAGAGTAGAAAAAAGTCCGCTCTTTTTATCTTTTCCGCTGCGTATTGCGGCAAGCTCCTCGCCTGCGGTGTCCGCGTCACCCATATCCTCCTCGGCACGGAGTGCGGCTGTTTCGGGGTCGTACTCCAGCTCCTCATACCACTTCTGCTTTTCGGTTATGTGGTCAGCAAGCTCGAAGCTTATATTCTGTTTTTGCCTTTTATCCCCTATGTGAGCAATAACTCTTTGGGTGTAGGATTTTTTATCCATAGTAAAATTCCTCGTTTAAATGCGTTTCTTTTCCGTACCACTCTTTCATATAGCTGATGTCGTGATATGTCCACGTTTCGCAATACTTATCATAAAATGGTTTGTCAGATTTGATTCCGTCAATTTCTATTGTATATGATGCCTTTCTTTCATCGGGTATATGAGAAGAAAAAGCAGAAAAGTTATGATTATATAAATCATAGTTATCTTTCGTTTCCTTATCCCATTCTGTAATAGTTAAGCCAATTTCCATGTCTTTATTATCCAACTCTTCTGAACGGATTATCTCTGTACCGTTGTCTGTAAATCGAACCTTCAAGACATCACCAGCAAACAGTAAATCCTCCGAAACATATATCTTTCTGTTTTCATAATCGCGATAGTCAGTCATATAATAGAGCTGATAGTCCTGCACAAACTCATATGTACCGTCAATGTCGTTTCGGTAAATTCCGTATGTTACCGTTTCAAGATGACATTCCGCATCGGGGAACATATCGCGTGCTTCGTGATATTCTTTTTCAAGAAACTTTTTCATTGCATCGGAATACTGCACCATCATCTTTTCGGGAAGCGACGAAAGACGTTCACTTCTGATATTTGCATCTGTCAGAACAAAATCACCGTCCTGCCAGCTGAAAGTAAGGGTCTGAGTTCCTAATTCAGAATAATAGACAAGTATTATCAAATCCTTACTTTCGTAATAATAAAGACTGAAAAGTTCAGGTGCTTCCTTTATGCTTCCCCCCTTGCGGGCAAAAGCTGTCAGTTCCTCTGTGACATCGGAATTAAAAACGGGATTATCCGGATAACCGTAAGATTGTTCGGCAAGGCAGGTTCTTATTTCAGAGATATTATCATAATCAGAATAATTTACGGTTATACTTGAATAAAAATCAACACGTATGTCATCTATTCTGTAATACTCCTCGTTATCTTCCGAGACTAAGCTTTCTATTTCTATATTTCCAATATCCGAAACATCAAGCTTTTCTCCTGATTTATATCTGTATATTTTATCTATTATTACAGAATTTACCTTATTTATGCTTTCAATTGCCTCAGTTTTATAGGAGCTTTCAAATGCCGTTGCTTTGTGAATTATTAAGCACGATAATATTACAAATAAAAATATCAGAATCAATATCCCTATTCTTATGCCTTTAATTATGTAATAATCATATTTTCTGTTTTTCAACATTTTTGTTTTAATAATTATTATCACCGATATAATACACGGAACAAACAGTAAAGCTAATAAAACTAAATTAAAAATGTCTTCAACATAAAATCCGAACATCATTCGTTCTTTATAAATATCAACAGTAATATCAAGATATTTTTCTCCGCAATATGTTGCTCCTGTTACAAAAAGCCATATATAATAAATATAGTCAAACAGTTCTAAATAAATTGAGACAGACACAGTATACAGTACAACACATACCGGCTTCATCCGTTTTATACATACATATAAACAAATAAACATCAGTGTTGCCGATACCGCAGTAAATTTTATCAAATTTTCTTCAGAATAAATATCGGTAAATAAAGCAATAAAAAAAATTACGAACGGAATAGTCGGCATAATCACATAATACCAAAGTGATTTCAGAACATTATCGTTTTGTACGTTAAACTGTTCACCGACAACATCGGCGTCACCCATATCCTCCTCGGCACGGAGTGCGGCTGTTTCGGGGTCATATTCAAGCTCCTCGTACCACTTCTGCTTTTCGGTTATGTGGTCGGTAAGCTCGTATCTTATCTTCTGCTTTTGTTCTTTGTTCCCGATGTGGGACAGAAGTTTTTCGATATAACTTTTATCGTTCATTGTAAACATCCTTGTAAGAATATTCTCGGTGTGTAAATCGGCAGGTGTCGAAGTATTCAATGGCTTCCCCTTGAGGGGAAGGCTCTCACCAAACTGCAATTAAATCTCTTTATTACGCAAAGTTGAGTACACGCTCGACAGCTGTGGAATAAACACGGAACTCCTCTTTCTTCTCCTTAAGTTGTCTTTTGCCCTTTGAGGTGATGTGATAATACTTGCGCTTGCGGTTTTCAACATCTACCCAGTAGGATGTCACCATACCCTCCTCCTCAAGCAGGTGCAGAATCGGATACAGCGTTCCCTCTTTCAGACAGAACACATTTTCGGAGCGCATTTCAAGCTCCTTGACAATTTTGTAGCCGTACATATCGTCCTCTGAAATTACCGACAGAACAAGCATGGCGGTACTGCCCTTTAAAAGCTCTTTGTTTATACTCATCGTAATACCTCCTGAATATAGTTATATAGTATATCTATGTATATAGATTAGCATAGTATAAATCTTTTGTCAAGCCGAACAATCAAATTATACTGTTTGATAAATTTATTGTCTGTAAAAATTTTGTAATTGTTAAAAATCAACATTGAATATTATTGTGCTTTGTGTTATACTTTTATGGTAACACTAAAGTGGATTATTGCCGTCGGCACCGCTTTACAGACAGGAGATGTTAAAAATGGATTCATTTGAAGAACTCTGGGAATTGGTCAAAGAGGAATGTAAAAAGCAGGTTTCTGAATCCATATACAACGTATGGTTTAAGGATATGGAGCTTGTAAGCTTCGACAATGACGAGGTTGTCATTGCTCTTTCCGATTTCAAGCGTAAAATTGTTGAAAGTAAATTTAAAAATAAACTTCTTGATTCATTCACCAACGTACTCGGCTTTGATATCAAAATCAGTCTTATTGATGTCGGAAGTGAAACCGAAGTTCTTGTGAAGCAGAAAAAGGAAGAACCCGCTTCACTTAAGGATGAGGATACATTTGATTCATTTGTTGTCGGCTCATCCAACCGCTTTGCCTATGCGGCGGCTAACGCTGTTGCGAATGAACCCGGTGAAAAGTACAATCCCCTTTTCATTCACGGCAACTCGGGTCTCGGCAAAACTCATCTGCTTAACGCTATCTGCCATTCGGTAAAGCAGAAGAATCCCAATATAAATATTGTATATACACGCGGTGAGGATTTCACAAACGAGCTTATCAAATACATCCAGACAAAGAGCACAGAGGAATTTCATAACAAATACCGCAGCGCAGATATACTTCTTGTTGACGATATTCAGTTTATCGCAGGCAAGGAATCGACTCAGGAGGAATTTTTCCACACATTCGAAGCTCTTTACAGAGCAGGTAATCAGATTGTTCTGACATCTGACCGCCCGCCGAAGGAAATCGCACTCCTTGAGGACAGACTTAAGACACGTTTTGAGTGGGGCGTTACCGCTGACGTTAAGGCACCCGACCTTGAAACAAGAATCGCTATCATCAAGCGCAAGGCTGAAAATCTCCATTTTGACCTCCCCGACGCAGTTGTTCAGTTCATTGCCGAAAAGCTCAAGAACAACATCCGTCAGCTTGAGGGCGCAGTAAAGAAGATGCAGGCATTCGTCGCAATTCAGGGTCTGCCCGTCAACATTCCGACTGCGCAGAAGGCTATTGAGGATATTTTTGTTGACAACAGCCCGTCAGAAATCACCGTTTCAAGTATTGTTGAAGAGGTTGCGCGTACATACGGTGCTGACCCCGACACAATTTACTCAAAAAAACAGAACGCTCAGGTAACCGAAATGCGTCAGATGGCGATGTATATCATCCGTGAGCTTACAGGTATGTCAACAAAGCTTATCGGTCGTGAGTTCGGCCGTGACCATTCGACAGTTGTATACAGCCTTCAGAAGTTCCAGGAAAGATTTGACAAGGACAGCAGAGTAAGACTTACTGTAAATAATATAATAAAAAATGTCCGTGACGGACAGTAATTCAATCGGCTCACGCTGATATGAATATGGAGAAAAATTATGGCTTTTGGAATTTTCAAAAAATTTAATCTCGGACTTAAAAAGACACGTGAAAGTATGTCCAGCAAAATCAACGAGGTTCTCGAGGATGACGTTGACATCACAGACGAGCTTTATGATGATCTTGAAGAAATTCTCATCATGGGTGACGTAGGTATGACAACCTCGGCTGATATCTGCGAACGTCTTCGCGACTACGCTTCAAAGCACCACCTCAAAAAGGCATACGAGCTTAAGGGCGCAATCAGAGAGATTGTTTCCGATATGCTTCAGGGCGGCGAGGATATGGGTCTTGTTACCATGCCCTCAATCATCCTTGTTATCGGTGTTAACGGTGTCGGTAAGACAACAACCATCGGTAAGATGGCAGCTATGTATAAGGCTCAGGGCAAAAAAGTCATTCTCGGTGCGGCTGATACCTTCCGTGCGGCGGCTATTGACCAGCTTGAGGTCTGGGCAGAGCGTGCAGGCGTTGAAATCGTAAAGCATCACGAGGGTGCTGACCCTGCGGCTGTTGTTTATGACACAATTCAGGCAGGTATCGCACGTGACGCCGATATCATCATCTGCGACACAGCAGGCCGACTTCACAATAAAAAGAACCTTATGGAAGAGCTTGCAAAAATCTACCGAATTATTGATAAGGAGCTCCCCTACAACGACCGTGAAAGCCTTCTTGTTCTTGACGCAACAACAGGTCAGAATGCCGTTAATCAGGCTCGAGACTTCAAGAACGTGTGCGAGATTACGGGTATCGTTCTCACAAAGCTTGACGGCACAGCTAAGGGCGGCATCGTTCTTTCTATCAAAAATGACCTTAAGGTTCCCGTTAAGTTTGTCGGTGTTGGTGAGCAGATTGACGACCTTCAGCCGTTCAATCCCGAAGCGTTCGCAAAGGGTCTGTTCGACGCTGAGGTAAAGCATGACGAGAACAATATGTTTATGCCCGAGGAAGAAAACGAAAATAATGAGGAAAATGCGGAATGAAAATTCTGATTGCTACCCATAATATGAAAAAGCGTGCTGAGCTTCAGCGCATACTCTCCCCTCTCGGCATTGATGTTGTTCTTGCGGATGAAATCGGCTGTGAACTCAGAGACGTTGAAGAAACAGGCACTACCTTTGAAGAAAACGCTTTTATAAAAGCAAACGCAGGATGCGAGGACAGCGGTCTGCCGTGTATCGGTGATGATTCGGGTCTTTGCGTTGACGCACTTGACGGCGCACCCGGTGTGTTCACAGCGAGATACGCAGGTGTACACGGCGATGATAACGCCAATATTGACAAGCTTCTTTACGAGCTCCGCAATGTACCTGACGGACAGCGCACAGCGAGATTTGTCAGCGCGTGCTGCTGTGTTTTTCCCGACGGAAGAAAGCTTGAAGTCCGCGGCGAATGTGAGGGCGAAATTCTCAGAGAGCGTCACGGCAGCGGTGGCTTCGGCTACGATCCGATATTCGGTGTCAACGGTGAGAGCTTCGGTGTAATCAGCGCAGAAGAAAAGGATAAAATGAGCCACAGAGGCAATGCATTGAGACTGCTTGCCGAAGAGCTTAAAGCGATTATATAAAAACGGAGATAAATATGGAAGAAAAAATGACAAGCAAAAGACGTGCTGAGCTTCGTGGTCAGGCAAACAAGCTTGAACCGCTTTTTCAGGTTGGTAAAAGCGGTGTTACCGATGCGGTAATCGCTCAGACACTCGAGGTATTCAACACAAGAGAACTTATCAAGCTTAAGGTTCTGCTTGAATCCGCTCCCGAAAAGCCGAGAGAAATCGCAGAAAAAATTGCGGCGGCTACCGAATCTGAGGTTGTTCAGGTTATCGGCGGAAGTATGATTTTTTACAAGGAGAATCCCGAGCTTAAGGACGGCAAAAAGCCTGCAAAGAAAGCAGAAGCAAAGAAGTCGGGCACAGGTAAGGGCGCAAAGGATTTTAAGAAAATTTATAACGCCCGTGCCAAGAAGGAAGAGGAACGCAAGGCTGAGCAGAGACGTACCTACTCACGTTACGGCAAGGCAGGTTCGGGCAGATTTTCTAAATAAAACCGCTTAAATTCAGAAGGAAGGAGTTGCGGCAGGATGGAAAAAAAAGAAATAAAAGTTGCGGCACAAAACAAAAAAGCCTACCACGACTACTTCGTTCTTGAAGAATATGAGGCAGGCATTGAGCTTTTCGGCACAGAGATAAAGTCAATCAGACAGGGCAAGGTTAATCTTAAGGATGCGTGGTGCAATATTGTTGAGGGAGAAATTTTCGTCAACGGTATGCACATCAGCCCCTATGACCACGGCAATATCTTTAACCGTGACCCTATGAGAGTTCGCCGTCTGCTGATGCACAAGAAAGAAATAAACCGCCTTTACGGCACACTCAAGCAGGAAGGGCTTGCCCTCATTCCCCTTTCGGTATATTTCGTTAAGGGACGTGCAAAGATAAAGGTAGGTCTTTGCAAGGGTAAAAAGCTCTATGACAAGCGTGATGTCGCCGCAAAGAAAGACGCTCAGAGAAATATTGAGAGAGCGATGAAAGAAAGATTTCAATAACACGGGGATGAAAGGATTTCGACGGGGATCTTGAACCTTGATAAGCGAGCAGTGGCGGGGCACCACTTTAAAAGCTTCAACTTTTTAAAAATAAACGACAATAACGTTTCTTTACAGGCTGCTTAAATTGCGGCCCATCCTTCTCAGAAGTACCACGGTCTGAATAAGGGTGTCAATCAGTGGTGAACGTGAATGTGCCCGTAGCCTTGAAGCGCATCACGGACTAAAGGCTACCGTAGGAAGAAGCCTGTTTGTCGGCGTCTTCTGAGGGGAATCCCAAAAGATAAACTACGCTCGTAGAAAGTTGAGGGAATGGGTTTTCGGACGCGAGTTCAACTCTCGCCATCTCCACCAAATCATAACCTCTGTAATGATACCAAACGGTCATTACAGAGGTTATACGCATTTATAGGCTGAAAACCTTGATATTACTATATTTCTGAAAGGTGTAATCGTTTTCTTTTATAAGAAATCAGAGTTTATAAGGGCAATAATAGCAAAATTTCAGTAAAAATAACTGTACAATAAACACGATTACTCGGGGTATACGCACAATCACACGATTGCAAAGCCGAGTAATCGTGTTAGTTTTTATTATACGGAAATATAATACAAAAGCCCTCTAAAACACATAAAATATCTTTTCTCTAGTTTTTAGAGCAGTCCAATTATAAATTGTTATTTTCATCAATTTCTATTGATAGTCCGGAGTCGCGATCTTTATTGATTGCATATCCCATTTGCAATCCGCTTGGTTTATTATCATTAATAAGAATTCTCTCTCCATACGGAAGCTCATAAATTATTCTGTCATATCTTATATTATTTTCATTTAAAAAAGCTTCTGTTATTTGGCTGAATTCTTTTTTTCTTGAAGTTAAAAAAATAATAGTATCTTTTTCGGGTATACTGTTCAGAAACTCCAAAGAACCGTCTAACAAAACATCCTTTCCGTACATTTTATATCCATTGTGTTTTACAATTGTTCCATCTAAATCAATCAGCCATGTATGGCCCAATGTTGATATTTCCAAATTATCCATTTTCAAGCCTCTTTCCGATTGCTCCTCCGGGATGATTCGGTTTGAAATCTGTTTCTAATTCTAATCCCAGTCTTTTTGAAAGTTCTATTGCTATTTTTTGAAGAATAATAAGATTAATTGTGGTTGAATTGTTCGGAACAATATTCCACAAATCACCTTCATGTTCTAAATTAACAACAAGATTATTAGCCGTTGACTTCACTAACGGTGCAAATGCGTTAAATGAAATAATCCACCATTTTACGCCGTCACGTTTTTTCAGCAGATTTACCAGATATACAGTTTCTTCTGTTGTTCCGCTTTTGCTTAAAACAATAACAACATCACCATCTTTAACCATACCTATATCACCGTGTGCAGCAGAATTAGTATGTAAAAAATTAGCATTAAGACCTAAGGAAAGCATTGTTCCTTCAAACTTTTCACAAATAGGTACATTTTTTCCAAGACCTGACGCAATTATTTTTTTCCCTGCTCTCAAAGCATTTTCGCAATCATCAATTATTTTTTTCATTTGCTTGTCATCAATTGATTTAAGCGCATCGTTAATTATAGCGATTTCGCTGTCAAACATCGTGTTCATTTAAAGCATCCTCCAAATAAAGCAATCCGTTATAAAATGCTCCGCAAATTGAATCGTAATCTTCCCATGCATATGTGGTAAGGCTAAGCCAAATAATTGCAAGAATCAGTTTTATTTGTTTTTTGGAAACCTCTGTTTCCAAAAGTTCAAAAAATTTATTTTCCAGCTCTTCCCAATTGTTTGATTCAATTTTAATAAAAACGTCCTCTTCGTTTATTTTCAGAATGAATCTTTTTAAATTAAACTGATCGTAGTTACTGAAAAGAGAATAATACAGCTTTGCCCAATCATACGCAACATCGCCATAAAGTTCTGTTGTTCCAAAATAACCTCTGGGGTCGAGCAGAATTGGTTTTACATCCTCGTGCAACATAATGTTGCTGAATGTACAATCGCCGTGAATCAGCTTGAAAGACTGAGGAAAATAGCTCATAATTCTATTCTCTACATCTTCTCGGATATAGAAAATATTTCTGCATTTCTTCCCGTTTACAACAACATATTCGTCATTTGCAAAAGGGACGAGATTCTTTACTTTTTTCAATCTGTCAAAGGTTTTGTCGATGTAGGCAATTCGGTAGCTCTGTTTGTCGGAGGGAACACTTTCGGTGGCGTGTAAGGATTTCAGACAGCCAACAATCTCTTCCAATATCCGACATTTTTCATCATAGGTCTTTTCGCCGTATTCATAAATGTTTTTTCCACAAACCAAATTCATGCAGATTGGATCAAAGCTGAAAATATTCGGAATATTATCAAGATGCAAGTTTTGAACCTTTTTGTACCATGCAACCTCACGCACGGCCAAAGCTTTTCCCTGCGCATCGATGCCCTCTTTAATGAGCTTGTCTCCTTGTACAGTAATTTTATTAAAAGGTCTGCATTTCATTTTGGAAATTTTAATCCAAACATTGTAAAGACCATATTCATGCGTGTTGTATAGCGGTTGTTCATCGAAAATCATCCCTTGGTTCTGAAGCCAGCGAACGAACTCTCCTTGTTTTGGTACATCGCAGATTTCCGCTTTGTCTTTAAAAATGAAAAATCCAGCAACGCCTTGTTCCGCACTTTTACTTTCTTCAAAACTATTGTTCTCGTATTTCCAACGGCATTCAAAATCCTTAGAGATTCCGATAATGTTACGAACGACCTGCTCGGGTAAGTTGTAATCTTCGTCTAAAACAAGATCGCACCAAATCAAAAGGAACGGTTTACCGTCTGGAATGTGCGACATTGCGTCTTGAAGACCGGAGCAGGTGCCAGGGCTTTCACCGCGAACCAATGTATAATTAACTTCTGCGAAGGCTTGCAAATATTTTTGGAGCACATCGTATTTATAGTCGCCGATGACAATAAACTTCTTTGACGGAAATTTTCGAAAAAGATGAAAAATCATTGGTAGGTTGTTGATGGGTACCAGTGCTTTGGGCTTGTTTCTTGTCAAGCTTTCCATACGGGAGCCTTTACCACCTGCTTGAACAATAATATAATCAACGCTCATTGTATTCGCTCCTTATGTTTAAAAAAATTGAAGGATTGTGTCAATCATTTCTTCTTCCGTGTTATACAGATAATTATGGATTCCGCTGTTTCTAAAGTAGGTTACATCCCAAATCGGTGTCCAGTATGGTGATGAGTTCAAAATATATAAGGAAGTTTGGGATTTAATGGCCAACAAATCACATATTCCGCTTCTCATGGAAATGCAACCTGCGCTGTTTTCAAAGGCTGCACAAACCTCATATAACGGCAGACAAAGGGCTTCTGTACCGTCAATCGGCTTTTCATAGGGAGCGATATTTGTGTAGATTTTGTAATTCCTTTGTTGTAGTTCTTTGGCGAGCTTTATCCAAAAGCCCATGGAAATCAAGTCGGTACTATGAGCATAAGGCATCAGAACAATATCTCGATTCGTCAATACTACCGATGCTGTTCCAGTTGCATTCTCAGAACAATTGTGCAGACTCTCTTGATTGACATGGTACACATCCGTGCAGTAGTCGTGCCATAGCGAATACTGCTCAGGGCGGAAGTCGTGCAGAATGTTAAGATGTCGATCTTTTCTGAAAAAGCAATACAGATGGTTTTCTGTTTCATAGGAGGATTTTGAAACGACATAGTATTCAATAAATTTGCAAAGCTTTGTGTCGGCGATAAAATCCAAGTCCGGATATATGGCTTTCAAGGTTGAATGCTGCGAACGAACCAACACGCAAATCCTGCGGCCGATGTTTTTGTGTTCAATGGCCTTTAGCGCAAAAACAATATCGCCGATGCCAAAGGGACAGATGAAATAAAAAGTATCTTTTTTTTTTCAAGTTTATGCAATTTGAAGTATCCTAAAAAAGACATTAAGGTTGTGTAGATTGAGAATACGATATTTTTAAACCACAAGGGAAGGTGGTTGTAGAAATTTGATAAGAACATTATAACACCGCCAAATATAAAAGTATGATTATGTGTTGAATATTATAATACAATATAAATGTACAAATTGCAATATGGATAAATACAGAAAATAGAAAAAATTTCGAAAGTTAATAATAAATTGGCGTTCTTGTTCCATTAAAGTGTTGACAATAAATTCCTACATATTATCACCTCACAAAAACTATAATGCCATTATTTTGAAAAACTTGTCAAAGAAAGTCCCACCCTTTCAGTAATAAACTGATTGGGCGGAGTTATCTCTGGTTCTTTGTTGATATCAGATAATGGATATGATACAATTTTGACAAAGCCATCAGTGATACTGTTGCCACCGGGGAATTGTATCCTGGATGCCTTCATGAGCTGAATGTATTTTCATATACCATACGCATATACATACAATCACACAATTGCAATGCGTATAGTATTCATATTTGAGTCTGGACACAAAATAAAAGCCTTGAAGTATCAACAAAAGCATTGATCTTTCAAGGCTTTTACCGTTTTAAGGAAAATTGCTTGACATTTTTGTCAGGATTTGATATGTTATCTACAGAAGCAGATGTATTTACTGTATCTACGCTTAATTGCGGTGCAGTCATTGAAGATACGTCTGCTTTTATTATTTCTGCCTCATGAAGATAGAATTTGTTATGAAGTTCTTGACTTGAAATTCACGATGATATATACTTTTATAAATCAAGGGGGTATTTACTTATGCTGACTAAAATTGTTGCTTTTTTTATGACGATTGTATCTTTTTTTAATATCCTTTTTGCGGGATACATAAAGCATTATCACAACAACCGTATTTTTCTTGACGAATATTACACCGACAGGAAAAATGACAGGCAGAAATACGATCTTGTGTTTCCCAAAAATGCCGGGGGTAATCTCGGGCTTGTTCTCTGCATTCACGGCGGCGGCTGGGTTGAAGGTAAGAAAGACAATTATACTGATTCACTTTTTCAGGTCAGCGAGGAAAAAGGCGTTGCCGCAGCCTGTTTGAATTACCGATATATTTCGAAAAATGTCAGCTACGACGATATTCTTGACGATATTTCTTCTGCGCTTGCCGCAATAAAAGCAAAGGGTGCTGAATACGGCGTGTGCTTCGACAAAGTGCTTCTGACAGGCATTTCGGCAGGCGGTCATCTCTCCTTGCTTTATGCATATACAAAGAAAGATATTGCTCCGATTAAGCCTGTCTGTGTGGTTGAGCTTTGCGGACCGACAGACCTCGAAAATCCCTTTTTCTATTCAGTCGAAAACCGTGTCGGTGCGTCAGTCGGTGTGGAATATTTCCGTAACATCATCAGCAACGGTATCGGCTTTGATATCGACCTTGATAATTTTGACGCGGCACGAACTGCAATGAAGAAATACTCACCCGTTAACTATGTTGACGAAAACACAGTTCCGACTGTTTTCGGTCACGGAGAGATTGATAATATTGTCCCCTATCAGAATTCACTTGACCTCAACGCGAAGCTTAATGAATTCAATGTTGAGCATACTTTTATTTCTTTCCCGAATTCTAATCACGAGTGTGAGGACAAAGACTCAATATCAGCAATCATGAAATTATTCTTTGAATATATCGACACTTATCTTAAGTAGAAACAGTTATAAAAAGTCATTCTGAGGAGCTTTAATTCTCCGTTCAGAATGACTTTTTTGTTAATATTTTATATAAGCATCGGCTGAAGCTGAATTCCGTTCAATGCCGATTCAACGCACGCAGGTATTTTTGTGAAATCCGCAACCACCGAGCGCGGCTTTTTTTCACTGTCGTCCTGTCTGAGGGGTACAAAATATATGTTTTTATAATTCATTAAATGTCCTATATTTTTTGCGGCTCCGCCGAGTCCGTCATTGGTTGAAACATTTATTATCAGCGGTCTGTTGTTTCTCAGATGAGACTTTGCCGCCATTGTAACGGCTGTATCCGTTATTCCGTGCGCAAGCTTTCCGAGAGTGTTGCCCGTGCACGGCGCAATTACAAGCGCGTCAAGCAGCTTTTTAGGTCCTATCGGCTCCGCATCATTTATTGTATGGATTACCTTATGACCGCACAGCTCCTCCGCCTGTTTTATAAAATCTGCCGACTTGCCGAAGCGTGTATCGGTTGACCACACGATTTCGGACATTATCGGCAACACGTCATAATTAAGTTTTCTCAGATTTGCCATCTGCTCTATCGCCTTTGAAAGCGTACAAAACGAGCCGCACATAGCAAACCCGACTGTTTTATTCATTGCTTTTCTCCTCCCTTAATATGCCTGCGACCGTATCCGCAATGTTCATCCCTGCGCTGACAGGTGTAAATCTTCCCGGCAGGCTTTCCGCAAGCACATATCTGAAATTGAATGTATCCGTTCCCGAAATATTGAACCCGTACGGTCTGGAAGCAACCTCGATATACATATTTCTCTGAGTCAAACACTCCAGACCGCTTTTTTCAATTATATTAAATGGAACCGTATTTATGATAACATCATATTTACATAGCTTTTTGTTTATATTACCGATTGAGTCTGTTTTCATTCCGTCATTTTCCGCCGCAGCAAAGGTCTGCATTCTCCGTGAAAATGAGGTTACGTCTGCGCCGTTACGCTTCATTATTCTGCATATTTCCCTGCCGCATCTGCCGTAGCCGATTACGGCTGTATTCATCGTGTGAAGATCTGTTCGGATATTATCGAGCACAATTTTCAGAACTCCCTGCGCTGTAAGACGTGAATTTTTTATAAGGAAGCCCTCGTCCGAATAATAGCTGAATGCCCTGCACGGAAATTTTTCGGGTGCTGTATTCCCGCAGAAAACCGTCTGCTCATTGTCGAGCAGTCCGCAGAACTCATCAAAAGGCACACCTGCTATGCATCCGTTTGAAAGTGTGGGCAAAGGGAGAACGATGTTTCTGTATCTTCTGATTGTGTCTTTTATCTGCTCTGAATCAAGGCAATCCGCACCGAAGCCAAGCTCATTGAGCCTCTGCTTACAGCTTTTCATCTTTTCATCACAGCCTGCAACAGCAAAATTGTACTCCATAAATTAAGACCTCCACCCTATCCTATGAAAAATTTGCGATATGGTGAAGATTTATTGCATTTTACTATTTATTTTTTCCGCGTTTTGCAATATAATTATGTGTAGACAAAAAATATTTGGAGATGTAACAATGTACGAAATAGATAAACTTCTTAAAGAAATAAAGCGTGTTCATTTTATCGGAATCGGCGGCTCAGGTATGTGTCCGCTTGCCGAGATTCTTTTCAACGAGGGCTACGAGCTTTCAGGCTCTGACAACAACGAAACAGACACTCTTGCAAGAATCAGAAACATGGGTATTCCCGTTGTGCTCGGTCAGAAAGCTGAAAACATTGAGGGTGCGGAGCTGATTGTTTACACAGCCGCTATTCTCCCCGACAACCCCGAGCTGCTTGCCGCAAAGGCTTCGGGTATTCCCACCTATGAGCGTGCCGACCTGCTCGGCGCAATTACAAGAATGTATAGTGACTGCTACTGTGTATGCGGTACTCACGGAAAGACTACTGTTTCTTCCATGCTGACACAGATTATGGTTCAGTGCGGCAAGGATCCGTCCGCTGTTATCGGCGGCAAGCTTCCGCTTATTCAGAGCAACGGCAGAGTCGGTAAAACCGAGAATATGGTCTGTGAGGCCTGCGAGTTCAAGGATCATTTCCTTCAGCTTGCCCCTGATGTTGCAATTATCCTCAATGTTGACGCTGACCACCTTGAATATTTCAAGAATATTGAAAACATTATCAAATCATTCCATAAGTTCTCGACTATGGCTACAAAGGCTTTGATTGTGAACGGTGACGACGCAAATACACTTAAATCTATCGAGGGTGTTGACGACAAGGACGTTATCAGCTTCGGCATTGATAAGAAGAACGATTTTTATGCTGACAATATCGAAATGGTTCACGCTTTCGCTCACTTCGATGTTTACAAAAAGGGTGAAAAGGTCGGCTCGGTAAAGCTTAAGGTTCCCGGATATCACAATGTTTACAATGCTCTCGCCGCTATCGCCGCCGCAGATTACAACGGAATAGGCATCAGCGAGGCTATCGCTTCACTCGAACAGTTCGGCGGTGCCTGCAGACGCTTTGAGGTTCTCGCCAGAACTCACGGTCTGACAATCGCTGACGATTACGCACATCATCCGGCAGAGCTTAAGGTAACACTTGAAGCCGCAATGCAGATGGACTACAACCGTGTATGGGCGGTGTTCCAGCCCTTCACCTACTCGAGAACCAAGGAGCTTATGGATGACTTTGCTAAGGTTCTGCAAATTCCCGATAAGTGCGTTATGACGGAGATTATGGGCTCACGTGAGGTCAATACCGAGGGTGTTTACACAAGTCAGCTTGCAGAGAAGATTCCCGGAAGCGTATGGTTCAACACCTTTGACGAGGTTGCGGATTACGTGCTTGAAAACGCAGAAGAAGGCGATCTGATTATTACACTCGGCTGCGGCGACATCTATAAAGCCGCAAAGATAATGATAAATCGACTTGACAAATAAACAATAATACAAAAGGGATTTAAGGTTCGGATATAAACCTTAAATCCCTTATTTTAATATGATTCATTTAAGAAGAACTGTTTTCTAAGCGTTTTTCGCCCTCCCGGAGTATCGCATACACCCTCGGGTCAAATAAAATGCTTTCAGCATCCGAATGCGTCAGCCCCATTATTTCTGTTCAAATGTGTATTTATTGAAATTATCTTCAAAATATCCTTTTACAAGCTGAGAAATATCGCTTGAGCTTGTATCAACCTCATCAGCCTTCGGAGCTTTTTGCTTCTGAACCTGCGGTTCAGCTTTTGCTTGTTCATCTGTATTGCCGACAGTTTTTTCCTCAAAGAACTGTTTTGACATTTCCGAAGGATTGGCTGTAACATCATGGGCAACTCGTTTCGGCTCTGCATCAGCTTCCACAGGAGAAATAACATCAATTGTTTCAAACATTCTTTCAGAGGGAGCAAACTCCATATCTCTAAGAGAAACAGGTTCTTCAAACTCAGGCTGTAAGGAAAGCGGTCTGTCAGGTGGCGGCATATTTCTCTTTTTTGCATACTCTGCCTGAAATTCAAAACGCTTGCCCTCAATGTATCGTCTGACACCGCTCGGAGCATAATCGTCCACAGGCAGACCTGCAAGCTCACGTCTGACAGCCATTTCGGTTGCGATTTCTTCATTCTGTCGGTCACGTCTGAAGTAGAGCGGAATAAACATCGCAAATGACAGAAGCTGAACGGCAACAGCCTGAATAACAAACCACTTCATAGGCATCTGTCCGTATGTTATATAAACACAGGTAAGAATCATATTGTTCACAAAATGGTCGGCTGTCGACATCCACACGGTTCCGTTTACACGGTAGAAAATGCCCCATTTAAGTCCCGATACTATATCAATAAAAAGATTGCAGAAAATAATAAACAATGTCATCTTCAAGCCGAAGCTGTCAAATCGTCCCGTTATTATATACTGAACGATTGTCGGAACAAGCATAATCGTATAAAGGAAAGCCTGAATAATAATCGCATTGCGGATTTTGTATTTATCAAAAAGCTGTGTAATAAGGAAGCCTCGGAAAAACAGCTCCTTGAAAAGCGATTGAAGAAGAACCGTAAACATATACAATCCGACCGCAATTATCTTCCACTTTAAACCCATTGCGTCGGAGGTGTTCGGAAAATCAATATGCAGAGTAAGATTATCATAGCCTTTAGTCAAAAGCACAAGGTATTCCGCACCGTAGCATATCGCCGCGGGGACAATCGCATAAAGCGCTCCGATGATTATTTCAAATACAAAGCCGTAGCTTCTGAAGCAGAAGTTTTTAACATTGAATTTAAGGAACAGCGAAGCAAAAATGAATACGACAAGACCCGCAAGTCGTGCAACAACATTACCGCCGAAGATTGACGCGTCGGTATGAATAAAAAACACGTCAATGGTCTGAAACATAAAAACCAGAAACGTGGCAACATATGCGGTTATAACCTTTTTCTTTTCCATTCATTCTCACTTCCTTGAACTATTTTATTATATCACAATTTACAGTTATGTCAAACAAGTAATTTTAACAAAGCAGTTGAAAAAATACAGATAATATGATACCCTTTTTCCAGAACACTTAAGGAGGCATTTTATGAATACAGCTCCCCTTCAGTTTATTGTCATTACAGACACACACTACTATTCCAAAAAGCTCGGTGTTGACACGCCGTCATATAACGCGTTCAACGGCAGAAGTCAGAAGATGATTAAGGACAGCGGAGAAATTATTGCCGCCGCATTTTCCCAGATTGCGAAAAGTGAAATTGAGAATGTCATCATCTGCGGCGATACAACCTGTGACGCGGAATATGACAGTCATCTTGAGTTTATTCAGATGCTGTATGCGCTGAAAAAGTGCGGCAAACGCATTTTTGCCATAACCTCAACACACGACTTCAAGGATGACGGCATTACATATGATTACAACGGAGATATCAGAAAGGAAATCCCTTCCGCAAAGC
The DNA here is from genome assembly GCA_024404095.1 of Clostridia bacterium. GTDB lineage: Bacteria > Bacillota > Clostridia > Oscillospirales > Acutalibacteraceae > CAG-488. Next base: position 9,211 of record JAKSQO010000008.1, on the reverse strand, counting down.
GTGAAGAGCTTGCCGCTATGTACCGTGACTTCGGTCAGACGGAGGCTATATCTGTTTTTGACGGCGGACTTTCGTACATTGCCGACCTCGACGGACACTATCGCCTTTTTGCGCTGAACTCAGACAAGGACGGCACAGGCAGAAGCGGTTATTCGCAGGCAATGCGTGAATGGATAAATAAAAACGCTGAACAGGCTAAAGCTGAGGGCAAGGAAATAATCGCATTTACTCATCATCCCCTTGTTTCGCCCTCCCCATTCTATTCGCTTATCGGCAAAAACGACCTTATGGGCGGACATCCCGAAATACGTGAGATGCTCGCTGACCTCGGCATTGAGCTTGTTTTTACGGGTCACACACACATTCATGACATATCATATATTTTCTCCGAAAAAGGCAATGTATTCTATGACGTTGCGACAACCACACTTGCAGGCTATCCTGCATATCTTCGCAAGGTTACTGCGACCGATGACGAATACATTATTGAAAGCGAGAACATAACCGAACCTGTTCCGATTAAGTTCAACGGCGATAATCTTCAGGAGCACCTTGCCGACCAGTTTTTCGGTATGATTAAACGCACGCTCGATTCTGCGGCATCCGATACACCCGAAATGGCGGAGTGTCTCGCAGGGATGAGCATAAAGAAAAAAGTTTCATACCGCTTCGGCTGGCTTATAAAGCCGATTGCACGGATGATTAAAAAGCTGAGAATCGGCACGGTATATAAATTGGCAAAAAAAGAAAGCGGACTTACACCGTCACAAATTGAGCAGATAAAGGACGGAAGGGTTTTCGACTTTATCATTGACCTTGTTATGCATCTCTACTCGGGTGACGCTCCTTACACACCCGACACACCGCAGTACAGAATCACAATGGGTCTGTGTGCGATTATTGACAGTATATTCAAGGCAATCCGCCTGCCGTTTTCAAAGCTGGTCAAGGGCTTTGACAGCGTAGGAGAGCTGATTGAGCCACTGCTATACAATAAAGGAATCTGCGACAAGGAAGCAAGACTTCCTAAACGTGCAGACAAAGAGGCTGTGTCGGAAATATGCAGCAAGGCAGAGCCTGTCGCAATCACAAGCAGAAAAGGTCCGTTTATTGTTGCGGTTCTTATCCTGCTTATACTGATTCTTATCCCATTCATTCCGCTTATCGCCATTGCGCTCGGAATCGGATTTTTGATTAACAGAATAAAATATTCAGAACAGCTGAGGGAAATAAAATGAGCAGACCACTTAAAACAGTTATAATCGGCGGCGGTCACCGTTCGCTTATCTATGCGGAGCTTGCAAAGCTCAAGCCCGATGAAATGGAGATTGTCGGTGTTGCCGACCCGAATGAATTCAGACGCAATCAGATTGCAGAATATTTCAGTATCCCTGCTGAACACGTTTTCACTTCAGCAGAGGAGCTTGCCGCTGTTCCGAAATTTGCCGACGCGGCGATAAACGGAACCATGGATCACATCCACGTTGAAACTTCCATTCCCCTGCTTAAGGCAGGCTATGATATTCTTCTTGAAAAACCGTTTGCGGTCAACGAGGAGGAAATGAGAAAGCTTGTTGAATGTGCTGAGGAAAACGGCAGAAAAATTATGGTATGCTTTGTTTTGCGCTATGCTCCGTTCTATCAGATGATTAAGGAAACTATCGTTTTGGGCGAAATCGGCGAGATTATTAACATTCAGACAGTTGAGCACGTCAGCTATCATCATATGTCAACAAGTCATATCAGAGGCAAGTGGCGCAACGAGGAGGAATGTCACGCTTCAATGCTGCTTGCAAAATGCTGTCACGATATTGATATAATGATGTGGCTTATGGGCAGCGATGACCCTGTCAGAGTTTCAAGCTTCGGTTCACTTATGCAGTTCCGCCCCGAAAACGCCCCCGAAAATTCCGGCACAAGATGTCTTGTTGACTGTCCGCTTGCCGACACCTGTCTTTACTCGGCAAAAAGACTTTACATTGACCATCCCGACAGATGGGAGTTTTATGTCTGGGACAAGCTCGAGGATAAGGAAAACGCAACGATTGAGGATAAAATCAATCTTCTTAAGACGAGCCCCTACGGCATTTGCGCTTATAAGAGTGACAACAATGTTGTTGACCACCAGAGCATTGCCGTGCAATTCAGGAGCGGTGCGACAGGCACTCATAATATGATCGGCGGTGCGGCTGTTCCGCAGAGAAAAATCCATATTATCGGCACAAAGGGAGAAATCAGCGGCACACTCGAAAGCGGAAAGTTTACCGTTTCACTTATAGACCCTCGCCCGAATTGTGAGCATCTTGACCGAGAGGTTGACACTCAGATTTCTGACGACACACACGGCGGCGGTGATATAAAGCTTGTCGAGGACTTTGTAAACTATGCAAGAGATGATGTAATGTCACTCTCCTGCACCTCGATAAAGGACTCTGTCAAGGGTCATCTGACTGTTTTCAGAGCAGATAAGAGCATGAAAAACAACGGACAGGTCGAAGAAATCATCCTGTAAGACAAATATTACATTTTTGTAAGAAATCAGACGGGAAATGTAAGCCAATCAAATGGAGGCTTCGTTCCCGTTTTGTTATACTGTACCTGTAAAACAAAGGAGGTACTTAACATGAGTTATCTTGAAGTAAACAGCATTAAAAAAATTTATTCCACACGCTTCGGAGGAAACAAGGTCGAGGCTCTGCACAATGTCAATTTCAGCGTTGAGCAGGGCGAATATGTAGCAATTATGGGTGAATCAGGTTCAGGCAAAACCACCCTGCTGAATATTCTCGCCGCTATTCTCAAGCCCACAAGCGGAAGCATCATTCTTGACGGCAAAGAGATGTCGTGCATTAAGGATTCGGAAATTGCCGAATTCAGACGTGATAATCTCGGATTTGTATTTCAGGATTTCAACCTGCTTGACACATTCACACTTGAGGACAACATTTATCTTCCGCTTGTTCTCTCGGGTAAGTCTCACGCAGAGATGAGCAAAAAGCTTGAGCCGCTCGCAAAGGCACTCGGTATAGCTCAGCTTCTCGGAAAATATCCGTATGAGGTTTCGGGCGGTCAGAAGCAGCGTGCCGCAGTTGCACGTGCACTTATTACCAATCCGAAGCTCATTCTTGCTGACGAGCCCACAGGCGCACTTGATTCAAAGTCAACCGACGAGCTTCTGAATATGTTTGCTGACATCAACAGAAGCGGTCAGACAATTGTTATGGTAACACATTCGGTCAAGGCGGCAAGCACAGCCAACCGTGTCCTTTTCATCAAGGACGGTGAGGTGTTCCACCAGATTTACCGTGGAAACAGCACGGACGAGCAGCTGTATCAGAAGATTTCCGATACCCTCACAATGCTTGCAACAGGCGGTGACATAAAATGAAAGCTTCAATCTTTCCCAAGCTCGCCCGTACAGGAATAATCAAGAACAAAAAGATTTATCTGCCGTACATTCTCTCGGGAATCGGCATGGTAATGATGTATTACATTGTTGACTTCCTCAGCAGAGCGGATTCGGTCACATCAATTAAAGGCGGTGGTAATCTCTCTACAATTCTTTCAATGGGTAAATTCGTTATCGCCGCATTTGTTCTGATGTTTATGCTTTACACTAACTCTTTTCTCATTCGCAGACGAAACAAAGAATTCGGGCTTTATAACATTCTCGGAATGGATAAGAAAAGCATCACCAAAATTATCACATGGGAGTCGCTTTTTGTTTCCGTAATCAGCATTGTATTCGGTCTGATTTCGGGTATCACTTTTTCAAAGCTTTCAGAGCTTGCACTCCTGTATCTCACCCACTCGGAAACAAATTACAAATTTGCAATCCCGACGGATTCAATCAAATTTACAGTTATTGTTTTTGCGGCAATATATTTCCTGCTCTGGATAAAATCCGTTATCCGTGTACGCCGCACAGATACGCTTGAGCTTATGCACAGCGAAAACACAGGTGAAAAGCCGCCGAAAGCAAACTGGTTTTTTGCGCTTGTCGGAGTAATAGCGCTCGGCATAGCATACACAATGTCAATAACTATCAAGAGTCCCCTCTCAGCTATATTTTCATTCCTTGTTGCGGTTATTCTTGTAATTGTCGGAACTTATATCGTGTTTATGGCAGGCTCAGTTGCTCTTTGCAAAATTCTTCAGAAAAACAAGAAGTATTACTACAAAAAGAACCACTTTGTATCGGTTTCATCAATGGCTTACCGAATGAAGCGCAACGGTGCAGGTCTTGCCTCTATCTGTATTCTTTCAACTATGGTGCTTGTTATGATTGCGTCAAGCGCAAGCCTTTATTTCGGCGCTGATGATTCAATCAAAGCACGTTTTCCTCAGCAGAATCAGATTGAATGTTATATAAGCAGCTTTGATAAGCTGACAGAGGAAAACATTGCGAAAGTACGCAGCGGTTACAACGATATTTTCAAGAAGTACAACCTTACTCCTGAAAATCTGACCGAGTATACTTACGCTGAAATCACAGCACTTAACAGCAAAAAAGGCTTTGACACCGACGCATCACACGTTTTGGACAATATGGTTATATATGATAACCTCAGACAGCTGTATTTTACAACCGTTGATGAATACAACCGGGTTATGGGCACAAATATTCATCTGAACGGTAACGACATAATGGTGCATACGCTCAGATGCAGCTTTGATGAAAAGATTCTTCAGCTTGGTGATGTTAAGCTGAATGTACTCGGCAAGCTCGACAGCTATCCCGAATTCGGCAACGCAAATGTAGATGTCATTCCTTCTATCATGGTTGTTGTCTCTAATTACAATGTTATCAAGCCGCTTGAAACACTTGCGGATTATAACGGCGATCAGATGCTTGACATATGCTGGCATTACGGCTACGACCTTGATAAAGTCGACGCTCAGGCAAATGAAGTGTTCAGAGCACAAGTCGAAAGCCTTGCAAATTATGATATAACCCGTCACAGCTCTGACGGAACAGGCAATTCATTCTCGTATAACGCAAGCTGTCTTGCAGAGGAACGTGATGATTTTTACACCACATTCGGCGGTCTGTTCTTTATCGGTGTTCTTCTGAGCATTATCTTCATCTTTGCAATGGCTATGATAATCTATTACAAGCAAATTTCCGAGGGCTATGAGGATCAGTCAAGATTTGAAATTATGCAGAAGGTCGGAATGACAAAGAAAGATATCAGGCAGAGCATAAACTCTCAGATTCTGACAATTTTCTTCGCTCCCCTTGGCTTTGCAATGCTTCATCTCGCATTCGCAATTCCTCCGATATGGAAGCTTCTTCAGTTGTTCAACCTTCAGAATCTTAATCTTGTACTGATTACAACATTTATCGCAATTGCTGTTTTCGCGGTTTTCTACGCAGTTATCTACAAAATTACTGCCCGCTCATATTACAATATTGTAAGTGAAGCTAAAGAGTAAAAAAACGGTCTGTCGCATAATACGGCAGACCGTTTTCATTATTTTCACCACTGAATATTCTTTATTGATACAGACGATTCAGCTTTACCCTTACCGCTGACAGTAAGAATTGAATACTTTACTTTATTAAGCTCGGCATTCCATTTCCAGTTACAATCATAGGATATAAGCTTTCCTGTTTCAGCGTTGATTTTAACAACCACCTTTGTATTCGCAGTTGTCATTTTTACAGACTGAACAGTTGCCTGACCTGAGCCGTTGACACCTGTATAGATATTGTCTGAGCTGAGGTAATCAAGGTCGGTGCTGATTGTCTCGGCTGAGAGCACACCGCATCTCTGAAGCGGTGATGTATCCGAGCCGTTCGGAGCTGAGCTTGCCCCGTCAGCAAGGTCAAGCGTTATTGTGTACTCGCCGTTTTCAAGCTTGCAGACGCAGGACTTGACATCAGCCTCTGTAAGAGCTGCTCTGCTGAGATACTCAGCCTTGCCCTTTTCGTTTGTGTAGCTTTTTTCACCTACACCGAGGAACTCGTTGACAGCATCCGCTGCAACCTTTATTTTCATTAACGCTTCCGCACCCTCAAGGTTATTGAGCGTTGCAGTTCTTGTTTTTGTATAGCCTGCCTTTTCATCAATAACACCGTTGACGGCCTTATTGAAATACTCAACAATCTGTGCCTTGTTTTTAAGCTCAGGCTCATCCTCAACAGTCTGAGGGTCAAGCATTCCGACAGCGGTCTTAAGAATATCGAGTGCATCAGACGAGTTTATCTGACCGTCCTTATTGATATCCGCAAGCTTTGTGTCAACTTCTTTTTCAAGGCCGACCGCATAGTTAAGAACCGTCAGCGCATCGGAAGAATTTACACTTCCGTTTTTGTCAACATCACCGAGATAATCGGCGGCATTGGCACAGACGGTCATACCGAGTGTCATTGAAAGTGCTGAAAGCACCGCAATCATTTTTTTCATAAATTTCTCCTGTAATTCGGGATTTAAACTTTATTTATACCAGTCAAAGACGGTTTTCTTTCCGTCAATTATGTATTCTGACGGGAGCTTGTCGCTGAACCAGTCAACAGGCTCGATAAGCTCTCTTTCCTGTGAGGCAACAGCAAACATTTCCGCAAGGTACTTTTCCTGTTCTTCGTTGAGCGTTGTAGGTGCAACCGAAACGAACAGGGGTGTTCCGCTGTAAGCGAGAATACGCAGCCACTCCTTGTTCTGCTCAAAATCAATTTTATCGGTCAGACCTGCGCAGTCAGCATCAATAAAGAAAAACTTGTTCTGCTGATGTGCTCTGAAGGCGAGAGTGTTAACTCCGAGACGCAGAGTTCCGAGCCACGATCTTCCGCTTGTATCGTCACCCGAGCGATGAATCTGGAAATATCCTGTGCCGAGATGACCCACGCAGTTGCAGCCGATTATCAGCGCCTTGCCGTCAGCGGCATCATAAATTGTTTTATAAAGGTTCTTGATTATCTGAGCATTTGTAAGCGAACGGTCGTGGAAATCATAAGCCTGCTTTGCAGGAGAATCGCCCATTGTTCTGCCCCAGATATTCAGAATGTCATTCGTAGAGAAATCGTGCTTTATGAGCTTATAGCCCCAGCCGACAAGCGTCTTTATATCCCCGGCAATGAAATCAAGCACCTCGGGATATGTCGGGTCAAGAATGAACTCTTCTGCGTTTGTATAGTAACCCTTAAGACGTTCATCCGCATTCTGAAGCGGCCGCATCCATATGCCCGGAATAACATCCATTGCCGAAATCTTATCGGCAAGTGCTTTCATATCAGGAAAATCAGCATTGCTTTCACGCCACGGTCCGCCGTTATATCCGCCCTTATACCAATGCTTAACCTGCCAACAGTCATCTATAACCATATACGGGCGGTTGCTCAGCCCCTTTGTAAGACGGGCAAGCTGTTTTGCGTTTTCTGTTATTTCTTCATCTGAGCTTTTGCCGTAAGCGTAGTACCAGTTGTTATAGCCGTAAACAGGCTTTTCGGGGAACACGGGGTTGACAGCCATTACACCTGCAAAATCGTGCATCGCCTTGTGTGCGCTGATACCCTCATACTCCTTAGTGACAATCTCGCCGCAGCAGATTGTTTTGCCGCCGAGAATAACGCCGCTTTTACCGTTCAGAGTATCGCATTTAAGCGAAATTTCACCCTTAAGACACTTAAAGCCGCAGAAGGAATCGGGCAGAGTTTTGACACCGTAGCAGGCTGTTTTATCATCCTTGTTAACAACAAAATACCAAGGCATCGGTCGTTCGCAGTCTATTCCGCGCCAATCAAATTCGCAGTAGCCTCTCTCCCATGCATCGGCATAGATACGGCAGCCCGACGGCATACGTACACACCATACGAGCTTTACCCAACTGACCTCGGACTTATCCGCTGTGAGAGTTATTTTTCCGTCATTTATGCTGACTTCAATATCATTTAATATAATGCTTTCTGCACCGTCAAATGATGTTTCTTCATTATTTGCCTTAATCAGCACTTTATCGGGCAGACGGGATATGTCAGGGAAATACATAATCAATTCTCCTCATATCATTTTCGCCTCCGCATCAAAAGACACGGAGGCGGAATTTATTCTTTATGTCAGATTCTTGCTACGCCTGAATCACGTGCTGCCTGTGCAACAGCCGCTGCAACAGTCTTGCCGACTCTGGGATCAAACGGCTTCGGAATGATATAATCAGCTGAAAGCTCCTCGTCAGATACAAGACCTGCAAGTGCCTTAGCAGCTGCAATCTTCATTTCCTCGTTGATGTCGCTTGCACGAACGTCAAGAGCACCTCGGAAGATACCGGGGAACGCAAGAACGTTGTTGATCTGGTTCGGGAAGTCACTTCTGCCTGTACCTACAACAGCTGCACCTGCTTCCTTAGCGAGGTCAGGCATGATTTCGGGAACAGGGTTAGCCATAGCGAGAACGATAGGATCCTTTGCCATGGAACGAATCATATCCTGAGTAACAACACCGGGAGCTGAAACACCGATAAAGATGTCTGCACCCTTCATTGCGTCTGCAAGAGTGCCGCGAACGTGGTTCTTGTTTGTGAAGTCTGCGATATCCTGCTTAGCGGGAGCGAGGTCGTCACCGTCGCAGATAATACCCTTACGGTCGCACATGATAATGTCACCCATGCCCATGCTCTTGAAGAGCTTTGCAATAGCAACACCTGCTGCGCCCGCACCGTTGAATACAGCTGTGCAATCCTCAATCTTCTTGCCAACGAGCTTAAGAGCATTGATGATACCTGCTGAGCAGATAACTGCTGTACCGTGCTGGTCGTCGTGGAAAATCGGAATATCTGCCTTTTCCTTAAGCTTTCTTTCGATTTCAAAGCAGCGGGGTGCTGCGATGTCCTCAAGGTTGATGCCGCCGAAGCTGCCGCAGAGAAGAGCAACTGTATTTACGAACTCATCAACATCCTTTGTACGGATGCAGAGAGGAAATGCGTCAACACCGCCGAACTCCTTGAAGAGCACGCATTTGCCTTCCATAACAGGCATACCTGCCTCAGGACCGATATCGCCGAGACCGAGAACTGCTGAACCGTCTGTGATAACAGCAACAAGATTTGAACGGCGAGTAAGCTCGTAGCTCTTGTTGATATCCTTCTGGATTTCAAGACACGGCTGTGCAACACCGGGTGTATATGCAAGAGAAAGAGCATCCTTATTGTCAACCTTTGCTCTTGCTACTACTTCAATTTTACCCTGCCACTCATAGTGGAGCTTAAGGGATTC
>JAKSQO010000079.1 GCA_024404095.1 Clostridia bacterium | reverse complement strand
TAAAGCAGAAATGATAGTACCGCCGCCACGCTCCATCCGATAGGCCATGCAAGCCATATTCCGGTCGAGCCGAGCGATGTTCGAGATAACGTCATTGCCAAAGCAACCCGCAAAATGAGATCGGTGAATGTGGCTGTCATAAATTTTTTCATCATTCCTGCTCCGCGCAGTACGCCGTCTGAAACAAGTTTGGCGGATATGATAAAGTAGAACGGTGAAACAATCCGCAAAAATTCGATGCCGCTTTTTAACGCTTCTGCGCTTGGAGTATCAAGGAACAGCGTGACAAGATATCTACCGGCGAAGAAATATGCACCGGCAAACGGAATACAAAGCAGCCAAACAAGTTTTATTCCTGCCTTGTAGCCATTTTTCACTCTCGGTAATTTATTTGCACCGATATTCTGCGCAGTGAAATTGGAGATACCGTTTCCAAGTGTCGTAAACGATGTGATCACAAGATTATTCAGCTTTACCGATGCTGAATATCCGGCAATAACTCCTGTTCCAAATGTATTGATTACACCTTGTATGAGAATGTTGCCGACGGAAATAAAACTCTGCTGGAGCGTACTTGGAACGGCTATCCTTGCCATCTTCCCGAGAAGTGTCCACGAAAACAATCTGAATTTCCCGGTTTTTATGTCTCTAAGCCGTCTGAATACAAAGACAAGAGCAAGAATACAACTTATACCTTGACACAAAAACGTTGCCCAAGCAACACCGTCAACGCCATGCGTAAATACGGATGAAAATGCGGTCGTAAAGAGAATGTCAACACCGATATTGGCAAGTGACGAACACATAAGAAACAGAAACGGTGTTTTTGAATCACCGAGTGCAGAGAAAATTCCGGTTGCAACATTGTAGAAGAAAACGAAAGGTAATCCCCAAATATAAATATCGAGATACAATTTTGATGCCGGAAGAATTTCCGGCGGCGTATGTATCAACTTCAATAATTCTTCGCTGAAAACAATACCGACAGCCATCAAAAGCAAGCACAGAGCCCCGCTTGCTATCATTGTTGTGGTGACGGCTGATTTAAGATCACGGAGCTTTCCGGCACCGAATAATTGAGATACGATCACCGAGCATCCGATATTACACCCGAAAGCGAACGCAATAAAAACAAGCGTTATTTCATAACTGTTGCCGACAGCGGCGAGCGCGTTTTCACCAACAAATTTACCGGCGACAAAGCTATCGGCTATATTGTAAAGCTGCTGAAAAATAATGCTTCCGAAAAGCGGGAGGCAGAATCGCCAAAGAACCGAACTCGGATTTCCCACCGTAAGATCCTTATTCATTTATACCCTCCCTGCTTTCTTTATGTTTATAGAAAGCAAGAACGGCGGAAATGCAGGATAAAGCAGTGCCGATTCCGTAGAGAACAGCGAGAAGGTCTGCGCCTTGCGTTATTTTCCAGATGGTGCCGGCCACAAATCCGAGCCCCATTGAAATGGTGGTAAATCTTTCCACATAGGTTCCCCGGCTTTTTCGTTTGAATTGATTGATAATCAGAAACATCAGCCCAATGCAAAATGAAACCGCCATTAACATTTCCAATACTTTTCCCATTTGAATCGCATTCTTTCCGTAACCAAATTTCCCAAAGCTATTGACGGATGGTTACGGTTATATTATAATAGCGTCGCAGACATATGTAAAATGTATGTTTGATATAATAATTATTCTATTTTGATATGGTGAGAAAATGAATATCAGTTTTGATTACTACCGGGTGTTCTATTACGTTGCCAAGTACAAAAACATAACGCTTGCATCAAATGCCCTGAACTATAATCAGCCAAATGTTACAAGAACGATTAAGAATCTTGAAGGGGCACTCGGCTGTACACTGTTTGTCCGCACAAACAGAGGTGTTACCCTTACGGCAGAAGGGGAAAAGCTTTATGAGCATATTCGTATTGCAGTAGAACATATTGAAATGGCAGAGACGGAAATCGAAGGCGAAAGATCTCTGCAAAGCGGGATCGTTTCGGTCGGTGCAACAGAGGTGGCTCTTCGGTGTTTTCTTTTACCTGTGTTGAATGAATTCCGTTGTAAATATCCGGGTATCAGGTTAAACATTTCAAATAATACAACATTGCAGGCAATCGCATCCCTAAAAAGCGGACTCGTGGATATGGCCGTCGTAACAACACCTACCGGAGAGATGAAAGATTTGAAATCTGTCTTGCTGAAAGATGTTCGTGAAATCGCAGTATGTGGGGATGCCTTTCGCGATCTGACCGAAAAAACATTGTCACTTGGTGAGCTTGCCGCTTATCCGATTATTTCTTTAGGACGGAAAGCCAAAACATATGAAATGTATCAGAATTGGTTTGCCGGGAACAATGTAGAATTTTCGCCGGATATAGAAGCGGCGACAGCCGATCAGATTCTTCCGATGGTTAAGAACAATCTCGGTATTGGTTTTGTCCCGGAAGAGTTTTTGAAAGGAGAGGACAGCAGCGGGATTCACTGTCTGAAATTGGTAGAAAACACACCGGTACGATCTATCGTGATATTGAAGCGTCGAGGATGTTCGTTGAGCATTGCAGCACAAAAGATGTGGGAGATTTGCAAAGAAAA
>JAKSQO010000078.1 GCA_024404095.1 Clostridia bacterium | reverse complement strand
CCTTACATTGAAGCGCAGTTTGCGGACGGCACTACCGAAAAGGTTTGGTGTACCTTCTGCGAGGAGCAGATAGACCTTGATGTTACATCGGAAACCACACGGAAATTCATCACCGATACTATCCGTGAAATGTGCAGAAGAGGTGCTTCGGTGATACGTCTGGACGCCTTTGCATATGCTGTAAAGAAGCCCGATACAAGCTGCTTTTTCATTGAACCCGACATTTGGGAGCTGCTTTACGATATTGAAAAGCTTGCTTCCGAGGGCGGTGCGGAAATTCTTCCCGAAATTCACGAGCATTACACTATCCCTATGAAAATTGCAGACAAGGGATTCTGGATATATGATTTTGCTCTGCCTGTCCTCACGCTCCATGCACTCTATAATCATACGGGAAAATATCTCAAAGAATGGCTCTTAAAATGCCCTATGAAGCAGTTTACCACCCTTGACACTCACGACGGCATAGGCATTGTTGACGTTAAAGATCTTCTTCCCGATGAGGAGATTGAAAAGGTCAAGGATCAGATGTATTCAAAGGGTGCAAATGTGAAGATGATATACAGCTCCGAAGCCTATAACAACCTTGATATTTATCAGGTGAATACCACTTATTATTCTGCACTCGGCAATAACGACAGCGCATATCTTCTTGCAAGGGCGATTCAGTTCTTTGCACCGGGCATTCCTCAGGTGTATTATGTGGGAATGTTAGCAGGAGAAAATGACATCGAGCTTATGGAGCGCACCAAAAACGGTCGTGACATAAACCGTCATTACTACACCGCAGAGGACGTGGAAAATGAGCAGTCAAGACCCGTTGTGAAAAAGCTCAAAGAGCTTATGGAGCTGAGAAACACTCACCCCGCATTCTCTCTTGACGGAAATATTGAAGTAAATGCGGACGACGACAGGCTTGTTATCATTAGAAAGCACGGTTCGGATAAAATTACGCTTACCGCAAATCTTACCACCTACGAATTTAAGATAGAGGGATGAACTATGGCAATTATTGTTAATGAAAAAACAGGACTTTTTCAGCTTATAACCGACAACACGGAATATCAGATGAAAGCCGATAAACACGGCGTTTTGAAGCATCTATGGTACGGCGGAAAAACAGGCTGCGATATGGAATATCTGCAAAGCTATCCCGATGTGGGCTTTTCGGGGAATATCTATGATGCGGGAGATGACCGTACATATTCCCTTGACACATTGCCCCTTGAATATGCCTGCGAGGGCGTGGGAGATTACCGCATAACGGCAGCGGCGGCTGTTCATCAAGACGGCAGCTGTGCCCTTGATCTTCGATACAAGGGCTATCGCATTATCAAAGGCAAATACGCAATAAATGGACTTCCCGCTGTTTATGCAGATGAAAGCGAAGCGGAAACTCTGGAAATTATCTTAAAGGATAAATATTCGGATATTGAAGTTACTCTTCGTTATGGCGTTCTTCCGAAGCTTGATATTATCACAAGATGTGTTTCTGTTGCCAATAACGGCACACAGCCTGTTATCCTTACAAAGGCAGCAAGTCTTTGCCTTGACATCCCCCACGGGAAATGGGAATGGGTGCATTTTCACGGCAGACATACAATGGAACGTGTTGCAGAGCGTTCCGAGCTTATTCATGGAATACAGGAAAGCTCAAGCAAGCGGGGAACATCAAGTCATCATCAGAATCCCTCTGTGCTGCTTTGTTCCTCCGACTGCACAGAAACATCGGGCAGCTGCATAGGTGCCATACTTGCATACAGCGGCAGCTTTAAAACGCAGATCGAGCTTGATCAGCAGGAGCAGGTTCGCCTTGTTATGGGCATAAATCCCGAGCTTTTCCGCTGGGAGCTGAAAGCGTCGGATATTTTCGATACACCCGAAGTGATAATGTCATACAGCGCAAATGGTATGGAAAAGCTGTCCCATAATTTCCACAAGGTCATAAGAGAACACGTTTGCAGAGGAAAATATAAGCTTGCAGAGCGCCCCGTTCTTATCAACAATTGGGAGGCTACCTATTTCGATTTCAACGAGGAAAAGATACTGAAAATAGCTGAACAGGCGGCATCTCTCGGCGTTGATATGCTGGTGCTTGATGACGGCTGGTTCGGTAAGAGAGATGACGACTGCTCGGGACTTGGGGACTGGTTTGTAAATGAAGAAAAGCTGAACGGCGGTCTTGGAAAGCTTGCGGAAAAAATCAAATCTCTCGGAATGAAATTCGGTCTTTGGTTTGAACCCGAAATGGTTTCCGAGGACAGCGAGCTTTACCGCAGTCACCCCGATTGGGCAATAAAAATCCCGTCAAGGAATCCTGTGAGAAGCCGTTATCAGCTGGTGCTTGATATGACAAATCCCGAGGTCAGGGACTATCTTTTCGGCGCAATTAGTGACATTCTGAAAAGTGCAGATATTTCCTATATAAAATGGGATATGAACCGCAGTATCTGTGATTGGTATACACCTTGTCTTTCGGCTGACAGACAGGGCGAAATGCCCCACAGATACGTTCTCGGACTTTATGAGCTGCTTGAACGATTGATAACTGCTTTTCCTGACGTGCTTTTTGAGGGCTGCAGCGGCGGCGGCGGACGGTTTGACGCAGGTATGCTTTACTATTGTCCGCAGATATGGTGCAGCGATGATACGGACGC
>JAKSQO010000077.1 GCA_024404095.1 Clostridia bacterium | reverse complement strand
GATTAACGCCGCGGTTGATATCCCGGTAATCACAACGGTTGCTAATGCCGACACCGATTTTAGCAAGCGGCTCAGTTTCGGAACAACAATATTCAATGTCGCTGCAGGCAGTCAGACACCCGCGGTCGTTAAGCTGATTAAGAAAAAATATCCGAATGTTCCCGTCATAGCTACCGGCGGTAAAGACGACAAAAGCATTCTGGAAACGATTATGGCAGGCGCAAACGCAATCAGCTACACGCCGCCCTCCAGCGCAGAGCTTTTCAAAGGCTCCATGGCACGGTACAGATCCGGTCTGCCACATGAATGAAAGGAAGAATGAAAATGGAACTTGAAAAAATGACAGTTAAAGAGTTTATCGAAAACAACAACGGTAACGCACTGCTTGAGCAGTATGCTCCCGTACTGCTTAAATATCCTCTCAAGCTATTTTATAAAAAGAGTGTCGGCGAAGCATTTGAACGCATTGTAAACAAGGGCGTTCTCACAGATGCCGATGCAAAAGCAGCACTCGCAAATATCAAAGCGGCTCTTTGAGCAATGAAGCGGAAGCGTTTTGCTTCCGCTTTGCCTGTATTCGCAAAAGAAAGGATAATGAGTTTATGAAAAGTCAACCCGCAACTCCTATGAGAATAGCCAAATGGGGGTATATTGCCGCATCTGTTTTGTTCATATTCCTCGGAATTCTTTTTATCGTTTTTCCTGAAACCTCCATTTCGGTAATGATAAAACTATCCGCCGTCATAATGATGCTGTTCGGGATTATCAAGCTTGTCGGATATTTTTCCAAAGACTTATACCGATTGGCTTTTCAGTTCGATTTAGAATTCGGCATTCTGCTTTTTGTACTTGGACTTGTTGTCCTGATAAATTCCAGCAGTGCTGTTAATTTTCTCTGTATCGCTCTGGGTATTGCAGTACTGACAGACGGCCTTTTCAAAATGCGCGTCTCTTTTGAATCCAAGAATTTCGGAATATCGGAATGGTGGCTGACTTTCGCAGTTTCGATATTGGCAATACTAATCGGACTGGTTCTTGTGTTCAAGCCTTCAAACAGTGCCAATGTTATTATGGCTGTCCTTGGTATTTCTCTCATAGTTGACGGACTGCTCAATTTGTGCGTCGCGTTTGCTTCGGTAAAAATCATCAAAGGCCAATATCCCGATGTAATTGAAATCAACGATTTTGAATTCAAGGAGTGAGCAAAATGATAATCCTTAAGATTTTGCTGTTTTGCCTGCTCGCGATTTTAGGTGCAGCAGTTTTGTATGTGCTGTTTTTGATAATTAACGGCTTGTTCGTTGACAAAACACGGGAATATGAAAAGGACAGTCCGTATTTTCGTGCGTTGTTGAATTCAGGCACATGGTGCGCGAAGTTTTTTGCTCGAGTAAGAATTCAAGCCGAGGGCTTTGAAAAAATTCCCGAGGGTCGCTTCCTTCTGGTCGGTAACCATCGCTCAAAATTCGACCCGATAATCACATGGTATATTCTCAGGCATAATCAGCTGGCGTTCATATCAAAGCCCGAAAACTTCAAAATACCTTTTTATGGCCGCATTATTCGCAGATGCTGCTGCCTTTCCATCGACAGAGATGACCCGAGGAGCTCATTGCAAACAATCTATAAGGCGGCAGACCTAATTAAAAATAATGCGGTTTCCATTGGCGTTTATCCCGAGGGAACGAGAAGCCAGAATTGCGTTCTTTTGCCGTTTCATAACGGGGTCTTTAAAATTGCAAAGAAAGCAAATGTACCCATTGTTGTGGTATGCACACAGGGCACGGAAAAGATACATATTAACTTCCCACTTAAGCGCTCGCATGTCAGCGTCAAGGTCACCGATGTTATTCCGGCAGAATATGTTCAATCACACAAAACTGAGGAGATCGGTGATCGCGTAAGAGAATCGCTGCTGGAATGCTTAAATGCCAATGACGAAGCAGTAAGTACGGAATGCTGCATATCCGTTAAATAACAGAGAATAAGCAATGAAAGAGAGATAGAGATATAAAATGAAGAAGCGTGTTATATCAGCATCTGCACTGATTATTATTGTGCTTGTTTGTGTTTTTGCTGGGAGCTATACACGAATAGCGCTGTTTTTGGCCTCGGGTATTCTCTGCGCAAATGAGTTTTGCAAAAACCTAACGCAAACTGAGCTAAAATGCTCCTTCGGTATTCTGACAGCGTATTTGGTATTGCAAGCAATTTGTGTGCTGTTTGCGCCAAAGCTTTCGCTGTATTGCATCTGCTTTATCTGCAGCGTATATCTGGCGATTATGCTCGGTATATTTTCAAAAGACAACAAGGGCGGAGCAGTGTTCGGTACATTGACAGGCCTTGTATATCCGTGTCTGCTTTTCGGCCTGATAATGGTTATCTGCGCAGACGATATATGGCTTGAAACGCTTTCAATCGCATGCGTTGCAACATGGACCTGCGACAGCTTTGCGCTGTTTGGCGGAAAACGTTTCGGCAAAACGAAGCTGGCACCCGAAATATCTCCGAATAAAACGGTTGAGGGCAGCGTATGTGGAGCGGTTTTCTCGCTCTTGGCGGGACTTCTTTTGTGGCTGCTCGGCAAAGCATTTGGCGGTTGTCTGTTCGGAAGATATACATACATGCAGTTACCGCTGTGGGGGTGTATGCTGACCGCTCTGATAGCATCCTCTTTCGGCCAACTTGGAGACCTTGCGGAATCCTTAATTAAAAGGATGATTGGCATAAAGGACTTTTCCGATTTGATTCCCGGCCACGGTGGAATGTTCGACAGGGCAGATAGTCTGCTGTTTTCAATCCCGGCAGCTTATGCCTGCCTGC
>JAKSQO010000076.1 GCA_024404095.1 Clostridia bacterium | reverse complement strand
ATGGTATGAGCAAAAAAGTATTAGTTGCGATGAGCGGCGGCGTTGATTCTTCTGTCGCCGCTTTTTTGCTGAAAAAACAAGGATATGAGTGCATCGGATGCACAATGAAACTCTATGATAACAAAGACATCGGGATTTCAAAGGGGCATACCTGCTGTTCGCTTTCCGATGTTGAAGACGCCCGTAGCGTAGCGTATCGGTTAGGTATTCCTTACTATGTTTTTAATTATTCAGATGACTTTCGCCGAAAGGTAATTGATAAGTTTGTCAGTGAATATCTTTGCGGAAGAACTCCGAATCCGTGTATTGACTGTAATCGATAAATGAAATTTGATTTGCTGTATAAAAAAGCCAAAATACTTGGATGCGATTACATCGCTACCGGTCACTATGCAATAATCAAAGAGATCAATGGTCAATATGAGTTACACAAAGGCGCGGATGCTTCAAAAGACCAAGGATATGTCTTGTACCGGCTTACACAAGAGCAACTGGCACATACGATCTTCCCGCTGGGTTATTTGTCTAAGAATGAAGTTAGAAAGATTGCAGAAGATAACGGCTTTCTGAATGCACATAAGCCGGACAGTCAGGATATCTGCTTTGTCCCCGATGGTGATTATACGAAAGTTATTGAACGCTTTTCGGGAAAACAAATAACCACAGGCGATTTCGTTGATACAAGCGGAAATGTAATCGGTAAACATAAAGGTATTATTAATTACACTGTCGGGCAAAGAAAAGGACTCGGAATTTCATCACAAAACCCTTTATATGTTTGTAAGATTAACCCTCAGACTTTAGATATTATGCTTGGGCACAGAGAAGATCTTTATCAAAACAAAATGATAGTTAAAGATGTCAATTGGGTTTCAGGTGTTTCCGAAAACCAAATAAAGTGCTCTGTAAAAATCCGATACAGAGGTCCTGAACTGCCTTGCACTGTTTATCTTGATAATGATATTGCTTCAGTTATTTTTGATACGCCGGCGCGTGCAATTACACCCGGTCAATCCGCAGTGTTCTATAACAATGATATAATTCTCGGCGGAGGTATTATTGAATAACTATCAAGAATAAATCAATTTTTAGGGGATGATTCGGGAAGCCTATGATTTTTATTTCAGAATATCTTGAGAGGCTCTTCATAACATTATTTGTTTCTCCCATACTAATTCAATCCCGCTTGGAATCAAGAACTGTCTTGGTTCCGGGTGGGGCTTTTTTGTTTTATGGGCTATAACCACCTATCATCTTCCAGCGCTTTACGGAGCTTGTCTATCGCTCCACGGTAGATTCGGTCGGCAGAGGACAGCACAACACCGTGCTCTCCAGCGAGGTCTATAAACGCCGTTTTCTTAAATTTGCGCTTTGCTTTTTTACCGTTTTCTTCTGCTATGTAGCGGGTGCTCCAGCAATTATCACAGAAGCCGAGGTGTTCGGCAACGATGGCACGTTCACGGTATTCAAGGTTATTGAACGCTTCACAGAGAATTTTCAGCCGCCGTTCGTGGTAAAACATACGGGACGGTTCAGTGGTGGTATCGACGGTCGCATCCTCCGCGCCTTCTTCGCCGTCCTCGTCGGCGTATCGGCGGTAAAAGTCCGCAAACATCATATTCCGCATACCGCCGGCGATCATCTTCTGTGCCGTTTTCGGTTTCCGCCCAATGGCAAGGGCAATTTTATTTATAGTTTCATCGTCACTCTTGTAGCCGTATTCAGCATAAAGCGCCATTGCTTTACGCAGCATCGAATATTCGGCATCGGTCGGAACGGTGTACCCGGTGCGCATTGTACGAATATAATCATCAATCGCACGCTTCGTGTAATACGCTTGAAACGAATTGAAGGATGAGCCTTTTTCGGGATCGTAATTTTGCAAAGCTTGAAGCAGTCCGAAAACATAGGCGGACTTCATATCCATAAAATGCCCTTGCATAGCGTACTCTTGCACGTATCCCTTGACCTTTTCGTTGATATATTTTTCGTTGTAGTGCAGGTACCACGAAAAGTATTTCTCGTCCTTTTCGGCAAGGTATTTCTCAATATATTCCTGTGCCGGCATCCTTTCAAATCTCAAAAACGCAAAGGTGCATTGGGTGATTGAGATTTCCAATGTGATATGTCAGTTTTCCGTTGCTCTCGCAACAGCGATTTTGCTTTGGAGATAATAATTCGTTAGTCCTTTTTCAAAACCATCGTATAAACAGATGTAAGAAAAAACAAATATCAAATTTACGGAAGTTAATAGTTATAAAAAAACACAAAAGCCGAACTTAATATGCTTCTGTGTTTCCATAAAAATAGCCTCCTTAAATTTTGTAGTTTCATTCTACTCAATTTAAGAAGACTTGTCGAATGTGTGATTTTTTGTTAACAACCTGCTTCTAAATCTTCACCTAAATCACAGGTGTACATAAATTTGATAATATCTCCATCCCTAACCTTATACTGGCTGCAGCCGTAATTCGGGAATGTTCCGTTTATTGAATACATCCAGCCGGACTGTGTGCCGCAGTCTTTTTCATAAATCTGATGTATGCCGCGAATATAGTAGCTGTCATATCCGGGAGTATAAACATAATCAAGTTGTATGCCATTTTGCTTACAGTATTTACAGTTGTCAGTGCAAGTATTTTTTTCACACGCTTTTTTGATAACATCAAAAGCTGTACTACCTTCCGGAACGGTTACCTTAACTGAATTCAATATCATTCCGTTTTCAGGTAAAAAATCAGATTTATTTTCTTTAAGATTCTCCTTTTTATCAAGTATGTTTTTACAGGATATTTCAAAAGTGCATGTTATCTGTTTTTCTGTGGCTGTTTCTTTTTTTGATGTTTTTTCAGTTGCTTTCTCTGTAGCTTTTGCGGTTTTTGAAGTTGTGCTTTTTTCTGTTGTTGTTTCTGT
>JAKSQO010000075.1 GCA_024404095.1 Clostridia bacterium | reverse complement strand
GATGAGTTGTTTGAACTGATTCGTGCAGAAAACATCCGCACAAGCGGTAAAGGAGAAACTTAAAATGGAAATTGTCAGATTTGATACTGTCTCACGTGTATATCAAAACGGAGACCATATTCAGAAAGCTTTGGACGGCATTGATTTGTCGCTCGAAAAAGGCGATTTTATTGTCATTCTCGGACAAAGCGGTGCCGGAAAAAGCACACTGTTGAATTTGCTCGGTGGACTTGACAGCCCAACTGACGGCAAAATTTTTGTAAATGGTAAGGACATTTCAACGTTAACCGCCAACGAACTTGCCGATTACCGCGCATCTACTGTCGGATTCGTTTTTCAGTTTTATAATCTTATCCCGACGCTTACTGTTCACGAAAATGTTGCTTTGGTTAAAGAAATTGTACCCAATTCTCTGTCTGCAACAAAAATGCTCGAAGAGGTTGGACTGGCAGACCATTTGAAGAACTTTCCGTCAGAACTGTCAGGTGGCGAACAGCAAAGGGTATCAATCGCCCGTGCACTTGCAAAAAATCCGGAAATTCTGCTTTGTGATGAACCGACCGGTGCGCTTGATTCGGAAACGGGAATTCTTGTATTGAAACTACTCTTGAAGATGGCAAAGAGCTACGGAAAAACGATTGTTATTGTTACACACAATCAAAATATCGCAAGAATGGCAGATACGGTGGTTCGTGTCAAGAACGGAAAAATTGTTTCTTGCGAACGTCAGCCGAGTCCCGCTTCTGTGGAAGAAATAGACTGGTAAGGAGACATTTATGCTGACAAGAAAATTTTTAAGAACATTGGGAAAGTATAAAGCGCAATTCATCTCAATGGTCATTATGGTTACCTTGGGAATCGGAATGTTTGTCGGCTTCAATATGGAATGGGTCAGTATTGAACATAATATGACATCATTTTTTGAAACAAGCGGATTTGCCGATTATCGCCTTGTGGATGAATTCGGATTGTCAGAAGATGTATTGACTGACATAAAGCGCTTGAACGGGATTGAAAATGCGGCACGTGTCATATCTGTCAATACTGATGTTTTGGATACAGACGGAGACAGCATAAACTTGAATGTAACGACAGATCCCGACGTTTCCGGTTTTGTTCTGATAAACGGTGAAAAATATGATCCGTTTGAAAAGAACGGTATATGGTTATCTGATCAGTACGCTGCAAAAAACAATCTCACACTCGGAGACGAAATAACACTTCAATACAAAAATTATCAATTTACAGGAAAAATAAAAGGTTTCGTTAAAGCCGCAGAACAACTTATATGCGTTCGGGACGAAACACAATTGATGCCGGATTTTGCAACTCACGGGTTTGCTTTTATATCACCGACAATGTATGAAGAGGTAATCGGACTCGATTATTACCCGCAAATCAATGTTCTGTCAGATTTGACGAAAGATGATTTTATCGACGTTTGCAATAAAACTTTGGAAAAGACGACGGTTATCCTGACAAAGGATGACACCGTCTCGTATTCGGAGGCAGAGGGTGAAGCATCCGAGGGAAAAGCAATGGGCTCCATTCTCCCGTCATTGTTTCTTTTAATCGGTCTGCTTACTATGGTAACGACAATGCACCGTCTTACCGTCAATGAAAAGATACAAATCGGTACTTTGAAAGCTCTCGGTTTTAGAGATTCCAAAATCATTCGCCATTATTCTTTTTATGCGTTTGCGGTCGCTCTGCTCGGGTCTGTCCTCGGAATCGGGATGGGTTACGGTGTTGCGTGGAGTATTATGAATCCGAACGGAATGATGGGTACGTATCTGGATATGCCTGAGTGGAAACTGGTTTTTCCTTGGTTTTGTTATGTGATTATAGGAGCAATCATTGTTTTGCTGACATTCGTTGGATTTACATCCGTGCGAAAAATGCTCGGCGGAAGTGCTGCGGATGCTTTGAGAACGTACACACCTAAAAAGATTAAGCCGATGTTGATTGAAAAAACTCGGCTATTCCATAAGCTTTCCTTCGGAACACGATGGAATATGCGTGATATGAACCGGCAAAAATCACGTTCATTGATGAGTCTTGTCGGAATTGTCGGGTGTACGGTTTTGATCCTCGCTTCTTTGGGAATGAGAGATACGATGAATGGTTTTCTATCGATGTATTATGATAACGGATTAAACTACGCATCGAGAATTTTTCTCACTGAAGAGTCTTCCGACAAAGAAAAAGCAGATATAATTGAAAAATACAACGGTGATTTCGGGGCATCACTCAGTGTGCAGCTTAACGGCAACACCGTTTCTTTGGATATTTATCATATTGAAAATGACAAACTCCGTTTTTCTGATGTTAATGCTGAAAATATCAGCCTATCCGATGACGGTGCGTATATCTGTATGAGGCTTGCCGAAAAATTGAACATTGGATCGGGAGATTCTATTAAAATTAGCCCATTTGGTACGGATGACTCATACGAATTGAAGGTTGCGGGAGTTTTCAGAAGTGTATCCGAAAACATTGTAATCACAGATAGGTACGCTGAGTCAAAGGGTATTCCGTTTAATATCGACTCGGTTTATACCGATTTTGAAAAAGCAGGAATCATATACGACGGAACCGTTAAAAGCGTTCAGTCAAAGCAGATGATTATGGATTCTTTTGAAACTTTTACCGGCATTATGGATATTATGATCTATCTGCTTGTGGGAGGTGCGCTCCTGCTTGGAGTAATCGTTCTTTATAATCTTGGAATCATGAGCTATACCGAACGATACCGTGAAATGGCAACGCTGAAGGTTGTCGGATTCAGAAACAGAAAAATAGGACGGTTGCTCGTCGGACAGAATCTGTTTTTATCAGCACTCGGTGTTATACTCGGTATTCCCTGCGGCATGTTTGTATTGGACTACCTATTGAAAACTCTTGCCGGAGAATACGAAATGAAGATGATGATAGGCTTGCCTTCCTATATTGTTACGGTTCTGTTGACAGTCGGTATGTCGATTATAGTTAGTTTGATCGTAGCCGGTAAAAATAAAAAAATCAATATGGTAGAAGCCTTAAAAGGCGCAGAATAAGACTTAAGAATAGAGAAGTGCACGGCAAACGGAAGTACATCCG
>JAKSQO010000074.1 GCA_024404095.1 Clostridia bacterium | reverse complement strand
TGATTCAGCTTGTCCATAAAAGCCTGAAGTTTGGAAACAATCTCTCTGATCTTCGGCATCAGTATTTCGCCAAATGAAATAGCAAGCTCCTGAAGCTGTGATTTCAGGATTGTAACCTGACCTTCAAGATTATCCTGCATGGTTTCTGCCATTCGTAGTGCTGTGCCGTCACAGTTATCAATCGCATCTGAAAGCTTGGATATGTCAGAAGGTGCGGCATTCATAATTGCAAGGAAACCGGACATTGCATTCTTACCGACAAGAGCCTGCGCTGCTGATGCCTGTTCTGATTCAGACAGCTGATTAAATACCACGCGGCAGTCAGCAAGAATATCGGAAAGTTCGCGCATTGAGCCGTCTGCATTAGTTGTCTGTATCGCCACTTCGCCGATACTTTCGCCACAGAAAGACACGTCCCCGGCAAGTGCGTTCATGATAGAACGGAGTGATGTACCCGCACTTGAGGACTTGATACCTGCATTGGCCATAAGACCGATAGCCTCGGCTGTATCTTCACATGAGAAGCCAAGTGCGCCTGCTACAGGAGCCGCATACTTAAAGGTTTCACCCATCATGCCGACATTGGTGTTGGCATTTGAACTTGCTGCAGCCAGAACATCAGCAAAATGACCGCTGTCGGCAGCAGTTAAGCCGAAGGCGGTCAGAGCGTCTGTTACTATATCGGATGTTGTTGCAAGTTCTTCTCCGGAAGCAGCAGCAAGGTTCATAATACCCTCGATACCGCCAAGCATATCATTTGTTTTCCAGCCGGCCATCGACATGAACTCAAAGGCATTTGCTGCTTCAGTTGCTGAGTATTTCGTTTTGGCTCCCATTTCACGAGCCTTGTCACGAAGTGCCTGAAGGTCATCACCCGTCGCACCGGAGATTGCGGCAACCTTTGACATGGCGGAATCAAAGTCAGAGGCAGTCTTTACAGCAGCCGTACCAAGTGCAGTTACACCAGCTGTAACTGGCAGAAGCTTTTCACCTACACCGGAGATTTTATCACCGACGTTCTGCAGAACTTCTCCTGCGGCACCTATCTGTGCAAGTGCTGTATTTGTCTTGCCGGCTTCGTTCTGCAGACGCTGAAGTTCATTTTCAGTTTCAACGATTTCTCTCTGAAGTGCATCATACTGTTCCTGCGAGATTTCACCATTGGCAAGAGCCTGATTGGCCTGTTCTGCTGCTGTTTTAAGAGTTGCGAGTTTGTCTTTTGTTGCAGTAATGCTGTCAGCGAGTAGCCTCTGTTTCTGTGAAAGAAGTTCGGTATTTGTCGGATCAAGTTTCAGGAGTTTTTCTACGTCTTTCAGCTGTGTCTGGGTGTTCTTGATTGTGCCGTTGACACTTTCAAGTGCTTTGGACAGTTTGGTTGTATCTCCGCCGATTTCAACGGTAATGCCTTTAATTCTGTTTGCCATGTGGGTTCACCTCCGTTCAGGCACAAAAAATGCAGCCACGTTGTGACTGCAGAATTAGTATTTTTATTAATTGCGTTTAAAAATCACAATCAACATTTCCTACTCTATTCAATTCTCCACGTATACCATAAGTTTTTAGTGCATTTCGAAGATCATCAAGAAAGTGTTCTTCAAAACTATATGGGAAAGATAAATCTTTATGGAAATAATGATCCGGTATACTCCATACTACATCATTGCCGGTAAGAGTCATATGGAACTGTACGGTATAAGTTTTTTTATTCCATAAAAAAACAAACATCCAGTCGTAAAAATACTCTCTATTATTATATACACGCATAAGATATATATCTCTTTCCTTATCAACCGTCCAGGAACACGGATTCAACAATTGTTTCATTCCTAAATAAGATTCATCCACATAAAAAGGATACTTTATATTCCATGAATTGAATTCCAATTTCTGTTCCTTTGTTAGTATTTCATTAATAAAAGCCATATACATTTCACCACTCAACATGATAAATTCTCATTGTATTTAGTATAGCACATCAACACGGTATATACAATGTTAAAAATTATCATAATCATCCTGAGAAGCTACTTCTTTCCACTCATACTCATCTCTTTCTCTTTCGCTGAACATATCATTGACAATCCCTATCGTTAGCATATCAAGCTCACTTAGGGAAATGCCAAGCTGTATACAGCGAAGGAGAAACAAAGGAGTTGTCATCGGGCGGTCAGTCGGGCGATGTTTTTTTTAGATTCAATCTGCGTTGCAGTATTAAGTCCCCACAGTTCGATAAGCTGTGGAAGAATCTCATAAATACTGAAAGTATTGAACTGTTCAAGGAAATCATCCGGGTTCTCTGGGACATTTTCCGGATTAGCGTGTTTCGCCATGATGAATGCGATATTCTCAAAAACCTCAAGGCTTTCAATATCAAGGCCACTCTTCTCAGCATCTTCACCTTCAACATTTGTCTGAAGTGATGCAAAATCCCTGTAGATATCTCTTCCGAACTTAAGACGATATAGGCGAGGCACTGCTGCACTCGCCTTGAAAGGTATTTCTCTTCCGTCAATTACGATATTTTTCTTAATAGCCATACTGATTACTCCTTAGTAGTGGTTGTCGCAACCGCTGATTTAGCTTTCACACTTGGATAATACACATTTTTGAACCAGTTGAGATATACTGATTCCTCGGTGCTTTCACAGGTCTTTGACTTTACAAAGCCGTTTGGAAGTGCCGCAGCTTTAATAGACAGCGTTTCTGTTTTTACTTCTGTGTTCTCTTCAGTAGTGCTGCTTTCTGTCTTCGGACGTGATGCACTGCAGCGATACATCCAGTGACGAATCTTGTTTTTATCTCCTGAAAATTCAAAAGCAAGAGCAAACTCTGTCAGTTCTGAATCATTTCGTTCTGCAAGTACACCGTTTCCGTCAAGGACTTCTCCGAGAATATTTGTTGCAAATTCTGTCGGAACAAGTGCAATCTCAAGGTCACCGCTATAGCCGGCATTGTTGTTGATTACATAATAAACAGAGTTATCTGCATAAAAGTTGTCCGCTTCGCCGTTTGCATCAATCGAAAGATTAACTGCACCGGGCAGTCTTACCGGGATTTCATAAACCGGTGTTCCGTCAACGCTCCAGCCGGTAATTCTGGCGTAATATACATTTGTAAGACCGAACTTAACCTTAT
>JAKSQO010000073.1 GCA_024404095.1 Clostridia bacterium | reverse complement strand
TGATAAGCAGAGCGGTATCTTTCAGCGGCTACGACGAAAGCGTTATTAAAATAAAGAACCGTAAAATCATGCCTGTTTCCGTCGGCTCAACACTTGTCACCGTCAGTTATGCCGATTTCACGTACACATTTAAGGTAACGGTGCATGAAAAAGGCTATTCTCCAAATGACGGCAAGGGTGAAATTGAAAGCTTCAGGGCCGTAAATGACAGCATCACGGTTTCCCTCGGCGACTGGAGGCGCACTCAGATAAGAGGCTTCGTGACCTTCAGAAACGGCGATTGGGGAGAGGCGTACAACGACTACGGCTCAAGCCGCGAAAATTATCCGCCTATGATTGATGCGGACATTTATCATATGACCTTTGAGGTTGAAGACAGCAGTATTATATCCGTTGATGACAGCGGAATCATCACACCGTTATCTGCAGGAACAACAACAGTTAAAATCACAATGACGGGCGGCTTTACCGACACAGTAACCGTCACCGTAGAGTAACACTGAACACAAAGACAAGGGGACGGTTCTGTGTCTTGCGTTTGACGACAGTTTTTAACGTATTTCAAACAATTAAGACACGTTTTGCGGAACTGATAAAAAAGAAAAAAGCCATGGAATCCTTGAATATCAAGGTTTCCAAGACTTTTTGTCTGGCAAAGATATGATAGGAAAAGACAAAGGGACGGTTCTGTGTCTTATTTATTTTGATAATATTTTTGATGTTGAAACAGCATTATTCATATGTTATAATGCAAAATAATCTTTCATTAAGAAAGCCGGTGAAAATATGCAGCATCCTAACCTGTTTTTCTCAAAACATGACGCTGAAATTTTCTATAAAAAAATAAAAACCGACAACAAGTTGAGACAACGCTACGAGCAGGAAGTCTCCTCTGTCGAAGAATGTCTGAAAGAAGAATTTATCACCGAAAAGCAGGCAAACGGCAGAAATACAATTTCACAGCATGCTGATTTCGGATCACTGAACAAACAGGCAAACAAGCTCTGCTCCGTGCTCGGTACAAAATATATCATTGAGGGTGACATCAGGTGTGCTCAGCGATTGAAAGAGCTTCTGCTTCATCTTGTTTCCTTTGAACGCTGGTACGGCGTAGACTATACAAAGCGCATACCTGTACCGTGGCATTCTGATTTATGCTCAACGTCCACAACGCTCGCTCTCGCAAAAATCTATGATCTGATTTTTGATTATCTCACTCCCGACGAGCAAAAAACAATCGCAGATGAGATTCTTAAAAAAGGCGTTTATGCCGCACTCGGCGACTGGGTTATGCCGAAAACTCGCATTCATGCCATCGATTCTATGGGGCACAACTGGTGGAGCGTATGCATTTCGGAAGCCGCATCTGCCTTTCTTGCTCTGTCGGACTTTGTTGAAGAAAATAAAAAAATGCAGGTTCTCACTTATGTTGATAATGCTCTTGCCGATTATCTGACATATCCGGGCAATAGGCTTTATAATAAATTCGGCAATTTTGACGATCAGGGACTATTTTATGAAAGCATAAATTACAATAATTACGGTACAGGAAGTCTTTTGCAATATCTGTGGTGCAATGAGCGATATTTCGGCAGAAATGAAACAATCCGTAAAGCCCTTCCTAAGGGTCTTTGCGATGCGGCTATAAAGTTTTCATATCCCTGCACCCGTGACGGGAAGCTGTTTTACGAGTTCCTTAATTTCGGCGACCACTCTCCGGGGACAGAAATCGACTATCTCGCTAAAACAAGCATTCTGACAGGTATTGATTCATCCGCAATGAGAGCCTGTGCCTCGATATACGGCAACAGCCTCTGGGACGAAATCCGTGGTGAATACCGACCGCAAGAGCTAAAGGGAAATACTGATTATCTGCCGAAAAATGCCTTTTACTCCTCGGGCTATGCAATTTCACGTTCTTCGTGGGAATCGGACGCAACACTGCTTGCAATAAAAAGCGGATACTGCTGGAATCATTCACATAATGACTCAGGCTCATTTATTATTTTCCATAAGGGCAAGCCTATATTTATAGACAGCGGCAGATGTGATTATGATTCCCCTTTTTATCACGCATACTACTGTCAGGACTCGGCACACAGCGTTCTTCGGATAGGCACTCAGGGCAGACGTGACGAGGAGCTTTATCGAGGCACTCGTTTCCCCGGTTCATTAAGCGACCATTTCGAGAGTAAGGACTTCTTGTTTGTGCAGGCTGATTCAACAGGTCCGATGGCACATCTCTGTTCCCGAATGTACAGAAATTTTCTGTGGTTTGACAATCGTATTCTTGTTATTTTCGATGATATTTACTGTCACGACAAAAATACAGTTGAATTCACTCTGCATTCCGAGGGAAAATATAAAATCTGTAATAATAAAGTTGATTTTTCCAACGGTGAATGCTGTGCTCAGCTGATTTCTCATGAACCAGAAAGCGTTACCGTTCGTGAGCAGATCGGACATCTTGATCACAAAGAAAATGAAAACAAGCCTTACCTTGAACTTTCAACCGTTGAAAAGAAACGAACTCATCTTCTGATAAATACAATTGAACTTGATAATGATAAACACAGCACAGAATACACAAAACTCAACAGCGCAAACGCAAGCGGATTACGCATAACAGAAAAAGAAAACGAGCATGAAATATGGTTCAATCATATGGCAGACGGTCACGTTATGCACGACAATTCCAACAATGTTATCGAAGGCTTTGACACCGATGCATATATGCTTGTAATAACAAGAAATAAGTCTCAAAATACAGAGCAAGTATTGATGATATGCGGAAGTTATCTGCGCCGAAACGGCAAAGTTTACACATCGGATTTTGTCAAAAAAACGCAGAAAATCATTACATCTGACTGAAAGAAAATATTATGAAGCCAGAAAGACAAGGGGACGGTTCTGCGTCTTGACATTTATCGTTCTTCACTATATACTGTAAAGTAGAGTGATAAAATGCCGAGAGCAGCAAGGGAAATAAGCGAAAGCGGAAGATATCATATCATGCTTCGCGGAATAAACAAGCAGAATATTTTTGAAAATGACGAAGACAAAGAAAAGTATATGTCGATCCTTACCGAATACAAAGAAAAATGCGGATTTGAAATATACGGATTTTGTCTTATGAGCAATCATATTCATCTGTTGATCAAAACCGGAGCGGAACCGCTTGAAAGCATTTTCAAAAAAACAGGTAGCAAATATGTATATTGGTATAACCTGAAATACGGACGCTGCGGACTTGATTGCGGGCGGCAGAGAACAGCTTCTGGAATATTTCAACGAAC
>JAKSQO010000072.1 GCA_024404095.1 Clostridia bacterium | reverse complement strand
CCGTCCATCCGGGCGGTTTTTATTTTGTCTTGTACCTCTGGTTTGGCGCTTACTTTACGGGTGCCAAGAATAAGTAAGCAAAAATAAACAGCCGCACGTGAGCGGCTGCTGGGAATGTAATGCATTGCTATACTTCAGAAGCCCCTTTCAGGGGCAAAGCCAGTAACAACCCCTTATAGGGGTGGAGTAAACCACCGGTTGAACCGGTGGTTTTGATTTGCTGAGTTTTCTGTAAATTCGTTCTGTCAGTTATTTGACTTTGTGGATTTATGCTGTTAAAATTTTGTGCTTTCATAGAGTAATAATTGTTGTAATATCCACTCTCTGTATAATATGGTTTATGTAAGAACTTTTGAGCATTTGTTTGTGAAATTATTTGATTTCGTTTCTGATTTGAAGTGCGGTTGAAGGGCGAAGGGTGGTTATATTCATAATGTTTTCGTTTAAAAACTGTCTTTGCATATCAGGCTTATTGACTGTCCAAAGGGACATTTTGATACCGAAAGAATTGTATAATTCAATTATTTCATGATCAACACGGTCGAAACATATATTGATACATTCCGCACCAAGGTGTTTGAAAAGATTGGATATCCGCTTCGCATTTTCCATAAGCATTGCTTTGTCGCTTTCATAAAAAGAAGCATCTGTATTTCTGTTGGCAAACACTTCGTTTGTGATATGCTGAAAAACACGCGAACGTTTTGCTATATCGGGATTGCTTTCCAGCACGGCATATTTTATATTGCCAGACAGAATAAGCTTTTGTTTTGGAATACCGTACTTGTCTGCCAGCTTGAGCAAAGGAAAGAGGGTATCCGGGTTTTTTAAGTCGCAGTTTACACAGATATTATTTTCGGCAATAATACGAAAAACATTTTCAAGTGTTTCTGCTTTTGAGGGATCCTCTTTTTCGTCGTGTGAAAGATAAAGCGTTCCGTTTTTGTCGAGCTGAACATCAACTTCAACAGCATCAGCCTTAAGCTCGATACCCTTTTTAACAGCGTCAAGGGAATCGGGAAGTATTCCTTCACATCCTGAATGTGCGGTTATCATTATATAGCTCATAGTAATTCTCCTTATCTGTAAATTACAGGTGAAATGCAGAGTATATTTTTAAGTGAATTGTCATATGCGTAAAGCTTTGGGATTACGATATTTCCACAAGGGAGATCGTTCTCTGAGAGCGTAAGACCTTCGTCAGAAATTTCAAACGTCTTTTCATCATAAGAGGTTTTAAGTGCCATAATGTAATGCCCGGACGGAATAAATCCGGGCTTTTTTAAATCGTTCAGGCTGAAATGCCAGCAACCGTTTTCTGCCTTTTCACAGACAAGAGCAATTCCGTTTGATACCCAGGTTTCACCTGATTTAATGGCGGTGATGAGTTCCTGCGCAGGCTCGCCGCCGTCTGTTCCTTTGATATAAGTCGCAAATTTCATTGCGAAACCGTTGTTGCGGTGCATATCCATTCCGGCACACGCCGCGATGTGGTTGCCATCAAGCACAAGCTTCTCCCACCACGCGATACCGTGCGAATTAACCTCCTGCATAGATTCCTGATTATTGATTATCTCAATATAATCAACGCACGAAAAATCCGTTATTTTCATTTCAAAACGGCATCCTCTTGCAAACGGGTCACCGAGAGCAAACGGATGAGCGATTCCGACCAGTGCTCCTGCCTTTTTGCAGGCTTCGAACAGTAATTCGGGTTTATGCCTGTTTATGCTGTCCCACGGAACATAGGTGTTCAGATTCTGACAAAGTATGTGACCGTAGTAGGTGGTATACTCCATGCCATAGATTGCACGGACATTATACGGTTTATCCTCAAGCAACTGACGAATTATCCTGTGCCCCGAAACTGTATTGTGATCGGTAAACGCAAAAACGTCAACTCCGTCCTGCTCCATTGCTTCAATAAGCTCAGAACAGCTTTGCTGAGCGTCAGATTCAAGCGTGTGATTGTGCAGTTCATATCTTTTAAACATCTCTTACGCCTCCGTACCGCTTACAGTCAGTTCATAGTGAGTGCCGTCAAGTATTACGTTAAAAACAAGCAATGTTATTTTCAGCACACCTTCAAATTTTTCCTGCGGAATGCATCCGTGCGCCGTGTTATCTTTGTCAAACGTCATATGACGTTCGCTGAGCTGACGGTGAATACAGCCGATAAATTCATCATTCAAGGTAGCAAGCGTATGTATCTCCGTTTTCATGTCACGAAGTATGCATTCACGCATTTCTTCTTCGCTGCGTTTAACACCGTAAAGCTCACGGAAGCTGTCCTGCATTTCTTTTATCAATTCAGGTGTAACAAGCTCGGGAGTATATTGTCTTTTGTTGAATTTAAATCCGATATCAATACTTGAAAAGGGCTTATCAAGACATACAGTATATGTAATCTGACCGACAAAACCTTTTTTTAATATCCCTTCAACGCTGTATATTTCTTTCATAGTGCTGCTCCTTTTAAGGATAATTTTGCTCCTTATAAAAAAATATAAACTATCGCGAATATCAAGTCAAGAAATTTCGGGAAAAACATATATGTTGACTTTAATGATGGTAAAATCGCAATGAATAAAAAATCAAGATGGGGTGCTTTTTGAATGTGTTGCGGGAACATCTGAATGTAATTAAAACCGTCAGCAGACAGACTCCGTTCGTATATAGCACAAAAAGCACATTGCTTCGATTAAGAAACAATGTGCTTTTTATCAGGTTTTAAAACTTGAAAATATCATAAATGAATTTGAAAAGTGTATTTAAAAATGCAAGAATCGTCTGAAACCAGTTTATTTGTGCGGGTTCTTTTTCTGCTTCTGCAGGTGCGTCAATGGATTGATCAATGAGGTTCAGATATTCAATATAAGCTGACGATGTTGCGAGGAGCTCTTCCTCACTCTTACTCTGGTCAACCTGCGAAAGAAGCACACCTGCCTGATTGAGAATATCGACATCAAGCTGGTCAATAACACCGTCGTGGTTGCAGTCAGCCGCCATATATACTGCTTCGCTTACATCATCCTGTGTAAGCATACCGTTTGCAAGACAGCTTACTATCATTGCATCCATTCCGTCATACCAGCCGTCACCGTTCACATCGCCGAAAATAACAGCTTCATAGTAAGTGGCAATCGCTTCGCCTTTTAATACATTTATGTGTGTGCCTGTGCCGATAACAGCTTTGCCATTGGAAAGTGAAAGGGAATTGTCTGTTATTTCAAAATAATCTTTTGCGCTGTTAAGTCCGCAGGTGAGTCCGTAAATCATCTTTTCGTCATCTGTAAGCTGTGCACCGTTTTTAACAGATATACCGCTAATCTTGTTTCTCTCACCGCATCTCGTGCAATAGCCGTCCTGCCATTCATGAGCCAAAGTGTCTATTGGTTCTTGCTCACTCTGATAGCAGCGCTGACATGTGCGGCCCCGAATCCCGGCGGTAGTGCAAGTGGGTTCCTGCCATACGTTCCAACTGCCCCAATAGTGGTCGGTCGTGGGAATTTCCTCTGTCTCTTCGGCATAGCAACGCTCACAGAAGCGGCCGCGGGT
>JAKSQO010000071.1 GCA_024404095.1 Clostridia bacterium | reverse complement strand
ATTATTAACGCAACAACGCAGATTAAGTCAATGTGCTTATGCGTTGACATACTAAATCACCCCATGTACTCGCCGTTGTAGCTTACCAGAACTGCGCTATTAACACCCTGCATATCCGCAAGCTTATTAATAAAGTCTGTGTTGTCGTCCTTCAGACGAATCTCAAAGTTAACTTCAACAGCGCCTTTGCGCGCACTCTTGCTTTTAACCGAGCATCGCTGGGAGTTTTTTTCAAGAAAAGCCTTTGCATTCTTTTCGCTCTCACTGCCGTCACACTGAAGAACGAGAATATAGGGATTGCAGTGGGACTTTCTGTTGACAAAGACGAGAAGAATGATGCCGATAATAACGCTGCCGATAACTGCAAGAGGAATAAAGCCTGCCGCGAGAACAATGCCGACTGCGATAGACCAGAACAGGAACGCAATGTCAAGCGGCTCCTTGATTGCGGTACGGAAACGAACGATTGACAGCGCACCGACCATGCCGAGGGACAGGACTACATTTGAGGTTACTGCAAGGATAACGAGCGTGGTAATCATAGTCAAAGCAATAAGCGTTACGCCGAACGAGGATGAATACATTACGCCCTGATAGGTCTTCTTATAAACAAAGAAAATAAACATGCCCAGGCCAAATGCCAGAACCAGCGCAAGCACCATATCAAGAACGCTGATAGATGTTACATTTTCCAAAAAGCTTGATTTAAATATGTCGTTGAATGTCATGTTTTTTACTCCTTAATCGTAAATTCTGCATTGTGCGTATTTTGAAAAAGCGCCTACGCGTCTGCCGGGAACGGTAACCGCATCTTTTATTATGTCAGGCAGGAATTCGTCCCACTTAACCTCAAGAATTACCGGTGTATCACCCGCAGGCACCGTGATACAATCGGGGTTTAGAAAATCAGTGCAATTAATTGCTGTTCGTATGTCACTGTCGATGGTTACGCGAACATTTCCAGCCGGGAAAACAAAGGGCTCACGAACATAATCCACTATTGTTTTCGGCCTCAGTCCTTCGGTTTTTATCTTTGCGTAAAGCTCGCGCACAAGACCGCTTTCGTGCTCGCGCATCCATTCGATATCACCATCAACAATAGCCTGCGCTTCAGCTTTAGTTATCGCTGCGCTTTGCTTGTTGCCAAGTCCACTCATCTTGCTCTTTTTCTCAAGATGTATGAGGCCTGTATCAAGATTATAGTAGCGAATTCTGAATTTTTCGCGAATGTTTACTCCGTCGAGCTTTTCTCGCAAAGCCTTATCTGAAGCCGTATCAAAATACAAACTCCGTATGGAATATCTCCCGTCAATCGCATGAGGGTCGCTTTGCATAATGGCGTTTAGCCGCATACGCAAGGTAAGAACATCCGCGGTATTCATTTCGTATTTCCATTCATGCCTATAGTCCATGCCATCCTCCTTTCAACAAAGCAGATTATAAAATACGCTCCTAAAGTCAGCCTAAAGGGAAATATAAACGAAATAAAAACAGCTACAGTAAACAAACTGTAGCTGCCTTTGAAAATTTAAATCTATTTTAAAATCACCTTGAAGCCTATTCTGCCCTCAGCGGCTTTGTAGGCTTTAATTTCGCCCTGATGCTTTTCCGCAATCATTTTTGCAATGGAAAGGCCTATGCCGTATCCACCACCGAAAGTGCGCGCCTTATCCGAGCGGTAGAAACGATCAAACAGTTTATCAAGCTCCGTATTATCCACATCGGAAAAAGTGTTCTCAACACAAATAATCGGATGCCGCTTTGCTGTTAAGCTTACTTTTATTTCGCCCTCTGGGTCGCAGTATTTCAGTGCGTTGTCCATGAGAATGGACATAAGCTGGCGCACTGAGCTTTCATCGCCCGAGTAAGTAATATTTTCCGCCACATCAAGTGTCAGCCTTTTCCTTTTTTCAATTACCGCAGGCTGATACTCGGATACCACATCGCCGATAGTTGTGCTTAATCCAAACGTTTCCTTGTTATTGTTCTCGTTGTTTTCGTCCATGCGGGTGAGCATGACAAGCTTATTAATAAGAACGCTCATTCTTTGTCCCTCTGAGCGTATATCGTCCAGCCATTCATTTTGTCCAAGCTCCGATTCGGCAATGTCGAGGTTGGTGAGTATGAGCGTAAGCGGTGTTTTCAGCTCGTGGTTTGCGTCGGTTATAAACTGGTTTTGTTTCTCGTAGCTTTCCGCAACGGGCTTAACAGCTCTTTTGGAGAACACTATTATGAGAAGCATGACAACAAGTCCGCTGCAGAGCAGAACAAATCCCGATGTCAGCGCAAAGCTCTTTGACAAAGTCTTATACATACTGCCGTCAACAAACACAAGAGACTTGCCCATTTTTGAATCGCAAAGCTTGTAACGGAAGTTTGATATCCATCCACGCTCATTGTTTTTTTCAAGCGCACTAACAGCATATTCTTCGGCTTCCGCGTCATTAACGGAGGAAACGAACTCAGTATTCGCACCGACTATGTTTCCGCTGTTATCAATGCGCACGACAAAGAATCGGGTACTGGGTTTTGTCTCCCGAGTGAAGAAATCGGGTTCATCCATAGGCTTCCCCGGGGGGTGGTTTGCTCTGTCAAAGTCCGGGAAAACACCGCCGTTTGATGATATTGCGTCGCTCAGCGCGTCTATTGTCTGGTTAACCTGATGATGATTAAGTATGACGAGAAAAGCAAATATCAGTGCCAGCACAACTGACAGGGACACCAAACATATTTTGATGAAATTATTTCGAAGCTTATATATCATTTTTTATCCTCTAAAACATATCCCGCACTGCGCACAAAGCGAATTTCTACGCCTGCATCTAACGCACAAATCTTCTTTCGCAGATTTGAAATATGCACCCAGATAACGCTGGTATCAACACTTGTATCCCAGCCCCATATGTGTGTCATAAACTTTTCTGTCGGAATGATAATATTCGGCGACTGCATAAGAAGCTCCATAATCTGAAACTCTTTGCCGCTGAGCGATTGCATTTGTTCACCGTTGGAAAGCTGGTATGTAGACCTGTTTAGTGTCAGTCCTTTGCAGCTTAAAAGATCGGGGGTGTATGTTTCCTTTCGGCGAAGCATGGCGCGAACTCGGGCAAGCAGCTCTGCCGTTGCAAAAGGCTTTGGCAAGTAATCGTCTGCACCTGCATCAAGTCCTTCAACGCGCTGACTGATTTCAGTGCGTGCCGTCAAAAACAGAGTCGGTGTCATAACCTTTTCTTCTCGCAGCTTTTTCAGAACTTCAATACCGCTCATCTCCGGCATCATAATGTCCATAACTATGCCGTCGTATTCTTCGGACATGGCACAGTCGAGTGCATCGCTTCCGTTCGTGACTCCGTCTACAATGAAGCGATTGCTCTCAAAGATATATGTTAGCGATTTGAGGAGTTTGGGGTCATCTTCTGCTATTAAAAGTCTCATTTTTATCACTCCTGAATGTGTCAAGCTGATTATATCATTAAACTTTACAACAACAATCTATAATATGTTAATTTTATATTATCATCTTTGCCTTAAGCTCAGCTAAAGACTTAAATTCTAATTCTATATGTGTG
>JAKSQO010000070.1 GCA_024404095.1 Clostridia bacterium | reverse complement strand
GCACACTTGTTAAAATGTACAAAAATTGATTATAAAATTTGTGAATTATTGTATTATACCTCCTTAAATCTACATTAGGGAAGAAAAGGGAATTCGCGAAAGCTGAACTCAACGTTTTATGACTGACCCGAAATGGTGAAAATTGCCCCAAAGTCTATTATATATATAATAGGAATTGGGGCAAAAAGCACCAAATCGGGTCACACTCGAAAATACGTTAAATCGGCTTCCGCGCCGAACTTCCCGAATCAAAACACGCTGAAAAGCTGAAAGGAAAGAATATGACTACGAAAATCACTATCACAAAGACCCCTCGAACCTCAAAACCTTATGGCGCTGAGGTTGCCGCTCTGAACGCTTATAACAACTGGGAAGCTAAAGACTTGACTGTTGAAGACTTCTTTGACCTTGTGGCTAATAAAGGCTACTCTTTCAAACTTGCTAATTTGAAGTTTAGGACAAAATGCGTTAAAAACGAAAATGGTAATTACTCCGTTGGTGAAAAGAACTGTTCGCCCTCTAATCTTCTTGCCTTTGACGTTGATGAAGGTACTACTTCCGCTGAGGAATATGTTGATACCGTCCTTGCGCCTAAAGGCTTGACCCCTTCATTCGTTGCCTACTCATGGAATGACTGCGTTAAAGCCCCTTACGCGCTTCGTGCTGAATACGCGGCTAAAGCGGGCAAACCTGTCAATGAAGATAAAAGAAAATTCCATGTTGTATTTGTCCTGAAAGAAACCGTTGAGCTTGAAATCGTAAAGAACTATCTTACGAAGATGATAAAGCTCTTTGGTGCTGATAAAGCTTGTAAAGACTTTGCTCGATACTTTAATGGCTCTACACTTGGCGGGACTGTTTACAACGTTGAGCCGATTGACTTTAATGCGTTGCCTTATGCCGCCGAAGCCTCAAAGCCTTATGTTGAAGCCGAAGTCGCTAAAGCCGACACTAAACACCGTGCGAGAAAGGTTAAAACGCTCTGTGCACATTATAATTTGACCCCTGATACCGTTGTAGAAGTCCCCGGGGAAAAGTATTTACCCGATTACTTGCGGAACTGGAAGCTTTTCAAACGGCTTGAGGACGGCGAACGCCTTGAATATGACGAGCGTTTAGCTCTGTTTAGTCAACTCGCGTTTGTACGTTGGGGCGCTAATTCCCGAACTGACAAACTTAATGAGTACGTTGAGGAACGATTAAACGCTTGCTCTGACTACGAAAACGTTGAGGCGAAGATAAAAGAATACTATGATGCTAAAAGCTTTGCCATATTCGAGCGCCCGCTTTCTGATTTAGGCGGCTTGACGATTACCGAACACCTGACGATTGTATTTAATGGCGGCTTAATTCCTGTTGACCTGACTGGTGCTGTACCTGTTGGCGAAGTCGAGGACGAACTTTATAATATCATGTCCGAAGCCGTTGATACTGACGGGCTTGACGTTATTACTGTTCAGTGCGGAGTTGGAAAGACCGAGACTGCCGCAAAAGTTGTATCTGAGCTAATCAAACGAGGCAAAAAGGTTATTTACGTTGGGAAGGCTTACCGAAACCTTGAGGACTTCGCCGAACGCGGTAAAAGGTACGGCTTCAAAGTCGCTGTTTGCCCTGAGAAGAAGAAACTCGAAGGGCTTGATGCTGTACGTGCGGCTTGCGGCTTCCCAACGGCTACTACGCCTGAGCGAAGCGATTTTTTCAAAAAGATGCGTTTAGAAGATTGTCCTTTTGAAGACTGCCGCTGTTATGCTGTTACTCATGCGTTGTTCAATGTTTATCCGTACTTTCCTGATAATGCCGTTTATATTGTCGATGAAGACAATACCGATATTTACTCTACTGTTGCGGCTTTTACGCCTGAGCAACTTGGGCGAATTGAAGCGTTGAGTATATTTGTCGGGGGAAAACACCTCAAACTTGATTGGGGCGAATATGGGGACGCTCTTTTGAATTCGATTGATGGCACGGAATTACCTTGTGCTTTTATACCCTCAACGTTGAAGACGGCGCTCTTTGGGGATTTTGAGGGCGAAGAAGCTAAAGAAGACCTTGCGCAAAAGGCTCTAAACGGCGAAATACCTCTTGCCCCTTATGGACGTTATGCGGAAAACCCCGATGATTATACGATGTTTGTTGCTCGTAATCAGGCGGGCGAAGTCGTCTTTTCGATTGCGCCGAAGACTTATATGCCTGTTGACAAAAACCTGACTTTGCTGACCGCAACGCCTAAAGAACAGCTTATTACGCAACGTGCTTCGGACTCGGTACGCTTTCACCGCTTAAAGCGCGTTAAACCCGAAGGGCTTAATGTCCAAATAATATTTCCTTCGTTGAGAAAAAACGCGGGGACAAACGAACAAAAAGACCGGTTTACTCGTGCTGTTGCCGCCCTTGACCGTTTGAAGGACGTTATAAAGGAAAGCTTCCCTGACTTCGCCGCTCAGGCTGATGAGCCTTTTCATTGGATTGTTGACCGTAAATGGACGGACGAGGGAGAAAAGCTTGGTTTGAACCTCGCGAAGTTTTATGACGGCTCTTTGATGTATAATGGAAACGTTGCGGGATACGATGACCTTAAAGGAAAAAACGTTGTATCTTTCGGCTCGATTAAACGCCCCTCAGACGTATATTATCAGCTTTATTATGCTTACGTTTGGCGGCCTGGGATGCCCGCGCTCAAAGTCGAAGACGGGTTTGACAAAGTGGACGGTGTCGCAAAACTCCGCTTCAACGTTGACGTTATGACGAAGATACGTGATGAAGATAATGAGGGCGATTTAATGCAAAGCGTAGGCCGTCCGCGAACTGTACGAGAAAAGGTTATTTCGCTTTGTTGCTCTAATGTACGTTGTCCTGATACAACTTACTTCTTTTATATCTAAATTTTATATCTGAAAGGATGAATATAATGAATATACTGGATATTGTCGAGGCGGGCGATTTTACTCTTGAAACTCCCGCCGCTACTCTCGAAAGTCCTGTTTACTCAAATGGAAAGACTTCTATTATATTAGCCGTTGAGTACGTTGCGCCTGACTGCGAAATGCTCTTTAGAAGCTATTCTGAGCGGGAATGGCTAATGATAATAAAGGCCGCTAAAGATGAAGCTGAGGCGGCTAATGGTGGTAAATACCCCTCTACCAACGCGCTTATACCGGAGATTGAGCGGCGCTTAAAATACCCTGACGGTGTACCGTTTGGCGCTTTCTTCAACGTTGAGGATATAAAGCCTGTAAAGACTCGTGAAGGTATCATTGTTGATTATGAGCGGGTGCGGTCATTAAAGCCTGTCCACCGAAAGAAGATACGTTATTACTTGAAGCTACTGGATAATGTGGCGGCAACCGCTAAACGTAATGCGAGAACGTTTGCCGAACAACTTGAGTTCGTCGCTAATGTGCCGCTTACGTTGTATCAGACCCTCGCGCGTTAAGGTTAAAGATACCCGCTAAACTATTCGCGAAAGCCTTCTTTTACGAATAGTTTGTGCTGAGAATGTCAAATTTAGATAATCATTTTTGCACAAATTGACAACACTGACTTTCAACGCTCTTTGACGTTATGCCGAAAGTAGATTAAAGCCCGATTTAGCCTTATGCTTTACTTTCTGTTTACGTTGTGGGGCGTTGTTGTTGTTTATATTGACGAACGCTAAAA
>JAKSQO010000007.1 GCA_024404095.1 Clostridia bacterium | reverse complement strand
CCGGGAGACAAGGTGACGGTCGAGGTTTCGCCATACGATCTCACCCGTGGAAGAATAACTTGGCGATCAAAGTAAGCGAATAACCGAATGGTTATTGAAGCTAATTTTTCAAGGAGGGCAATTCAAATGAAAGTCAGACCTTCTGTAAAGAAAATTTGCGAGAAGTGCAAGATTATTAAGCGCAAGGGAAAAGTCATGGTAATCTGTGAGAATCCCAAGCACAAACAGCGTCAGGGCTAATCCGACGCAAACCATTTATGGAGGTGCAACTGAGAAATGGCGCGTATATCAGGTGTTGACTTACCGAGAGAGAAGAGAGTAGAAATCGCTCTTACTTACATCTACGGTATCGGTCGTAAAACAGCAAGCGACATTATCGCAGCTACAGGTGTAGATCCCGACGTAAGAGTTAAAGATCTTACTGAGGACGATGTAGCAAAGCTGCGTGAGTACATTGACCACAACGTTAAGGTTGAGGGTGATCTCCGCAGAGAAACTGCTTTCGATATCAAGAGACTTATCGAAATCAATTGTTATCGTGGCTTACGCCACAGAAAGGGCCTGCCTGTAAGAGGTCAGCGCTCAAAGACAAACGCTCGTACACGCAAGGGTCCGAAGAAGACCATTGCTAACAAGAAGAAGTAATTTAGGAGGGATAATATGGCACCTAAGGGTTCCGCTAAGAAGGGCACTGCAACACGCAGACGCCGTGAACGCAAGAATATTGAACGCGGCGCAGCTCATATCCAATCCACCTTCAACAATACTATCGTTACCATCAGTGATACACAGGGTAACGCAGTATCATGGGCAAGCGCTGGTGAGATGGGCTTCAGAGGTTCAAAGAAGTCGACTCCTTTCGCAGCTCAGACTGCTGCAGAAGTTGCTGCTAAGGCTGCAATGGAGCATGGTATGAAAACTGTTGAGGTTTACGTTAAAGGTCCCGGACAGGGTCGTGAAGCTGCAATCAGAGCATTGCAGACAGCAGGTCTTGAAGTAAGTCTTATCAAGGACGTTACTCCGATTCCTCACAATGGCTGCCGTCCGCCTAAGAGAAGACGTGTATAACCTATAATTTCAGGAGGTGTAACTACAATGGCAAGATATACCGGTGCGGTTTGTAAATTGTGCCGCCGTGAGGGCAAGAAGCTCTTCCTTAAGGGTGAGAGATGCTACACAGGCAAGTGCGCTCTTGAGCGTCGTGCTTATGCTCCCGGCCAGCATGGTCAGAGCCGCAAAAAGACTTCCGAGTACGGTCTCCAGCTTCGCGCTAAGCAGCAGGCTAAGAGATATTACGGTATTCCGGAGAGTCAGTTCTATAACTATTTCCTTACTGCTGAGCGCAAGCAGGGTATGACAGGTACTAACCTTCTCAAAATCTGCGAGAGCCGTCTTGATAACGTTGTTTATCTTCTCGGCTGGGCTAACTCAAGAGCAGAAGCAAGACAGCTTGTTAATCACGGTCACTATACAGTAAACGGCCGTAAGGTAAACATTCCTTCCTACCTCGTAAAGGCAGGAGATAAGGTTGCTATCGCTGATTCAAGCAAAGACAGCGCTAAAATTCAGGCAGTCCTTGAAACAAACGGAGCTCGTCCTGTTCCTCAGTGGCTTGATAAGGCTGCTGACACAGAGGCTAAGATCGTTGCTCTCCCCGAGAGAGATCAGATCGCTTGTCCTGTTGAAGAACAGCTTATCGTCGAGCTTTATTCAAAATAATAATTAACCGTATACTTAATACAACAAGGAGGGTTTTGAATGATTGGCATAGAAAAACCAATGATCGAAACAGCCGATGTTTTACCTGACGGTACTTACGGTAAATTTGTAGTAGAACCGTTGGAGAGAGGCTACGGTACAACTCTCGGCAACAGCCTCAGACGAGTACTTCTCTCTTCTCTTCCGGGCTACGCAATAACTTCCGTTAAGATTGATGGAATTCTTCATGAATTCTCAACGATACCCGGCGTTAAAGAAGACGTTACGGAAATCGTTCTTAATTTGAAGAGCGTTATCCTTAAGATTCACGGTGACGGTCCTAAGACAATGTACGTGGATGTTAAAGGTGAAGGTGAACTTACTGCGGGCAACTTTACAACAGATTCTGATGTTGAAATTCTCAATCCTGAGCTTCACATCGCTTCTCTTGATTCAGATGCACACGTAGTAATGGAGATTACTTGTGATAAGGGCAGAGGATATGTTTCAGCTGAAAGAAACAAGAAGCTTTTCAATCCTCCCATCGGTGTTATCGCAATCGACTCTATTTATTCACCGGTATTAAAGGTAAATTACACAGTCGAGAACACACGTGTAGGTCAGATTACTGACTATGATAAGCTCACGCTTGAGGTGTGGACAAACGGTACAATTTCCGCTAAGGAAGCCGTTTCTCTTGGAGCCAAGATCCTCAACGAGCATCTCAGTCTCTTCGGAGACCTCTCTGATGAGGCATTTGAAACTGAGATTATGATCGAAAAGAGCAAGAATGGCAAAGAAAAAGTCTTGGAGATGACCATTGAGGAACTTGACCTGTCTGTGCGCTCTTTTAACTGCTTGAAGAGAGCAGGAATCAATACAGTCGAAGACCTTATCGGTAAGTCTGAGGATGACATGATGAAGGTTCGTAACCTTGGTAAGAAATCTCTTGATGAGGTTGTTGCTAAGCTTAC
This sequence comes from Clostridia bacterium, assembly GCA_024404095.1. Taxonomy (GTDB): domain Bacteria; phylum Bacillota; class Clostridia; order Oscillospirales; family Acutalibacteraceae; genus CAG-488. The sequence goes on along the minus strand of JAKSQO010000007.1, from coordinate 94,059 downwards.
ATCTCTTGGCTATGACCTTCGCAGAGAAGAAGACTGATTAAGACTGTAAACAATCTATTTCATTATTAACGGTAAAGGAGTGACATTAAATGCCGGGTTCAAGAAAACTTGGAAGAGCAACTGACCATCGTAAGTCAATGCTCAGAGGCATGGTAACATACCTTTTGGAAAGCGGCAGAATTGAGACCACCGTTACAAGAGCTAAGGAAGTTCGTGCAATGACTGAGAAAATGATCACAGTCGCAAAGACAAACGACCTTCACTCAAGAAGACAGGTTCTTGCATACGTCACAAAAGAGGACGTTGTTAAGAAGCTCTTCGACGAGATTGCTCCTAAATACAAGGATGTAAACGGCGGTTATTGCCGCATTATTAAGACAGGTACACGTCGTGGTGATGCATCAGAGATGTGCATCATCGAGCTCGTTGATACTGAGTCCAAATAATCAGGTATTTTCCGAATAAAACATAAAGCCTTTCGCTTCGGCGGAGGGCTTTTAGTTTTCTATCCGTTATTGACAAATTTCTTTGTCGGATTATAATAAACACGGAGTGTGATTGTATGGAAAAGACTTTTGATATTGTATCACTTGGTGAGATACTTATAGATTTCGTGCCTGACGGTGTTGACGAATTCGGTGACGAGAAGTATATCTGCAAGGCAGGTGGCGCACCGCTGAATGTACTTGCAACGTGTGCAAAATCCGGGATGAAAACTGCATTTATCGGCAAGGTTGGCAGCGATATTTTCGGTAAAAAGCTTTTGAAAACTCTTGAAAAATACAATGTAGATTTTTCGTCAGTTATTGTTGATGAAATCCATAACACTACTCTTGCGTTTGTAAAGCTTGATGAAAACGGTGATCGGGATTTCAGCTTCTACCGTGGATTCGGTGCGGACATATTTATAAATGTAAATGAAGTGGATAAAGAGAAGATTAAATCATCAAAAATATTTCATTTCGGTTCGTTATCGTTTACAGATGAACCGATGAAATCTGCAACGCTTTTTGCACTTAAAACCGCAAAAGAAAACGGATGTATTGTATCGTATGACCCGAACTACCGTCCTCCGCTTTGGAAAAGCGAAAAGGATGCGGTTGTTGCAATGCGTGACAACTTAAAATATGCTGATGTTGTCAAGCTGTCAAAGGAAGAGCTTGAACTGATTACGGAAGAAAGCGATGTGAATTCAGCAATAGGTAAAATAAAACAATATGGAGTAAATGCTGTTGTGGTAACAGACGGTGATAATGATATATATTTCTCTGCAGATGATAGTGTTGAGTGTTTACCGCCTGTTAAAGTTAAGGCCGTTGACACGACGGGGGCAGGTGACATTTTCTTCGGAACATTTCTTACTGAATTTATTAAATCGCACGAAAGCATAGAAAAACTTACAACAGAAAAAATCAAACCTTTTGTCAGAAAAGCGATAGAAATTGCATCGCAGAGTGTAACACGCAAAGGTGCAATCGCTTCAATACCCGACAATATAATATAATGCGTAAGACACATCGACAAGATGTGTCTTTTTTGTAGGTGGTGTGGGCGAAAATAAAAAGCACTTGACTAACCCACAATATATAGTGTAAAATATATATTGGTTATTTATGTAAAATAGATTAGTATTGCATAAAGGAGTTATATTATGGCAAAGAAGGCAAAATACGGAAACGATGTCATAAAATCGCTCAAAGGACCTGATCAGGTTCGTAAGCGTCCTGCTGTTATATTCGGCTCGGACGGTCTTGAGGGATGTCAGCATTCCGTTTTTGAAATACTTTCAAACTCAATTGACGAGGCTCGTGAGGGCTTCGGTGATAAGATTGTTGTTACACGTTATATTGATAAATCTGTTGAGATTCAGGACTTTGGACGCGGAATTCCTGTCGATTACAATGAGAACGAAAAGAATTATAACTGGTTTCTTGTTTTCTGTACGCTTTATGCGGGCGGAAAGTACGACACCAATAACGGCGGCAGCTATGAATTTTCACTCGGTCTTAACGGCCTTGGTCTTTGCGCTACTCAGTTTGCTTCAGAATATATGGAAGCAGAGATTCACCGTGACGGATTTTGCTACAAGCTGAATTTCAAAAAAGGCGAAATTGTCGGTGAAATGGAAAAAGAGCCGTACTCAAAGCGCGACACAGGTTCTCGCATAAAGTGGCGTCCCGACCTCAAGGTTTTCACGGATATTGATATTCCGCTTGAATACTATCAGGGAATAATCAAACGTCAGGCAATCGTAAATGCGGGTATAAAATTTATCCTTAAAAATCAGATAAGCAAAACTCAGTTTGAAACATTTGAGTATTGCTACCAGGACGGCATCACCGACTATGCAAAGGAGATTGCGGGCGATGACGGCATAACTACCGTTCAGACGTGGAAAACCGAGCGTGTCGGACGTGACCGTGAAGACCTCAGCGATTACAAGGTTGTAATCAATTCAGCTCTCTGTTTCTCAAACAAAAGTCAGCTGAAGGAGTATTATCACAATTCAAGCTGGCTTGAACATGGCGGTGCGCCTGATAAGGCGGTTCGCAATGCATTCACGTATCAGATTGACGCATATCTGAAGTCCAACGGAAAATATACAAAGTCTGACCCGAAGATAAAATTTGAGGATATTGAGGATTGTATGGTTATTATTGTTTCCTCGTTCTCGACACAGACCTCATATGAAAATCAGACTAAAAAATCAATTACAAATAAGTTTATACAGGAAGCGATGACGGATTTCTTTAAGCATCAGCTTGAAATTTACTTTATTGAAAACCGTCTTGAGGCTGAGAAGATTGCCAATCAGGTGCTTATCAATATGCGAAGCCGTGTTAAGGCTGAAAGCACAAGACAGGCGGTCAAAAAGTCGCTCACAACCTCAAATGACCTTGCAAACCGTGTGCAGAAATTTGTTGACTGCCGTGCAAAAGATGCTTCTGAGCGTGAGTTGTTCATAGTGGAGGGTGATTCTGCTCTCGGTGCCTGTAAGCAGGCGAGAAATTCGGAGTTTCAGGCTCTTATGCCCGTCAGGGGTAAGATACTTAACTGCCTTAAGTGTGAGTATGACAGAATTTTCAAGAGTGAAATCATCACCGACCTTGTAAAGGTTCTCGGCTGCGGTGTTGAGGTGAAGTCGAAGGCGATGAAAGGACTTGCGGCATTTAATCTTGATATGCTCCGTTACAGCAAGGTTATTATCTGTACCGATGCCGATGTCGACGGCTTCCAGATAAGAACACTTATTCTTACTATGATTTACCGACTTATGCCCACTCTTATTCAGGAGGGCAAGGTTTTTGTTGCGGAAACACCGCTTTATGAAATCAATACAAAAGATCAGGTTTGGTTTGCGTACACCGAAAAGGAAAAAACGCAGGCACTTGAAGAAATCGGGAATCAGAAATATACAATTCAGCGTTCAAAGGGACTCGGTGAAAATGAGGCCGATATGATGTGGATGACAACAATGAACCCGAAAACAAGACGACTTGTTGAAATCCGTCCCGAGGATGCGGAAAAAACAGCAATGGTATTTGATATGCTTCTCGGTGATGACCTTGCAGGACGTAAGGAACATATTGCGGAGACAGGACATCTTTACATTGATATGCTTGATTTGAGCTGAGGTGATACAGTATGGCGAAGAAAAAGAAAATTGAAAAAACCGATGACGTTATGGACCCGAATACCCATATCATCGGTGCGGGTATTGTAATGCCTCAGAATATCACGGAAATGCTTGAAACGAACTTTATGCCCTACGCAATGAGTGTTATTCTTTCCCGTGCTATTCCCGAAATTGACGGCTTTAAGCCGTCGCACCGTAAGCTTCTCTATACGATGTATAAAATGGGACTTATCAACGGCGCAAGAACAAAGTCGGCTAATATTGTCGGTCAGACAATGAAGCTCAATCCTCACGGCGATGCGGCGATTTACGATACAATGGTTCGTCTTTCACGCGGATATGAGGCTCTGCTTCATCCGTTTGTAGATTCAAAAGGTAACTTCGGTAAGGCATACTCACGTGATATGCAGTGGGCGGCTCCCCGATACACCGAGGCAAAGCTTGCACAGATTTGTACTGAGCTTTTTGCTGATATTGATAAGGATACTGTCGATTTTGTCGATAACTACGATAACACAATGAAAGAGCCTACGCTCCTTCCTGTTCGTTTCCCGACAATTCTTACCAACCCGACAACAGGTATCGCTGTTGGTATGGCGAGCTCTATCTGTTCGTTTAATTTGCAGGAAATCTGCGATACAACAATCGCTCTGATAAAAGACCCCGAAGCGGATATTACCGAAACGCTTAAGGCTCCCGATTTTCCTGGCGGCGGTTTGCTTCTTTATGACCGTGACGCAATGGCTTCGATTTACGATACAGGTCGCGGCGGCTTCAAAGTAAGAGCAAAATACAACTACGACAAAGATAATAAATGCATTGAAATTACTGAGATTCCGTCAACCACAACGGCGGAGGCGGTAATTGATAAGATAATTGAAAAGTACAAATCGGGCGCACTCAAGGCCGATATCAGCGATGTCCGAGACGAGACCGATAAGTCAGGTCTTAAAATTACAATTGATCTAAAAAAAGGTGCTGACCCTGATAAGCTGATGCAGAAGCTTTATAAATCAACACCGCTTGAGGATACATTTTCCTGCAACTTCAATGTTATTATTGCAGGTGTGCCGAAGGTTCTCGGTGTCAAGGAGCTTCTTTCTGAGTGGATTGCTTTCCGTACCGAGAGCGTTCAGCGCAGAGTATATTTTGACCTCAGCAAGGCAAAGGACAAGCTGCATCTTCTTGAAGGCTTGCAGAAAATACTTCTTGATATTGACAAGGCGATTACAATTATCCGTAAGACCGAAGAAGAAACTGAGGTTGTTCCGAACTTGATGATTGGCTTCGGCATTGACGAAATTCAGGCGAATTATGTTGCTGAAATAAAGCTCCGTCATTTGAACCGTGAGTACATCCTCAAGCGCACACAGGATATTGAACAGCTCCGCAAGGATATTGAGGAGATGGAGGACATACTTAAGCACAAGTCGAAGATAAAGAAAATTATCGTCAACGAGCTTCAGGATGTTGCAAAGAAACACGGTCAGCCGAGAAGAACGGAGATTGTATTCACCTGCGATATTCAGGCTGAGGAGGAAGAGATTGAAGAAGAACCCGACTTCCCTGTAAACCTTTTCTTTACCAAAGAGGGCTACTTCAAGAAAATCACTCCGCAGGCACTTCGTATGAGCGGTGAGCAGAAGGTCAAAGAGGGCGACGAAATGCTGCTTGAAATTGAGGCTACCAATAACACAGACCTCCTGTTCTTTACCGACAGGTGTCAGGTTTATAAGTCAAAGGCAGCTGAATTTGAACTCGGCAAGGCAAGCCAGCTCGGTGACTTTGTTGCCTCAAAGCTTGATATGGAAGAGGGCGAAACTGCAATCTATATGATTGCAACAATGGATTACAAGGGCTGTGTAATGTTCTTCTTCGAAAACGGTAAGGTGGCGAAGGTTGACCTTTCGGCATATGCCACCAAAACCAACCGAAAGAAGCTTATCAAGGCATACTGCAATAAATTCCCTGTTGCGTGTATCCGCCATGTACCCGAGGATACAGATCTTGTACTTGAATCAACTTCTGGCAGACTTCTGCTTATCAACACAGGACTTATTTCTCCCAAGACAACCAAGGACACTCAGGGCGTTTCGGTAATGACTATGAAAAAGAATCATATTCTTAAAAATGTCAGACCGTACCGTGAGGGCGAATTTGCCAAGCCTTACAGATATAAGACAAAGAATCTTCCTGCCGCAGGCGCGGTACTGAGCGCGGAGGATGAGGGCGAGCAGATGTCGCTGATATAAAAATACCGCCTTTCAAAACGAAAGACGGCATCGGAAAGTCGGGCAAACGCTGATGCTCTTTTGTCATCCAAACCGAAGCTTTCCGCTAAAACTAATTTAACCGCTTTTTCAGCATAAATTACAAGAAATTTTTACCTATTATCAAAAATGATTTAAATTAGCTATTGCAATTATAAAATAATTGTGTTAAAATATCGTGGTAAAAATACTTATGGAGGTATAATCATGGACGCAGGACAGATTGTTGTAGGCATTCTTCTTATATTGCTTTCAATTTTTCTCATCATAGTAGTTCTTCTTCAGGAGAGCCGTTCAGCAGGTCTTTCGGGTGCAATTTCCGGTGGCGCTGACACATTCTTCGGTAAGAGCAAGGGCAGAACAATGGAGCAGAAGCTTGTTAAGTTCACAAAGGTTGGTGCAACAGTTTTCTTTGTACTTACACTTGCTGTTTCAATTTACTTCATGTTCAAATACTAATAAAACAAAAATTATCGGCATCGCTTTTGCGGTGCCGATTTTTTTCATAAAGTGACATATCAAAAGGCTGCGAAAATCCGCAGCCTTTTTGTTTTTGCGTTGGTTAGCAACCGCAGCCGTTGTTGTTGAGGAAGGAGCCGTTGTTGTTATTGCAACCACAACCGCAGCCACACTCTGAGAAAAGAATGCAAATAAGGATGATGAAGATCCAGTTATTGCAGCAACCCATGTCGTAACCTCCTTTCGTCTTACACTACCATATTATGGCGGTATGACGAATGTGTGATTGTCCGACAGGAAATTTATTCATATGAACATTCTGATTGGAAGCTTCCGACCTTAACATCTTTTTGGTACACATTATATTTTATCATAAACACGTTATCGGGGAATGCGCTTCGCATAACGTCCTTACCGAAATCCGTCAGCGCATAAACAGCTGTTTCAGCTTTTGCTTTGTGCTTAAGCTCGTTTATGTCGGTTGTAAAGCTTTCGCTTGTCAGCATATCCCATTGTCTTTTTGTATACGGCTCAATGTTTTTGATATCGTATTTGCTTTTGTTCTGAAGGGTAAGTCCCATTTTATAAAGGTGAAGCCAGTCGGGATTCTGCGCAAGACCTTCATATTCCATCTGTCTTTCACATTTGAATACAATTTTTTCATCTTCGCTGATAACGGCTGTAATTGTGAACTCGTTTTCGTCAAAGTCGAGATGCTCGAATTTTATTTCCTCGGCTTCTTCCGCAAGAATGCATTTAACTCGTGCAGGCTCAAACTGTTTCTCACATCCGAAAAGACAGAACAGCATTGATACAAGAAGTATTGCGGAAATAAATCTTTTTATTTTCATTGTGTAGCCTCTTTCTTTGCCATTATTTCAAGAGCTTTTCTGATAATTGTCAGCTGATCCTCACCCGGGTTGACCCGAATTGCAATGTGCGGCTTGCCTGCGGCGGAAACAGTAATTCTTCCACGCATATATTTAGCAAGCAGTGTAATTTTATCCATTTCAAGCATTTCAATAAACAGCTTGATTTTTTCACCTGTTCTGCCGATTTCATAGATGCCCTGCTGCAGAGCGGTATTGCGGAGAAGTGAAACTGTGATAAGACCCTGAACGCACTGCGGCGGCTCGCCGTAACGGTCGATAAGCTCATCAATAACATCGTCGGCATCATCAGCGTTCTTGATATCGGCAATACGTCGGTACATTTTGAGCTTCTGAGGAACGTCTTCAATATAATCCGCAGGAATATGAGCGTCAATGGGAAGGTCAATAAGACATTCTTTTTCAGGTGCAGGCTGAACCTCTCCCTTTTCTTCATTGACAGCCTGTTCAAGCATTTTGAGGTACATATCATATCCGACTGCTTCCATATGACCGTGCTGCTGTGCACCGAGAATGTTGCCCGCTCCGCGGATTTCAAGGTCACGCATCGCAATATGAAAGCCTGAGCCGAATTCGGTATATTCACGTATTGAGGTCAGTCGCTTTGCGGCAATTTCGGTAAGCTCCTTGCCGCGTCTGAATGTAAGATATGCATTTGCACGTCTTGCCGAACGTCCGACACGACCTCGTATCTGATGAAGCTGAGCGAGTCCGAGCCTGTCGGCGTCTTCGATTATCAGCGTGTTGACATTCGGAACATCAACACCCGTTTCAATGATGGTGGTACATACAAGCACATCAATATCGCCCTCAAGCAGTCTGCGCCAGATATCACTCAGCTCATCCTCAGACATCTGTCCGTGAGCGACCGCAACGGTAACCTCGGGCATAAATTCCTTGATTTTAGCGGCGGTACGTTCGATTGTATCCGTTCTGTTGTGCAGATAATAAACCTGTCCGCCGCGGCGAAGCTCTGAGTGAATCGCCTGCATAAGCACACCGAAATCGTATTCAATAACATAGGTCTGAACAGGATGTCTGTCATGCGGAGCTTCCTCAAGAAGTGACATATCGCGGATACCCGACATTGCCATATTCAGCGTACGGGGGATAGGTGTTGCGCTTAAGGTGAGTACATCGACAGCGGGAAATGCTTCTTTCAGTTTTTCTTTCTGAGCTACGCCGAAACGCTGTTCCTCGTCGACAATTATCAGCCCTAAATCTTTAAATTGCATATCCTTGGCAAGAATTTTGTGCGTACCGACAAGAATATCAACATATCCTTTTGCTAAGTCTTCCTTGATTTTTTTCTGCTGTTTTGCAGGCACAAAGCGAGAAAGCATCTGTGCTTCAATCGGGAAGCCTTCAAATCGTTTGCATATTGTCTGATAGTGCTGAAGCGCGAGAATTGTAGTCGGTACAAGAATCGCACATTGCTTGCCGTCGGCAACACATTTGAATGCGGCTCTCAAAGCAACCTCGGTTTTGCCGAATCCTACATCACCGCAGAGCAGTCTGTCCATGGGATACGGCTTTTCCATATCATTTTTTATTTCATCAATACAGCGGAGCTGGTCATTTGTTTCATCAAATTCAAACCTGCGTTCAAAGTCGCTCTGCATATCAATATCGGGAGAAAATGCGTGACCCTGAATGCTTGTTCGCTTTGCGTAAAGCTCAATCAGCTCTTTAGCGATTTCCTTAACCGCACCTCGTACTCTTGTTCGTGTTTTCTGCCATTCCTTGCCGCCGAGACGGTTGAGCTTGACAGTACCGCTATCAGTTTTCGGACCGATGTATTTCGATACCTGATCAAGCTGAGTGACAGGCACATAAAGAATGTCGGCTTTATCGTATTTGATTTTAATGTAGTCTTTTATGTTTCCGTCAGCCTCAAGACTTGTAATTCCGTCAAATATACCGATACCGTGAGCGGTATGAACAATGTAATCACCCTTGTGCAGGTCTTCGAGACTGTTGAATGAGTTGGCTTTACGGGCTTTTTTAGCCGCACTTTTTCTGACAGGCAGAGCGGATTTACTGCCGTATGTTATAACTGTAAGATTGGCATCGGGATATTCAAAGCCTGCTGAGAAGCCGCCGGGAACGACAATCACACTGCCCGTGATACATTCCTTCGGAAGTGAGGGCAGAAACATTGAGTTAAAGCCCTCGTTCTGCAAGTCATTGGCAAGTGCCTTGGCGGATTTTTCAGTACCTGCCACAACAAAAGTAAAGTGCCCCTTTTTGCTGTAAACAGGACGGATATCGTCAAGCAGAACGGAAAGCGAGCCGTTCCACGGTGTAAATTGTTTTGCGTTGAAAGTAACAAGATTCTTAACAGGAGTGTCAAATGAACCTCTTGTCATATTATCAAGATAGATTGCGCCTAAGTCCTCATAGAGAGAAACAAGCTCCTGAAATTCCATAACAAAACGGTCAAGACCCTTGCAGATAATTCCGTCTTCAAGAAAAGCTTTGATGTCCTCGTGAAAAATTTTGAGATAGGCGTTAGCCGCTTCTTTAACCGAAAAGCTCTCGGCAATAAACAAAAGCGGCTGCTCTATATAGTCGAAAATGGTTGCCGCGCTCGGATAGATAATCGGCATATAACGGTCAATATTTGAAAGATGAACACCGCCGTTAAGCTTTTCAAGATCGAGCTTGAGACTTTCTTTTATTTTAACCGAACCCTTGCCGTGAACGTTTGTCGAAAATTCTTCAATCAGCTCGGCAAGGCGGGCAGGGGAACAGCAGATTTCGTTTGTAGGGGTAATTGTAACACTTCTTGTCGAGTCGATTCTGCGCTGAGATTCTACCTCAAAGGTGGAAAGACAGTCGATGCTGTCACCCCAGAATTCGACACGGTACGGATTTTCACAGTCGGGTGAAAAAATATCAATAATTCCGCCTCTGACCGAGAATTGACCCGAGCCGTCAACCTGTGCGCTTCGTGTATAGCCTGCGTCAATCAGAATTTCAATCAGTCTGTCCTGTTCAATGTCCTCGCCAACGGTGAGCGTGATGCGTTTTGCAATAAGCTCCTCAGGAGGGATGGTCAGCTGAAGTGCGGCTTCAACCGAGCAGACAACCGCACTTACGTTGCCGTCAATGAGATTGCCGAGAACCTTGAGACGCTGATGCTCGTATTCACGTGACTTGACATTGTCGGGGCGAAGCGTAATATCGCCCGCAGGGTAGAGCTGAGCTTCACATCCGAATGAATTGAGGTCACGGCAGAGCTTGGTTGCCTGTGCCTCGTCGGGTGTGATAATAATTGACCTGTGCGGCTTGAAGTCTTCGCTCAGCGCACTGATAACGTGCGCTTTATGTATAGGCGAAAGACCGACAACTCCGGCAGGGAGGCGTCGGTTATTTAAATCGTATGAAAGTGAACGGTATTCGTTCAGACTTTTAAGTGCTTGGGTAAAGCAGGACATAATTGCTCCTTGTCTAAATTATTACGCCCTCATTTTTAAGAGCGGCTTTCAGTTTGTCAATATCCTTATCTGCAAAGCAATGTGCTTTCATTCCGAGTCTTAAACCTGTTTCAACATTTTTTATTGAATCATCAATGAAGAAACATTCTGACGGAACAAGATTGAACTTTGCGAAAAGTGTGTGATAAATATCTTCATCGGGCTTAATCTGATTATACTCCGCAGAAACGATAAGTCCGTCGAAAAAGCGAAACGCAGGAATATGTTTGCTGAATTCGTACAGCCACATTGGACAGTTTGAAAGCAGATAAATTTTATATCCGCTTTTGCTTAGCGCCTCGACAACAGGATACATCTTTTCGATGGCGGGCATTTCCGTGTCATGGTCAAGAATCATCTGCGACGCTTCCGCACGAAGCTCCCCGGGCAGTCGGGCGCACATTATTTTTACGGCATCCTCAACTTCAATTGTGCCTCTGTCCATCTCGCGCCATTCATCGCTGAGAAATGTATTCTTTTTTATAAGTCCGTGAACAGCTTCGGGAAAGTGACTTCTGAGACTGCGGTCAGGGTCAAAATCGACAAGCACTCCGCCCATATCGAAAACTATATTCTTAACAGCCATCATATCACCTCATTTTTCTATTATATAATGTTTTGCTGAAAAATGCAAATGAAATAACAGCTATTGCAAAATTATTATGTTTATTGTATAATACTAAATGGATATTTATATTTTGTTATGATGTTTAGTGCAGAGGTTAGTTTATGGGATATATAGATTTATCTGGAGTAACCAAGGTTTATAATGTCGGTGATACTATGATTCACGCTCTCGACGATGTCAGCTTTGACATTGAGGAGGGCGAAATCTGTGCTGTTGTCGGACCGAGCGGTGCGGGTAAAACCACACTTCTTAATATGCTCGGCGGCATGGATGCGTGCACATACGGACATATCTCTGTTGACGGCAGAGTTATTACAGGCTTTACAAAGCGTGAGCTGATGATGTACCGCAGAAATGATGTAGGCTTTATCTTTCAGTCATATAACCTTGTACCGAACCTTACGGCGATTGAAAACCTTGAGCTTGTTGCTACACTCAGTAATAAGGCGGTTGACTGTATGGAGCTTATGAAGCTTGTCGGACTTGAACACCGCGCAAACCTCTTTCCGTCACAGCTTTCGGGCGGCGAACAGCAGAGAGTCGCAATTGCACGTGCCCTTGTTAAAAAGCCGAAGCTTCTTCTTTGTGACGAGCCGACAGGTGCGCTCGACTATGAAACGGGAATACAGATTCTCAGATTGATAAAAAAAGCAAGCGAAGTTATGAATATGACGGTACTTATCATAACTCATAATAACGCCATTTCACCGATGGCTGACCGTGTTGTTTCAATGAAAAGCGGTAAAATCAGCCAGATAGCAATAAACCAGACACCGATGCCTGTTGAAAGGATTGAATGGTAAATGAGGGGAATCCTCTTAAGGGATACTTTCAGGTCGATAATGCGCAATAAGCTGAGATTTATCTCGGTTGTGATAATTGTTGCTTTGGGAATCAGCTTTTATATAGGCATAAAATCTGCTTCACCGAAGATGAGCAGTACAGCAAACAATTATTTCAATGAGTACAATCTCCTTGATGTGCGTGTCACCTCAAGAATACCTTTTTCTGACGATGACATAAACAGAATATCAGGTCTTGAAAACGTTGACAGCGTTGTAAAATCACGCTATGTCGATGCGATTGTGTGCATCGGAAAATCAGCGATTGTCGATAACAACGGTCTTGAAATGAGCTGCCGTGTCAGCGAATTTAACGCATGGAAAGCTAACAAGTTTAACGATATCAAAGAAAACGACCCGTTATATGTTAATCGTCTTAAGCTTGTTGAAGGCCGTTTTCCGCAGAAGGACAGCGAATGTGTAATTGATTCACGTGCGGCGAAGCTGTATGACGCAATCAATATCGGTACTGAACTGACGCTTAACGGTGACGGAAGCAGTATTACCGACTCGCTTAAAACCGATAAGCTGACAATTGTCGGTACGGTTGACTCGCCTATGTATATCTCGGACGAAAGAGGTTCAACTCAGGTTGGCTCAGGCTCGCTCAGCGCATTCATTTATGTTGACTCTAAGAGCTTTTCAACAGATGATTACAACGAGTTGTCTGTAAAAATTTCAAAATCTGAAAACTTCAATAAATTTGAAGACACTTATGATACAATAGTTACTGAGCTTGCAGAAAAAATCAGAGATATTTCTTCTGATGTAATTGATGTAAAGCTTGCGGAAATAAAGAACGACTACAATAAAAAGATTGAAGATAAAGAGAGAGAGATTTCAAGCTTTGAGACTTCAAGCAAAAAGCAGCTTGAAGAAAAAACAAAAGAGATTGCAGAGTTTAAAAACTATGTAAACAGCGAGGACAGCATCCTTGCGGCAGAAAAAGAAAAGAGCGAAAAGAATAAGGTTTCAACAAAAAACGCACTTAACAGCGCACAGTCAAAGTTCAATACGCTTAAGGCTTCATATGATGCAAATGTTGAAAAGTTTGAAGGCAGCAGTCAGAAAATCAACGGGTACAGCGAGCTGAAAAAGCTGTATGACGACCTTAGCGTTAAACATACCAACGATAAGAAAAATCTTGATAAGCTGGAAAGTGCAAAGAATACCGCAAAAACTGACCTTCAAAACGCAAAGACAGAGGAAAGCAAAGCGGCGCAGGCTGTCAGCAATGCGGAGTCCAGGATTTCCTCTTTGAGCAGCGATATTTCAAAGCTGAAAAATGAAATCTCGTCACTTGAAAGTGACAGAACATCTCAGAAGAATAAGGTTGCTTCACTTGATTCTGAAATCAGCGATTTGCAGTCAAAGATTGATGCTTTAACAGTAAAACTCAACGAAGGAACAATCACTACGTCTGAGAGAATTAACCTCAGCTCTTACAGAGCGACCATCAGCGGCCGCAGAGCAGAGCGTTCTGATGCTCAGCAGAAGCTTGACAATTATTCGTCACAGATAGATACAAAAAATTCTTCAATTTCCAATAAAAACAAAGAGATTGACAGTCTGAATAATTCAATGTCTTCTCTTAAAAATGCACAGACAACCGCAGCAAATAATGTTGCGCTTATGCAGACAAAATATGACAGCGCAAAGAGCACATATGATTCTGCGAAAACTTCATATGACGCTGATAAAGCCACATTGAACAAATATAAAAGTTCGATGGATGCACTCACCTCGGGACAGACTGAGCTACTTACGCTTCAGAAAACAATAGAGTCGCAGAAAGCCCAGCTTGAGTCGATGAAAGTAAGTCTCACCGTTGCGCAGATTAACTACTCACTTGCTGTCAGAAACGGTGATGTAAAGATTCAGCAGGCGCAGCTGCAGCTGAATAACGCTAAAGAGCGATATTACAGTATTGACAACGAATATACAGAGCTGAAAGATGAAATTGACCAGAAGAAAGCTAATCTGAATGGTGACTTAAAGATGCTGAAAAACACTCTTAAAAATGTTGACAGCATCACATGGAACACAACTGTTCAGACAAATCTCAGCGGTCATCAGAGCTTTATTTCCAGCATGGAAAACATCAATTCGATGTCAACCATTTTTCCGCTTATCTTCCTGTTTACGGCAATGGTTGCCTGCTTTGTAATAATGCTTAAGAATGTTGAGGACGAGCGAAACTCAATCGGACTGTTCAAGGCGTTCGGATATTCACCGTTTACGATTGTCGGAAAGTATGTCTCTTATTCGTCTATTGCGTGGGCATTCGGTTCGGTTATCGGTATCATCATGGGAACCTGCCTGTTCCCGAATGCGATTTATTCGATTTACGGTTCAATTTACAATATTCCCGATATAAACATTGCTTTCAATGCAAAATATATTTTCAGAGGGCTGGTTGTTTCTTTCCTGACCACAACCGTTGCAAGCGTTGTTGCAACATTCCGTGAGCTCAGGCACCATCCTGCGGTGCTTATGCGCCCGAGAGCGATAACCTTTAACCGCAGAGCTGTTGTGGAGTTTTTCCCTGCGGTATGGCTTAAAATTTCCTATGGCATGAAGCTTCTTGTCAGAACAGTTTCAAGAAGCCGCAAGAGAGTTGTTGTCGGTACATTGGCAATTGCCTGCTGCACAGCGCTTGTGCTTTCCGCACTCGGTCTGCTGAATTCAACTTCTGATGTTAAAAACGCACAGTACGGAAAAAAAGGTGTGTTCAATTATGATTTACAGATTGTTCTGAATGCCGACCAGACACCTGATGATTCTGTTACTCTTGATAAATTGAAAGCTGATACCAACGTAGATGCATCAATGCTCATTTCAAACATTTCTTATGATATTTCTGCAACTCAGAGCAGATGGAAAGGCTTTGATACAGCTCACGTTATTGTGCCGAGTGATATTGAATCGGTCGGAAAATATGTTAATTTTGATGTTGTCAGCGGTTCAAAAAAGCTCGACTCGGATTCTGTTGTAATAAGCGAGAAAATGGCAGAAGACCTTGACTTGAAGGTTGGTAATACTGCTTATTTCACGGATAATGACGGAAACGTATATTCAGCGGTAATCGGCGGAATTGTTGAAAATTATATCGACCATTACGTTTATATGTCGCCCGAAACTTACAAAAATGTATTTTTTGAAGAGCCTGTATACAAATATATTCTTTGTGTACTCAAGGATTATCTGACTGATAACGAGGTTGCAACTCTCAGCTCGGATTATCTGAAAACTGAGGAGGTTGCGGGTGTAACCAATGCGGATTCGCTTGCTGATTCAGTTGATATTTCAATTGAGCAGGTTCTTGCGCTTGTTGTAATTTTTGTGGCGGCGGCCTGTGTGCTTGCGGCGATTGTTATGTATACCATTTCAAACGTCAATATAAGTGAGCGTACGCACGAGATAGCGAACATCAAGGTTATCGGATTCAGCGACGGAGAGGTTTTGCTATACGTTATCAGAGAGAATATTGTTTCAACGGCAATCGGTGTGCTGATTGGACTGATAGGCGGAATATTCCTGCACACAGCACTTGTTAATTATATTTCAGTCGAGAATGTAATGTACGGCAATCATATTGCATGGTGGAGCTATATTGTTGCGATTGTGATTATTGCGCTTGTTGCGGTTGCCGCCGCACTTCCGATTCTCTACAAGATAAGCCGTGTAAATGTTCCTGAAACACTTAAAGCAATTGAATAAAGTTTAATGCAATAAAAAGCGGACAGTTTCGGCTGTCCGCTTTAGCTTTATTCTTCTATAAACTTTTTCATTATTCCGGGACCAAACTCAATGAAGTTGCCGGTTGCTTTTGCGCTTTCCTCATTGATTGATTCAACACCGTTCTTTTCATCTGACTTTTTATAAATCATATACGGTACAGGATCACCTGCGTGTGTCATTGTAACGATCGGAGTGGGGTGGTCAGGGAGAATCATAACCTTGTAATCGTCACCGATTTCCTCAAGTCCGCCGAGAACAACGGGAAGAATCTTCTCGTCAATAAGCTCGATTGCTCTGACTTTGTTCTCAGGTTCGTTTCTGTGACCGCACTCATCGGGAGCCTCAATGTGAACATAAACGAGGTCACAGCCGTTCTTAAATGCTTCAACAGCTGCCTGAGCTTTGCCCTCAAAGTTTGTGTCAATGTAGCCTGTTGCACCCTTGACTGACGGAACCTCCATTCCTGCGGCAAGACCGATACCCTTAAGCAGGTCGACCGCTGAGATTACACAACCCTTAATACCGTAAAGGTCTGTAAACTGAGGAAGAATAGGCTTCTTGCCTTCGCCCCAGAGCCATATTGAGTTTGCGGGGCGCTTGCCCTCGGCAATTCTCTTAAGGTTTACAGGATGATTCTTAAGAAGGTCATAGCTCTCACGCATCATCTTTGTAAGCTTCTGAGCTGTGGGAGCGGTTGAAATATAACTGCCGACAACCCTGCCTGAAATATCGTGAGGCGGTGTCATATTGCCAAGCTCAACTGTGCCGCCGTGATGAATAAGGCAATGACGGTAGCTGACACCCGGGTAAAAATCAAATTCACCGCCGCCGAAATGCTCCTGAACGGTCTTGATTATTTCAGCAGCTTCCTCACTTGAAATATCGCCTGCTGAATAGTCAACCATTGTTTTGTCGTCATAGTTTTCCTCGTCGGAAAGAGTAACAATGTTACATCTGAGAGCGATGTCGTCATCAGCCATCTTTACGCCGATGCTTACAGCCTCAAGCGGTGAACGGCCTGTGTAATACTTCTTCGGGTCGTAACCCATAACGCTGAGGTTCGCAACGTCACTGCCGGGCTTAAGACCCTCGGCAACTGTGCGTACAAGACCAACCTCAGACTTCTGTGCAAGACGATCGAAATTAGGCTTGTTTGCCATCATCATAGGTGTCTTGCCACCTAATGCGGGAACGGGGTAGTCTGCCATTCCGTCATATAAAATTACTGCATATTTCATTGTGTACCACCTTGAAATTTTGAATTGATTATGCTGTCAGGTTTAACGCAGTTTGAAATTACGTTTTTGCCTGCTTTTATTTTTTTACTTGTTTTTACAAAATAGTAGATTGCAACTGCCACGTCAATACAGAAAACAAACGATAAAATTCCTGTGATTAGAGATAGAGCTTTTGACTGCAACTTTTCTTTTCTGAAAGCAACTGCACAGCTTACGGAGAAAAGTCCGCTCATTGATATTGCGATAATATCCGCAACAACTATAAACACCCCTGCTATTATGCCGAAATGTCCTGCAAGAGGGGAAAGTATACCGACAACAAAATTGATAATGTAGGCAGGAATCTGACATCCTTTGATTAAAAGATTCATTTTTGCTGAATCACAGGCGCTTTGTTTCCCTTTTGCAGCTTTGATAATTGACGCTATGCCGATTGCCGTTATATAAATATAGAATATTGTTAAAGAGCCGAAAAACAGCACAAGCATAGCAGTTGCAGTTATATCTGAGCTTATGTCTGTATTCATAAGCAGAAGCCACGCTGCCACCCAGATATAGTTCAGATACGGATGTAAAACCAGCGGAAAAATTTTTAAATATTTCTTCATTCAATCACCTTGCATTTTTTCGTTTTTCAATAATATCTATTCTGATAATTGCCGAAATAACGGAAACAAGAGAAAAAACTTCGCAGAGAACTCCTGCCTGAGAGGAGCATTGAATGTTGTAGATAAGCCAGAACGAGGACACGGGAATTGTTGCAAAACGTGCAACCCTTGTGTTCTTTATACCGTAAATAACGGTTGTGATAATTTTTGCCGTAATTACCGCAAGACTTATTATATCATTCCATGTAATAATACCGAAAACAATAAACAGAACGCTGAATGCAATCTGAAAGGGAAGAGTGGACTTGTTTTTGCTGACGAGATATGCAAATATGATATTTCTTACAGAACTGATTGTATTCATCGCCATTCCTGTATATGACGCAAGCATCAGATACTGAATCGCAAACAGAACCTCGTTGCCTGTTTTGAAAATCATCAGATTTCTGTGCTTTTTGCATTGAAATGCAATGAAGCTTGACAACAGTCCGACGTATCCGATCAGCTGGGCAATAAAGTTGAATTTATCCATTTACTGCCTCGTCCTGCCAGGCTTTGCAGACGTCAACCCACTCAACAAAATTCTGAGCATATTTTTCAAGCTCAGGGATGGTAAGCTCAATTGCGCTGTTGGAGCTTCCGACCGCAGGGAAAACAGTTTCAAAACGCTTGAGCGATTCGTCAAGATACGTCTTTACGTTATCTTTTATTCCGAACGGACATACGCCGCCGACCGCGTGACCGATAAGCTCAACGGCCTCGTCGGGGGTAAGCATTTTCGCTTTTGCCCCGAACTGAGCCTTGTATTTTTTGTTATCAACCTTAGCGTCACCTGCTGCGATGACAAGTATAGGTTCTTCTCCGACCTTAAAGGAAAGTGACTTTGCAATTCTCTTGCCCTCGGTATTGAGCGCCGCAGCGGCAAGCTCAACAGTTGCACTTGAAACATCAAATTCAAGCACTCTGTCCTCTATGCCGAACTGACGAAAATATGCACGTCCTGCTTCTATTGACATTTTACTTACCTCTCAATCAGAAAATGATTTTTGATTTTGTCTGCTCAACAACAAGGTTAACAAACTCGTCAACATCCATTGCGCCGATATCACCTTCGCCACGCTTACGGACTGAAACGCATTTTGCGTCGATATCCTTATCGCCCATAAGAAGCATATAGGGAACCTTTTCAAGCTGAGCCTCACGGATTTTATAGCCGATTTTCTCACTTCTTGTGTCAACCTCACAGCGGATGCCCTGAGCCTCAAGCTTTGCCTTAACCTCATAAGCATAGTCGTGATGTCTGTCAGCAATCGGAAGAAGCTTAACCTGTGTGGGAGCAAGCCATACGGGGAATGCGCCTGCGTACTTTTCGATAAGAAGAGCGAGAGTTCTCTCGTAGCAGCCGATTGACGTTCTGTGAATGATATAGGGATTCTTCTTTGAACCGTCACGGTCTGTGTATTCCATGCCAAACTTCTCAGCGAGCATCTGGTCAATCTGAATTGTGATAAGTGTATCTTCCTTACCGAATACATTCTTAATCTGAATGTCAAGCTTAGGACCGTAGAAAGCAGCTTCGCCGACACCGATT
Source organism: Clostridia bacterium (assembly GCA_024404095.1). Taxonomy (GTDB): domain Bacteria; phylum Bacillota; class Clostridia; order Oscillospirales; family Acutalibacteraceae; genus CAG-488. The sequence continues at coordinate 74,676 of JAKSQO010000007.1, read as the reverse complement.
TTGTAAGGAATTTCAAGATGGTCGAGGATCTTCTTCATGATGCCCTGAGCTTCATCCCACTGCTCTGTTGTGCCGATATACTTAGCTGTATCAGCAGGATCCCACTGTGAGAAACGGTAGGAAACATCCTCATAAAGACCGAGAGTCTTAAGCATAAAGATTGCAAGCTCAAGACAGCCCTTGAACTCTTCTTCAAGCTGTTCGGGAAGGCACATAAGGTGACCCTCTGAAATTGTGAACTGACGTACGCGGATAAGACCGTGCATTTCACCTGAAGCTTCGTTACGGAAAAGAGTAGAGGTTTCATTGTAACGGAGCGGAAGATCACGGTATGAACGGGGTCTGTTAAGATATGCCTGATACTGGAAAGGACAGGTCATCGGACGCAGAGCAAATACCTCGTCATCCTTCTCCTCGTCACCGAGAACAAACATACCGTCCTGATAATGATCCCAATGTCCTGAAATTTTGTAAAGGTCGCTCTTTGCCATGAAAGGTGTCTTTGTAAGAAGCCAGCCTCTCTTCTGCTCCTCATCCTCGACGAAACGCTGAAGAAGCTGAATGATTCTTGCACCCTTCGGAAGCATAATCGGAAGTCCCTGACCGATGTAGTCGCAGGTTGTGAAGAGCTCAAGCTCACGGCCGAGCTTGTTGTGGTCGCGCTTCTTAGCCTCTTCAAGAGCGGCAAGATGTGCTTCCATCTCGTCCTTCTTTGTGAATGCTGTTGCGTAGATACGCTGAAGCATCTTCTTGTTTGAGTCACCGCGCCAGTATGCGCCTGTGCATGATGTCAGCTTGAATGCCTTTACTCTTGAAGTGTCGGGGAGGTGAGGACCTGCACAAAGCTCAACAAATTCGCCCTGCTTGAAGAATGAAATCTTTTCGCCCTTGCCTGCGTGCTCTTTAATAAGCTCAACCTTGTAGATTTCGCCCTTTTCTTCCATCATTTCGATTGCCTCATCGGGATCAAGCTCGAATTTTTCGAGTCTTAAGCCTTCCTTGACAATCTTCTTCATTTCAGCTTCAATCTTCTCGAGAATGTCGGGAGTGAAAGCTGTATCAACATCGAAGTCATAGTAAAATCCGTCATCAATTGCGGGTCCGATTGCAAGCTTTGCATCGGGATACAGTCTTTTAACAGCCTGTGCAAGAATATGAGAAGCTGTGTGACGGAAAGTCTTTTTTGCTTCTGCGTCATCATCAAATGTGAGAATCTCAAGCGAGCAGTCCTCAGTTATCGGTGTACGGAGATCCTTGTATTCTCCGTTGATTTTGCAAAGACAGGCAGCCTTGAAAAGACCCATGCCGAGCTCCTTTGCAACGTCCATAGCCATAATGCCGTTTTCAAATTCCTTAACGACATCGCCCTTAAGCGTTACTTTAACCATTGTTTATTCCTCCTGAACAAAAAATAAAAGCTCCATCCCCGAAAACAGGGATGAAGCATAAACTCCACGGTTCCACCCGTATTGCGATAAAGTTATCGCCACTCAACAGCTTTAACGCAGCCTTACGGCGAACCTTATTTCGGAACGCACTCCGCAGTGGTAACTGAATCGCAGATAATACCGCACTTGCACCACACGGTGCGGCTCTCTGAAAAATCCGCCTGACACAGCCTTCTGCATCAACATTTTCAATATTAAATATATTCTATTACTGATAAAGTTTTTTGTCAAGAGTTAATTTTTGAAAGACGTGTAAGCAGCTTTATATATAATGCATTAAAAATCCGATCGGCAGAGCTTTCGACTTTCTTACACAGCTTATTGACTTTGCATATGCCGAAGAGTTTATCCTGCATAATTCCGAGAATCAACATTGTCGTAAACATTAAAATGCTTATAAGAAGAACATATATAACCGCCTTGACAACGTGGAATGATGCAATATATTCATAATGTCCTGAAAGATAGTTTTCCCAGAACCCTTGACTGCATTGAATAAGATAAACTGAAAAAGAAGCAGATGCACATATTCGCAATACTTTTTTTGCGAATGAATTTGAAATTTGTACCTGTGCCAAAAGCAGAAACAGCGAAACAGATGCAGTGAGAATGAATATTGAATTGTAGCTTCTGTAAAGAATATCAAAGTTCAATACTCTTGAAACCAGCACTTTTGTTGTGTGCAGATATGCTAAAATTGTTGTGACAGCTAACGAAACGGTGAGCATCAGAATCAATAGTTTTGATTTAATTTTACCAATCAAGTCGTATTTCCTGATTTCTGCGCCTATCAGGTAAACAAAAGTCAACCATGCGAATGAATAGCCTTCGGACAAATCAAAAAGGTTTTTTCGATACACAAAAGGAAGCATACAGAATAAAACTGTTCCGATACCCAGTGAAAGTGCATATGTTTTTGCGCTTATATTGTCTATGGCGCTGTTTAAAAGCGGAATAAAAATAAATAATGCAACATACGCGGTAAAATACCAGTATGGCTTATATGTAATTGCGAATGTGTTCAGCGCAATTATAATGTTTTCATGTTCTATGTTTTTACCGAGTAATTTGTATATAATAAGGTTACATGTCAAAGACCAGAATGCGACCTGCAGCCATAACTGTATGATTCTCGAAAAACGACCCTTTTTACCGTAGCAGAGAAATCCTGTGCATAAAACAAAAACATCAATGCAGTTGAATCCGACTGACTCCAGAAAACACATAGCACCTTTTGTGATTTCGTTTGTGCAGCTGTCAACTTTAACTCCCTGAACAACAATATGAAGCATTGTAACAAGAAACATTGCAAGTATTTTCAGTATATCAATTCCGTCAAAATATTGCCTGCGGGAATTAAGATTGTTTTCACTCATCGTTTCACCTCATATAGCCTGTTTTTAACAAAGTCTATCATTTTTATCTGTTGAAGTCAATAGAACAGATTCTTATAAAATCAGAGCTTTATCATGATCAAACATAATGACAAAACAGTGCAGGAAAACAAAGGCCTTTTTATTTACAATATATTGTGTTTCGTAAAAGATGGGTGCAAAACGTCTGAAACACAATATATTGCACCGGATAAGTGATTTTTTTTGTAAAAAAATGCGATATTTTGGAATATTGGTATTGAAATTCAAATCTAAATATGCTACAATGAGTCGAATAAAATTGGGAGGCGTATTGTTATGTCAAAGAAAAAAGGTTTTATCGGCGAATTCAGAGAATTCATTATGAGAGGCAATGTTATTGATCTTGCAGTCGGCGTTATCATCGGTGCTGCTTTCCAGGCGATTGTTACTTCGCTTGTTGATGACATTATCACACCGCTTCTCGGTATTATTCTCGGTAAGGTTGATTTCTCATCACTGTCAGTAATGGTTGGTGATGCAAATATTTCATATGGTAAGTTCATTACAGCTGTAATCAACTTCCTTATCATGGCATTTGTTATCTTCCTTATTGTTAAGGGTATCAATGCTGTATCAGCAAAGGCTGCTTCACTCAAGAAGACAGAAGAGGAAGCTCCTGCTGCACCTACAACAAAGGTTTGTCCTTTCTGCAAGTCAGAGATTGCTATTGATGCTACAAAGTGCCCGCACTGCACATCTGACGTAGAATAATTTATCAGTTGTTTTAATCGTCCTTCCGGACATGGATTTATTTAGAGGAGCTGTTGAGTTGGAAAACGAGGTTATACTCAAAAGGGCAATATTCGGAGGATTTGACCGCAAACAGGTAATGGAATACATTGCGTATTTACATTCCAAGTCCAATTCTGTAAAGGAAGAGCTTTTGGAACTGGAGGAGCTCAAATCCACGGTTGCCGAATTAGAGGCAGAAATTTCTGAAAAAGATAATATGATAGATCGTCTCAATTCCGCGATCGCTGAAGCTGAGAGTACAACTCGTCTGAGCCGTGCTTCCGCAACACTTATGAAGGAATCGGTTGCGTATGCGGATTGCTATATCGAGAGCGCAAAGGTTCTTGCACGTGATATAAGTGATAAGACCTACGGCTTTGTTGAGACTGCTCATGATAAAATTAACGGCATTATGGATTCGCTTGGCGGAATTTCGGATTCGATTCTCGGACTGTATGCTTCAATGGATACCCTGAAGAGCGAATACGGTAACTTCGGCGAGGTATATCCCGAAGCTGAGCTGAACGTGATTTATCCTGAAAACGATTTGCTTAAAGCTTCTGAAGAACGTGAAACCGAGGTTGAAGAGGTTGTTGCAGATGCGGTTGAAGAAACGGCAGCGGACACCAATGACCCGTTCCCGTCAGAAGAAGATATGTCAGCTTTTCTTAAACGAATGGAAGAAAAATACAGAAATATGCTGCAAAGCTAAAGCTTATGCACCGTCAGTTGGCGGTGCTTTTTTCTTGCAAAAACTGATTTTTGATTGCAATAACTTTGCGTTGCGTTTATAATTATATAAAAACAGCTTATGTTAATTTGCGTTGCTTGTTTTTTGCCTTTTCTGTCCGTATAATTAAGGCAAACAGCAGGGAGGAATGACTAATGCTCAACGAAAATATCAAAACTTATCGCAAACAAAAAGGATATACGCAGGAAACGCTTGCACAGGAATTGAACGTTGTCAGACAGACTGTATCAAAATGGGAAAAGGGGTATTCCGTGCCCGATGCGGTTATGCTTGAACGTATGGCAGAATTGTTCGAAGTTTCTGTCGGAGATTTGCTCGGTGATGAAATGAAAAATGAAGTTCAGCAGGCTGACCTTGAAAAAATATCCGCTCAGCTGGCTGTACTTAATAATCAACTTGCAAGAGAGCTTGGAAGAAAAAGAAAAATAAGAAAATTCTTTAAAACACTTTTTATTATAATTATTTTTGTTATTGCTCTTTCAGTTTTAGCTGTGAGTTTGTTTTTAGTGAAAACTGATTCTCTTGTATCTGAAAGTGTTGATTGCGAGGTTGAAGATAAGCTTGATGAAGCAATTTCAGATGCAATTATGAACAAATCGAAAGGTTACCTTGGTGAATGTCCGACAGAAAACCATCTTGTATACGGTATCGAAGAGAATGACGATACAGTAACAGTATATCTTTATGAACAGTTTAACAGTTTTGGTTTTGAAAACGGCTTTTTTATTCCCGTCGGAGGTCACGCTTCCCCTGCGGTTTATAAATTTAAATGCACAGAAAATTCTTTTGAATTTATTGACAGCAAATATCCGCAGGACGGTTCTTTGTACGGTAAATCAATCAAAAAGATGTTTCCTTTTAAATATGAAAGACGTGCGCTTGACGGACCGACAGATAACGAAAGGGATGTTATGTGGTTCAATACAGTAACACAGGCACAGCGTTATCTTGAAAAAATCGGCAGGAAAGCGACTGTTTGCGAATACGGCGATATTGAACACCGTTTGCTTGAGGATTGCGGAATTTCGACTGAGGTAAGCAACCAAATGTTAGACTTAATGCCGAATTATGATTTTCAGATAGGTAACCACGAGGTTATTGAGGAAGGAAAAAGATTTGTTTATCAGACCGACTATGACAGGAAAGGTGACTGTATTACATTCACAAAGTTTGAATATGATAGCGGAAATGTGGTTGAGTTTACAGCGGTAGACGGCTCGAACGGTAAAGTATTAAATAACGTGCCAAGGCCTGACAAAGCCGAGTATATTATGGGAAGCATTGTCAGTTCGTCAAACAATCACAATCCTACAACAGTGGTCAGCTATATAGAATGATAAAAACGGAGGCGAAAACCTCCGTTTTTATATCATTTTCGGTAATTGCTTTATGTATTCTATAACTGCCCTTGCAGAACATTCGGGAAGTTCAATTGTGTGTTGAGCTTCTTTCATATTTTCAAGATAGTGAGCGTCCGAACCACTGAAAATTTTTGCACCGTTAAGTATCGGATGTTCGGATTTCATTTTATTGCGGTCTGCGTTGTCGGTCATTTCGACAGCGGAAAAATTCATGTCGGGTGTAATCATACCGAGGTTAGACATCACGCTGAATGAGCTTCTGTCAATATGAGCAGGGTAGCATACACCACCGTAACTTTCGACAATATTATACACATAGCTGATACTGATATTGCTTGCAAGCGTCAGCAGCTTTTCCTGCGTTCCGATGATTCCGTCGGCGCTGTCCATAATGAACTGGTCACCGAAAATGGCAGGCTTGTTTTTTATGGCAGGCATTCCGTCAACGACAAAATCCGAAAAATCCATTGCGCTGTCGGCATCAGGAAAAAGACACACGACGTGAGCTTCCTCGGATGTGCAAAGCTCCATACCCGGAATAACGGTCAACCCGATATTTTTACCGACCTCAATAGCGGATTTGCAGTTCTGACAGGTGTTATGGTCGGTAAGCGCAATAATATCAAGCCCGAGAATTTTCGCCATATTCACAAGGTTATACGGCGTCATATCGTTGTCGCCACACGGCGACAGACAGGAATGAATATGAAAATCGTAATAGAATTCCATTTTAAATCAACTGCGAAATGGCTGCTGCCATCTGATAAGTGTTTTTATCTGTCTGAAGAATCACAACACCGTTCTGCTCGGCACGTTGAAGAGCGTCAGCGTCAAGTGCTGCGTTTTCGGTAAGTACAATGCACGCAACATCGGCAAGCACGGCTACACCGACTGAATTGATGTTGCCCATAACGGTCAGCCATACATCATTTTCCTGTGCACGTGACATAACCCAGCTGAGCAGGTCACCGCAGTAACAGCCTGTTATTGTTCTGTCAAGGTCATCGCCGCAAAGCAGCTTGAGATTGAGTTTTTCTTTTAATGTCTTTATGTCCATTTTAATTTCTCCTCGTCTATGCCTCGGAAGGGCACAGGTAAAAGATTATCAACATCATTGTCGGTACTTGACTGTATTTCGTCCTTAAGTCTGAAAATGCAGTGGTCAATACTTGCGTATCCTCGGACAATATCCTCGGCAAGTGCCCGGCAGGTGGGTGCGCCGCAGGTCCCGCAGTCAAGACCGGGGAAGTTTTTAACCATCTGTGAAACCTGATTCATCAGCTTCATTGAATCAGTTACATTGTCGGCAAGCTTCAGTACGGACATCGGCTCAAGCGGATACTCCCAGTTGAGCTCCTTCGGCACTTCATCACCTTCAATGTGATTGCAGGATACAGGACGGTATTTGCGAAGCGTATTAAGCCTTGTTTTGGCAACAAAAGTGTTGGCAACCGTCAGACATCCGCCGACACAACCGCCTGTGCAGGCATTGAGCTCGATAAACTCAATGTCGTTGAGCTTTTCGTCCTCAATTTCTTCAAGAATTTTTATTACATTTTCAATTCCGTCAGCGGCTATGTACTTTTCACAAAGCGAGGCAGAAGCCTCACCGCCGCTCTTTGCCCAACTGACACCGATTCGACCCGATTCTGACAATGTTTCTATATCCTTTAGCTTATCCATTTTCTGAACAAGCAGGGGATAAACCTCGCTTATTGCAATTGCGCCGTTTACTTCGGAACGCTCAAGACAGAGCGGATTTTTTATTGCGGTAATTTTTGCGGGACAAGGTGTAATGAAAAACACTCCGATATCCTCAGCTTTTAAGCCTGTTCGCTCCATAGCTTCAAGTCGGGCAAGTCGGGCTGATTCATCCATTGGTGTATTCAGTTCAAGGATGTTGTCTATCAGCTCGGGATATGAAATTGTGATAAGTCTTGTCACGGCAGGGCAGGCGCATGAAATCAGAGGCTTTCTGACATTGCCCTGTTTAAGTATTTTTCTTGTTGCATCTGATATTATTTCAGCACCCCTTGCAACCTCAAAAACGTGGTCAAACCCAATCTGTAAAAGTGCTGTAAGTACATAATTGACATCAGTAAGGTTGTTGAACTGACCGTACAGCGACGGAGCGGGGAGCGCGATTTTATATTTGTAATCATTTATAACGGAAAGCGGATCGCTCTGCGCACTCTTTGCGTGATGCGGACAGATGCGTATACATTCACCGCAGTCAATGCACCGCTCGGTAATTATCGTCGCCTTTCCACGGCGAACACGAATAGCCTGAGTGGGACAACGCTTTATACAGTTCATACAGCCGAGACATTTGCTTTTGTCAAGACCAACAGAATGATATACGGTATCCATTGCCTTCTCCTTTACGAATTATTTATTGTAAACCTTAAGTGTAATAGTTGTTCCGACACCGATAACGGTATCAATATTCATCTCATCAGTATATTTCTTTATATTCGGCAGACCCATGCCTGCGCCGAAGCCGAGCGCGCGCACATTCTCGGGAGCGGTAGAGTAGCCCTCTTTCATTGCAAGCTCAATGTCGGGAATGCCCGGACCGTGGTCGGCAAGTATAACGGTAATGCAGTCGGGCGTGATGATTGCATCAATTACTCCGCCCTCTGCGTGAATAACCATATTGATTTCAGCCTCGTAGACGGCTATCGCAACATTTCTGATAACTGCGGAATTAAAGCCGAGATTTTTCAGCGAACGCTTCAGCTTACCGGAAGCCTCGCCTGCACAGGTAAAATCATAGGCATTGACATCATAATGAAGCCTTACTTCTTCCATTATTCTCCACTGCCTCCTCTCAATCCGTGAGAGTAAAGCCGACCGCAGGAGGTAAACATTTCAAGGTCGGTCTTGATAAGTACAATTTCTCTTTCCTCGGCAAGGTCAATTATACCCATATCGGGCGACTTGCCTCTGACAAAAACGATACATTGAATATCCATCATCTCGGCTGTTCTTACAACCTGAGGGTTAACAAGTCCCGTCAGAAGAACCGCCTGCTCCTTTACAAAAGCGAGAACGTCACTCATCATATCGCTTCCGCACGCTTTATATACCTCACGGTCAAGATAATCTTCGCCGTAAATAATTTTTCCTTCAAGTATTTCAACTATTTCTTTAACTGTCATTTTTATACCTCCGAGAAATTGATAATGCCATTATATCACAAAATATATTAAAAATCTATAAACTGAATGAAAATTTTATTGAAATTGTCAAAAATTTTGATTGACTAAACTGCTGAAATAAAGTAATATATATTCTATAATGCGAAAATAATGGAGATGATTTTGTGAAGAAATACATTTCAGTTGTTTTGTCTGTAATTCTTGCATTTTCTCTTTCTGTAATGCCACGTGATATTACTGCGTCGGGTGTTTCAAAATTGGAGAAATCTGAAAAGGCTGCACAGTCTGTGTCTGTTTCAGAAAAGAAAGCTATCGAAAAATCCACGAAAGCCGAAAAGGGCGAATTTGTTACGCTTGATGATAAGTCAATTGTTGATTTTGAGGATGAAACCGATGTTTTCTATGAGCCGACTGACGAAAGCGTTACCGTTATGGAAGACTCAAGCGCATACATAAATGATGCAATTTCGGTCTTCTTCCGCGACGGCACAACTGATGCGGAAAAACAGAGTGTTGTTGATTCCGTGAACGGTGAAATTGTCGGCGAAACAGGTTTTATGAATCAGTATGAAATCAAGATTCAGAGCGCAAATATAAATGAAATTAACGCTCTGTGCGATGAGGTTATGACAGATAGCAGCGTTGAATTTGCAAGCTGTATTCTTGCTAACGAGGTTAAGCCTGATTATGCTCCCGAAGATCCGTGGAACGGATATACAAACTGGAGCGAGAATGCTAACGGCAGCTATTCTTCATACAGTAACTGGTGGATAAAGGCAATCGACGCTGATAAAGCGTGGGATTATAAGGATAAGTTCAGCCATATTAAAATCGGTATTGTAGACAGCGGTTTTGATACGGAGCACGAAGACTTGCAGGGCAAGATTTCATTTCCGTCAAAGTTCTTTGAAAAGAGAAATGCTCCCGATGATCACGGTACACATGTTGCGGGAATAATCGGTGCAACGCATAATAATAACGTCGGTATTTCGGGTATTGTTGACGATTGTGAGCTTGTCTGCGCAGACTGGCACGCAAATGAAGAGCAGGGTCAGCATTGGATAAACGATGTAAGAATCACAACAGGTTTTGTTAATGCCGTAAGAAGCGGAGCTAAGGTTATTAACTTCTCGCTCGGAAGCTCGGGTACAATCACAAACGGCACAACAGATCGATATAAATTTGTTAAGGATATTGAAGCAAAGTACACATCTTTCGTTATGGCAAAGCTTCTGCAGAGAGGTTATGATTTTATCTGCTGTCAGTCGGCAGGAAACGGTACTGAAATGAAAGACGGCTCATCATATGCGGTCGATGCAAGCAATAACGGAAACTTCTGCACAATTACAAAAGAAAATGCGATAAAAACTGTTATCGGCGTTAAGCCGCAGGATATTATTGACAGAATTATCATTGTTGCTTCGGCGGCATTCACGGGATATAACACATACGTTCAGTCCTCATTTTCAAACGGCGGAAGTCAGGTTTCAATTTGTGCTCCGGGCTCGTCAATTTACAGCACGATTTTTGACCTTGAAGATGAAAACAGACATTACGGCTACATGAGCGGCACCTCAATGGCGGCACCGATTGTAACAGGTGTTACCTCGCTTGTCTGGAGTATCAATCAGAGCTTTACAGGAGCACAGGTCAAGCACTTTGTATGTGATATTGAAAACACAAAGTATATGGTTGCTGACAATGAGAGCGAATCGCATCTGCCGACAGGTGAAATCCCGATGGTCAATGCAAAACTTGCTGTTGAGGCGGCACTGAGAGCGAACGGTGATTACGGTGCTGCACAGGGCAAGGCGGATAATCCTGTTGACCCGACAGATGAAAATATAAAGATTGAAATTGTCAGCGAACAGACAGGCGATATTTTCAGATTTCTTACGTCTGAGAACGGCGAGTTCAGAATTGAGCTTCCCGAAGGCTCATATACAATCACAAAAATCGGTGATGTTGAATACAATGAGAAGTTTGAGGTCGTCAGAGGTGAAACGAAAGACCTTGGCACATTCAACCTCGGCGATTTCACGCCCGATTCAGATAAGCTGATGAATATTGTTGTCGGCACTGTTATGAATAACCTATAAAGAATAAACCAGCTTGCTTTTCCTCCAAATGGATAAGCAAGCTTTTCTAATTAGTATTTTTATGGCAAAATCTGATGTTTGCTATTGATACAGACAAACTTATATTTATATGTTTGAGTCAAAAATCTTTGTATCATTATTAAAACAATTGAGTAGTGTCTTTTCAAAAATATGTTTGTATATAATAATTCAACCATTCGTTGTTCTGATTCAAATTTGCAGTTATTGACATAATAATTTTCATAATTTATACTATTACCAGAAATGCATTTCAATCTAATAAAAGCAGGTGTTATTATGAAATTGGCAATTGATAAAAGAATAAAAAAGTTGAGATTTGAAAAAAACTTAACGCAAGAGGAACTCGGTGCACTTATAGGTGTATCGGCTCAATCTGTAAGTAAATGGGAAAGAGGAGAAGGCTATCCTGATATTGAAATCCTCCCCTCGTTGGCATATTTCTTTGGCATAAGCGTTGATGAACTTATTGGTGTGGATGCCAATCCCCAAAAATATGATGAGATAAACAATTTATGGCGAGAAAATAATAACAATGGACTTCATAAATGTAACATTACTCTTATGAAACAAGCGTTACAAACATTTCCCAATGATGCACTTTTGCTAGTACAGCTTTCAACCTCTCTCGAAAAGGCGGGAACAACGGACGAAGAAAAAGCAGATAATTTGCGTGAATCCATAGCCATACAAGAGCACATTATAAAATACTGTGAAGATTGCGAGGTTAAAGGCGCAACAATGTATAATATCTGCTTTGCGTATCTCAAAAACGGTGAGAGCAATAAGGCATTGGAGCAAGCAAAAAAGTTGCCGAATTTATATAAAGGACGTGAAAATGCTCTGGTTTGTATTTTAGACGGAGAAGAAAAACGCAGTACTGCTTTGGACGCTTTGACTTCGCTTGCGTGGTCGATTTCACATCATATGAATGCCCTTTTTCAAACAACCCAAGATGAATCATATCTTTCAAAAGCAAAACAGATTCTTGGAATCATTTATGAATGTAATAATGATTCGTTTATTGAGAATTTGATGAATAATATAATGTAAAGTCTGTCACAACAAATTTCAGATTGTTGATATAGAAGAATTTACCCGCCAAAGAGGAATTTTAAAATCCTTTTTGGCGGGTATGGCTTTATAATTAAAATAATTTCTTATGCGGTTGTAGCTTTTTACTTATTCAGATATTTTTCTATGAAGAAGCGCGGACGACCCTTGGTTTCAAGATATATTTTTCCTATATACTCACCGACAACGCCTGTGGCAATTAACTGCAATGAACCGAAGAACCAGACGGAAAGAACTGTTGATGTCCAACCGGGTACGGTGTGATGTGTTGCGTGACTGATAAGTGCATAAACAGCGAAAAGAATACTCAGAATCAGAGCAACGGCACCAAGCGAGGTTATAAGTCTTATCGGCTTGATTGAGAATGATGTTATTCCGTCAAACGCAAAGGTGAGCATTTTTTTCAGCGGATATTTTGATTCGCCTGCCATTCTCGGAGCACGGTCATAGGTAACCTGTGCGGTTTTGAAGCCCACAAGAGGAACCATACCTCTGAGGAAAAGGTTGACCTCCTTGAATTCAAGCAGAGCTTCAACCGCGCGTGAGCTCATAAGTCTGAAATCAGCATGGTTGTAAATTGTTTCAACGCCCATAGCGTTCATCAGCTTATAAAAGCCCTGAGCTGTGAAGCGCTTGAAAAATGTGTCGGTCTCACGCGAATCACGGACGCCGTACACAACCTCGGCACCGTTATAATATTCATCAACCATTTTATCAATAGCGTTAACATCATCCTGAACATCCGCGTCAATGGTTACAATCATATCACAGTCCTTGACAATTGTAGCCATACCGCCAAGGAGTGCATTCTGATGACCTCGGTTTCTTGAAAGCTTTACACCGACGAAAATCGGGTCAAGCTCGTGCAGACTTTCGATTATCGACCATGTGTTGTCCTTTGAACCGTCGTCAACAAATGCGATTTTACTGTCCGCGCTGACTTTTCCGTCGTCAATAAGCTGCATAAGCTTGTCGCGGAAAACCTTGGATGAAAGAGGAAGGACCTCGGATTCGTTATAGCAGGGGACAAGAATATAGAGCGTTTTTGTATCTTTCAAAGATATCACCGTCCTCAAGTTTTATTATAACATTATTATCAAAATTGTTCAATGAAAAAGTTTATGCTAAATAACAATATTTCTGTTGCAATATTTTTATTATTAAGTTATAATATAGTGGTTATTGTTAAAAAGAGAGGTGTCGCTTGTGGACGGGAACAAACCGAAAAAAAGCTGTAAGGTTTCCGACGAGGAGCTGAAAAGACAGAAAGAGTATACTGCTCTTGTCGGTTCGGTTATTACTTCAAGATTCAGTGACAGGCCTCTTGCGTTTGTGCACACCTACGGATGTCAGGGAAACGTATCTGACGGAGAAAGAATCAAGGGTATTCTTGAAACGCTCGGCTACGGATTTACCGAAAACATAGAAGAAGCAAGTCTTATTTTATATAACACCTGTGCTATACGTGAACACGCAGAGGACAGAATATACGGAAATGTCGGAGCGATTAAAAAGCTTAAGAAGCAGAATCCAGACCTGATAATAGCTCTTTGCGGCTGCATGATGCAGCAGGAGAGAGTAGTTGAAAAAATCAGAAAAAGCTATCCGTTTGTCGATTTGGTTTTCGGCACTCATGTTATTCACAAGCTGCCCGAGCTTATGTACCGTGTACTTTGCACAGGTAAGAGGGTATTTGAATGTCCCGACGGTGACGGCGTAATTGCTGAGAATCTTCCTGTTCACCGTGACGGAGTAATCAAGGGCTGGCTGCCGATAATGTACGGCTGCAACAATTTTTGCAGTTATTGTATCGTGCCGTATGTCAAGGGCAGAGAGCGAAGCCGTGAGCCCGAGGATATTATCGCCGAGGCGAAAGAACTCATTGCAATGGGCTGTAAGGATATAACTCTTCTCGGTCAGAACGTCAATTCGTACGGCAAGAACCTTGATTGCGATATAAATTTTGCAAAGCTGTTGAGGCAGATAAATGACCTTGAGGGTGACTTTATAATCCGGTTTATGACTTCACACCCGAAGGACTGTTCAAAGGAACTGCTTGACACAATGGCTGAGTGCGACAAGGTTGCGAAGCACCTTCACCTGCCGTTCCAGAGCGGCAACAACAGAGTGCTTGAAGAGATGAACCGCAGATATACAAGAGAGCAGTACCTCGAGCTTGCAGAGTATGCACGCAAGGTGATGCCGGGACTTTCAATGACGAGTGATGTAATTGTCGGCTTCCCGGGTGAAACCTATGAGGAGTTCAAGGATACGCTCACACTTATCGAAAAGGTTCAGTTTACTTCGCTTTATACCTTCATTTTCTCGTCACGTCCGGGAACAAAGGCGGCTGAAATGCCCGACCCGATTTCACGTGATGAAAAGGGAAGGTGGTTCAAGGAGCTTACCGACCTTCAGGAAAAGATTGCAGGCGAACGCACCGCAAAAATGAAGGATAAAATATATACCGTGCTTTGCGAAGGCTATGCACGTGACGGAATACTTAACGGCAGAACACAGGGTAATGTCATGATTGAATTTCCCGAGGTTGAGGGCAGAGATGTGCTCGGACAGTTCTGTGAGGTTAAGGTAACCGAGCCGCTGACATGGATAGTCAGAGGCGAGCTTGTTTAAGGTAATAATAATTTATTATAAATAATATTAAGGAGTTTTAACAATGGACATTATTGAAATCACAAGACAGCTTGGTGCGGCAATTCAGCAGGACGAGCGTTACCTTGCTTTCCACGAGGCAAGAAAGGTTAACGAGGCTGACACAGACCTCAACGATATGATCAACAAGATTCAGCTTATCCATATGTCATATCAGCACGAGGCTGCAAAGGACGATGCAGATGAGCAGAAGCTCCAGGCATACGACAAGGAGTTCACAGAGGTTTACCAGGCTGTAATGGCAAACGAAAATATGCAGAAGTACGAAGCAGCAAGACAGGAAGTTGACGCAATGATGAACCACATCACAGCTATTCTTTCTCTCTGCGTTCAGGGTGAGGATCCTGCAACCTGCGAGCCTCAGGAGGAGCATCATTGCTCAGGTGAGTGCGGCTCATGCGGCGGCTGCCACTAATTGAAGAAATTATTTTTTACGTTTAGATTTCGGGAGTGAGAAAGACAATGGCAGAAATGACGCCGATGATGAAGCAGTATCTTGAAATTAAAAAGAACTATCAGGACACCATTCTTATGTTCAGACTCGGTGACTTCTATGAGATGTTCTTTGAGGATGCCAAGACCGCTTCAAGAGAGCTAGAGCTTGTATTGACAGGAAGAGACTGCGGACAGGAGGAGCGTGCGCCGATGTGCGGTGTTCCGTTCCACAGCGTTGATTCCTATATTGCAAGACTTGTTGCCCGTGGCTATAAGGTTGCTATCTGTGAACAGACGGAGGATCCTGCGCTTGCAAAGGGTATTGTAAAGCGTGATGTTATCCGTATTCATACACCGGGTACTGTTATTGAAAGCAGTATGCTTGATGAATCGAAGAATAATTTCCTTTGCTGTATATGGCTCAACGGACAGTCGGCAGGTATCTGCTTTGCTGATGTTTCAACAGGCGAGCTTAATCTCACTCAGATTGATGAAAAAAATCCCGCTTCCAAAATAGTCAACGAAATCGGCAGATATATGCCGACCGAGGTGCGCTACAATGCAGAAACCGTGAAGTGTGAAAAGGTTCGCGACTTCATAAAGAATCGCATTGAGTGTACCGCTGACGAAATTGATTCGGAAAAAATCAACATTGATTACTGCCGTCAGATTATTACCGACCATTTTAAGAAGAGTCTTACAGAGCTTGGAATTGAGGGTAATAACGAGGCTGTATGCGCTCTCGGTGCTACGATTGATTATCTTACCGAGGTGCAGAAATCGGGACTTGAAAACATCCGCGAGATTGATTTCTATTCTGACAGCCGATTTATGAAGATTGACTTTTCTTCAAGACGCAATCTCGAGCTGACGGAAACAATGCGCAACCGTGAGAAGAGGGGAACTCTTCTGTGGGTGCTTGATAAAACAAAAACAGCAATGGGCAAGCGGCTTATCCGCAGCTGGATTGAACAGCCGCTGCTCAACATTGCTAAAATATCCAAAAGGCACAACGCAGTTGCCGAATTTGTGAATGACAGCCTTCTGCTTAACGAGGAAATCGAAAACGTTTCCGATGTAAATGATATGGAGCGCCTTATGGCACGTATCATTTACGAAACGGCAAACGCAAAGGAACTGCGCTCACTCTGGGCAACGATTACAAGACTTCCTGCAATTAAGGAGAGAATATCGGGCTGTCGCTCGGCGCTGCTTAATGAGCTTTATTCTCAGATTGACCTGCTTGAGGACATAGGCGGGCTAATTGACAGCTCAATCGACGAAGAACCTCCGTTCACCGTTCGTGAGGGCGGCATGATAAAGGACGGCTTCAACGAGGAGCTTGATTCACTCCGAGACATTGTCAACAACGGTAAGGGCTATATTGCCGCCGTTCAGCAGGCAGAGCAGGAAAAAACAGGCATCAAAAAGCTGAAAATCGGATACAACAGAGTTTTCGGTTATTATATCGAAGTGCCGAACGCTTTCAAGGAGCTTGTACCCGAGGAATATATAAGAAAACAGACCCTTGCGAATTGCGAGAGATACATCACAAGTGAGCTCAAGGACCTTGAATCAAAGGTTCTCGGCGCACAGGAAAGAATTGTTAAGCTCGAGTATGAAATCTTTACTCAGGTCAGAGCAAAGGTTGCCTCCGAGCTTTACAGAATACAGAAAACAGCACACGCTGTGGCAGAGATTGATGTTCTCTGTTCACTTGCCAACGTGGCACTCAAAAACAACTACACCTGTCCTGTTATGACGGATGGACATGAGCTTATTATCAAGGACGGCAGACATCCTGTTGTTGAGAAGATGGTCAAGGATTCTCCTTTTGTACCGAACGACACTGAGCTTGACTGCCGTGACAACAGATGTGCTATTATCACAGGTCCGAATATGGCAGGTAAATCAACCTATATGCGTCAGGTTGCGCTTATCGTGCTTATGGCTCAGTGCGGAAGCTTTGTTCCAGCATCGAGTGCGCAGATAGGCATTGTTGACAGCATTTTTACCCGTGTAGGTGCATCGGATGATCTTGCTTCGGGACAGTCGACATTTATGGTCGAGATGAGCGAGGTCGCAAACATTCTTACAAACGCAACACAGAACAGCCTGCTTATTTTTGACGAGATAGGCAGAGGTACTTCGACATTTGACGGAATGAGCATTGCCCGTGCGGTGCTTGAGTTTGCCGCCGATAAGAAGAAATTAGGTGCGAAAACCCTCTTTGCAACGCATTATCACGAGCTGACCGAGCTTGAAAATGAGATTGACGGTGCGAAGAATTATAATATTGCCGTGAAGAAACGCGGCGACGATATAACATTCCTGCGCCGTATTATTCGCGGCGGAGCAGACGGAAGCTACGGTATTGAGGTTGCAAAGCTTGCAGGTGTACCGAATGCGGTTGTAAACCGTGCAAAAGCAATTCTCAAGGAGCTTGAGGAAAACGGAGTTGTTACGGTTGTACGAACCGTTGAGGCTCAGCCTGAGGAGATGCAGATAAGCTTCGGCTCAAACGCAGGAAGCGAAATTGTTGACAAGCTTAAAGCACTTGACGTCAACACTTTAACTCCGATTGAAGCACTTCAGAAGCTCTATGAGCTGAAGCTTGAAGCGGAGAAAATATAACACAGTAAATTCAGAAACGGAGTGATTTTGTGCCTGAAATAAATATACTTCCGAAGCATCTTGCCGAGCTGATTGCCGCAGGTGAGGTTGTCGAAAGACCTGCCTCTATTGTCAAGGAAATTATGGAAAACTCAATCGATGCAGGCGCAACAAAAATCACTCTCGAAATTCAGCGCGGAGGAATAACCTACATACGCATTACGGATAACGGATGCGGAATTGACCGCGCAAATATACGCAAGGCTTTTATCAGCCACGCAACAAGCAAAATTTCAACCGAGGATGACCTGAATGCAATTTATACTCTCGGCTTCCGTGGCGAAGCTCTTGCTTCAATAGCGGCAGTTTCAAGAGTTGAGATGATGACAAAGGCGGAAAATGAAGAAATCGGCACACGCTATTGTATCGAGGGCGGTGAGGAAATCCTCATTGACGATGCAGGCTGTCCGTCAGGTTCAACGCTGATTATACGCGACATTTTCTACAATACTCCTGCACGAATGAAATTTCTCAAAAAGGATGTCACCGAAGCCAATGCGGTCGCAGGTGTTGTTGACAGGGTTGCGCTTTCTCACCCCGAGGTAAGCGTCAGATTTATCCGTGACGGTAAGGATGTGCTTTTTACTTCGGGTGACGGCAACCTTAAAGGGGCGATATACACAGTTCTCGGCAAGGATTTTGCATCGGGGCTTATCCCTGCCGAATACGAGCTTGAGGGCATAAAAGTGACAGGCTTTGTTTCAAAGCCGTTCAGCGCACGCCCGAGCAGAAGTATGCAGTTTTTCTTCCTTAATAACCGTTTTATCAAGACCCGAACAGGCATGGCGGCACTCGAGGAAGCATATAAAAATCAGATTATGGTCGGCAAGTTCCCTGCGTGTGTGCTCAACATCGAAGCTCACGCAAAGAGTGTGGATGTCAATGTCCATCCTGCTAAAACGGAGGTTCGTTTTGCTAATGAAAAGCTGATTTTTAATGCGGTTTACTACTGTACTAAATCTGCTTTACAGCAGGGCGACAGCCGTGTGCAGGCTAATCTTCAGCAGAAGGTTAACAGGCAGTTTATGCCTCAGCCGACAAGCGGCGAACAGCTGAAAATCTACAATCAACAGCTTGAACAGGTTAAAAGGGATGATTTCTGGAGCAAGAAAACAGCAACGGAATACAGAAAAGAAACCGTTCCCGAAAAGAAGCCTGCCGTGCAGACATCTGTAACCTTTAAAAATGAATCGCATTTTAAGGTTGAGAGCGATGAAATCGACTTGATTTCGACAGCTCCGAAAAAGCCTGGAATAAAAGAAGAGCCCAAAACAGAAATAATTGAAGAAAAAAAGATTGAAGTTGAAATAAAAGAACCTGAACCGACTGTAATTGAAGAAGCTAAGACGGAGAAAAAAGCTGAAGTTGCAGAAGAAACTCAGGCGGTTGAAGTCGAAAAGGAAACTGTTCCTGAGGCTGAACCGTACAGAGTTATCGGTGAGGCTTTTAAAACATATATTCTTGTCGAGCAGGGAAATAAGCTACTGCTTATCGACAAGCACGCGGCGCACGAAAGAATGCTTTTTGAGAAATTCCGTGAGAACCGTGACGGAATTGAAACACAGATGCTTCTTGTTCCTGTGACAGTAACACTCAGCAAGGAAGAGTATTCGGCGGTGCTTGACAGCCTTGAGCTGCTTGAAAAGGCAGGCTACGGTGTGCAGGACTTCGGCAGCGGAATGGTGCTTGTCAGCGAGTGCCCGACAGCGGTTGCAGACAGCGATATCGCTTCTGTAATTGTCGAGCTTGCGGCATATCTTGTCAACAGCAGACGTGAGCTTGTGCCCGAAAAGCTTGACTGGATTTACCATTCAACCGCTTGCAGAGCGGCTATTAAGGCAGGGGACAAAACAAGCGAATACGAGCTTGAAAGGTTCGTTGAAAAGCTTCTGAATAACCCTGACATACGTTACTGCCCTCACGGCAGACCTGTTCTTATTGAACTTACAAAACATGAAATAGAAAAGAATTTCGGAAGAGTATAACTAAACGGAGGCGACAACCGATGAACAGAATACCCGTCATTGCCGTTGTCGGTCCAACCGCATCGGGTAAATCTGACCTTGCTGTTGAAATATGTCTTAAATTCAACGGTGAAGCCGTGTCAGCGGACTCAATGCAGATTTATAAAGGAATGGATATTGCTACGGCAAAGCCGTCCGTGAAAGAGAAAAAAGGTGTGCCGCATCACATGATGGATTTTCTGCCCGATACCGAGAGCTTCAGCGTTGCCGAATATCAGCGTATGGCAGGCGAGGCGATTGCGGACATTCATTCGCGCGGAAAACTGCCTGTTGTTGTAGGCGGTACAGGTCTTTATCTTGATACACTTCTGAATAACATACAGCTTACCGAGGATTCATTTAACGGCGAATTGCGTGAAAAGCTCAGATGCCGTGCAGAATCCGAGGGTATTGAAGCACTTCTCGAAGAGCTTCGCAGAATCGACCCGGAATATGCTTCAAAAATGCACCCGAATAATGTCAAACGTATTTTGCGTGCATTGGAGTTGTGGTATTCCTCGGGGATTACCATGACAGAGCAGATAAAAAATTCCCATGCCGATAGTCCCTATAATGTTCTTTGGCTCGGACTTGACGCGACGTACAGGCAGTTCCTGTATGACAGAATCAACCGACGGGTTGATATAATGCTGAGTATGGGACTCGAGCAGGAGGCAAGGGAGTACCTTGCAAAGGAAAATACAGCGACATCATCACAGGCGATAGGCTGCAAGGAGCTTAAGCCTTACTTTGACGGTGTGCTGTCACTTGACGAAGCGGTGAATAACCTTAAACAGTCTACAAGACGTTATGCAAAAAGACAGCTGACGTGGTTCAGACGCAATGATTGCATAAATTGGCTGTTTATTGACAAATATGAACAGAAAGAACAGCTTTACAGCGAAGCGTTCAGACTTACGGAAGAATTTCTGAAAGGAGAAGCCTTATGAATGACGGCAAAGCAAAGAAAAGCAAGCTTTTGAATATTGTATGCGTGGTTCTTGTCGTTTCTATAATGATTTATCTTTTTCATGATATTTTTACTTCAAATTACAAATCCTACGAAACAATGACGGCAGATGAAGTTGTTCAGCAGGACAAGATTTCCATGGATGCGTTTATCGTCAGAGATGAGGAATACATTGACGGTCAGACCTCGGGCACAGTTGTTCCGCTTGTGTCGGACGGAAAACGTGTTGCGAGCGGTGACTCCGTTGCGATTGTGTGCAGCTCGTCTGATGAAGCGGCAAATTATATGGTGCTTAAAGAGGCGAAAGCCGAAAAGGAGCGATATGAAGCTCTTATCAACAGCTCACATATGAATACGGTTGATATCGAAAAGCTCAATGTTGAAATTGAGAAAAGCTATGCTGACCTGCTCAGCGCAACAGGAAAGACGGATTACAGCGAGCTTTACACAAAAATTGCCGACCTTGAGGACAAGCTTGCTGAAAAGCAGATTGTAACTGACGGAAGCGTCGATTATTCGGACAAGATTTCAGCTGTCGACAAAAAGATTGCTGAGCTTGAATCTAAGCGCATAAACCCGTCCGATGTTGCGGCTCCTATCTCGGGCTATTACATCAGCCATCTTGACGGATACGAAAAAACTGTAAACTATGACAGCATAAACGAGATAACCGTTTCACAGGTTGACCGTGTGCTTAAGGCCAATCCGACAACCGTGACAGGTAAAATGGGCAAAATCGTCGGCAGCTACAAGTGGTACATTGTTTCAACGATTGACAGCAAGTATACAAAAGTACTTTCAATCGGTAAAAATATGAGAATCAATCTTCCGTTTTACGGCATTGAGGGCATTGCGGTTACGGTAGAAAGCCTTTCAGAGGAAAGCGACGGAAGAGTTGCTCTTGTTCTTTCGTGTAATCTTATGAACGAAACCTATGCCAATATGAGAAGCATAAATGCGGAGCTTGTTCTGAACGAGTATTCGGGATTCAAGGTTCCGGGCACGGCAATCAGAAGTGTTACCGCTGATAACGGCGAAAAGGTTAATGTTGTATACATTCTCCGAGGCGATGTCATGACGGCACGTGCGGTTGATGTGCTGTATACACCGAAGGACAGCGATTATGTAATTGTTGATTCAAATACAAAGGCTGTATATGATAAAAAGACAAAAAAGACTCTTTACTCTGCAATTCAGAGGTATGACGAAGTCATTGTGAAAGGCAGGAATCTTGTAAATGGAAAAAGCGTGGGTTGAGGCCCGTTTTCACGATATTGAAGAAAATTACAAAATTATAAAAGACAAAATCGCTGAGGCGGCAATTAAAAGCGGAAGAAATCCGTCTGATGTGCGCCTTATGGGTGTTACCAAAACGGTTGAAAGCATTTATATCAATCATGCACTCGACCTCGGTGTTGATCTCATCGGTGAAAACCGTGTTCAGGAGTTTCTCGGAAAGCGGGACGAGCTGAAGCTTGACGGAGTGGAGAAGCATCTTATCGGACACTTGCAGACAAACAAGGTGCGTCAGATTGTCGGCGAGGTGGATATGATTGACAGCGTTGACAGCGTTAAGGTGGCGGCGGAAATCGGCAAGCAGTCACTTAAAAGGGGAATAATCACCGATGTTCTTGTTGAAATCAACATCGGCGGTGAGGACAGTAAGTTCGGTATCGACCCTTCGGCTATACTGGATAATATTTATCAAATGTCAGAAATTGACGGAATTCGCATAAACGGATTGATGGCAATACCGCCGATTTGTGACGATGATAAAGAAAATTGTAAATTTTTTGCAAATATGTACGGTATGTTCCTTGACATAAGGGCAAAAAAATTAGATAATGTTAACATGAATATTCTGTCAATGGGTATGTCAGGTGACTTTGAGAATGCAGTCCGTGAGGGCTCAACAATGGTCAGAGTCGGTTCATCACTTTTCGGCAGACGAGTATATTAAATTTTGGAGGATATGGTTATGAGTATCGGTAATAAAATCAAGAATCTTTTCAGCGTTTCAGAAGAAGAATATTATGATGATATGGATCTTGAAGAAAACGAGCGTGAGGCTGATGATTATTCAAGAGATGTAAGAAGCAACAGCTTCGGCTTTGCGCATTCACGCAATGACAGCGACAGCAAGGTAGTTGATATGCGTGCTTCTTCTCCTGCAAATGCTCAGGCGGCAGCAAAAGCAAAGATTGTTTTCAACAAGCTTGACCGTTACGAGGATGTCGGAAGCGTTGCAGACGATATCAATGACAAGAGAATTGTTGTTCTCAATCTTGAAACCTGCCCGAACGATGTTTCTGTAAGAATTATTGACTTCCTCAGCGGTGTTGCTTATGCAAACAGCGGCGAGATGAAGCGTATTGCAGGCAGAGTTTATATCATCACTCCGTATAACGTTCCGCTTACCGGCGAAATGCTTGACGGTATCGAGCATGCATATTGATTTTACAAAATATAAAAGTTTAAAATACAGGAGGACAAGCTTATGTTAACACCCGCAAAAATTAAAAACCATCATTTTGATGCCTCCGGCAGAAATGCATACAAGGCTACAAGCGTAGATGCTTTCTTTGAAGAAGTTTCAGAATCCTACGAGCAGATGTTCCGTGAGAACGGAGAAATGTATAAGAAGATAGGTCTTCTCGCTGAAAGAATCGAAGAGTACAGAAAGGACGAGGACAATATCCGCAATGCTCTTCTTACAGCTCAGCGTATGGCAGAAAAAATCACAAATGAAGCACAGGCAAAGGCAGATGCACTCCTCGGTGATGCAGAGGAAAGAGCAAAGACTGAAAATGACAGAATAGATGCTGTTATCAACGATAAGCTTCAGCAGGCTGAATACCAGGCTCAGGCAATTATCGCTGAGGCTCAGGCACAGGCTGAGAAGATGGTTTATGACGCAACATATGATTCAAAGTCAGCCGCTGTTTCAGCAAGAGATACAATGATTAAAGAAGAAGCAGCTCTTGAGATGATGAAGGTTGAGGTTACCAAGTTCAAGCAGCAGATTCTTGACGCATATAACGAACAGCTTGCACTTATCGAACAGCTTCCCGAAGTTGTATATGCAAAGTTTGAGGAAGAGAAAAAGGCTGAAGAAGCTGCTGAAGAAGTAGCTGAGGAAGAGGTAGTTGAAGAGCCTGCTGAGGAAGAGGCACCTGTTGTTGAGGAAACAGCAGAGGAAATCGTTCCCGAAGAGGTTGCTGAAGAAGCAGCAGAAGAAAAAGAAATTGACGTTGAACAGCTTCAGCAGATGATTGACGAAACAATTGATACAGATATCGAGGATGAAGCAGTCGAGGAAGAAACAGAAGAAGAGGAAGCTGCGGTTGAGTTTGAGAGCGAAGAATACATCGTTCCCGATATTGACGAAGCTGAGGAAGAGGTTGAAAAGCTCTCTCAGGAAATCTCTCAGGAGGGTTCAGGTGACATAATGTTCACAAAGCCCAGAAGAGATAACGAGGAAACAGGCTTCAAGGTTAATCTCGACAATATTCCTACATACGACAATGCAGAAGAAATTGACGATGACGAAATAGATGATTTTGATGACGATGACAACGATAACGGCGGCGGATTCTCATCAAAGCTGAAAGGTTTTTTCCGAAAGTAATGACAGTCTCATTGATAAGTCTGGCGGCAGTGGCAATACTGACCGTTGCCGACCAGTTAATTAAATATGTGATTGAACGTGATTTGCAGCCCGTACTTTCCGCTGAGTTTATCAACGGATTTATCGGTTGGAGATATGTCCGCAATACAGGCGCGGCATTCGGCTCTTTTTCTCAGAGTACAGCGCTTCTGTCTGTTTTCACAGGTATAGTTCTTCTTGCCGGTATTGTGTACGTCCTTTCGGGCAAGCTAAAGTCAAAATACTGCCTTGTGTGCGCGACGCTGATAATTTCGGGCGGTCTCGGAAATCTGATTGACAGAATTTTCAGAGGATACGTTGTCGATTTTATCGAGGTTCAGTTTATGGATTTCGCAGTATTCAATTTTGCGGATATTCTTGTAACCGTCGGAGCGTTTATGCTCATCGGCTATCTGATTTATGATATTTTCAGAGAGCGTTCGGAAAAGAAGAAGGGTGACGGCAATGGATGAAATTACTGTCATTATTCCCGAAAATTATGCAGGCGCAAGAATTGACAAGGCTCTTTCCGAGCTGTGCGCTGATTTCACACGTTCACATATTCAGAAAATACTTGAAAACGGTGACGTTTCCGTCAACGGAAAGACAGTTTCAAAGGGCTTTAAGCTGAAGTCGGGTGACGAGGTTGTTTTCACACCGCCCGAGCCTGTCGGAATTGAAGCTAAGCCCGAGAATATTCCGCTTGATGTGGTTTATGAGGATGATGACCTGCTTGTTGTGAATAAACCGAGAGGTATGGTGGTTCATCCTGCCGCAGGCAACTACAACGGAACGCTTGTCAACGCTCTGCTTTACCATTGCGGAGACAGCCTTTCGGGTATCAACGGTGTTATCCGACCCGGAATTGTCCACCGTATTGACAAGGATACAAGCGGCCTGCTTATTGTTGCGAAAAATGATTTTGCACACGAAAAGCTTGCCGAGCAGATAAAGGAGCACAGCTTTAAACGTCAGTACCGTGCTGTTGTGCACGGCAGATTTAAAGAGCTGTCGGGAACGGTTGATGCTCCGATAGGAAGAAGTCCCAAGGATCGCAAGAAAATGTGCGTGACGGATAAAAATTCACGCAACGCGGTTTCACATTACGAGGTTATCGACTCAAACGATAAGTTCTCGTATATCAAAGTTACTCTCGAAACGGGCAGAACTCATCAGATTAGAGTTCATATGTCACACATCGGACATCCCGTAGCAGGCGACCCTGTTTACGGACCGAAAAACGGAGTAACCTCACTTAACGGTCAATGCCTGCACGCAGGGCTTATAGGCTTTATCCATCCTCGTGACGGAAGATACCTTGAGTTCAGCTCAGACGTTCCGCAATATTTTAAAAGCTTTTTAAAAAGTCAGTCACTGAATGATGTCGAATGACTTGTTCAGTCAGATAATTGGAGGTGTTTTTTTGGACGCAGCAACTAAAAAACAGTTACAGATTAAGGCCTGCACAGTTCGTATGGGCGTAATCGAAGGCGTGTTCAATGCAAAATCAGGTCATCCCGGCGGATCTCTTTCAATAGCAGATATTCTCACTTATCTCTATTTTGAACATATGAATGTAGATCCCAAAAATCCCAAGGACGAAAACAGAGACCGCTTTGTTCTTTCAAAGGGTCACACAGCTCCTGCACTTTATGCAGTTCTTGCTCACAAGGGTTTTTTCTCTCCCGCAGAAATTAAAAATCTCCGTAAGCCCGGCGCAATGCTTCAGGGTCATCCCAGCATGAAGCTTACACCCGGTGTTGACATGAGCACAGGCTCACTCGGTCAGGGTATCTCAACCGCTGTCGGTATGGCACTCGGTGCTAAGCTTGATGGCAAGGATTACAGAGTATACACAGCACTCGGTGACGGTGAAATTCAGGAAGGTCAGGTATGGGAGGCAGCTATGTTTGCTTCAGCCAAGGGTCTTGATAATCTTGTCGCAGTTGTTGATAACAACGGTCTTCAGATTGACGGCTCAGTTGCAGAGGTTAACTCTCCTTATCCTATTCCCGAAAAGTTCCGTGCATTCGGCTGGAATGTTATAGAAATCTGCGGTCATTCCTTTGACGAAATTGATGCCGCTTTCCAGGCAGCTAAGGAATTCAAGGGCAAGCCCACCGCAATTATTGCAAAGACTGTCAAGGGCAAGGGTGTTTCATTTATGGAAGACCAGTGCTCATGGCACGGCACAGCTCCCAATGCTGAGCAGTATGAGCAGGCAATGGCAGAGCTTAAGGCACAACTTGCAGAATTGGAGGCGTAAGAAATGGCAGATGTAATTAAAACCGCAACAAGAGAAGCTTACGGTAAAGCACTTGTTGAGTTAGGCGAAAAGGACGAAAAGCTTATTGTTATGGATGCCGACCTTGCAGCCGCAACAAAGACAGGTATGTTCAAAAAGGCATTTCCTGAGAGATTTATTGATGCAGGTATCGCTGAGGCTAACCTTGTAGGCGTTGCCGCAGGTCTCGCAACAACAGGTCATACAGTTTTCGCAAGCTCATTTGCAATGTTCCTTGCAGGCAGGGCTTTTGAGCAGGTTCGTAATACAATCGGTTATCCTCACCTCAATGTTAAGCTCGGCGCTACACACGCAGGTATTTCAGTCGGTGAGGACGGCGCAAGCCACCAGTGCTGTGAGGATATTGCTCTTATGAGAACAATTCCCGGCATGGTTATCATCAACCCTGCTGATGATGTTGAAGCTCGTGCAGCTGTTTTTGCAGCAGCAGAGTATGAGGGCCCTGTATATCTCCGTTTCGGCAGACTTGCAGTTCCACGCTTCAACGACCCTGATAACTATAAGTTTGAAATCGGTAAGGGCATCAAGATGGCTGACGGTAAGGATGTAACAATTGTTGCGACAGGTCTTATGGTAAATGAGGCTATGATTGCCAAGGATATGCTTGCTGAAGAGGGTATCTCTGCAAGAGTTATCAATATTCACACAATCAAGCCGATTGACAAGGATATTATCCTTGAGGCTGCCGCAGAAACAGGCGCTATCGTTACCGCTGAGGAGCACAATATTATCGGCGGTCTCGGCTCGGCTGTTGCTGAGGTTGTTTGTGAGGCTAACCCTGTTCCTGTTGTAAGAGTAGGTGTTGAAGACAAGTTCGGCGGTTCAGGCCCCGCAGTTGAAATGCTTAAGCTCTACGGTCTTTGTGCTTCAAACATTGTTGAGAAGGCAAAGAAAGCAATCGCAATGAAATAATTATGATTTTTTCGGGCTGTTCCGTCTTAATCGGCGGAACAGTCTGAGGGTGAATTTATGAAAAAAGACGACGAATTCGCATTGAAAAATGAAGAATACGACGATGACGCTCGGGCTGTAAAAGAGTCTGAGCTTTTGCCGATTTTTGAGGCAATGGATTTTTCGGGGGATATTCAGCCTCTTGAGGACTTTGAGACACCTGAACCCATAGCTACAGACCTTCAGTCAAAGAAAAGACAGGAAGGTAAAATTTCAGAAACAAAAGAACTGATTAAGAAAAAAATCCCGTTTATTTCGGGTTCAAATAAAATATTCAGAGCATTGCTGGTAACCGTTGCATCGCTTCTTGCTGTCGGAATTGTTATTCTCGGAGTTAAAGGCTTTATCAGAAGCAGACAGAATGATTCTCCTGTCGGTATGATATATTCATCTGATAAGACAACATTTATCAGACTTGAAAATGAGGATACATTTAAAACGGATGATATAAAGGACGTTAAAGTGTCTGCGGACGGAATGAAGATTTTTTACAGCGTGAACACAAAGTCTAAAATCGGAAAGTATGATATCAGATATATTGATGTCACTAAGCGCAGTTCGCTGAAAAACGGCGGCGGTCTTGTTTGCAGCGGTGTTGACGAGGGCTGGTCAGTAAACAATGACGGTACCTTCCTCTGTTACAGTACAAGCGTTTCAGGACTTAAGCAATGTTATTTTTACAGCGTTGCGGATATGAAAGCAAAACAGCTCCCTTCGGGAATTGTTGAGATGTTTCTTCCGTCGTCGGGTGATGTGATTTATTTTACCCGTCAGAACGGTTCAATTTATTCGCTTCACAGAATGAGATACGGCGAGGATGCTTCAAATGTTGCGAGCGAGATAAGCCACGTAAAATTCTGCGATTCTGCTGACGGCTTTGAAGTGATTTATACGGTCGCGTCCGAGCAGGAGCAGACATTTGATGTCTATTCGGTTAAAAATATCGAAAGTCCGAGTCAGATTTGCTCTGCGGCAAGCGAGGTATATCTGAACGACTACTCCTTCGGCGGCAATCTCTATTATTTCAAGAGCAGCAATGCGGCGGTCGACTGGCATGATTTTGTCAATGACCCCTACTATGAAAAGGATATGACTCTTGAACGCCCGTCAGAAGGCGATTATATGAAGGAGTACGGCTTCATCATAAAGCGATACATTCTTGACAAGTCAGCATATAACAATGCTGTCGCAGCGTATGAAAATAAGCTCAAGCGTGATGCTATCCGTGAAAAGCTTGATAAGATTGATTTTGACCTTGCATTTGACGGAGAGTATACCTGCAACGTATACAATCAGTATACGAACAAAATACTTGCAACAGGTGTTTCACTCAACAATGTACTTTCTTTTGCCGATAACGGAATTCCGAGAGTGATCCTCAGAAAATCTGTTATCAAGGTTGAAAACAAGTTCGATATGAATGAGCTTGTGAAATATGCGGATAGGTCCAATGCAGAAAGCGCAAGTGACTATGTCCGTGACAATGTCAGAAAATCCTATGAAACATCGAATGACTGCGTTTATGCGTGGTTTGACGGAAACAAGGTTATAACAGGTACGATTTCCGATTATAAGGGCAAGGATACAGAGTTCTATATGTCATCGGGACTTTCTGTTTATGCTCTGAGCGGAAGAAAGCTCTATTGCACAAAGGTTGAAAATGCTCAGATTAAACCGCGTGCACTTGTTGCGGAAAATGTTGCGGAGTGCGAGGTGTCAGGAGATTGTATTTATTACAGAACTACTGATATTGATGAGCATTCAACGCTGTACCGCTTCGGTGCGGAAGCAAACGCGGAAAAGATTGCGGATAATATTTTTGACTACATTATAATGAACAATGGCTCAGTTATGGCTTTCTCACAGGAAGCGGACGGAACTATAACGGTCGGAAGCTATGCTGACGGTAAGTATAATAAGATTGCCGAAAATATTGCAATGGAGCATTTTGTGCGAAACGGAAATACAGTAGCGTATATCAATCTCAGCGGCGAATCAAAAACTGCAAACGCAGGCGATTTGTATTACTGCACATCGGGTGGCTCTCCTATTAAATGTGAGAGCGATGTTACCAATCTGAAATATATCAAAGACAATTTATCAGCTAAAACTATATCAGAGTCTTAAGGAGGCTTTGCCGTGAAAGAAGATGTTTTATTTAAAAAGACCCCGTTCGGCGGTTTTGACCGTATGGAGGTAATAAGCTATATTCAGCAGCTGAAGGAAACTCAGCAGAAGTACAAGGTTATGATCGACGAAAAAGATGCACTTAACCGCAAGCTTGCTGAGGATAATGTTATTCTCAGCCGACAGGTTGAGACGCTCAGCGATGCCGCAAAAGAGAACGATGCCCGTCTTGAGGAGGCTGAAAAGCAGCTTCAGGGTATTAAGGCAAAATACGATATGCTTGTTAAAAAGTCTGAAAAAGCGGGCAAATATGACGAGGCAGGCAAAAAGCTTGCAGGCGACACCGTAAAAATGTGCGATGAGCTCGTTGAAACTGCATCGGTTACAGCAAAGGAAATTGTAAAGCAGGCTGAGGATGAGCTGAACGGAATCAGAGAAAAAATCAAGGGCGTTGTTGCGGAGATTGACGGTGCAAAAAATATGCCTGCGAAGGATATCAAGAATCTGCTTAAGAAGCTTTCAGAGGAGCTTGGAAATGTCTGAATACATACTTAACACAAGTGAGCTTGCAGAGAAAGCGGAATTGCTTCACGCAGGTGACAGGGTGATTCTGTCAGGTACGGTTTATACCTCTCGTGATGCGGCGCACAAAAGGATTGTGAAGCTTATCGCCGAGGGCGGCGAGCTTCCGTTTGACCTTAAGGGTGCGTGTATTTATTACGCAGGTCCGACCCCTGCTCCCGCAGGTCTGCCGATTGGTTCATGCGGACCGACAACCTCGGGCAGGATGGATCCGTTTGCGCCGTTGCTTCTTGATAACGGACTTGCCGCTATGATTGGAAAGGGCGGACGCAACAAGGATGTCTGCGATGCGATAATTCGCAACAAAGCAGTTTATTTGTGTGCTGTCGGCGGTGCAGGAGCACTTGCTGCAAAATGTGTTGAAAAGTGCGAGGAAATTGCATTTTTTGACCTCGGATGTGAGTCAGTAAAACATATTGAAATTAAAAATTTTCCGCTCGTAGTTGGTATTGACTGCCATGGCGGAACAATGTTCGCATCAGCGGACTGATTGGAGGAACGTATGAAAGGAATAATACTTGCAGGCGGTTCAGGCACACGTCTTTACCCCCTCACAATGGTTACAAGTAAACAGCTTCTGCCTGTTTATGACAAGCCGATGATTTATTATCCTATGTCAACACTTATGCTGGCAGGAATCAGAGAAATACTTATTATATCAACTCCCGACGATACACCGAAGTTCAGAACACTTCTCGGTGACGGACATCAGTTCGGACTTAAGCTTTCCTATGCAGTTCAGGAAAGCCCCGACGGACTTGCTCAGGCATTCGTTATCGGTGAGGAGTTTATCGGTAAGGACAGCGTTGCCATGGTTCTCGGCGACAACCTTTTCTACGGCAGCGGATTCGGTCATATGCTCAGACAGGCTGCAAAGAATAAGGACAGAGCGACTATTTTCGGTTATCATGTTGACAATCCCGAGCAGTTTGGTGTTGTTGAGTTTGATAAAGACGGTAAGCCTGTTTCTATTGTTGAAAAGCCGAAAAATCCGAAATCAAACTATGCGGTAACAGGACTTTATTTCTACGATAACCGCGTTGTTGAATATGCGAAGAATCTTAAACCGTCAGCGAGAGGAGAGCTTGAAATTTCCGATATCAATCAGATATATCTTGAAAACGGTGATCTTGATATCAAGCTTATGGGACGCGGTTTTGCATGGCTTGATACAGGTACAGTTGATGCACTTACGGATGCGTGCAACTTCATAAGAACAGTTGAAAATCTACAGGGCATTATGGTTTCAGCCCCCGAAGAAATTGCATATAATATGCGTTGGATTTCAAAGAAGACTCTTATTGAGTCCGCTCAGAAATACGGTAAATCTGCATACGGTCAGCATCTTATGAAGGTTGCTGAGGGCAAAATTATGTATTCCGATATTCTCGGCGAAAGACCGAGATGGGGCAAGGAAAACGACTGAAAAGAGGCAAAAATATGAAAGCAGTAAACACAGAGGTTGACGGCGCAATAATTATTGAGCCTGATGTTTTTGGTGACCACAGAGGATGGTTTATGGAATCATACTCTGCAAAAAAGCTGAAAGACCTCGGTATTGATATTGAATTTGTTCAGGATAACCGATCTTTTTCTGCGGAAAAGGGTACTCTTAGAGGACTTCACTGTCAGAAGAACCCGACGTCGCAGAGTAAGCTCCTGACTTGCATCCGCGGTGGGATTATGGATGTTGCAGTTGATATCCGAAAAGGTTCTCCGACATATATGAAATGGACAGCGGTCAAGCTCAGTGGTGAAAACAAAAAGTCCTTCTTTATTCCAAAGGGATGTCTTCACGGTTTTGTAACTTTGACAGATGATGTTGAGGTTATGTATAAGGTTGATGAGTTCTACTGCCCCGAGGATGACAGAAGCATCAAGTTTAACGATCCCGAAATCGGTGTGGATTGGGGCATTGAAAACCCGATTCTCTCTGCAAAGGATATGAAAGCTCCGCTTCTCAAGGACAGCGACGTTGAATTTGTTTACTGAGAGGAAAAAGAATGAAGGTTCTTGTTACAGGTGTAAACGGTCAGCTTGGATTTGATGTTATCAAAGTGCTTAATTCACGTCAGATTGAATGTCTCGGCGTTGATATGCAGGATTTTGACATCACGGATAAATCCGCAACCGTTGAATATATAGAGAATTACAATCCCGATGTTGTTGTTCACTGCGCCGCCTACACTGCGGTTGACAGGGCAGAGGACGACAGCGAAAACTGCTATAAAGTAAATGTGACGGGTACTGAAAATATTGCGTCAGCGTGCAGGGATATTGATGCAAAAATGCTTTATGTCAGCACGGACTATGTTTACGGCGGCAAGGGCACAGATCCTTTTGAGCCGACAGATGCAACAGACCCGAAGAGTGTTTATGGCAGTACGAAGCTTGGCGGTGAAAATGCTGTCAGAAATCTTCTTGACAAATACTTCATTGTCCGCACATCGTGGGTTTTCGGCATAAACGGAAACAATTTTGTCAAAACGATGCTTCGCCTCGGCGCAGAGCGTGAAATGCTGACGGTGGTTGATGACCAGATTGGCTCGCCAACATACACGCCCGACCTCGCAAGACTTATTTACGATTTGATAGTTACCGAGAAATACGGTATTTATCACGGAACAAACGAGAATTATTGTTCGTGGGCGGAGTTTGCGGCTGAAATTATGAAGCTTGGCAACAGAAACTGCGTTATCAAGCCGATTCCGTCAAGCGAGTACCCTGCAAAAGCAGAGCGCCCACTCAATTCAAGGCTCAGTAAAAAGTGCCTTGATGATGCCGGAATTGACAGACTGCCGACATGGCAGGATGCTTTAAAAAGATATTTTGAAGAAATGAAGGGAATATAAATGAAGCTTTCTTTAGTTGTTCCTTGTTTTAACGAGGAAGATGTTGTTTACAATTTTTATAAAGAGGTAACAAAAGTATTTGAGGGAAAGATTGACGATTATGAGTTTGTATTTGTCAATGACGGAAGTCGTGACGATACATTAAACGTACTTCGTGCAATCCACAAGGTTGCCGATAATGTTAAGGTTGTCAGCTTTTCACGTAACTTCGGCAAGGAATCCGCAATGTATGCAGGACTTAAAAATGCAAGTGGTGATTTTACCTGTGTTATTGATGCCGATTTGCAGCAGCGTCCCGAGGTTGTACTTGAAATGCTTGATATTCTTGATAACGAGCCTGACACAGACTGCGTTGCAGCATACCAGGCGGAGAGAAAGGAAAGCAAGGCTCTTGTATTTTTCAAGGATACATTTTACTCTCTTATAAACAAAATTTCCGAGGTTGAGTTTTATCCTGGTGCAAGCGATTTCAGACTTATGCGCAGACCGATGGTTGATGCGGTTATCAATATGTGCGAATATCACCGTTTCTCAAAGGGTCTGTTCTCGTTTGTCGGCTTTAATACAAAGTTTATTCCATATGATGTTCAGGAGCGTGCAGGCGGAGAATCAAAATGGTCTTTTGTTAAGCTGTTCAAGTATGCAGTTGAGGGTATCGTAGGCTACACAACAACACCGCTTCGCTTTGCAACATTTGCAGGTGCGGCTTCAATGATTATCGCTGTGCTGTATCTTATAATTGCTCTTATTGTCGGCGGAATAACTCACAGCATTACATCGGCAATTGCAATAATAACTCTCATTCTTTTTGTTGGCGGTCTGAATTTCCTGTTTATCGGAATTGCGGGTGAGTATCTTGCAAGAACATATATGCAGGGTAAAAATCGACCGATATATATTGTAAAGGAATTGCTCACATACGAGGATAATGAAGAATAAAAGTCCCGTCGGAGGTCAGAATGGATATTAAGCACGTTATAAAATACGGAATAAAGCTTTTGACAAATTATCAGCGCAGGTTCAATTTTCTTGCAAGCAAGGGATTTTATGATAAAATGCCTGACGAGGAATTTCTTGTCAGACTTTATAAGGCAAACAGAGGAAAAAAGCTTGACCTTGAAAATCCTAAGACTTTCAACGAAAAGCTTCAATGGATGAAGGTCTATGACCACAATCCGCTTTACACAATTACATCGGATAAATACGCTGTCCGTGATTATATCAGGGAAAAAATCGGCGAAGAATATCTTGTACCGCTTATCGGTGTATGGGACAGCCCCGATGAAATTGATTTTGACGCTTTGCCTGAGCAGTTTGTGCTTAAGTGCAATCACAATTCCGGTGTAGGCATGTGCATCTGCAAGGATAAATCAAAGCTTGATATCGAAAAAACAAAAAAGAATCTGCAAAAAGGTCTTGATCAGAATTTCTATCTTGTGTGCCGTGAGTGGCAGTACAAGAACATAAAACGCAGAATTATATGCGAAGAATTTCTGTCAGAGCTTGATGCAGGTGATCTGATAAATTATAAAATCTACTGCTTCAACGGCGAACCGAAGATGTTCCACATTTCGGGCAATATGGCAACGCACGACGGTGCAAGGCTCAGCTTCCTGACGCTTGACTGGAAACCGCTTCCGTTCTGCCGAAAGGATTATCTTCCTTTTGAAAATCTTCCTGCTGAACCTGTGAACCGTGAAAAAATGCTTGATATCGCACGCGTTCTTTCCGAGGGTTTACCGTTCATGCGTGTTGATTTGTATGAAATTAACGGCAAAATCTATTTTTCTGAGCTTACACTCGACCCCTGCGGAGGGTACAGTCCGTTTGAGCCCGAGGAGTGGGATTTGAAGCTTGGGGAATGGCTTACTTTGCCCGACAAGAGGTAATATAAAATGGAAAAGATAAAATTTTCTGTTCTTATTCCTGTTTATAATTGCGAAAATTATCTTTCAAATTGCGTTGAATCGGTTCTTAATCAGGACTATGAGAATGTTGAAATCATTCTTGCTGATGACGGCTCAACTGACCGCACGGCTGAAATCTGTGACAGCTTTACCGATGAACGTGTAAAGGTTTATCATAAAAAAAATGAAGGACCGCTGCTGACCCGTGTCTTTGCGGTTTTAAAGGCAACAGGTGATTACTGCCTGTTTGTTGACTGTGATGATTATCTTGACAAGTGTTATCTTAACCGACTCAGTGGAATAATAAAAAAAGAAAAGTGCGATATGGTTATCTGCTCGTTCCGACGTGTAAGCGCAGATGAAGCAACCGAAGCGGCAACACCATGGGCGGAAGAAAAAGTTTTCGATAAAAAGGAAATGGATACCTTCAGAAAAGAGTTTCTGTTGAACAATTATCTTAATTCAATGTGCACTAAAACCATACGCACGGAAATCCTGAAAGCGGATACAACTGATTTTTCTCGGTTTGCACAGTATAAGCACGGCGAGGATCTGATTCAGTCGCTTTATCCTGTTTTTAATTCAAAGAAAGCGGTTTACATACCCGAATGCTGGTATAACTACCGTGTGAATGACGCAAGCATAACTCACACCGCAAAGCCCGACAGGTATAAGAGTATTCTTGCTGCACGTGAGCAGGCGTTTTCTTATCTGAAAAACTCATCCTTTTACAATGAGGAAACACATTGCAGATATGCGGCACTTGTAGTTAAATCTCTGATGAGCTGTGTGAAGAGCATCATTAAGGCTGATATTCCGCAGACGGAAAAGATTGCTTTTTTTGACGATATCAATGATAACGATTTCTATAATGAGCTTATCGAATCATATGATGATTCGTTTCTCGATACTAAAACTAAGGTTATATATAAGCTGTTTAAAATCAGAAGCTATAAAACCGTTATTTCTCTTATATCTCATTTTTCGAGGTGAACGAAATGGGAAACGCAAAAAAATTTTCTAAAATTCTGAACTTTCAGTTCAAGCTCTTTTTCAGCCGACTGTCAAATCAGGGTACAATAAAAACAGAGGGCAAGTTAATAAAAAACCGATGTGCTTTGTTCGGAGATTTCAATTGCGGAAAGAACTCGAAAATAATAATCGGAAGAATTGACGCGGCGGAAAACTTCCACATTTCAGCAATCAGCGGCGGTACGCTTCAGCTCGGAAAGGGAGTTTTTATAAACAGAAACTGTACCTTTGTTGCAAGAGAAAGCATAAAAATCGGTGACAAATGCAGCTTCGGTCCGAATGTCTGTATCTATGACCATGACCACGCATTCGGAACAGCGAGAAAGAACGGCGAATACTTCAAGACAGCGTCTGTCACAATCGGCGATAACTGCTGGATTGGTGCGAATACCGTAATTCTTCGTGGCACTTCAATCGGTGATAACTGCGTTATCGGTGCAGGCTGCGTTGTCAAGGGTGATATCCCTGCGAATTCGCTTGTTACATCAGGCAGGGAGCTTGAAATTAAAACGATAAAATAAAAAAGCAGGTGGCAAAACGCTGTTTTCAGCGTTTGCTTTGCTTTTTATCTGAGTAAAATATGAAAGGGGCAGAGCATGGACAGGTTTATTTTACATTCACCGTTTGAGCCGATGGGCGACCAGCCGCAGGCAATTGATGAGCTTGTCAGCGGGATTAACCGTGGCGATAAGGAACAGACGCTTTTAGGTGTTACGGGTTCAGGTAAAACCTTTACAATGGCAAAGGTTATTGAAAAGGTGAACAGACCTACATTGGTGCTTGCTCACAATAAGACTCTTGCCGCACAGCTTTGCTCTGAGTTCAAGAAATTTTTTCCTGAAAATGCGGTTGAATACTTTGTATCTTATTACGATTACTATCAGCCTGAGGCATATATCCCGACGACTGATACCTATATAGAAAAGGATTCCGCTATCAATGATGAAATTGATAAGCTTCGCCATTCGGCAACCTCAGCATTGTCGGAAAGACGTGATGTCATCATCGTTGCCAGCGTTTCATGCATATACAGCTTAGGTGATCCGATTGATTACCGCAGTATGGTAATTTCACTTCGTACGGGTATGGAAAAGAACCGTGATGAGCTTATCAGAAAACTGATTGAAATTCAGTACGAGCGAAACGATATAAGCTTTACAAGAAATAAATTCAGAGTCAGGGGAGACGTTGTTGAGATTTTCCCCGTTTACTCAAACGAGAATGCAATCCGTGTTGAATTTTTCGGTGACGAAATTGACCGAATCAGCGAGATAAACGCGCTGACAGGTCAGGTGAAAAATGTTGTCAGTCACGTTGCGATTTATCCCGCTTCGCACTATGTTGTTTCGCCCGATAAAATGGAGCGTTCTATACAGCAGATTTATGAGGAAATGCTTGAGCAGTATTCAGACTTTACCGAGCAGGGCAAGCTGCTTGAGGCTCAGCGAATCAAGCAGAGAACTGAGTACGATATCGAAATGCTTCGGGAAACAGGTTTCTGTAAGGGCATTGAAAACTATTCGGCGATAATGTCGGGAAGAAAGCCCGGTGAACCGCCGTTTACGCTTCTTGATTATTTCCCGGACGATTTTGTACTGTTTGTCGACGAGTCACACGTTACTCTGCCTCAGGTCAGAGGTATGTACGGCGGTGACCGCTCACGAAAGGAAAGCCTTATTAACTTCGGCTTCCGTCTGCCGTCGGCTTATGATAACCGACCGCTGACTTTTGACGAGTTTTACAGCAAAATCGGTCAGAAAATTTTTGTCAGCGCAACTCCGGGTGAATTTGAAAAGCAGACAAGTGTTCAGATTGCCGAACAGGTTATACGTCCGACAGGACTTCTTGATCCGGAAATCAGCGTCAGACCGACAGACGGTCAGATTGATGATCTGATTTCTGAAATCAATATCCGTATTGACCGAGGTGAGCGTGTACTTGTAACAACGCTTACCAAAAAGATGGCGGAGGATTTGACAGACTATATAGAAAATATCGGTATCAAGGTGCGGTATATGCACTATGATGTTGACACGATAGAACGAATGAAGCTTATCCGTGATTTGCGACTTGGTGAGTTTGACGTCCTTGTCGGAATCAACCTTTTGCGTGAGGGTCTTGATATTCCCGAGGTTTCACTCGTAGCGATACTTGACGCGGATAAGGAAGGCTTCCTCAGAAGTGAAACATCGCTGATTCAGACAATCGGACGTGCGGCACGAAATTCTGAGGGTACGGTAATTATGTACGCTGATTCCGTAACACGTTCAATGGAAGCGGCTATTAAAGAAACACAGCGCCGCCGTGAAAAGCAGGCGGCTTATAATGAAGCACACGGCATCATTCCGCAGACAATCCGCAAGGATGTACGTGATGTGCTTGAAATTTCGTCTTCATCTGAACAGAAGTCGACAAAGAAGCTCAGCAGGGCGGAACGTGAACAGATGATTAAACAGCTTACAGCTGAGATGAAAGCGGCGGCAAAGATACTTGAATTTGAACACGCCGCCTACCTCAGAGACAGGATAAACAAATTGAGAGAAGGAAAGTAATGCAGCAGAAAAATATTTTTGTTAAGGGTGCGTGCGAGCACAACCTGAAAAATGTTGATATATCAATTCCGCGTGACAAGCTGATTGTTTTCACAGGTCTCTCCGGCTCGGGCAAGTCATCGCTTGCCTTTGATACCATCTATGCTGAGGGTCAGCGCAGATATGTTGAGTCCCTTTCTTCATATGCAAGGCAGTTTCTCGGTCAGATGGAAAAGCCGAAAATTGATTATATTGAGGGACTTTCGCCCGCAATTTCGATAGACCAGAAAACAACCTCGAAAAATCCGCGTTCAACGGTCGGTACGGTTACGGAGATTTACGACTATCTCCGTCTGCTGTATGCACGTATCGGCATTCCTCATTGTCCTGTTTGCGGACGTGAAATCAGCCGACAGAGTGTTGATACGATTGTTGACAAAATTCTTGAACTTCCCGAGGGTACAAAAATTCAGATTCTTTCACCCATAGTTATGGGTCGCAAGGGCGAATATGTCAAGGAGCTTGAAAGCGCAAGAAAAAGCGGCTTTGTCCGTGTGAGGGTTGATTCAATAACCTATGACTTGTCCGAAAAAATCACAATGGACAAGAATAAAAAGCATAATATTGAGGTCATTGTTGACCGACTTGTTATAAAAGACAGCATCAAAAGTCGATTGACCGATTCGGTTGAAACAGCGACAAATCTTTCCAACGGTCTGCTGATTGTTGATGTTATCGGCGGCGAGGAGCAACTCTATTCTCAGAATTATGCCTGTCCCGAGCACGGTGTAAGCATTGAGGAGCTTTCCCCGAGAATGTTCAGCTTCAACAATCCTTTCGGCGCGTGTCAGAAGTGCGCAGGTCTCGGCGTGTCTTATAAGGTGAGCGAGGATCTCGTTGTTCCCGATAAAAAGCTTTCAATCCGACAGGGCGCAATCAAGGCTTCGGGCTGGTCGGTTGCGGACGGCGGAAGTACGATAGCGCAGATGTATTTTGAAGGGCTTGCCAATGAATACGATTTCTCACTTGATACTCCTTACAAGGAGCTTTCTGCCGAGGTTCGCAAGATACTTATGTACGGCACAAGGGGAAAGAAGATAAAAATGACCCGTAAAAATGCATACGGAGAGGGAACTTATCTGACAGATTTTGAAGGCGTAATCAATAATATTGAGCGCAGATACAACGAAACCACAAGCGAGTATTCACGCGGTGAGATTGAACAGTTGATGACGGTTGAGGACTGTCCCGACTGCGGCGGCGCAAGGCTGAAAAAAGAGAGCCTGTGTGTAACTGTCGGCGGAATCAATATACACGAGTTTTCAAAGAAATCAATCAAAGAGGCTTTGAAGTTTATTGACAGTCTTGAGCTTTCTGAGCGTGAGCTGATGATTGCCGATGCAATTCTTAAGGAAATCAGAAATCGAATGAACTTTCTTGTCAGCGTGGGTCTTGAATATCTGACTCTTACACGTTCGTCAGGTACGCTTTCGGGCGGTGAAAGTCAGCGAATTCGTCTTGCCACGCAGATAGGCTCTTCGCTTATGGGTGTGCTGTATATTCTTGATGAGCCGAGTATCGGACTTCATCAGAAGGACAACGCAAAGCTGCTTGACACCTTAAAGGAACTTCGAGACCTCGGCAATACTCTGATTGTTGTTGAGCATGACGAGGAAACCATGCTCTCTGCTGATTATATTGTTGATATCGGACCGGGCGCAGGAATTCACGGCGGCAATGTTGTCTGCTCGGGTTCAGTTGAGGATATAATGAACTGCGAAAAATCTATCACGGGTCAGTATCTCAGCGGAAAGAAAAAAGTGCCTGTTCCCGAAAAACGAAGAACAGGCAACGGAAAATATCTTGAAATTAC
This sequence comes from Clostridia bacterium, assembly GCA_024404095.1. Lineage (GTDB taxonomy): Bacteria > Bacillota > Clostridia > Oscillospirales > Acutalibacteraceae > CAG-488. The sequence goes on along the minus strand of JAKSQO010000007.1, from coordinate 34,057 downwards.
AAATGCGAGCGAGCATAATCTGAAAAATATTGATGTTAAAATACCGCTTAGCGAGTTTGTCTGTGTAACAGGCGTGTCGGGGTCGGGTAAGTCATCACTTGTGAATGAGATTATTTACAAGCGTCTTGCAACCGAGCTAAACGGTGCAAAGAAGTTTGCGGGCAAGCACGAGGATATGACGGGTATAGAGAATCTTGACAAGGTTATAGACATTGACCAGTCTCCGATAGGCAGAACACCGCGTTCAAACCCTGCAACATATACAGGTGTGTTTACCGATATCCGAGAGCTTTTTGCAATGACAGCTGATGCCAAGGCTAAGGGCTACAAGGCTAACAGATTCTCGTTTAATGTCAAGGGTGGACGCTGTGAAGCGTGCCAGGGCGACGGTATTGTTAAAATTGAAATGCATTTCCTGCCCGATATTTTTGTTCCGTGTGAGGTGTGTCACGGCAGCAGATACAACCGTGAAACTCTTGAGGTAAGATACAAGGGCAAGACGATTTATGATGTGCTTGAAATGACAGTTGAGGAAGCGGTTGATTTCTTCTCCGCTGTGCCGAAAATCCACAAAAAGCTGAATACGCTTTATGAGGTGGGTCTGGGATATGTTAAGCTCGGTCAATCCGCCACTACTCTTTCGGGCGGCGAGGCTCAGCGTGTAAAGCTTGCGACTGAGCTTTCAAAAACCTCAACCGGAAAAACAATTTATATTCTTGATGAGCCGACAACAGGACTTCATACGGCTGACGTTCACAGACTTGTTGATGTTCTTCAAAAGCTTGTGGATAAGGGGAATACTGTGCTTGTTATTGAGCATAATCTTGATGTAATCAAAACTGCCGATTATATTATAGACCTCGGACCCGACGGGGGAGACAACGGCGGAACAATAGTTACAACAGGAACACCTGAGGAAGTTGCTGAGTGTGAAAAGTCATATACAGGTCAATATCTTAAAAAGATGATATAAAAAATGAAGTACAGCTCGTTTGAACTGTACTTCTTATTTTTAAATTTCAAGCGTGAAATATAATTCTTCTCCGAGAAGGTCATCCGGTGTATCAGAGCTTGAAGAAGATTCCTCGGGCTTTTCGACTTTGGGCTCTTTTTCAGCAATAACCTTTTCAAGCTTCTCTTTTTCGGTTCGGATTTCCTCGATCTTCTTTTCACTCTCGGTAATTGCTTCGGCCTGCGTCGGAAGCTCTTCCGACACAACAATTTCATCCTCAATTTCTTCCTCAGGTTCATCTTCAATTTCAACGGGCTCAGCTTCTTCTATCGGATTATTTTCAGAAACTGGTTCTTCTGTTTCAACAGACGGTGCGATAAGCTCATTGTCATCAGGCATTGATTTAATTACAGATTCAATTTCATCAAATACGTTCTCAAACTCTGTATCATCCTGCTCAGCGGCTATGCTGTAAACTTTTATGGATTCAGATACAGGTTTTTCGATAGCTTCTGTATCTGATTTTTCGGTGGCAGGTATCTGATTAAGTCTCTCGGAAACATCTGAAATATTGCCGTTCATCTTGTTAATTTCATCTGTCATAACGGTAAGCTTTGCAAACAGAGTGTTGAATTTTTCTTCCTGAATTGCTGCTTTGGCATCAGCTTCAGCTTTTGCTTTGTTTTCAGCTTCTTCTTTAGCTTTTGACTCAGCTTCAACGCGAGCTTTTTCCTCAGCTTCTGCTTTAGCTTTCATCTCAGCTTCGATGCGAGCTTTTTCCTCAGCTTCTGCTTTAGCTTTCATCTCAGCTTTAACGCGAGCCTTTTCCTCAGCTTCAATGCGAGCCTTTTCCTCAGCTTCGATGCGAGCTTTTTCCTCGGCTTCAGCTTTGGCTTTCGTTTCAGCCTCAATACGGGCTTTTTCAGCGGCTTCTGCTTCAAGCTTTGCTCTGATTTCTTCTTCGATTCTGATGCGTTCTTCCTGCTCGGCTTTTGCACGGGCTTCGGCTTCAGCAGCAAGCTGAGCTTCTTCCTCGGCAATAGCTTCCATTACCTTGTCAAAATCAAATTTCGGAAGTTCGTGATTTTCGATATCTTTTTCAGTTACAGGTTCAAACGGAACATCATCAAGCTTATCGGAAATAACACCTATACTGTCGCTGAACTTTGTTATCTCTTCGTTGATTGCGGAAATGCGCGCGAAAAGGTTAGAAATCTTTTCATTCTTGCTCTTGATTCCGTCGCTGACTTTTGAAGTTATAGTTTCTGCTTCTGTTCTAGCCTGTTCAATCTGTTCGTTGGAACGCTGGAGAATATCAAAATCATCCTGCTGTTCTGCACCGGGAAGCTGAAGATTGTTGATTTCATCAATCTCGGTTGTAAGAGCAGCAATCTGCTTATCTTTCTCTTTTATTATTTCCCTGAGTGACGCAACGCGAAGCCGCATATCCTCAATCTCCTCACGGGTCTTTCGGTTATTGCAGCTGGACTGAAGCTGGCTGATGTAATCCAGAACCTGTTTTCTGTCAAAGCCTCCGATAATATTCTTTTTTAATAATACATCACGGTCCATGGAAACTCTCCGATACAACATAATATAATATTAAACTGATTATATATTAACACATTTGTTGAGAATTTTCAACATTTTTATTTTTATTTTTTTGCAAAATTTGTTATTGCATATAGCTGTATGCTATGCTATAATATACGATGATTTAAAATGTATTATTATGCTTGTGAGGAGCTTTATATGAATGAATGTGACAAATTATTACTTGATTCATTAAGCTGCTACATGAATGACAGCACATTAGTTTCAGAATTCGACAAAAAATTAGCTGAGGATCTTATAGAGCGTTCTATAGAACAAAAAGTTCTTCCGATTGTTTTTTTGAAAAACAGTTCGGTATTTCAGAAAGTTCTTGAACCGATGGCTTTTATGAAGCTGAAAACAGAGGTTCTTTTCAGCACATCTGCACAGATTCAACGTTCTGCTGAGCTTGTCAGAGTTGTTAATATTCTGAGAAACAACGGTATCGGAAGTATTGTGTTCAAGGGCGCGGTTTGCAGAGCGATGTATACATTACCCGAGTATCGTATTTCATCAGATGAAGATCTGCTGGTCAGCAAGTATAATCTGGAAATGGCTTCACAGATTCTTCTCGATAACGGATATCGCTTGCTTGATTCTAAAAACGGAGAAATGAAGCTTATAAATACTGTTCTGAACTCTATTCTCGAGCTTCACTCGTCGCTTATTGATGAAAGTGGGTCAGATAAGCTTGCAGAAATTGGTATGCTGTTTGCTTCGCAGATTAATTATCCGATAGCTGTAAACACTGAGGGCGGTGAAATATATACCTTTTCACCTACATACGGTTTTTTAAGTTTGTGCATACATTTCTTTAATCATTTTGTTCGGGGCGGTATCGGAATAAGACCGGTTATGGATATTGCCTGTTTTATTAAAACTTATAAAGATAATATTGATTTTGAACAGTGCTTTTCTGTGCTTAAAAGTATCAATGCCGAGATGTTGATTCTGACGGTGATTTCTCTTTGCAAAAGGTATTTCGGAATTGACTGTGATTATTCGGGAAATGAAAATGTCGTTGACAATCTTCTGATTGATATAATGGATGCCGGAGTTTACGGAACTGCTGATGAGAGCAGATTGCATAGTGCAGGTGTCACTCGGTCCCTTGCACGAGATAACGGAAGCGTTATCGGTTCAGTGTTTTCTGCAATTATACCGTCTAAAAAGAAGATAATTTCCGAGCACCCTGAGCTTAAGGAAAAGAACGGAGAAATCAATAAATACAGGATAAAACGTATTTTAAATTTTGCAGAAAAAAAGGGAAAGCTTGATGTGCTGAAAAGCACTGGAAAAAGAAATAAATTGTTGAAAGAACTTGAAGTCATCAAATGATTTTAATCAGGAAAATAGGAGATCAGATTATGCCGAAGGTATCAGTAATAATGGCTACGTACAATTGTGAAAAGACAGTTAGAGAGAGCATTGATTCTATTTTGAATCAAACTTTCACGGATTGGGATTTCGTCATTTGCGACGATTGTTCAACGGATAATACGTATGCGGTTTTGTGCGAATACCGTGATAAGTATCCTGAAAAGTTTATTATATTGAAGAACGAGACTAACTCAAAGCTTTCGTTCTCGCTCAACCGCTGCCTTGAGGCTTCAGCAGGAGAGTATATTGCGAGAATGGACGGCGATGACATTGCCATTGATACAAGACTTGAAAAGGAAGTAAAGGTTCTTGATGAACATCCTGAGTTTGCGGCAGTAGGAGGAAGAATAAGATTATTTGATGCTGATGGTCCTTACGGAAGAGTGTATTATCCTGAATATACGGATAAATTTTCGCCTATGAGAAAGGTTCCGTTTGCACATCCTGCAGTTATGGTAAGAAAGTCCGCATACGATAAACTCGGCGGATATCTTGTTTCAAAAATGACTGTTCGCTCACAGGATCATGAGCTGTGGTTCAGATTCTTCGCGGCAGGCTTCAGAGGTTACAATCTTCAGGAGGATGTACTTTTCTTCCGCGAGGATAAAAATGCGGTTAAACGCAGAACTGCAAAGGTTAGACTTAACCATACCAAAATTCTTCTCAAGGGTTATAAAATGCTCGACTATCCGATAAGATACTATCCTCTTGCGTTTGAGCCTGTCGTTAAAGCTATGGTTCCGCAGAAGTTCATTTATCTTTTCCATAAGGTAACAACAAGAAAAAAATAAGATAGTCATTGATTGGCAAAAAGTATATTTTAATCTCTATTTTTCAGTCAGTATGAGGTAAAGAAAATGAAAGAAAAACTGATAGAATTTTTACGCAGTCTCAGTAAGTATGATATGGGTCTTTATCTGCGTCTTTATTACAGAATGAAGAATCAGCAAAGGCTGTATAAAAAATATCCTGATGACAGACAGTTTCTTGAAATGATGTATAAAAGTCAGACGGGCAGAACACTTGACCTTGAAAATCCTCAGAGATTTACTGAAAAGCTTCAATGGCTCAAGCTCTATAACCACAATCCGCTTACTTCTCAGTGCGCTGATAAATTCCGAGTAAGAGAGTATATTAAATCAAAGGGATATGGAGATCTGCTTAATGAGCTTCTTGCTCATGTTGAGAATGCAGACGATCTTGATATAGATGCACTTCCTGACAGATTTGTTGTAAAAGCGGCACACAGCAGTGCGATGAATTTTATCTGCAACGACAAGAAATCTGTTAACTGGAAATCAAAAAAGAGAATATTTAATCTCTGGCTTAAGATTGATCTTTATCTTGACGGAAGAGAGTGGGTTTATAAAAGTCTTAAGCCCAGCATAGTTGTTGAAAAATATCTTGAAGATGACAGCGGATATCTCCGTGATTATAAATTCTTCTGCATGAACGGCAAGATTTCTTTTATTCAGGCTGATGAAGACAGATATTCAGACCATAAACAGGCATATTATTCAACTGATTGGGAAAAGATTGCTTTTACAACTGGCGTTCAGGACTGCGAAGTAAAGCGTCCTGAAAATCTTGAAAAAATGATAGAAATTGCATTGAAGCTAAGTGAAGATTTTCCGTTTGTTCGTGTAGATCTTTATAACTGCAATGGGAAAATTTATTTTGGTGAGCTTACCTTTTTCGATGGAAGCGGATTTTATTCATTTGATCCCGAAGAATTTGATTACAAGTTTGGTTCAATGCTTGAACTTCCTGAAAAAACAATCTGACAGGTGTTGTTATGAAGAAAAAGATACTATTTATTATTGATTCGCTTACGGGCGGCGGCGCGGAAAAGGTGCTTGTAAATCTTGTCAATAATATGGATACCAATAAATATGACATAACAGTTGAAACAATGTTTTTCAACGGAGTTAACGCCCGTTTTCTTAAACCGGAGATAAAACTTTTCTGCAAAAAAGCTCCCTGCTTTCACGGTGTTTCACATATAATTAAAAGAATTCCTGACAGAGTTCTTTATAAATATTTTATAGGTCAAGCAAAATACGATGTTGTTGTTGCTTTTATGCACGGTGCAAGTGCAAAGGTTGTTGCAGGATGTCCTGATAAAAAAATAAAAAAATATGCGTGGATTCATATCAATGAGATGGAACATGGAACGATATGGAAGTTTTATCCGACACGCAAGCAGACGGTAGAGTCGTATTCTCGTTTTGATAAGGTGGTTGCCGTTTCTGAAACGGTTAAGGATGCTTTTGAAAAGTATTCTCATTTAGGTGAAAAAATAATCGTTAAATACAACGTAAATGATACTCAGAGAATTAAAAAGATGTCTGAGGAAGAATTTGAAAGAAATAAAGATACGTTTTACATCAGCACTTTCGGAAGATTGTCTTCTCAGAAAGGTTTTGACCGACTTATAAGAATATCGAAGAAACTGAAGGACGAAGGCAAGAATTTTGAGATGCATATTTTCGGCAAGGGAGAAGATGAAAAAATACTTTCAGATCTGATAGCTGAAAATAAGGTGGGCGGTACAGTTTTCCTTGATGGATTTACCGATAATCCGTATAAGATTATGAAAAATTCTGATTTATTTGTCTGCTCGTCTCTTTACGAAGGACTAAGCACGGCAATGTCGGAAGCGGTAATTCTCGGCGTGCCTGTTGTAACGACTGATGTCTCTGGTGCGAAAGAAGTTCTCGGAAATAACAATGAATACGGTATTGTTACTGAGAATGATGAGGATAAGCTTTATGAAGCGTTGAAGGATATAATCGAAAATAAAAAATTATATAATGAATACAAAGAAAAAGTTTTAGAACGTGGGACATTTTTTGATACGGAAAAAACAGTAGAGGCTGTTTGTGAACTGTTTTGATTAATTAAAAGGGGGAGGATATAATTGTCTCTGATAAACCTTTTTTTAATACTGATTGCTGTAACTTATCCTCTTGCCAAGGGTGCAGTAAACATAAGCGGTTCGAGGGACGGCAGATTAGGTGCTACACATGAATCCGGTGCAAAAGCTATTGCTTTTTTGATTTTTTTGATTTTGGCAATTTCATTCGGATTCAGAGGCATAGTGGCTGAAGTTAATGACGAGTATGTATATAGAAATCGAGTTCTGAGAATGGTCGGAAAAGAATTATCTGTTGTATTGCCGGACTCATCGGAATATATTGATACGATTGCCTGTTGGATTGTATCAAGGCTTTTTCCGGGTGAATCGCAATGGTTACTTGTTTATTATTCAACAGTAACATTCGCTCTTCTTATTATTTTTATTTACAAATACTGCGATAACTTTGAATTGGGAATTCTTTTGATTTTCCTTTTGAACATTGCCAATGTTAGTATGAATACAATGCAGCAGATGGAAGCAGTTGCAATATCGACATTGGGAATTCCGTATGTTTACAAACGGAATTTCGTAAAGTACGCAATAGTAATTGCTGCTGCTACGTTGGTTCACAACAGCGCAATTATTCTGATTGCAGTATATTTCATTGCGAATATGAAACCGTGGTCACCTAAATTCCTCGGTGTTGCATTTTCATTCGTTATCATAATGGTTATTTTTAATACTGTTGCTCCTAACCTGTTTTCACGAATGGAAATTTTTGAAGAATATGATGATACTTTTGGTAATGGTGTTAAGATAATTACGGTTATAGTTGCGTTTATTCCGGTGATATTTGCATTTTTTATGCGTTCACATTTCCCGAAAGATGATACCGAATTAAACTATGCAATAAATATGTCATTAGTCTATGCGATGATTTATCTTGTTGCAACGCAGAATAAATACGTTGCCAGATTTGGTATGTTTATTCAGCCGTATCTTATTGTATTATATACAAAAGCTCTGACGCACCTGAAAAAAGAGAATTTGTCAACTGTTTTTAAGTTCATGCTTATTACAGGATATGGGGCGACAATGATTTATTTTGTTCAGGGAATAAGATATACATTTGTCTGGCTGTTTTAACAATTATTTATTTGAAAGGGGCATATGATGAAAAAACGAGTTATTAGCTTTTCTATTGCACTAATAATGATTGTTCTGAATTTTTCTTTTACTGTCAATGCTGCTCAGGAAAAAGAAGCGTTCCCTCATGCGCTTGCATATTCTCAAGCAAAAGATATGAAAATTGATAAACGTGTTCAGTCAATTGGTGTTGTTGAATATGAAACCGGAAGAATGATTGTTGATACCAAAATCAACGATAGGTTTTGCCCCGAAGCAAAGACTACAATACTTTTTGCTGTTTATACTGCTCTGTTGACAATTCAATCAGATACTATAACAGTTGCGTCTGGGGCTATAATTGAACCGAAAAATAATATACTTTTAATTAAAGAAGGTATGGAAGTTGCTGTTTCCGATCTTGTTGCCGCTGCGCTATATTATGACGATTTGAATTCTGTTGCTGCACTTGCGCTTGCATCAGATAAATCAATCGGAGATTTTATTGTTAGAATCAATAATCTAACAAATAATCTTGGAATGAAAAATACCGTTATTACAAATATCACAGGCAAATATGATGAAAAACAGTTTACCACAGTTTCAGATTTGTTGATTCTTTCATACATGTGTTATAGAAATGAAATGCTGATTAATGTCACATCTTCAAAAAGTCAATTTATTAAAAGCAGCTCATTGTCTGAAAACCAAAACACACTTGTGAATTCGTTTGAGTTTGTTGACAATGAATCTGAATATTACAATGGAAATATATACGGAATCGGTATTTCGAAGGACAGCAAAGGAATAACAACTTCAATAGTTACTTATATTACATCAAAACAGAAGTATCTTTTTGTAATAAGGTCAATCGGAAACACAGCGTTGAATGATGTTGTTGATTCTCTTGATTTTGTTAAGAAAAATTATGCACTGATAGATATTTCAAAAATAATTTTTGAGTTAGGCGAAGCAACAACATTAAAGATTAACGGTGAAAAAGTAAGCTTCAGTGTTATAAAGAATTCGGTTTCAAATGTAAATGTCGTTGCGAATCTCTATTATTCAAAATCAGTATCTTCCTTGAATGAAGCATATTCAATAGAAGTTCCAGATATAATTCCCGACACAGTTAAAGTCGGTGACGTAATCAGTGACTTTAAGGTTCTGTATAACGGAAATCAGATTTCCACAGTGAGTCTGATGGTTAAAAATATTGGTGAAGAACCGGAGAAGGAGAAAACTTTGGGCTTTACAGTATACAACGAGAGTGACGTTCATATTCAAAAAGGAAGTTTCCTGCATGACCACTCGTGGATAATGATCGTAATTTTTGTTGCGGCAGTCGGACTGATTGCAATAATGATTGTAAACAGAATTAATAAGATTTAAAACGGGGGAAGAGTAAATGACATTAGCGGATATCCTTGACATAGTATTTAAGCGAATAAAAATACTTGTAATTATTCCGGTTGTTTTCTTTGCCGCATCTATGTTTTACGGCTTTGAAATGGTCGCACCTACATATACGGCAACAACAACATTTATGGTTCTTAATCAGACATACTATGATTCAATTACATACAATGACCTTATGATTGGTGAGGTCCTTATCAGCGACTATCAGTTTCTTGCGAAAACATCAACTGTTTACCGTAAGGCGGCTGAAGACATTCAGCAGGATGTTTCTGACTGCTCTGTAACCATTTCAGGTGTTGAAAATACACGAATGGTTAAGCTTTCGGTTACAAGCAGAAGACCTGAAGTCGCAGCAAACTTTGCAAATGCGCTTACAGAAGAGCTTACACAGCGTATTTCGGAGATTATGAAAATTGAAAATATTACGATTGTTGAGCCTGCAACGGTTCCGACTGCACCGTCAGGTCCGAACAAGACAAAAATTGTTCTTTCAGCAACTGCTGTCGGTGGAATTATGGCAGCAGGTATCGTATTGCTTCTTGAGTTTATGGATAACACAATTCAGTCAAGTGATGATATTGAAAAATATCTCGGAATTCCTGTTCTTGCTCAGATTAACAAACTTGAAGATGGAGGCGAAGGAAGATAATGTCATATATTGTTGATTTATATTATGGAACAAAAACTTCTCTGCGCGACTCCGTTAAAACGCTCAGAGCTAACATTCAATTCGCGTCTCTTAATAAAGAAATAAAAACACTTGCCTTAACAAGTGTTATCCCGAGTGAAGGTAAAACCACACTTTCGTGCTTCCTCGGAATATCCATAGCTGAGGCAGGTAAAAAGACAGTTATTGTTGAGTGCGATTACCGACATCCGATGGTTGCAAGAAACTTTGGCGTAGAGGGTGAACGCAAAAAGGCAAGCGAAACAGACGGTAAAAAAATTGATGCAAGTCTTAAAAAGACAAGCGTTGACAACCTTTGGGTTCTTGATATGAAATGCAAAATCAACAATCCTGTTGAGCTTATCTGTTCAGAAGCATACTCAAATATGGTGCAGAAGCTGCGCGATGACTTTGATTTTGTTATTTTTGATACACCTCCGCTTGGCGCTTTCATTGATGCGGCTCATATTTCAACTCTTGCCGACGGAACGGTTCTTGTTATCAGACAGGGACAGGTTGAAAGACGTGCGGCAAAGGATGTTCTTGAACAGCTGAAGAAAGCCAATGCCAATGTTCTTGGTGCCGTTATCAATAATGTTAAGGTTAAGAAGGTTGGTTATTACTATAACTACTACCATTACTATACAAGCCGATACTATTCAAACAGAGATAAAAAGAAAAAGGGGTTGGCGGCATTCCTCGGACTGGATTCAAGCTCGCACCGCAGTTCGGGTTCACATCACGGCTCAAGTTCGCATTCACACAGTTCAAGCTCACATTCACACAGTTCAAGCTCACATTCACACAGTTCAAGCTCACATTCACACAGTTCAAGCTCACATTCACACAGCTCGGATTCGCACTCTCATAGCTCGGGATCACACTCTCACGGCTCTGATTCGCACTCCCATCATTCCCACCATTCCTCAAATTAGTTTTCAGAAATAAACAGAAAGAGTACCAATGCCAATGAACAGTTTTTTCAGTAAAGACACAGACCGATGTATTGATATACATTGCCACATATTACCCGAGATAGATGACGGTTCGCATAGCCTCAATGAGTCCATTGATATGCTCAGAGAAGCAAAAGCGAACGGTATAACTGATATTATTGCAACGCCTCACGTAAGGTCAAGAAGCTTTGACTTTGAATATGCCGAGGAAAGATACAATCTCCTCAAGCCTTACGCAGAGGACTTTGATATCGGTCTTCATCTTGGCTTTGAGGTAAACTGTGAGGCTCTTGTCGAATTTGAGTTTAAGGATTTTGATAAGATGTGTATCAGAGGTTCGGATAGCTTTTTGCTTGAGTTCAGGAACTTTTCTCTGCCTCTTAACTGGCAGATGATAATAAAGAAGATTCAGTCGGAGGGTCTTCAGGTTATTATCGCTCATCCCGAGAGATATGATTTTATTCAGCGCAGTCTTGATATTGCTGACGGTCTTGTTGATATGGGGTGCAGACTTCAATGTGATTCCTTTGTGTTTGATCTTAACAGATTTGATAAATCACGTAAGGCGGCATACAGACTTATTGATCGCGGTCTTGTGTCATGGATTGCTTCTGACTCACATGCACCGAATCATTTCGACGGATATAAAGAGGTTTATGATGACCTTAAGGTAGATTTACTTAGAAACTCGATAGATTTTTATTGAATCGGAGATAGCATATGCTGATTTATACTTGTGAACAGATGCGTGTAATAGAAGAAAACGCAGATGTAAACGGACTTTCGTACATTCAGATGATGGAAAACGCGGGCAACGGATGTGCTGACAAAATTCATTCCATAGTTAACGGAATGGGAGGGGCGGCACGAAGTGTTGCCATCCTTTGCGGCTCAGGTAAGAACGGCGGTGACGGCTATGTTATCGGACGCAATTTGTGTGACAGGGGATACAATGTAAGAATAATCCTGGTTGACGGCACACCGAACGCATACGAATCCAAAATGATGTATTCATATCTTGAGGACAAGCCTGTTCTTTTCTATGACCTGAATAAAGGATATGATGCTTGTGTAACTGCGTGTATGTCCAGCACAGCGGTTGTTGACTGCGTATTCGGCATAGGCTTCCACGGACAGCTTGATGAGAGAATTTCAAAGTTTTTTGAAGATATATCAAAATCAAGAGCAAAGAAATTTGCTATTGACATTCCGAGCGGCATGGAAGGTAACAGCGGAGAAATAAAATCTGATTACTTCAAAGCTGACCACACCCTCGCGATAACCTGTTATAAGCCTGTTCATGTTATGAAACCCGCCTCGGAGTGTTGCGGAATAGTTTCTCTGATTGATATCGGCATTGAGCAGAGCTGTTATGAATCAGTCGGAACAGATGTAATGTTCTCGGCTGAACAGTCGGAAATTTCACGCTTTTTTAAACCTCGCCGTCCTGAATCTCACAAGGGCGATTTCGGAACCTTGCTCAGCGTTTGCGGTTCTCAGCAAATGCAGGGAGCGGCGGTTATGGCTGCTCAGGCGGCTGTAAACAGCGGCGTTGGTATTGTAAAGTGCGTTTTCCCCGATGCGGCTTATTCTGCAATCGCAGGCAAGCTGACGGAACCGCTCACAATCCCTATGCGTTCAACTGCTGACGGATTTCTGAGTGCGGTAAATACAAGCAGGATTCTGAGTATGGCTGAGAGTGCTGATGCAATTCTACTCGGCTGCGGACTCGGATTTAACGAAGATACAGTGAGAATTGTCGGAGATGTTCTTATGAATACTAAAAAGCCGATAATTCTTGATGCGGATGGCATAAATGCGGTTTCTGTTAATATAAATATATTGAAAGAAACCTCTGCTCCGCTCATTCTTACTCCGCATCCGGGCGAAATGTCACGTCTTACGGGTCTGAGTGTGGAAGAAATACAGCAGGATCGTGTTAAAACGGCCAAAGACTTCGCAAAGGAGTATAACTGTATTCTTGTGCTCAAGGGCGCAAATACAGTTGTAGCAGGTCCTACGGGAAGGGTGTACATAAACCGTACGGGTAATGCGGGTATGGCAACCGGCGGTTCGGGTGATGTTTTGGCAGGTATTATTTCCTCTTTTGTTTGTCAGTCAATGAGTTTACAGTCTGCGACAATAGCCGGTGTGTATGTGCACGGCCTTTGCGGTGATGCGGTGAGAAAAAAATGTTCAATGCATGGCGTAACACCGACACGAATGATAGATGAGCTTGCGGAGGTTCTTTCAATTTTCGAATAAGCCGGAGATTGAATGAAAAAACTGCTTTTGCCGATTGCTTTGTTATTACTGCTCTCTTCCTGTAACGGAAAAGTGCCGAAGAACGAGCGACCGGATTTTAGAATCAATTCATCTGTGAATATGCAATATATGCAGGGCGATTTTTCTGCCGATGTTAATACCGCTTCGGACGGTACAATGTCAATGCGGATTACTGCTCCCGAAATTCTGAAGGGGATTACAGTCGTTTGCGGTGCGGAGGATATTTCGGTGCATTACGGAGACTTAAAGCTTCAATGCAACGATGGCTATCTGCCGTTTACTCAGTTGTATAAAACCGTCAGCTTCGCTAAAAATTCTGTTCCGAATGCGATAACAACACATGACGGCGAATATATTTTTGAATACTCGAACGGCGAAAATAAGTATGTTTTTGTTACAGACAATCAGAAAAACAGCATAAAACGGATTGAAACACCTGTGTGTGTATATAATTTGAGGTAACTTCGGTTACCTCTTTTGTTTTTGTGAATAATATATATTGCAGGCGCATTGCCTGTTGAAAAGAAAAAATAAGGTTCTGTGATTATTCATACAGAAGAATGGCAATTATATTATTGACAAACAAAACACGGGAGTGATACAAATGACAGTAAGACGGGGAGATATATACTATGCGGATTTAAGCCCTGTTGTCGGCTCAGAACAAGGCGGGGTAAGACCTGTTCTGATTGTGCAGAATGATGTCGGCAACAAGTTCAGCCCGACCGTGATTGCGGCGGCAATAACGAGTCAGAGATTCAAGACGAATCTTCCGACACATATACAGGTGGATGCGCATGGATGCGGACTTTCAAAGGATTCCATAGTTCTTCTCGAGCAGGTACGTACAATTGACAAACGCAGACTTAAGGAAAAAATGGGTAACCTCGATGAATACGATATGAACCGTGTCAATCAGGCGCTTTCCGTAAGTCTTGGGATATTGAGTTAAACGGGGGCTGTAAAAAAACAGCCTCTTTTATTTGACATATGAAACTGTTTTCTGTATAATAAAATTGAGGAGTGATATTATGAAAATCTTTGCTTCGTTTTTTACTGCGGTTGCGGTATTCTTCAGTTCGTTTTTCGGACTCTTTTCGGGAACGAGCACATATAATTATAAGATTGATACTTCAAAGCAGGGTGATACTGTACCAAATGTTGTAGATAATCTCAATGTCTGGGATATGAGTACGCAGTTCATCGACGCAAAAAATTATGAAAAGTATGATGTTTATGATTTTGTTGAGTATGTTCAACTGATGCAATGCACAGGCGGTACGGCTCAGCGCGATTTGTTCAAAGATCCGTATGACAATTCGGTTCTTGATGATTACGATTTTACCCGTCTTATTGAGAATTGCCGTGGTATTCTTAATCTTGGCGCAAAGCCGCACCTTAAGCTCGGCGGTGTTCCGCTTAAATTTACATCGGGCTATGTTTTCGGCGGCTTTGATATGAATCCGTATCCGCCCGATGACTTTAAGATTTATTACAATTACATAAAAGCTATTGCACAGGCTCTTGTTGATGAATTCGGAGTTGAGGAGGTCAGAACGTGGCGCTTCGGTTGTATGACAGAATTTGAAAACAAAGACTGGTTCTACGCAAAGGACGAAACTCCGAAAAGCTCGGAAATTGCATACTGCAAGCTGTACGATTATACAGTTCAGGCTCTTATTGATGTTATCGGTAAGAATGTTTTTGTCGGTGCACATTGTATGGGAGTTACCGAAGGCTTGTGGGATGAATGTAACTTCCTTAAGCATTGCGGAAAAGGCACAAACTACGCAACAGGTGAAAAAGGAACACGCATTTGTTTTATTTCGGCTTCTTTCTATGATTCCTGTCCCGGTGACTATACAAGCGGCTATACATTGCCTAAACTGACGAAACACCTTGAAAAGGCTGCAAAGAAGTATGGACTCGATAACCTTATTTACGGTATTGATGAGGGCAGACTCCTTTCGGGTATTACAAGCGGTACAGACAGTATTGCCCTTAATGCGAGAATAACAGGCTACACATGGCAGGCGGCATACGATGCACGTCTTTTCACTCAGGCAATTAAGAGCGGTATGGATTATTTTTCATCCTGGCAGTTCCTTACGGGCGGTACACAAAGCGGATATCCGACAATGAGCTACCATGTTGCAAATAATATTTATAAGTTTGCAGGCGGAAAACAGGTTAAGGTTAAAGGATACCATATGAATTCGGGCTTTGGAATTGAATCCGATTGCCTTACCTCTTGGAATGACGAAACGCAGACGCTTCGCATAATGGCATACAACTTCAAAAATGACCTTGATTATAAAAAGAATATGAATGTTAATTTTAATATCAAGGTTCCTCAGCTTGACGGAAAAACCGTAACTGTTACAAAGTATCTGCTCAATGATGACTGCAACTTCTTTGATGAGTGGCAGGAGGACAGAAAAGCCTACGGAATAGGGGATGACTGCTTCTCGTGGTCACCCGATGACCCGATTCTTGAGAGCACAGCAACACTCAAGGACAACGATGCACGTCAGCTGTATTTCAGTCAGCTCAGAGATAAATACGAGCAGTGCTCTGCTCTTGTACCTGTTGCTGAGGCAGTTCAGGTCGAGAATGGAAAACTCAGACTCAGAGAAACGCTCGAAGCAGGTAACGTAGTTTTTTATGAGATAAAATGATTGTTGATTATTACTATGAGATAATTTGTATTATTGGATGTTTTTGTGTATTGAGATGAAATTTGTGTTGCTTGTTGACAAGCTGACATTTCTGTAGTATTATACTTGTAATAAATAGTACGTTGTATTATAAAGTATATTAATTCGCAATGTTAATTGGAGGGATATTAGTGAAAAAAGAGTATATGAAACCTTCTATTCTTATTCAGGATATGACAGTTAATAGCTTTGTAGCAGGTTTGTGCACTTCGCAGAACGGTATCGCAGTTCATTATGCTGAGAGTAGTTGTAAATTTACGGATCAGTCGTCAGGTATGACATATTTCTCAGATAACTGCACAGGTGATGAATGGTCAATTAACATTGTTAATCCTAACCCGCAGTCACCGTTTGCTCAGCTGTGTTATCACAGACCTTTGGATGCTCTTGCATTCTTTGCATCATAAATTATAATCGATTAGTTAATTACGCCCCGTTTTTAACGGGGCGCTTAACGTAATAGAGGTGTTTTTTTGGAAAGCCCTAAAATCGAAGCAAGGGACATATTTGAAAATTTGCCAGACGAGGGGATAACTCTTAAAGTGCAGGGTACAAGTATGCAGCCGTTTCTCTATGACGGTCGTGATGCAGTAACATTAAAAAAGCCCGACAGAGAGCTTGAAAAGGGCGATGTGATTGTATTCAGACGCGGTAAGTTTTATGTTATGCACCGTATTGTGAAAATCGATAATGACGGATTCATTACTGCAATGGGGGATAATACTTTTTCTCCTGATACTCATATTGCATCCGAAGATGTGAAGGCAATCCTTGTATCGGCGATACGCGCAGGCAAAACTATATCACCGAAAAGTCCTGAGTGGCTTTTTTTTAGCAAGATATTCATAAATTTAAATGTCAGGAAGTTTATCGGAAAGGTAAGGAAACAATAATGAAGATTAAAGGTGAGTATTCGGTTCGTGAAATAGCAGGCGAAACAGTAGTTGTGCCGATTGGTGAAACTGTACTCAAATCAAATATTCTTGCCGTTCTGAATGAAACAGGCAAAATTTTCTGGGATATGCTTGCAAAAGGCAGCGAGGAGAATGAAATAATCGGTGCAATCTGCGATGAGTACGAGGTTGACACCGATACGGTTAAAAAAGATTTAGATGATTTTGTGGCTTATCTTAAGAATAACCACGTGGAAGTGGAATAATGTATTGCTATGAAATCGGCGGTGTCGGTTTCGGATTCGGCACTGATAATGAACTTCTTGAATCTCCGAATTACGGAATATTCCGCGTAAGTGAGGAAAAATTTAATCAGCTTGAGTACAGGCATTTGTACACTTTCGGCGGTGATTTCCCGACAGAAACAGGAAATATGATTTTTGACGGAAGCAGTTATATAGTCTGTGAGAACGTAGATTACTATTACAAGATTTCTTCAAGGCTGGATGAAATCAGCTATAAATGCGCTCTGACCAAGAAAAAAGGGGAGAGTGGAGGCAGAATTTCATTTACCGAGGGCGGATATGATAAGCTTAAGACCACGGCGGAGCTGTTCAGACTGATTGATATTATGTCAGATCTGCTGTTCTATGATGGCCTTATGCTTCATGCTTCCTATATTGATTATAACGGAAGAGCAATTCTGTTTTCGGCAGACCCGGGAACGGGCAAATCAACTCAGGCTGATTTGTGGAAGAAATATACAGGAGCCGAGATCCTTAACGGCGACAGAGCTATTCTTCGTTTGACTGATAATGGCTGGCTTGTTCACGGCAACCCTGCCTGCGGTTCTTCTGATATATGTGTCAACAAATGCGTTCCACTTGATATGATTGTTTTCTTGAAGCAGAGTCCTGTGAACAGGGTTAATGATTTGTCGCTGTTTGGCAAGTTTATGAATCTGTCAGCTCAGCTTTCCTGCGGAGTACGTAAAACCGATGATACAGAGAAATTGCTGAAGCTTACCGAGAAGCTTGCAAATGATGTGAAAATCTGCGAGCTTGAATGTACTCCTGACGTGAGGGCGGTACGTGTACTTATGGATAAAATCGGAGGTGCGGTCAATGCTTGACCTGACTTCACTTTTGTACGATGACGCAGGCAAAAAGGGTATACCGCTCGGCGGAACTTTTGAGCTTACGCCGCTTTGCAATATGAATTGCAAAATGTGTTACATACGAATGACAAAAGAACAGATGCAGCAAAAGGGCAGAGAGCGCACAGCAGAGGAATGGCTCGAGCTTGCCCGACAGGCAAAGCAATGCGGAATGCTGTTTCTGTTACTTACAGGCGGTGAACCGTTTCTTTATAAGGATTTCTGGTATCTCTATGACGAACTGAAGAAAATGGGACTTGTGGTTTCAATCAACTCAAACGGTACTATGCTTCAGGGTGAAATTCTTGAGAAGCTGATAAAGAATCCGCCTTATAAAATCAATATTACAATCTACGGCGGCAGCGATGAAACCTATGCTGATTTGTGCAGATGTTCCGATGGGTATACCCGTGCTACCAATGCCGTTCGTCGGCTTAGAGAAGCGGGTGTTTTTGTTAAAATTAACGGAAGCATTACTCCGCACAACTGTATGGATATTGAAAAATGCTTCGACTTTGCAAGAGAGATGCAGACGCCTTGTCAGCTCGGCAGCTATATGTTTCCGCCGACACGCCGTGATGATGTCACAACAGAGAGATTTACGGCTGAGCAGGCAGGAATGTATCAGGCTAAGATTGACAGGCTGAGATATGCGCCCGAGGATTTCGATAATATAGTTGCAAGTATAAAAAAATGCCAGTCCGAGGGCAGTATACTTGAGTTGCCCGAAAGGTTCAGATGCCGTGCAGGCAGAAGTGGTTTCTGGGTCACATGGAAAGGCGAAATGACGGGCTGCGGAATGATGGAGAAATTCATCGAGCATCCGTTTGAGGATGGCTTTGAGACCTGCTGGAAGCGTATAAACAAGGCTATTGGAGAACAGACGGTTCTTTCAGCTTGTAAAGATTGCCCCGACAGGGATATCTGCAAGGTATGCCCTGCAATGGCGCTTGCTGAAACGGGAGATTTTAACTGCAAACCGTCATATGTCTGCGAAATGCACAACGTATGGAAAAGGGAGATGTGCAAATGAAAAGAATAATAAGTCTGTTGCTTTGTATAGCAATGCTGTTTATGTTTGCTTCATGCAAGGACAAAAAAGACCCTGTTCAGGGTAAAGAAGAACCCAAATATCTGTGTGAGGCTGATTCGGGAAAAGTGAAAATCGTTTCGATCAATGCCACTGACGGAGTTTTTGTTGAAAAAGGAAACAAGGATGAGGTTACACAGACTGCAACAATAACAGTTCTTAATGATAGTGACAGAATGCTTGAATATGCGGAGATTGTTTTTACGGTAAATGAGTACGAAAGAGCAGAGTTTATTGTCAGCGCATTACCGGCAGGGCAGAAATGTGTGGTTATGGAAACAACCGCAAGAGAGATGAAGTCTGATGATAAATATACACTTGATTCACAGAGCTGTACTTTTGCTTATTGTGACCAGAATCTTACCCCTGCGGAGGCTGAGGTAAAGGCTGACGGTTCAACAATCAGCGTAACAAATAAGACTGACGCTCAGAAGGATATTCTTGTGACGTACAAGTATTTTAAGGATGATAAATACTATGGCGGCATAGCCTTCAGAGGAAAGTTTGAACAGGTCAAGCCGGGTGAAACGGTGCAGAAAACAAGCTCACGCTTCGACAATGACTGCAAGATTGTAAATATAACTATATACGGTTAAAGTAATCGGTTTTTTACTTTATCGCAAACCGAAAAAATAACAGAATAAAAAAATCTTCAGCTGCTCCGATTGTATGGACAGTAAAAAGGGTCACTACTTTGCTCTGTAGTGACCCTTTTATAGTTATTTAACTGTAATATATACGCCTTCTCCTGCGCCGATTTCCATTTTGAAATCAGAAACCTTATTCGTTACATTACCCTTATAATAAACGGTTGCAACTTTTCCGTCAGGAACATCAAAGCTGAACTTTGCGTTTGAATTTCTATTAAGCTCCTCAATGTTTGTGATGATATAAGCTTTTGAAGCATTATCGCCTGTAAATGTACCTACAAGAAGTCCGTCAGAGGATTTTATATTTCCACGCTCTGAAGCGATTTCACAGCTGAGACCGCCGCTCTTATAGCCTGCGGCTTTAGATCTGTTGAGGAGATAGGTGCTTGTGTATTTATAGTTTCCGTAAACTTCTGCAAAATCCGCAAGCCAGCTGTCAACTTCACTTGCTGCGTAATAGGTTGCTGTCGGTTTGCCGTCGCTGCCTATCATATGAGAGTCAACGTCCCACCAGCCCTGTCTGCCGAAGAGAGCGTGAATAATTGTCTTTGAGCCGAATGCAAGTGAAGCGTAAACCTGCTGACTGATATCGCTTGTTTCGTCACACCAGCGGACATCACCGTTTTTGATTCCGTTTTCCGTAAGTCCTGCCGCCTGAGTGATTACCCAAAGGTCTTTATCGGTTGCACGGCAGGCTTCTGCGAGTATGTCGAGGTTTCTCAGCCAGTTTTCACTTGTGTACTTGACTGTTTCGCCATTGCGGTTAAGCTTTGCGTGAAGCGGATAAATGTCAACGCAGATGTAATCTGTATCAACTGTGTTGATATAATCGGATGTATATGCCTTGTATCTGTTGACGTAGTCCGTGAAGTGGTCGGATGTCGGAGTAAGCAGAGCCGAAAGAGAATTGAGAGTCATCTGTTCGCCGAGCTGATCTTTGTTAGCGTAAATCGGGAAAAGATTTACGAACGGTATTTTGTCGGGAAATTTGCTGTTGTACGCGTCGACGGCTTTTGCGATTTTTCCATAGTATCCTGCGGACGGTTCATCAATCATGTTGTCGCCCCACAGAGCAGGATGATTTCTGTATGCTTCAACAGAAGCGTTTACGTATCTGTCAACGGCGGAATCTGTCATTTCACAATAGCAATACGGCAGATTGTAGTCAGTAGCGATAATGCCGATACCGTTTTCGTAAGCTGTATCAAGGTACTTTTCATTTACACCAGATGCAACAATGAACTCAATGCCTGCATCCTTACAATACTGAAGCTCGTCCTCGGTTGCATAATATCCGCCGATAAGGAGCTTGTTATTGTTGAATTTATACTCATGCTTAGTTGTTTTCAGCGGCGTTCCGTCAGTAAAACCGACAGTTGAACCGGTGATGCCTGTTATCAGGAACAGGAACGCTGTGAAAAGCGAAATAAGTTTTGAAAAAATCAATTTCATAATATCCCTCCTGTTTTACAGCTCCTTTATATCATTGAATTACGAGTTTTGTCAAGACCCAAAATTAACTTATTGACAAAAATGCTGTAATTTGGTAGATTATTCAGGAGGTGAATTCTTTGAAAACGTTATTTTTTATTATCACAATCAGCATTGCTGTCAGCTACGGCTGGGGAATGCGTGGAATGATTATCGGCGGTGAACGCGGTGCGGTGCTTCCGGGTGCGCTGCTCGGTATGTTTCTTGCTCTGTTCTCGGGCAGCGAACTGCTTGCGCAGAATTTCTTTATTTTTGCCGCGGCAGGTGCTCTCGGTATGGCATACGGAGGATTTGAACCCTACGCCGATACAATGTCATTTATTCTCTTTCACGACAAGGAACGCAGTAATCCTAAAAAAGGTTACTCGGGTCTTATTCTCAAGGGCGCACTGTGGTTTGGTATCTGCGGTTCGGTTCTCGGTATGTCGTTCAGCGCAGTCAGCGGTGCTTATTATAAGCCGATAAGTCTGATTATCCTTATTGCTTTAATTCCCGCTATGCAGGGAATCGGTGTGCTTCTTTTTAACAAGCCGTTTAAAAAGGACGAAAAAATCTTTCCGAAGATTTATTTTTCAATCAAAAGCCGTGAGGAATGGGGCGGCAACCTCATTATGCTTATCTGCTTCCTTGTATTTACGCTTGCACACGGAGATTTCTATGCCGTGCTGTTCTCACTTGTAGGAATTTTCGGCGGTGCAATCGGATGGTGCATTGCGATTAAAATGTATGACTTCCAGGTGAATCCGATGAAGAACGGAAAATACTTTTTCGGCAAGTACCATAGCTGGATTGACGGCTGGAAGATTATGGAATACGCTCTCGGAGCGTTCACAGGTCTTTGCTTTGCAATTTTCTTCTTTGCTACCAAGGACACTATGCTTGCACAAAGACTCAGCATTGCCGAGGCTAACGGCGGCTTCTGGAACGTAATGGGTGACAGGGGCTCACTTGTGTTTGCGTATGTAACGGTTGCTGTTATTTTCCTTACAGCAATACAGTACATAGATACAAAGCTTATTAAGTCGATTCCTGTAAGGTTCTTTGAACTTACCGAGAGAGCCGCAATGTTTGCTCTTCCGATGATTGGCGTGATGCTCGGCAATACAAAAATGTCAGAGCTTGTAGCGTTCTTTATGATTGTATGCTTTGCTTCGGAAAAGGTTATTTTTGAGAGAAGCAGTAATATTTCGGGTACAAGAAAAGCTCTTACAAATACAGTTTTTGCGCTTGCAGCTGTTGCTGCGCTTGTAATTCAGATTTTTGTAAGACTTACACCCGTTGCGTACATCCCGATGTACTGCTATTATTATCTGATTGCAGAAAACAGTACATCTCACAAGAATGAATACGGACCCTCAAGAATAGTTGTTAATGTCTGGTTCATTATTCAGTCGCTGTATCTGACCGCTGTAATTTTATTTGTTTGATTGAGAATTACTGTATTCCGGTTATTCTGTTAAGTGTTGATTTTAAATGTTTTTAATGATATAATAAAAGAAAGGAAGTGTTTTGTTATGGTTAGTGTCATTATTCCTGTTTATAATATTATGAAAATAAAAAGTGTTTTTATGAAGTCTGTAAAATCCGTTCTCAATCAGACATATAAAGACATTGAACTGGTTCTTGTAAATGATGGCTCAAGAGATAATTCGCTTGAGTTTTTAAAGAGGCTTGAACAAAAGGATAGTAGAATAAATCTTGTCTGTAAGGAAAATGGCGGTGTTGAATCTGCAAGAAGATTTGGTCTGGAAAATGCACACGGTGAATTTGTGATGCATATGGATCAAGATGATGTTCTTATGAAAGATACTGTTGAAATTTTTCTTAATCAGATGATATCGTCCGATTCTGATGTTGTTACTGCTCAATGCGTTCATTTTTTTAAGTTCCCACAAATAAGATTAAAAATGTGTCATGACGATCCGAGTAAAAAAGCAGTTGTGTTGGATCATGATGAATTTATGAAGAAAAAATATCAGGGCTTATTCGGAATGTATCAGTTCCCGATAAATATCTGGAATAAAATGTATAGGAAAAGCTATCTTGATGCTATACCGACTCCACCTCTTACAGGCTTAATAAACGAAGATCTTTCATATAATCTTAATGTGCTTCCATATGCTAAAAGAGTAAGTATGCTCCCGAACCGTACTTACGGATATCGTTGGGGTGGATTTACAGCCAAATATATGCCTAAACTTCTTGATGATGCATTTAGCTGTTATCGTATAAAATTAGATAAAATAAAAGAACTGAACTTGCCATATGATTTTGAATTTACAACATGTATAGAGCTTATCAATTATATAAATTCTTTTTTCTATCAGTTAGTTGTTTATAAAAATCCTACAAAAGAAGAATTCGAAAAAAAGGCAAATGAGATAATGAGCACTGAAGAATTCAAACATGCTGTTATGGTAGTACAGGATGTCAATACTTATCATACCGATATTTTGGATATAATGATGAGTATGAATATTGATGAGATTTATAAAATGGAAGTTGAACGAAAAAATCAAGAAAAGTATAAACTCTTAATAAGAAGACTTTTATCTCTGTAAATTTATCTGATTTGATATTAAATCACCGTCTGTCGCATAAAAATGTAACGGACGGTGATTTTTTATGATTATTCAGAGCTTAATGAGTATGGTGTCAAACCTGTTGTTTTTTGCGCTTCATCTGAGCAGCGGCAATTCTTTTCCGCCACCGCTCAGCGCAAAGGAAGAGCAGGAATATCTTCAACGGCTGAAGCAGGGGGATGAGGAGGCAAAAAACAAGCTGATTGAACATAATCTCAGACTTGTTGCGCACATAATAAAGAAATATTATTCAAACTCATCTCAGCAGGAGGAGCTTATTTCAATCGGAACAATCGGATTGATAAAAGCGATAAGCACCTTTGACCCCGATAAGGGCACACGTCTTGCAACCTATGCGGCACGGTGCATTGAAAATGAAATTCTGATGTTTTTCCGTGCACAGAAAAAGACGGCACAGGATGTGTCAATGAGTGAACCTATTGACACCGACAGCGAAGGGAATCCGTTGACGCTGATGGATATTATATCAACGGAGGATGAAATCGTTGAGGACATCTACAAGCTGACGATGATAAAAAAGCTTAATGCAGAGGTGCGCAAAATAACTGACGAGAGAGAAAAAACAATCATTGTTTTAAGATATGGACTTAACGGAAACCGACCGCTGACACAGCTTGAGGTTTCAAAAAAGCTTGGGATATCACGTTCATACGTTTCAAGAATAGAAAAGAGAGTACTTGCAAGGCTGAAAAAAGCATTAGAGGACTGATAAAAAAGCAGGGTTTTATGCCCTGCTTTTACGGTTTTATGAGCTTTTTTACCCAACTTAGTTCTTCGTTGTCTACTGCACGGAAAACCAGCAGAAGTACCGCATAAAGAACAACTGAAAAAACAATCTCGACTGCGGCAGTTGATTTGACTGCTGTTGTTACGGGGAAAAGTCCGAAAACAATATTTTTAAAAAGATTGGATGAAATAACACAAAGTGACGGAATCAGGATATCCTTGAACAATTCCACTCTTACTTCACTTACAACGGTTAACCGTCTGAAGCTGAGAAAGAAGTTAATGCACTCACTTGCAAAAATTACAACAACATAGCCCTCCACGCCCATAACCGGAACAAGGATGTAAACGAGAATAACACACAAGGCTGCATCAATTATATTGTATCGCATACAGCTGACCTGCTGGTCAAGTCCTTTTAACATTCCGTCAACTGACATATCCGTATACATAATCGGAATCAGCGGTGCAATCAGCTTTATATAAAATGCAGAGTCGACATTTCCATAAACGGCAAGCGAGAGCCTG
This sequence comes from Clostridia bacterium, assembly GCA_024404095.1. Taxonomy (GTDB): domain Bacteria; phylum Bacillota; class Clostridia; order Oscillospirales; family Acutalibacteraceae; genus CAG-488. The sequence goes on along the minus strand of JAKSQO010000007.1, from coordinate 8,965 downwards.
TCGGCATTGAAATACATTATACCTGCGGTGCCGATTGAAAAAATTAAGGTTATGTGCAGAACTCTTGAAATTATGTAGGATATCCGTACCTTGCTTCCCGAAATATGATGCGATGATATTTCAGGTATGAGCAGTCCCGACAGGGAGGACAGCAAAGCGGACGGATAGAGCAGAAGCGGAAGAGACATACCGTGAATAACGCCGTACGATGCCAAAGCATTTTGCGCGTTGCTTCCTGATTTCTTCAGCCCTGCGGGAATCAGCAGATGTTCAATCGTCATCAGTATTGAACGCATTTCTGAGCCAACGGCATCGGGAATGGAAATTTTCAGCAGCCTTGAAACAATCTTTCTGCCCGATTCAGATATCTTTGATTTTTCGGAAGTGAATCGGTATAGGATGTAAACGCACATCAGCGAGAATATCTCCGCTGCGGAAATACCGAATGTTACAGCAAGGCAGGAGGCTCTGAGGTCACCCGCAACGGCTTTGTTAAGAGCGATAACGGTTACGGTTATTTTAAAAACCTGTTCGAGAAACTGCACAAATGTGTATCGAACGAGCTTGCCTACGGCGGTAAAATATCCGTCGAGCGCTTCGGATATCGAAACAAACGGCAGACTTACGCAAAGCATTTTCAGCGGTGCAATACTGCGAGGGTCGCCAATCCATTTTGTGCCGATGAAATCTGAAAAAATCAGCAGAACGGCAGATGTTACAACCGCACATACAAGCGAATAAAGAATACAGTATCGGACAAGCTGACGGCTGTTCTTCTTGCCGAGGGCAAGGTTGTCGGCAACAAGTCTTGTGGCGGTCAGCCGTATGCCCGAGCAGGCGAAAGTAATCGCAAGTGCATAGACGGCAAAAATCAGTTGAAAAAGCCCAATTCCGTCCGCACCGATACGGTTGGTAAGATATACATTGAAGCTTACGGAAACCGTCCTCATAAGAAATGATGCGGCGGTCAGAAGCAGAGTGTTTTTGAAAAGGATTTTAGCACCGGACATAGTATCACCATTTAAATATATATGTCCGAAAATGCAAAATAAGAAGTTGCAGACAAAATGACTTTGTGCTATAATCTGCCATGGAGGCGATTTTATGAAAAAGATAATTTCAGTATTACTGTCATTGATTCTTGCTTTATCGGTAAGCATTACCGTTTTTGCAAAGAGCACAGACGGTAAATGTGATTGCGGCTATGTTCCCGTAATTTATGTAACAGGCTTTGCTCAGACCGACCTTGTTGCAAATCCGGGGACAGAGGACGAGTATCACGTTTTCATCCCCGAAGCAAAGACACTTGTTACGTGCGTGCTTCATCTTGTAATGCCGATTGTCAGACTTTGCATAACAAAGGACTATGACACATTCGCTTATTCACTTGCCGGCGTTGTTGACGAGCTTTTTGCCGATGCGGCTTGTGACGCGGACGGAGTTCCGCTGAACCCGAATGTTGACATTGAGTTCCGTGACGAGCCGACAGCAATGCACACAGCGTATACATTCAATTCATTCCGCTATGACTGGCGCGAGGATATTTTTGATATTGCGGCTGAGCTGAACGATTTTATTGAAGAAACCAAGAAGCTCACAGGTCACGACAAGGTTGCTCTTAAGGCTGAGAGTATGGGCGGTGCTGTTGCTATGACTTATATTTATGAGTATGGCTCAGACAGCGTTGACACTCTTGTTATGCAGTCAGCGGCTTACCGGGGAATTACTCTTATGGGCTCACTTTTTAAGGGAGATATCAATATCAAGGGCGATTCAGTTCTTGATTATATCGGTAATTTCCTTGAAGGAAACAGAGCAGATATGATGCTTTACCGTGCATTGCTTATGTCTGTCGGCAAGCTTGTAATCAATCCGCTTTCGTCTTTCCTTGACGGACTTTTTGATAAGGTAGGCGATGCTCTCTATGCTGAATCGCTCAAGCATACAATCGGCTGGATTCCGGGTGTATGGGCATTTGTCCCGTTTGAGGATTATGAAGAAGCAAAGGCTTATATTCTTGATGAGGATGTTAATGCAAAGCTTATTGAAAAGCTCGACAAATATCAGTACAATGTAGCCGCCAATACAAAGGAACTTCTTGATGACGCTATCGCTGACGGAATGAAGCTTTGCATTGTTTCACACTATGGCAAGGCAGGCGTTCCCGTAAATACATACGACAAGTATCAGAGCGACTTCCTCATTGATACAAAGCGTACATCCTTCGGTGCAACCTGTGCGGATTTCGGTACAGCGTTTGAGGACGGCTATGTTCAGCAGATCGATGACGGACACAATCACATTTCCTGTGACTGTCAGGTTGATGCCTCAACCTGCACTTATCCCGAGTACACATGGTTTATCAAGGATATGGTTCATACATGGTATACACGCGGATATATGAAATTTGTTTATGACCTTATTTACAGCGATGAACAGCCGACAATCGAAACCTTTTCTCAGTATCCTCAGTTCCTTTATAACAATCAGGAAACAGGTACTCTCGATATTCTTTCTGCTGAAAATCAGAATACACGCAAAACGGATATTGACGTCAAGGGTATAGCGGAGCTTATCAAGGATAAGGTTGAAAAGAAATAATCGGGTAAATATGCACAAAAATTACTGTCGATTTTTGACGTTGTGAGTATTTACTTTTATCCGATAAAAAAGTATAATAAACTTATCACATTATGCTTGAAAGGGGTATAATAATGGCAAAGGATAAGGCAGCCAAGGCTGCAAAGAAGGAAGAAAAGAAAGCTAACAAAGCAAATAAGAAGGTTGATCCTGAAATCAGAGATACAGTAATCAAGTGCGTAGCCGCTCTTGCATGCTTCGGTATTCTCAGCGTAACAGTAAATTCAGGCTTCACAAAGATTGCTGACGCAAAGCTTGCAGCTGTAAGCACATCAGCAAGCGAGGAAGAAGAGGGCGGAGCAGATACAGGCGACGAGTTCTTCTCAGATTTTGAAGGAACAGGTTCTGACGATGCAGGTACAACTGATACAGGTGCCGCAGATACAGATGCAGTTGACGCAGGCTCAACAGACGCTGACGCAGGTTCAACAGATACAGGCGCAGCAGATGCAGGTTCTGCAAGCACAGCAACAGACAGCAAGACAGATTCAAAGCCTGCTGCTACATCATCAGCTCCTCAGTCAAAGGAAGACATTATCAAGTATTACAATGCTGCAACAGCTAAGGCATTCAACGCAAAGGTTCCCTTCACAAAGGACCGTTCAACAGTTGAAAAGAAGTTTGAGGGCGGCGCAGCTCTTACACGTATGAAGGATATCGTTTACAAGTTCATGGGTGTTGGCGATAAGTACAAGTTCGCTAAGACAGTTACAGCAGAGGACAAGGACAGCTATCACAAGTACCTCAAGGCTTCAACACTTACAGCTAACGACGTTACAAGCGCAACCTGCAAGCAGTCAGGCGACAACTACCTTATCACAATCAATGTTAAGGACGGTTCAAGCTCAGTAAGCGGCGGTAAGGTTGTTTCTTCAAACAACTCACCTCTCGATCGTTCAGGTCTTGCATGCGGTGACAACGATAAGGATTACTGGGATCACAAGACAGCTGAAAATGTTATGTCAGCTATTGATGACGTTCCCGGCTGCGGCAGCGCTAACATCACAGAGAGCTACAAGGGTGCGGTTATCAATGTTGTAATCAACGCAAAGACAGGCAACATTGTTCAGCTTGGCGCATCATTCTCATTCTCATTCAACCTTGAAAAGGTTCTTGCACAAAAGGGCACAGCAGAAGCTGCAACAACAATCCTTATGAAGGATTTCAAGTGGTAAGAATCATATAAAAAAATCAAAGCACAGGGCAGAAATGCTCTGTGCTTTTTGGTATTACAGATACGGACGCATATCGGTTGAAAGTGTGCCCTCAATAGCGATAAGCTTCTTGGCGATGTCCTTTGTCTTTTCACTTGCCGCCTTGTACTGGTTAAGGTACTTGCTCAGTGACTTGACACCCATGTTACAGCCGTCTGTCATGAGGTCGGCGATAGTGTTGTCTGAACCGTCCCACGCCATTTTTGCATTTGTTTTTATCCACGACATACCTTTTGCCATCGGGTTCGGGTCTTTGCCGTCATCACCGTATTCATCAAGCAAGGACTGAATCTCGGAGTTGAGCTTTTCGTGCTCGTTGCGGCAGTCAGAAAGAAGCTTTTTGAATTCATCGTTGCTGACATCGTTGAGCACATCGTTAATGGAATCAACACCCATTTTAATTCCTGCGTCACATTCGCGCAGAAGTCTGATAGTATCTTTTTCAATCATACTAAAACCTCTCTTTCAGTTTTAGTATTGCCAAAAAAATCGGGCGGTCATTGACCGTCCGAAATTTTTTCTATAAATTCAAGCCACTTATCGCTGATTACATCAACAGAATGTGTTTTTAACATTTTGCGACCGTTTTCAGAAACCTTTTTGGCAAAATCTTCATCAATAATATATTTGAAAATTGCCGCCGCAATTTGTTCTGAACTGCCGACCTCAACAAGCAGACCGTTTTCGCCGTTTTCAATAAGCTCCTCGGGCCCCATCTCACATCGGGTAGATACGCACGGAACACCCATTGCCATTGCTTCCATAAGTGCGTTCGGCATACCCTCCATATCGGAAGAAAGTACAAACACGCTTGTGCGGTTTACAAGCTTAACAGCTTCGGGATTTGTGCCGGGGAGGAATACTCTGCCCTTGAGATTAAGCTTATCTATCTGTGATTCAAGCTCTTCACGCAGTTCGCCTTCACCGAAAATAACAAGATTATAGTCGGGAAATCTGTCCGCAATTTTTTTGAAAGCGTCTATCAGCAGGTCGAAGCGTTTTTGCTCGGTCAGTCTGCCTACGGCACAGATAACCTTTTCACGTTTTTCGGGCGGTTCAAGCTCATATATCATCTCGTTAAATATCGCATTCGGTATGATGATATCCTTGTCTCTGAGCTCGTTTGTGAAAAACTCAGCAGATTTTTCTGTCTGAAAAACGTAACCTCCGCAAAGTCTGTAAAAGAGCTTGCGCAAAAATGTGTTCAGCTTTGTAGCCTTATATTTGTACGGATTGTTTCTTTCTGTTCCGATTGCAAAAGTTGACGTCAGAATAGTTGCGAAAACAGCGTACCAAGTCATCGAAAAGCTCATTCCGATAAGAACATCAAGCTCCTTGCTCTTTATGAATGAGCGCAGACGGAACATTCTTTTTGTTGAACCTAACAGGCGGTCAATTGAAGCTGTATGCTCAATCTCGTCAAAGCCTGCGCTTGATACATTGACATTATCGTTCAGCGGATAAAAGCTGTCCGTGCCGTTAAATGTGATTATTTCAACCTGATGACCCTTTTCACAAAATTTGTTTGAAAGCGAAACGGCAGCTCTTTCCGCACCGCCTGCATTCAGATCGTTTATCAGAAAACCGATTTTCATTTGTTAACCTCGTTAAAAATTTTGATTTTGCTAAGCGCCGCAAAAAGAGGGAGCCCGAGAGCGTAGCAGCTTAATGCTTCACCAATTGCGACTCCGCCGCCTGAAACGAGAAATCCTTTTAAGCTCAGTCCTTCGGGCAGGAAAAACGAAATTTCAAGTCCAATGATTATACCGTTGAGAAGAACGGGAAAGATAAGAGAGGGCAGGGGAAGATTTCTGAATCGGATTTTGGCTGTCATACGGCTCAGGATTGCAGCAATCAGAGTTGCAAGTGAACCGCAGATAATATCAACAAGTCCGAACGGACTGCTTAGATTTGCGATTACACATCCGATTGCAAGACCGGGTATGGCGGCAGGTGTGAGCACGGGAAGCACAGTCAGCGCTTCGGACACACGCAGCTGCTGAGCACCGAATGACAACGGTGCGATAAAGTAAGTGACTGCGGCATAAATAGCGGCAATCAGGGCTGCCTGCACAATGTAAACTGTGCGTTTGCGGCGTTTTTTCATTTGACATTACTCCTTAGTTTTATTTAGAGTCAGGATGGTTTCGAACTGACTTTGATACTGTATTTAATTGAAAGTTATCTGAATATCTCGCACAAATCCTTAATAGAATCGCAGACAACGTCCGCTTTGATATCTGATTCGGCATAAATTTCGGGTGTAGTTACACCTGTGAGGAGACACGCTGTTTTCATACCGTGTTTCGCACCGAGCGCAATATCGGTGGCAAGCGAGTCACCAATCATACAGATTTCATCACGCTCGCAGTTGAGAAGTCGGGTAAGATAATCAGCGGTGTAAACCTCGGGCTTGCCAAGTACGAGGGGTCTTTTTCCCGTGCAGGCTGCGAAAAGCTCCATGATTGAACCTGCGTCAGGCTTAAAATAGCCGCCCATCGGAGCCTTGACGTCGGGGTGCGTGACGATGAACTCGGCACCGTTGATTATGTAGTTGCAGCCTTTGAGAATTTTCTCGTATGTAAGCGTATCATCAAGACCGATGCACACAACGTCGGGCATATTTCCGGTCATGTTTATTCCCGCTTTTTCAAAGTCATAGGTAAGTCTTTCGTTTCCGATAAGGTACACGCTTTTTCCCGGGAAATATCGCTGAATATAGTCGATTGCAACGTGAGTTGAAACGATGATTTTTTCCTCGGGAACAGGAAATCCCATTTTTATCATTCGTTCAAGAATTACTTTTGAATTGTTGGAAGAGTTATTGGTAAGAAAATAGAAATCCTTTCCGTTTTCAACAACAAGGTCAAAAAATTCCTTTGCACCATCTATAAGATTGTTGCTGAGATAGACTGTACCGTCAAGGTCGGCAACGTAATATTTTACTTTTTCAAAAATCTTTTTATCTATCATAGTTTTTACCTCGCTTAGAATTTATTTTAACATAATTGTTTATATTTTACAAGTAATGTTAGTATTTCCGATTGATAATATTTTCAAATTACATATATACAAAATACGACTGATATGGTATAATATCGACATAAATCGACAATTGAGTGGAGGGAATGTCGATGAAATTCGTTGGTGAAAAGCTGAAAGAATTAAGAGCTGACTGTCATATGACACAGGATGATATTGCGGAATTGCTCAATATGAGCAGAACATCATTCTCAAAGTATGAAAACGGTGCGGCAAATCCTCCGCTGAATGTATTAAGAAAGCTTTCTGCTATTTACAATGTTCCGATTGAGTACCTTATTCATGATGAGATTACTTCAATCCGCCTGAACAACGGGAAAAACGAAACAGAGCCGGATGTTGAGGAGGCATTAAAAGGCTTTTCCGACCTAACAAGAGAAGAAAAAATGCTCGTCATGAAGCTTCGCCTTAAAGGCTCGGATGCGATAAAAGAAATTGAAAAGCTTCTTGAAGAAGAATAATCAAAGCACGGCCGCTGACCGTGCTTTTTTGTATATCTGCATCAAAGTTGATTATCATAATAAAAAAACAGTGGGGGATTTATTATGATAAAAATCAGTTTTTACGATGCGAAACCGTATGACGAGGAATACTTTAACCGCGTCAATGAGCAATACGGCTTTGATATTCGCTATATTGAGGCAAAGCTGGACGAGAGTACGGCTGTTCTTTCTTCGGGCTCGGACGCTGTGTGCGCATTTGTTAATGACGATGTGTCCGAAGGTGTAATTGACAGACTCTGCGATAACGGAGTTAAGATGATTGCAATGCGCTGTGCAGGGTACAATAATGTTGACATCAAGCACGCTGACGGCAAAATCGAGGTGGTTCGTGTGCCTGCATATTCGCCTTATGCGGTTGCCGAGCACGCAATGGCAATGCTTCTGACGTTGAACCGCCGTACACACAAAGCTTTTCTGAGAACGAGGGATTTTAATTTCAGCTTGAACGGACTGACAGGCTTTGACCTTTACGGCAAGACGGTTGGAGTTATCGGAACAGGAAATATCGGCCGTGTTTTCATTGATATTTGCCGTGGCTTCGGTATGAAAATTCTTGCCTATGATATCGCTGAAACCTGCCCGTATGTCGAGTACACAGATCTTGATACGATTTTTAAGAAGTCCGATATTATTTCGCTCCATTGCCCGCTGAATAAAAGTACGCATCATCTTATAAATAAGGAAAGTATAGCAAGGATGAAAAAGGGCGTGTTTATTGTCAACACCTCGCGCGGTGCGCTGATTAACAGCGAGGATTTGCTTTACGGTCTGCTCAGTGAAAAAATAGGCGGGGCCTGCCTCGATGTCTATGAGGAGGAGGTTGACCTGTTTTATGAGGATAATTCGGATGTAATTGTCAAGGACAACATCCTTTCTCGCTTAATAGGTCTGCCGACTGTGATTGTAACCTCGCACCAGGGATTTTTCACGCGTGAGGCGCTTTCAAACATTGCTTCGACTACTCTTGAAAACATCAGCGCTTACTTTGCTGACGGCTCGTTACCGAACAAAATTCGCTATAAAACCGTAAAAATTTGAAAAAATCCGTAAAAACAAGGGTTAAAGTACCGAAAAAAGGACTGCAAAAAGAAAAATAATCGAACATTTGTGTTGACAAATTCAGAAAACCTGCTATAATAGTACTCGTAAAGAACAAATGTTCATAAAATGTTCGGTAAGAAATTATAGGAGGTTATCATTATGACAACAGCTTTTGCAATTAGAACTATTTTGGAGATCGCAGCAGTACTGCTTGTTACACTTGGAATACTTCACGAGGATAAATTCATTATTTTTGAGGAAAATGTCGCACGCATTGTAAGAAAAAAAATCCGTGCCTACAAGCGCCGTAAGGCAATTGAGAGAAGACGTGCACAGGGCAATCATCTCAGAGTTGTTCACGACAGAAGAGCTGTTCCTGCAAAAAGGAGCAGTGTAGCTTAAACGATATCATTATTCACCATATTATCCTGAGAAAGACCGCGGTTCATATTGAACTGCGGTCTTTTGTCTTGGTGCATTCATGCGTGGAAATAAACCCCCGGTTCTACCGGGGGTGGGAAAAAG
>JAKSQO010000069.1 GCA_024404095.1 Clostridia bacterium | reverse complement strand
AAAAAGAAAGACACCGCATTTCTGCGATGTCTTCTGGTCCGAGTGGCGAGAGTCGAACTCACGGCCTCTTGAACCCCATTCAAGCGCGCTACCATCTGCGCTACACCCGGTCACCTGTATGATTATATCATAGAAAGGTGAAATGTCAATACTTTTTTTAAAGTTTTTTAAACTTTTTCTAAGATTCTTTTTGACTTCATTTTTGTCGAGAACATAAGCAGAAGCGGATAGATTTCAAGTCGACCCAAAAGCATATCGATAATGAATACAATTTTCGACAAAGCACTGTACGGAGCAAAGCTTCCTGTAGCACCGACTATCCCCAATCCGGGTCCGATATTATTAAATGTTGCTATTACACCCGTAACATTACTTGTCATATCCTTATTGTCAAACGAAATAAGAATAATTGAGCAGACGAAAACAATCATGTAAAGAGTAAGATATACATTTGTGCTCTGCGCAACCTCGTTGCTTACGCGCTTACCGTCAAATCGGATAATACTTACGCTTCTCGGGTGAATAAGTCGTTTAAACTCTTTCTTTGCATTCTTTACAAGCAGGATGATTCTTGCAACCTTGATGCCGCCGCCTGTACTTCCCGCACAGCCGCCGACACACATAACAATGAGCATTATCATCTTACTCAGCTCAGGCCATTGATTAAAATCGGCGGTGGTAAATCCCGTGGTGGTCATTACCGAGCTTACCTGAAACGCTGCCGTATGGAATGCCATAGCACCGCTCGCAAATCTGTTTCTGATATCAACCGCGATAATAAAAATCGCAGTAAACATTATAATAAGATATGTGCGAAGCTCCTCGCTCTTGAGTACATCCTTTATCTTTCCGCACAGAAGCATGAAATACAGATTGAAATTAACTCCGAACAGAGCCATAAAAATTCCGATAATCACCTGAACCCCTGTCGCGTAGCTGGTTATACTGTCATTTCTGACACCGAATCCGCCTGTACCTGCCGTACCGAAGGACAGCGTTACGCTGTCAAAGAAGCTGACACCGCTGACCTTAAGCAGTATTATCTCGACAATGGTCATAATAAGATAAATACCGTAAAGAATTCGTGCTGTGGAAATGGATTTCGGCACAAGCTTGCCGACATCGGGACCCGGACTTTCGGCTCTCATAAGGTAAAGATTACCTCCGCCCCCTGCAAGCGGCAGAACAGCCATTACGAAAACAAGAACGCCCATACCGCCAATCCAGTGCGTAAAGCTTCGCCAGAACAGCAGCGAATGATTGACGGCTTCAATATTCGTCAGAATACTTGCGCCTGTTGTCGTAAAGCCCGATACAGATTCAAACAACGCATCAACATAAGTATCAATCGCACCGCCGAGATAAAACGGAAGCGCACCGAACATACTCATCAGAATCCATCCGAGCGAAACAATCATAAATCCCTCTCGGGAATAAATCGTTTTATTTTCAGGCTTAAATCTTGTAAGCACAAAACCGCTCACAAGCAAAGCCGCAATAGTAATAAGGAAACAGTTTATTTTGTCACCGTAAATCAGCGCAACAATAAGCGGCAGCAGCATAAGAGCCGCCTGCGAAAACAAAACTATTCCCAAAATATAAGAAACCATTCTTTTGTTCATAGCTTATCCCTTTATATCGTCGAGGTCTGTAAGACCTGTGATAGTAGTAACAACAATAACCTTATCCCCGCCCTTGAGCGAATCCTTACCGTGAGGAATAAAGATTCTGCCGTTTCGGGCAATGCAACCGATAATAACATTATCGTTGAGCTTCAGCTCCTCAAGCGTCTGATCAATCAGCACGCTGTTGTCGGCAACAACGAACTCAAGCGCTTCAACCTTATTATCAATTATCTTATACAATGTCTCAACATTGTTGCCGATGTTATTCTTGCGTGCACGAACGTGCTGAAGAATAAGACTTGCGGTAATATATTTAGGATAGATAACACTTCCGAGGTCGAGCGAACGAATAACCTCCTGGAATCCGATCTTGTTAACCTTGGTAATGGTCTTGGTTTCCGGAGTCATGCTCTTTGCATAGAGGGAAAGAAGAATATTTTCCTCGTCAATACCTGTAAGACTGCACACAGCATCAACATCGGTAAGTCCCTCTTCAATAAGAAGTGAACGGTTTGTACCGTCGCCGCAGATAACATTGGCGTTCGGAAGAAGGAAGCTGAGATTTTCGGCAACGTCCCTTTCCTTTTCAATTATAGTAGTCTTTATTTTATGGCGTGCAAGCTCGAGTGCAAGATAATGCGCAAGTCTGCCGCCGCCGATAAGCATAACGCTCTCGACCTCAGAAATAGGCAGATCAACCTCACGGAAGAAATGTGCGATTTCATCCGGCGCGGCAAGTACAGCAACTGTATCGTTTTCAAGAATGACAGTATCGCCGTTCGGGATAAAGACATTCTTTCCGCGTTCAACCGCACAGATAAGAGCCTTAGCCTTGATTTTAGCGAAAGCATCCTTAATTGTGCATCCGCAGAGGGTACACTTCTTATTTATAACAAAGCTTACAAGGTCAACCTTGCCCTTTGCGAAGCTGTCAATGTTTTTCGCAGACGGAAAACGAAGTATACGGAATATTTCGTCCGCCGCTTCTTTCTCGGGATTAACCGCCATAGAAAGACCGAGGCTGTCCTTAATAAGTCTGATATCCTCATTATAGGAAGGTGTACGCACTCGGGCAATAGTTCCGTTGGCACCGAGCTTACGGGCAAGAAGACAGCAGAGAAGATTTGTTTCGTCGCTGCCTGTAAGAGCAATCAGCAAATCGCAGTCCTCAATACCCGCCTCCTGAAGCACCTTTCCCGAAGCGCCGTTGCCGCATATGCCCTGGGCATCAAGCTCGCCTATTGTTTCCTCAACAACACTTCTGTCGGTATCAATAACCGTAACATCGTGCATTTCGGATGTCAGCTGCTCCGCAACCGTATATCCGACCTTGCCGATTCCGACAACAATAATATTCATCAAAACGCTCCTTTCGAGCTTTTGTAAATAACATATTACATTATAAACCTATTATTCAAAAATGCAAGGAGTATTATAGTTACTTTCAGTTGCTATGTCAAGTATTTATTGCTATCTATGTCAAGTATTTATTGCTATCCATAATCTTGACAATGACAAAATTTGTGATACAATATGGAAGTACCGCGCGGGTATGGTGGAATTGGCAGACACGTAAGATTTAGGATCTTATGCGCAAGCGTGCAGGTTCGACCCCTGTTACCCGCACCAAACTCGAATAATCCGAACCTTATATTCCAAGTTGGAGAAGGGTTCGGATTTTTCATTTATTTATGAATTATTCGGACTGACTCATAAAAATTATTTTTATTGGAGGTCTGATTATGACACAAAGCAATTTTGAAAAGAACGGCGGAACTTACACAAAAATCGGAGATTATCTTATCCCCGATTTGACTTTATCGCCCGCAGAACAAGACATCCACATCGGCGGATGGGGTATGCGGCATAAACGCTACCTTATGGAAAATCAGCGGGTTACATTCAACATTATGCAGATGAACGGCACACTTTGGAAACACCTTGCCGATATTGATATGCAGGCGGAAGATATGTTTTTTCGGCTCGTAAATGATATGGCAAAAGCCGAAGGCGTAACCGACCAGCTCAAAGTGGGAGATCAAATGCTGTGGGTGCAGAAGATGAATAATATCCGCAATCGGGCAACTGAAATTGTTAATACTGAACTGATTTACGCATAAAAATAAGGCAGACCGTTGTACAATAAAAAACTGCGGTCTGCCGTTACTTTTTTATGCCGTTTTGGGTGCCGATTTTGATACTTTTTTGCCTTGTGAGCGTTTCTATTTACAAAGGAATGATATTACATTAACATCTTTATTTTAGCTTTATATAAGCCCTATATTCAATGTTTACAAATACTTTAAATCTCCACATTTTTCTTTTTAGCCTGTTCTGCTTTCCACTCCTCAAATTCTTTTTTGCCTTCCTCGGATTCAAAGAATGAGATAATATCCGGCAACATTAAATCAACTATTGACTCGACAATTTCATCCGATAAAGCAAACTCTGCTCTTGTACTTTCCCAATTAAAGCGTAAACGGATTAAAAGCTTTTTTAAGAAAGATAACTTATCATAATTTTT
>JAKSQO010000068.1 GCA_024404095.1 Clostridia bacterium | reverse complement strand
GCTTGTAAAGTACAGTGTTATGCGGGCTTTGGGGTTATTCAGTGGATATTAAATAGTAAAATAAAGGGATTTAAGATTTATATCTAAGCTTTCAGATAATGACCTTAAATCCCTTTTGTTTTATTTTGTTTTCGGTCTGCGCTAAATGCGACAATCCCTATATTCTTATTTGCTGAACCATTCGACTGCAACCTTGTGAGCCGCCATTGCAAGGTCTGAACGACATTCAAGCAGAACCTGCTCGAACGTGCGAACATCGTGGTCAGTAACATATATTTTTTTGATTTTTGAACCTGACATATCAGTTACCTTACTCATTCCGACAATCGCAATAACAGGGGTATCACCTGAAAGTGCCGCAACCTGAGCAGGAGCCTTGCCGAGAAGCGACTGATTATCCATACAGCCCTCGCCCGTAACAACAAGCTCTGATTCGGCAGCAATCTTCGGGAAGTCCATTGTCTTAAGAACTGTCGGTGCGCCCTTAACAAGACGTGCACCGAGGAAGCTGATAAGACCGAAGCCAAGACCGCCTGCCGCACCTGCGCCCTCGTTGAGAGCGTTGTCGGTGCCGATTGTTCTTGCTGTAACCTCTGCAAGCTTGCGAAGTCCGTCATCAAGCGCTTTTACCATATCAGCATCAGCACCCTTCTGAGGAGCAAAGATGTATGCCGCACCGCTTTCGCCGTAGAGCGGACTTACAACGTCGCACAGAACCTCAATGTCGGTATCCTTTATACGGCTGTCAATTCCGCTGAGATCAATTCTATCAACCTTAATCATTCCGCCGCCGCAGAGAGGAACTTCCTTTCCGCCAGCGTCAAGGAATCTTGCACCGAGTGCCGCCGCACATCCGATACCGCCGTCATTGGTAGCACTTCCGCCGACACCGATAAGAATTTTTCTGCATCCACGGTCAAGAGCGTCAAGTATCAGCTGACCTGTGCCGTATGTGGTTGTAAGCATCGGATTTTTTTTATCGCCTGCAAGGGGAAGACCGCTTGCCGCCGCCATTTCGATTACAGCTGTTCCGTCGGGAAGAATTCCGTAAAACGAGTCAATCTCATTAAAGAACGGATCTTTCGCCTTAACGGAAATACGCTCACCGCCATTGAAAAGCAAGGCGTCGACTGTTCCCTCACCGCCGTCGGCAATGGGAACGCATTTAATTTCAAGTGTGCTGTCAACCTTAAGAAACTCGTTTTTGATTATTTCACAAACCTCAATGGCTGACATTGTACCTTTATATGAATCGGGAGCAATAACTATCATTTTTGTTCACCTGCAATTATAAGCTGAAATCCTCGGGAGTAAATTCGGGTTTTGAGGGCTTTCTGTGCGGAACACGCTTAAGCGGATCGTACTTGAAGCTGTTGCAGTTGGAATCAAGAAGTCTGATACCTGTTTTGAAGCAAAGCACGCTGTCACCGTCAGCAGAAATAATTCCGTGAGCACATACACCGCATGCGGGAGTTACTTCGTTATTGTTCAGAATTGGCTTTTTCATATTTATCAGTCCTTTATTTCAAAAAACTTTTTTTCATTATATCACATCTTTTCTGTTCGTGCAAGTTTAATATCAGTCAGCATTAAGGCTGATAAAACAAGCATTGCCGCCGCAACAGGAGCGGAAACGGAGTACGGAGCAGATATTATATTTGCAGTATTCGAAAACACGCTGACCTCACACGGAAACAGGCGAAAAAGTATCCACGCTATCGCCGTTGACATTCCGCCGACAACAATTCTCGAAGCCCATAAATATGTAAATTTCATTCCGAGCGCTTTCAGATACGGCATTAACTGACAATGCACGGCAAGCCCCGACCAGCCGAGCACAAGAGCAAGTATGCAGGTGGGGAAATGCGTTGAAGCTGTCATGCATCCGCCCGTAACCTCTGTTACCATGCGAAGCCATACCGAAGCCGATTCGCTCACAGGAAAGTGTGCAATAACCTCGTTAAGCCCTGAAAAAATGATAATCCACGCACAGACATTCAGCATTGCCTCCACCGAACAGCTTACCGATTCGGTAAGTGAGCTCGAGTCAAATACTGTGTTTTTGTTTTCTGCTTTTTGAGGTTTCTTGCTGTCAAAAAGTCGGGTTATAATACCCGCAATGAGCGAAGCCGATGTTGTTGATACGAAGAGGATAAGCCCTGCCTTGCTGCTGGAAAGCATCACCGTACCGACTGTGCCGATTACAAAAGCAGGTCCTGCGTTGATACAGAAGGTCAGCATTCTTCTGCCCTGTCTTGCAGTTATTTCTCCGCTTTCAAACAGCTGAACTGTCATTCTTGCTCCGACAGGAAAACCGCCGATAAGCCCCATTATTATCGCACAGCCTGCCGAGCCCGGCAGACGGAACAATTTTTCCGTCAGCGGAAATATCTTTCTGCCGGCAATACTGCCGAAACCCGAACGCACAATGAAATCAGAAAGAACCATAAACGGAAAAAGCGATGGGATAACCGATGAACCGCAGACGGTAAGACCCTTGCGAATGCCTGCAATTATCACAGCCGGCTGAACGAAAAACAGCACCGCAAAAACTGTTGAAACAACGGCAGTAAAAAAGACCTCGATTTTGTAATTATTCACGCAAATCACCCGTAAATATATATGAGAGAAATTTGCCGATAATTCGGGAGGTAGCTATGCCGAAATCAGATTTTCAACAGTTCAATACATCGTTTTCGCACAGAATATGCGATACTCTTGACATAACGGATGATATCTGCCGAAAGTGCGGATACATTGAAATTATTTCCAATTACTGTGCGCTGATTGACGGATGCAGGAGCATTATGGAATATGACGATTCCGTGGTTAAATTAAATCTCGGCAAATCAGCCGTCACAATCAGAGGTAACAACCTCAGCATTAAATCGCTTTCAATGGAGCAGGCGATGGTTGAGGGCTTCATTCTTTGCATCGAATTCAGCAACTGAGGTGATACCATGTCAGTCAAAGACCCTGTGCATCTGCTTTTCGGGTACGTTGAAATCAAAGGCGAAAACGGCTTTTGCGAGCGTTTTATAAATCTCTGTACCGCAAGCGGAATACCGCTTTGGGATATCCACAAACGCAGCAATGAAATAACCGCCAAAACGACAATCGGCGGATATAAAAAAATACGCTCTCCTGCAAAGGAAAGCTCAATGCATATAAAGCTGATAAAAAAGCACGGACTGCCGTTTATCATCAACCGATGTATGAGGTATACAGGGCTGGCAATCGGTTTTGCTGTAATGATTGTTGCGCTGAGTATTCTGTCGGGCAGAATATGGCTGATTGAAATTGATAATGATACCGCTATTTCTGACGAACTAATCACCAACGCATACGAGGACGCAGGGCTGACAATCGGCAGAAGCAAGCGGCTTGACCTTAACACGCTTTGCTCCGACGTTTCCGAAAGTCTGTCCGATACCTCATGGACAACGGTAAATGTTGTCGGCAGTACGGCGACAATCAAGGTGCGCGAGGTGCGCAAAACTCCGCAGATAGATTACGGAAAAGGTACGTCAAATATTGTTGCGTTAAAAGACGGACAGGTCGAAATAATCGAGCCTTATCGCGGTTCGCCTGCAATCATTGAGGGTCAGACCGTTTCACAGGGCGACCTGCTGATAAGCGGTGTTACGGAAAGCAGAATTTACAGCAATCTTTTTTCGGACGCTGACGGTTATGTGGTTGCGAATACAACCATAGATGTTTCGCACAGCACTCCTGCCGAAATTCCTGCTCTGAAAAAAACGCAAAGGAAAATATACAGTCTTTATTTCCTCGGCAGAGAAATTCCGCTCGGCAGGGTGAAAGACAGCGACTGCGCTTACAGACACAAGGAATGGCTTGAAATCGGCGGAAAGAAAATGCCGTTCGGATTGTTTTATACTCTTTCAGCTGACTTTGAAGAACAGGCGGTAAAGCTCGGTTCTGACGAAATCCTGTTGACCGCAATCAATGATTATTCCCTCAACGCTTATCATCAGACGCTGCATTCGCAGAATATTTCAAAGGACGTCAGTGTTGATAAAAATGCGAATGAGATTTGCGTAAGAGGCAGATATCATTGCTACGAAAATATAGGTCAGAAAGTTCCGCTTGAGATTGAAGAGAGTGAAGCAGAGGCAGAGAAAAAGCCCGTGGAATAAATCCACGAGCTTTGTTTCGCAATATAGAATAAGTTTAAACTTATGCCTTGCCTGCGCAACCGAGAACTGTATTGATCTTATGCTCAACCATACCCTCGATAGCTGCACGAGCGGGCTTAAGATACTGTCTGGGATCGAAGTGGCTCGGATTCTCAGCCATGTACTTTCTGATAGCTGCTGTCATTGCAAGACGAAGGTCTGAGTCGATGTTGATTTTGCAAACTGCCATAGTTGCTGCCTGACGAAGCATTTCCTCGGGGATACCGATTGCGTCGGGCATATTTCCGCCGTACTTGTTGATTTCCTCAACAAACTCGGGGATAACTGATGATGCACCGTGAAGAACGATGG
>JAKSQO010000067.1 GCA_024404095.1 Clostridia bacterium | reverse complement strand
TTGCTTGAATGGGTGTGCTTTGAAAAAATTGCTGTTATTCAGTAGGCATTAAATATTGAATTTCCGAACCAAAATATTCGGTTTTATTTCCTTGCAGATTGTTCCCGGGATGTCGAGGACGCCATCCCCTACAATACTATTTCTTCTTTGTTCGTCTTTTCATTTGTTTCATATCGGGTAAATCTGATTGAATGTTTCTGTCAAAATATACATTTATTTTGCCGTTATCAAGAAAGCTGTCAGAACTTGCATCTGCATCGGCAAAAAGCTTTAGCTTAATACCACAGGACAAGCTGTTAATTTCATTGACAATATCGGCAATCGGATTTTTAATCAGCTTTTTGGGTTGTGTTGTTTTGCCCTCATCGGGCAGATTGAGTCTGTACTGAACGGTTCGCAGCAAGATGCTGAATGAGCCGTGGTGTTTGATTTCGGATGTATTCTGACGGGCAAGATAACAGCAATAATACATCATAAGAAAAGCCCGTCGGCTAAGTGAAAAGGCTTCCTCGGGGAGCTGCATATAATATCGGGTGAGCATCTCCCACGGAAAGTCGGGATTAAGATTAACGGTTACTTTGCGTTTAGTTATATCAACGGATTGAATGGGTCTTTGCCATTCGTTAACGGTTTTGGATTCTTCGCACTTTACTGTGCCTCGGAAATATATGTCGGTAATTCTGTTAAGGTGCTGCAGGGCGGTTTTTGCACTTGTGACGGATTTATACATTCCGCATTGCACAAGCTCCTGTATGTTAAATTCGATTTCGTGGGTAACGATATTTGCGTCAACAATTGCAAGCTTATTTATCTGCCACAGCAGAAACACAATAAGCTTTGGTGGCGGTATACTGCGGTATTCGTCAAAGCGGAGCAGTATCTGTTCGCTGTCGCTTTTCTTTTCTGCAAGCAAAGTGTTGCCTTTGACTTTGTATTGCATAGCACTTGTGCTTTTCGATATTTTTCTGTTTCTTGCGATGAGGGTGTCAACAGCTCGCAGGTCGGGAAGTATGTATAAAAGCAGGATAAGAAAATCTGTAATGGGGCTCGACGGCAGTTTAAGCATCTATGGCATCATCTCCTTTGTATTCCGCAAGCGTGCCGAAGCTCTGTCCGACCTCGGGGTCAGCTCTCAGCGGAACATCGAAATCGGGATACGGTTTTACTTCCATTGCAGCTTTAACAAACTCAACAGCCTCTGCTATATGTTCGTCGGGAACAATAAAAATAAGCTCGTCGTGAATCTGAAGTATAGGCTTAAGCCACGGCTTGTCGCTGATTCCCGCAACAATTCTCGCCATAGCCATTTTCAGTATGTCGGCGGCAGTTCCCTGTATCGGTGTGTTCAGAGCCTTGCGTTCAGCACTGCGAACTTTGGTTTTGTCTTCTGCGTCAATGTCCGGCAGATATCTGCGTCTTCCGGAATGTGTTTCTGTATAGCCGTTTAAATGGATTTTTGTTTTTTCTTTAATCTGCCATTCAGTAAGACGCGGATAGCCTTCTTTCAATTTTTTTATAATCTCTTCGCAGCGCTCATAAGTTATGTCTTTTATGCCTGCGTTGTATTTAAGATTCATCATCAACCCCTTGGGGAAAAGTCCGTAGAATACACCGAAGTTACAGCTTTTGGCAATGGTTCTGTGTTCGCTTGTGTGCTTGCTGTCGTCGGTTGTTTCTTCTTTGCCGAAGATAACCTCGGCTGTCTGCGAATGTATGTCGCCATTGTTTTTGTAGGTGTCAATCATCTTCTCGTCACGGCAGTAGAATGCGCCTACACGAAGCTCAATCTGACTGAAGTCAATTGACAGAAGCTTGTGGTTCTCAGGCGCGATAAAGAAGTTGCGCATACCGCTGTCATCGTTGCTGATTCGGGGAATGTTCTGTAAATTAGGTGCCTGCGAAGAGAATCTGCCTGTCGTGGTACCCAAAGGCATAAGTGATGGGTGTATGCAACCCGTGACGGGATTCAGATATTTTAAATATCCGTCGATGTATGTTGTAAGCAGCTTTGATTTCTTTTTGTATTGCTCGATATTGCAGAGAAAATCAATAAGCTCGGGCTTGCCGTTTTCAGCGCAATATTCTTTCCATTCGGTAAACGATATATCATCTGTTTTCGGTGCGCCTTTGTCTGTTTTTGAAACCACGGGAAGTTTCAGGTCGTCAAACAAAAATTTCTTGAAAGCCGCTGACGTGGCGTTTTTTCCGATGTCAATTCCACCTGTAACAGTATCAATTTTCCCTTTCAATTCATTCAATTCGGCTGTGAGAACATCTTTCTGTTTTTTGACAGATTCGATGTCGAACGGCACACCGTTGTATTTCATCAGACCGCAATACACAGCTGTCGGGGACTCAATCTGTTCAACAATCTTTCTGTGTTTCGGCAGATTGCTGTTAAACCATCTGTTGCAGATGTTATAAAGACGCAGGGCATAATCGCTGTCAGCACAGGCATATTCGATTGTTGCATCATCGGACGGGTCAAGCTCATCGAAGAATCTGCCGTCTGTTACGTCGGCAAATTTTGTCATTGTCGGAAAGACGGTTTTAAGTCCGCTATCGTTCAGGGTGCGAAACTCATTTTCTGATTTAAGTGTAAGCATCAAGGCAGCAATCGTATCGTAACAGGGTTCACGGACAATAATATTTTTGGCATACAGAAACATCGACTCAAACGCAAGACTATGCGCAATTTTGATTCTGTTGTCACAGGTGAAAAGCTTTCGGAGATACTCCCACAGCTTGTCCCGGTCAGAACAGTTTTTTCCGATACGGTGACGGAGCGGAACATAGACAGCGGAATGCTCCTCAACAGAAAAGCTGATGCCAACGATGTGCGACCTGTGTGCATCAAGCGATGCCTTGGGGTCGTCACGGTGGCTGTCAGACGGTGAAGTTTCAAAGTCAAAAGCGAACAGATGACTGTCCCCGATGTAGTCTTTAAGCTCATCGGGGGTAAGACAAAGTTTGTAGTTTTCTAATAGCATAAAAAGCCTCCTTCATATAATGGTTAAAAAACGGGAAATTATAACCTGTTTAGGTTATAATCCCTGTGAAAGTATGTAAAATTTTTATTTTGCGGTATAAATTTGCGCCGGTTATAATGCCACCGGCGGGGCAAAGGTTTAAGAATTGAAAATTTTTTTATAAATTGTCTTTGGAGCGAATCTGCGGACAAATTCTTTTGCTCCTTCTTCGCTCAGATAGATGATTTCTGCGTCTGCTCGCTCGCAAAAATGTTTGTATTTTGCTACGAAAAACTGTCCGTCGTTGGCTTGGCAAAATTCAAATCGCTCCGCTTGCGGCGACATTATGTTTAATGGAGTTCCTAAACAAAGAACTTTGGCGGTGTTAATATAATCTCTATAATTCATAAATGTCCTTTCTGCCTGAAAGGAAACGTTTTTATTTTCCTGTCCGGGGTGATCCGGACAGAATTTGTTTGTTTAAGTGTTTGATATAATAAGCTCTGTTGAGTCACGTCTGCTGCCGTATGCGGATACAGATGTTCTGAAGCTGACCTCTTCAATGTTGTACCCGCGGTACAATTCTTTCACTTGCTCAACATTGCTGTTACAACTGATTACGGTCACACCTTTTTCATCCAGCTCTTTGAATAGCTTTGCTGTGCGACACTGGTCTGCATAACGAAACCCGTTCTTGGTGTAATTTGTAAAATCTGCAGTTTTTGAAACAGGTATGTATGGTGGGTCAAGAAAAACAAAGTCTCCTTTTTCTGCTGATTTACAGGCTGTATAAAAATCGCCTGATTTTATGGTGATATCTTTTTCTTGCAAATAAGCCGAAATATTTCGGATATTGTTTTCGTCAAAGGAATTGATATTTTGCCTGTTGTTCCAGGGAACATTAAAATCACCGGATTTATTTACACGGTACACACCGTTAAACGCACGATGATTTAATGCTATAAATAAAGCTGCGCCTTCGGTATCAAGTATGCCATCGGCTATTTTCCGGTTATACTTCTGACGCATTTCAAGGTAAAGTTCCCGGCTACAAAGAACAGAATCGTATGCTTTTAGAGCATCAATAATAAATTCGGGATTACACTTGATTTGCTCATAAACATTTACAAGTTGTTCATTTGCATCGTTTATAACAGCATGCTCCGGCTGTTCCGCAAGCAACAATGCGCCTCCGCCGATAAACGGCTCGTAGTAGGTTTTGTAGGTTTCGGATATTCGTTTTTTGATTTCGGGGATAAGCTGACGCTTCCCGCCCGGCCATTTTACAAATGGTTTAAGATTGTTACTTATTAAATCAAGTCCTTTCTTAATAAATTTTTGTTTAAGTTAATATTTTTGCTGACAAATTTTCTGATGAAGAACGCCTGACCATCGCCCTTCACTTATTACTCCAGACGAAAATGTGATTTGTCCGAAAAAATTTGTAAATTTTTAATATATTTTTCGATTGAAGTATTTAGAGATTACTTTGTTTTTGAAAAATATTCCAATTAGGTCTTGATAAACCTTTCACATATTGATAT
>JAKSQO010000066.1 GCA_024404095.1 Clostridia bacterium | reverse complement strand
CGCCGACTTTGACTTAAAAATTCTTGCCGGTGACGAGATTAACGATTACGAATCCAGATCAGCCGGTGAGGATCCTCTCCCCGAAATGGCAGGCTACACCTTTGACCGCTTCATAGTCGGCAACTCCAACAAGTTTGCCCATGCCGCCGCAGTCGCCGTTTCCGAAAAGCCGGGCAGCGCATATAACCCTCTTTTCATATACGGCAATTCAGGTCTCGGTAAAACCCACCTGCTTCTCGCCATCGGTCAGGCACTTCGTGAGCGTGATCCCGGCGTAAACATTGCCTATATAAAGGGCGATGAATTTACAAACCAGCTTATAAAATCCATTAAAGACGGAACCGGTGAGGATTTCAGACTCAAATACCGCAACGTGGATCTTTTCCTCGTAGACGATATTCAGTTTATCGCCGGCAAGGATTCCACTCAGGAGGAGTTCTTCCACACCTTCAACAATATCTACGAAGCAGGCCATCAGATAGTAATAACCTCTGATAGACCTCCTCTTGAAATGTCACTTCTCGATGACCGTCTCCGCACCCGTTTTGAGGGCGGACTTATGGCTGATATTCAGCCCCCCGATATGGAAACCAGAATGGTTATCATAAGAAACAAAGCCGCACAGTTCGGCCTTGTTCTCGATGACGATGCCGTAACATATATAGCGGAAACCATAACTTCAAACGTAAGACAGATTGAGGGCGTCGTAAAACGCCTTACAGCCTATAAGGAGATACTCGACAGTACAATAGACACCGTGGCCGTAAAACGCGCCATAAAGGACGTTATACGCATAGGAACCTTTATTCCATCTCCTCAGCTCATCATAAAAGAAACCGCGAGATACTATTCACTCAGCGAAGAGGATCTGAGAGGTCAGAACCGTTCCAAGAACACGGCAATCGCAAGACAGATTTCTATGTATCTCATTCGCACACTTACAAATCTTTCTCTTAAAGAAATAGGTGCCGAATATGAGGCGAGAAATCATTCCACCGTTCTTGCGTCAATCAAAAAAATCGAAGATCTTATAAAAACAGACCCGAATATTGCATCAACCGTTCGCGATATAACAAGCAACATAAATTCAATTTGATTTTTGAACATTTTTCTTTTCAAAAGCTGTTAAATGTCTGTTAATTTGTGTTGGTAAAATTTGAAGTCTTTTTACCCTGTTGAAAACTGAAAAATTATAAACATTTTTGTAAACATCGGTTTTTCTTATATATCAATGCTTTTTCGGACTTTTCAACAATAATTTTGCCTACTGCTATTACTGCTAATATTTTTAAGATTTATTTATTGATAAAAAACGACTTGAAAGTCGGGAGGATAAGAATATGAAACTCACCTGTGAAAAACATCTTCTCCAGTCAGCTGTCAGCACCTGCTCGAGAGCTACTGCATCAAAAAGCCCTATCCCCACTCTTGAAGGACTTCTTCTCGAGGCTGGAGAATCTCTGCGCATTACCGGCTACGACCTGAAAAAGGGCATTTATACAAACATAGAGGCTGAAATTTCCGAACCCGGCTCTATCGTTCTGGAAGCAAAGCTTTTCGGCGAAATGGTAAGACGCATGCCCGACGGAATAGTAAGCATAGTTTCCGATGAACAGGGTATGACCACCGTAAAATGCGGAAAGACCGAGTTCAGCTTTATGGGCATGGACTCTGAGGAGTATCCCGAGCTTCCTTCTGTTGACGGACTTAAGAGTTTTGAAATTGCTCAGGGCCTTATAAAGAGCATGATTAATCAGAGCATTTTTGCCGTCAGCGACAATGACAGCCGTCCTGTTTACACAGGTTCTATGTTTGAAATCGAAAACGGTGTTCTCACCCTCGTTTCCGTTGACGGTTATCGTCTTGCTCTGCGCAGAGAGGCCATCGAAGGCGAAGACGGACACAACGAGTTTATAGTTCCCGGCGCGGCGCTGAGTGATCTTGAGAGAATTTGCTCCGACGTTGAGGATAAGATAAAAATTTCCGTCGGCGGAAATCACGTTTCCTTCTCTGTAGGAAAAACTGTTATTGTTACAAGACGCCTTGAGGGTGACTTCCTCAACTATAAAAAGGCAGTTCCCGAACAGTTTAAGTACAGCATAAAGGTCAATCGCTCTGAGATGCAGCGCGCTGTTGACCGTGTTTCCCTCATTGTTGACGAAAAGACCAAAAATCCCGTCCGCATGACCTTTAACGACGGAATTATCGACTGCCTGTGCGTAACTCCGATAGGTAAGGCAGAGGACGTCTGCATATGCGAGGGCGGTGCCGAAGGTCTTGAGATAGGCTTTAACGACAGATATCTTATGGACGCACTTAAGGTTGCTCCTTCTGACGAGCTGTGCGTTTGCCTTAACACCAACTCTTCACCCTGCGTTCTGCTTCCCGCAGACGGCAGCGATAAGTTCAAGTACATGATTCTTCCCATCAGACTGAGAGCGTAATTTTTGAAAGAAAATCTTTCAAAAATTGATAAAATATAAGCCTTTTTTCTCGCCTCTTATGAGGCAAGCAAAAAATATGGCACTTTATGACCATTACTATTACAGGTCGTAAGTGTCTTAAAATGTTATGAAAAGTAATGGTCATAAAAATGGAAAAAGTTTCGATAAATACAGAATTTATAAAGCTCGATGCGCTTTTGAAATATGCGGCGCTGGTCGGAACAGGCGGCGAGGCTAAATATGCCATTTCCGAAGGCATGGTTTCTGTAAACGGAGAGGTTTGCACCATGCGCGGAAAGAAAGTACGCCCCGGCGACAAGGTTAAGTTTGAGCGCTTCGAGATAGAAGTTACTTCAGATGAAAATTAATAAGATTGCACTTCACGGCTTTCGCAACTATGAGTTTGAGACCACGGATTTCGGTCCGGGTACAAACGTAATTTACGGCGCAAATGCTCAGGGCAAGACAAATCTTCTCGAGGCTGTTTATATGCTGGCGGCGGGAAAGAGCTTCCGCACCAGATTTGATAAAGAGCTTATAGGCTTCGGCTACGATTCCGCGGATATTCTTGCCGATATAGTCAGCCACGACAGAGAGCAGACGGTTAATATCGTTTTGCGCCAGGGAGTGCGAAAGCAGATAAAGGTTAATTCCGTAAAAAAGACGGCGGGCGAGCTTTCGGGTACGCTGAATGCGGTGCTTTTCTGTCCCGACGACCTTAACCTCATAAAAGAGGGTGCGGCGGCGAGAAGAAAGCTGCTCGATAATGCAATTTGTCAGATTCGTCCGAGATACGGCGAATATCTTACGGAGTTTAACCGCTACTATGAGAATAAAACACGCATTTTGAAGGACTGGCGTGAAAAGCCGTCTCTTTTGGATACGCTCGATGAGTTTACCGACGGAATGAACAGAATGTCGGCACAGCTTATCAGATACCGCGCTGCCTTTGCAAAAAGGCTGAATGAAGAGGCAAAACCCATCCACAGTGAGTTTTCGGGACTGGGCGAGGAACTCTGTATTGAGTACAGCACTGTTTCGAGCGTTCGTGACCCCTTAGGCTCGGCGAAAGAGATTTACTATGACCTCTGCGATCACCACGAGGCGCATAAGAAAGCAGAGCTTGAAGCTCAGCAGTGCCTGACAGGTGCTCATAAGGACGACCTTATAATCTCGATTAACGGAAAAAACGCAAGGAGCTTTGCAAGTCAGGGTCAGACAAGGACTGCCGCGCTTTCAATTAAGCTTGCCGAGAGAGAAATATATCTTGCCGAAACGGGAGAATATCCGATTTTGCTTCTCGACGACGTTTTAAGCGAGCTTGATACCAAGCGGCAGGAGTTCGTTCTCAACCGTATCGGCGGCGGACAGACGCTTATTACCTGCTGCGAGGACGAGGGTATTTCAAATCGCACGGGCGGCAAGGTAATCCACGTGGACAGCGGGAGAATAAGATAATGTATCTTCATCTCGGAAGCGGTGCGCTGGTTGAAAAAAAGAGCATAGTCGGAATTTTCGACCTCGACAACACCAGCCAATCGCATTTGACACGAAAATATCTGAACCTTGCCGACAAGAACGGACAGGTTATAAACGTTGCGGAGGATATTCCCAAATCCTTCGTGGTTTGCCGTGACGGCGAGCAGATTAAAATTTACCTCAGTCAGATGTCCACGCAGACGCTTTTGAAGAGAAATAACGAGGATTTGATTTTTTAGTTGTACCGAAATATACAAGAACACTTCAAATGAGTCCTTTTTATAGGAGGTGTTCTTCATATGAAAGAAGAGGTTAAGCTTTGGTACAGCTTTTTGAAAAACTACTCAGTACCTTTTAACAGATTTAAAATCATCGACAGGTATATTGCTGATTTCTACTGCGACAAGGCAAGACTTGCAATCGAGCTTTGCGATGACCCCGACGACGAAATTGCACTTAAAGAAGCAAAGAAAAATCTTATGGAGAGCATGGGCGTGAAACTTGTTTTCTTCAAGAAATCAAGCGTTCTCGAATCTTTCGATAACGTATGCGATGCCATTGATTTTCTCGTAGAGGGAAGAAAAAAGGATTTGTACTGCTGAAAATTTGTATTATTGCTGTTTTCTCCACTTTTCTTTGCTACCTATCAGCATTTTTCTTTGCTTTGCCAAAGAAAAACGCTTGCAAAAAGAAAGGCAATCAAAGGGATGTTTCCCTTTGAAATCCCTCGGTGGTAGGAAGAGCAATTGTGTTCTATATCCGCTCCGTAGTCTAAGGTGCAGGTTTACCCCGAATGCACACTCATGTGTGTCTTAACCTGAGCCGCGCGCACATCTTTACAGCTACTGCGCAGTAGCCCTGTAGAACACGATAGAGCTGTTAAACCTTGCTGAATGCTGAGCGGGGTAGTGAGCGCCTGTTACTTGTACCCGAGGGCGGATATGAATGGTTCCTTGTGCTGAAGTTACACAGCGCAGGTTCCAAGGGTAAGACCCTTGGTCTGTTTCTT
>JAKSQO010000065.1 GCA_024404095.1 Clostridia bacterium | reverse complement strand
AACAACCCCTTATAGGGGTGGAGTAAACCACCGGTTGAACCGGTGGTTTTGATTTATTATCAATATATGCGGCATATTGCAGGCTTTTCAGCCTGCTTTTTTATGCTACATAATTGATTGCCACACCCTGCCTTGTGTCTGCGACAAACTGAGGCTGTGTGCGTGCGGCGGGCATTTCAATATATCCGACAAAGCGGTAATATATCTTTATACGCTGCGTTTTGTTTTTACCCGTACCCTCGGCTTCAAATACATCAATATGGTCAATAAACTCTTTAACAAGCGGTGCAGTCAGCTTTTCCATCTGCAAAACTCTTCTTACTGTTCTGATAAATACCTCAAGCCCCGTCTGCTGATTTTCGAGCTTCTGAAGCTGCTGACGGATTTCTTTTATCTTTTCCTTCAGCTCCATTCTTTCAACCTCGTACTTGTGAGACATTGCCATAAACATTTCATCGGTAACCTTGCCCTCGTCGTTGTCCTCAAAGATTTTCTCATACAGATGAAGCACTTTTTCATTTCTTGCTGTGGCTTTCTGAAGCTCACTTTCAAGATGCTTTTTCTCATCGAGCATATCCTTGTTTGTTTTCTTTGCAAGAATATCAACAAATGTTCCTTCATCGTTTGTAAGCAGCTCTGAAAAGCATTGAAGCTGAAGTCTGACTATCTGTTCAATAGAATCTTCTCTCACATAATGTCTGCCCGGTCCGCATTTGCCTCGGTAATCGCTGACGGAGTCAGAACAGATAAAGAAATGAATATTCTTGTTTATTGTATTTGTATGATAGTACATCGGATGACCGCAATCTCCGCAGTGCAATAAGCCGCTGAATATACTTTTTTCCGCATTTTCAGGCTTAGGTGCTTTGCGCCTTGATTTACCAATAAGCGTTTGCACACGCTCAAATATCTCTCTTTCGATAATAGGCTCGTGAACATCTTTGAATACAGCCCAATTTTCTTCGGGGTTATCAATTCTCTTTTTATTCTTAAAATTCTTTGAATAAGTTTTGAAATTGATAACATCGCCGCAGTATTCCTGCTGACTGAGTATCTTTCCGATGGTGGTCTTGCACCACTTGTACGGGTTAGGCTGTGTTTTCTTGCCGCCTCTGTTAAGACCCTTGCTCTGCCAATACGCCATTGGGATAAGCACCTTGTCCTTTTGAAGAATACCGGCTATTGTCTCATTTCCGTTGCCGTCAATGCAAAGCTGAAATATTCTTCTGACAACCTCCGCAGCTTCGGGATCAATAATCCAATACTTCTTGTTTTCGGGACTTTTCATATACCCGTATGGCGGCTGTGATAACGGTTCTCCCATATTGCCTCTGACTCTGTGGGAGCATCTGACCTTTCGTGAAATATCTCTTGCGTACATTTCATTCATTACATTCTTGAACGGAGCTATTTCATTGTCGCCCTCATCACTGTCAATTAAATCATTGACGGCGATAAATCGAATGTCATGTTCGGGAAAGTAACTGTCTGTATAATGACCTACCGAAACATAATCTCGCCCTAAACGGGATAGGTCTTTTACCATTACCGCACCTACATATCCCATTTCAATATCGTCAAGAAGGGACTGAAAGCCCGGTCTGTTGAAATTTGTACCCGTGTAGCCGTCATCAACATAGTATTTTGTATCTTTCAAGCCGAACTCCTTGGCTTTCTGCTTCAGCAGCTTTTTCTGATTGCCTATGGAGTTGCTTTCGCTCTCGGTGCCGTCATCACGGGATAAGCGGCAGTACAGTGCCGTTATTCTGTTTGCGTTACCTGACTGCATTTTTCCTCCTTTCCGGCAGTCGGTATATATTCTTCGGTAATTATATCGCCTTTTTCAATAGTTGTAAAATGTGCGAAATCGCTTTCGACGTGTTTTTCAATTTTGTCGGCAAGTGTAACCGCTTCCGGCAGCGGTTTGAACCGTGATGAAACAACAAAGGTGTAGTTGCCGATTGTGTATTCACGGTCTCCGCCGCAATTCAGTCCTACGAAAAATCTGTCCATTATCTTTCCTGACCTTTCTGCCTTTCAAGATGGCGGCAATAATATTCGACTGCTTTCAGAATGAACTCTCTGTACTTCTGAGGTGTGCGTTCGCCCTTGACATATTTACTGAAAGCTTCAGTCGGCACGGAAACGCTTTCCTTTTGGTTACCCTTGACTTCCGTCAGAATTGAGAATATTCTGTTCATATCGAGTTCACCGTTTTCGGAAAGCTTTCTCATTCTCTGCGCCTGCGCAAGAGAAGGAGTTGCTTCCTCACTCTGTATGGTTTCAATGAGGTCTGTCTGTTCGTCTTTTGAGAGATACGAAAGCTCAACGGCGGGAGTGAAAGCTATTCTGCCCTCGTCCACCATATCAAGCAGAGGCTTTTGGAGTTCATTCAGACGGATATATCTCTGTATCTGCGTTTTGCTGTCTGAACATTCATCGGCAATTTTCTGTACCGAGGTTTCCGACTTCTGCCCAACTTGGTCAGAAGTTAAGGTTTCATCTAAATCCGTTCTGTATCCCTGCCTTTTCATAGCATCAAGCTTGATTTTATACGCAGCCGCTTTCTCACTCGGCAGAATTGTATCACGGCTGCAGAGGTTTGAATCCACCATAAAAATGAGTGCTTCATCCCTTGTCATTCTGTCACACACCATACACGATATATTCGTATAGCCGAGCCTTTTGCAAGCCTCGAGCCTGCGTATTCCCGATATGACTTCATAAAAACCGCCTTTGGTTTTATGCGGTATAACGGTTATCGGGGAGAGCAGACCGTATTTGTCAATGCTTTCGATCAGACTCTGAAAGCTGTCATCCTCACGGAACTTAAACGGTGTTTCCGGCATAGGCTCCATACGGAAAATATCGTAGTTGTAGGTTCTGTCTGTTTTTTCAAAATACTTATTCATTGATTTTTGTCTCCTTATTTTTGATATTGATTTCGTTTGATTTTTCTTTCAGTCCTTGACTGATTTTCTTTTTCGGCAAGTTCCTTGACCTTGTTTACAAACTTTTTCACAAGGTCGGGAAAACGCTCCAACGCATAAAGAAACGGCTTGCAGATTTCTTTGAGTTCTTCATATTTTGCCTGCAGCCTTGCGTTTGCCGAGCGTTCGTTTGAAAGTCTGCGGCTGAAATCATTGATTTTATCTTTTAATCTTCCGATTTCGCCGCGGCTTGCAATGCCTTCTTTTGCAAGAGTTGTGAGAGTTTCGTAATCCTCTTTTGCAACGGTATATTTGCCGCCGATTGATTTTTTGCCCATATTATCAATTTCACTGAATGTTTTGTGAACATCTTGGGCAGACTCATATTTGATTTCTGATTTTTCAAGACTTTGCTGAATATCCGAAAGGCGTTCCGTGTCTTTCTTTATCTTATATTCAAGGCTTGTCAGATTTTCCGCCGTACTGCCTTTTACACCTCTTTCAATATCCGCATAGCCTTTATCACGCAGATATTGGAATATTTCATCCTGTAAAATGCTGTACGAGCGTACATAGGACGGCTTGCCGTTCTGACGGAGAATTACATTGCCGTTATCATCCGTTTCGGGCGTGAGCGACGGCCATTTTTTAGAATGGCTTATCTGATGAATTACCTCTTTGACAGTACCCCGGAGAGCTTCATTCTTGCACCGTTTTGACCACCGTATTTCTTTTTCAACAACGGGAATAGCTACAACGTGCAGATGATAGTGATATATCTTTTCGCCTCTGTCTTCGGAAAGACCTTTGTTCAGTTCATCTGCGTGCATTACCGCCGAGACGATATATTCCTCACCGTATTTTTCACGGGCGAAGTCGTAGCAGTGAGAGAAGAACTCTTTTGCATATTCATATCCGCCGTGATTATCGAAGTACCGGGTATTTACATCGAATATCATTTCATCAAAGAGGGTAGCATCATCACGCAGACCTCTTTCGGATGCTTTTCCCGCTTCCTCCATTTCACGCAAAATTTCAATATATGATTTACCGCCCGGATCTTTGAAGTGGATATTCATGCTGCTGCGTTCAAGGTCAACATCGTCATTGGAATAGTTTTCGTTTTTCCGTTCGTTGTGCCGTTCTGAGTTGCCGACGGTTTTTGCCGTATGCTCCTTTATTCTCACAAAACTGAAATTCTGTTCCGGCATGTTTTCACCTCCAATTCTTTTTTAGATTTGTACCTCACGGAGGGCATCACTTTTTACGAAAGTGTGTAACCCACTATGACACTTTCAGCCCTGAAGTGCTGCAAAGCTGTCGTGGGGTCCTACCGGACACGTCCCCCTTTGTCAGCTCCGCTGACATTTCCCCCACACTGTGGGGGCATCTTCTACTCGGCGGCTGCCGAAGAAAGATTTACTGACGACATCTTCCTCCGGAGGGGCGCTGCCCCTGCAATTTGCGAATTGCTCCCCGGTGCTCAATGCTCTTTGAAAAGAGCAGCCGCACGGGCTTTCCGAAACTTTTATACTGTGCTGTAAGTGCTTCATAGCACATTCAGCACTTCTGCCGCAATTTCGTATTCGCTTTCCGGCGTTACAGATAATTCTTTCGTTTGGTGTGGGCTACTTTAGCCCATGCCGTTTGGGTGAATTATCTGTAACATTGCTTTTGACAATTTAGGGTTCACCTCCTTGTTACTTTTTATTTCAGATACTGATTGCCTTCCATATATACCCCGACAGAAAAATTCAAAATGTTCCTGAAAAATGAAAAAATATTTTTGAGCATAAAACAGTCCTCCAAAAAATCAAAGAACTGAAAATGTGTCGCAGTATTCTTTTACCGAAAACAGATTTTACTTGCCGAAGAAAAAAACGGGCATTTCCGTACATTCTGCGTTTTCACCAAGCAGTGTATATTCCAATAAAATCCGGTAATACTCATATATATTTCTCTTTTTCGGCAAGTTATATATCTCACTATATTTCAGTATTATTTGTTTCTGTTTATCGGACGGGATGATTCCGAAAAACAGCTACGAAGGCAGCTTCGGATAGATGATAGAGGTTCTGCAAAGTCCCTGCTTTTTCCGTTCAATCAGATTGAAAGCTTCAAGTTCCTTAAACAGCTTTGATGCTTTTTCGTGGCTGCAGGAAAGAAGGTCGCAAGCCTGACTGTTTGTCATAAAAACGATTACATTTCCGTTGCTGTCGATATATCCGTTTTCTTTTGAAAGACTTGCCCGGTCAAGCAGCATACAGTAAAGAACCTTTGCGCATACCGAAAGCGTATTATATTTTTTGTCTGTGAAAAGCATTTTCGGAATTTTGTAAAAGGATAATTCGCCGAGTTTTTCTTTTGAAAAATATCTGTTCATCAATTATCTCCTTTCTGTTAAATTTGTTTTCCGACAGCTCTGAAAAAGGTGTCTTTTTGGTGCCGATTTCGGCGATTTTTTCTTCTGTAAGCCATTTAATTTTTAAGGGAATATACTTTCATTGGCATAAGATTAAAACGCTCAAAACAGGCTTTGAGAGAGATTTCCGCCGTATTTATTACAGCCCCCGGCGGCGCAAAAAAGGTACAGTTATCCCGTACTCTTTTTGCAGGGGAGATCCGGAGTAACCTCTCAGCATAAATACCGCGACTCTTTTCCACGGTAAAGAGGTATCATATACTGCATAGTGGGTATCAGATTCCAACCCATAACGACCGTATCCCGGATTCGCACCGGGCCGTTCTTCACGGAAGTATCATTATCCCCGTGTCA
>JAKSQO010000064.1 GCA_024404095.1 Clostridia bacterium | reverse complement strand
TACTTTTTAGTGCTTCGACTCGCTTTTTCTTTCGGGCTGTTGTGTCACAGCCCCTTTGTTATCTGAAGTTTGTCAGCGTTCCTGCCGTATTGTAGTTCCACGGAACAAATCCTATCTCTTCAAGTGCAGGAGAATTGTCCGCAAGTGTGAAGTCAAAATTCTTAGCATCTCGGAAAATCGGGTCAGCGTAAATTCCGTTGTTGTAATAATCCATAGCTTTCATAACAGATTTATGAAGTCTGTTTTTGAATTTTTTAACAGTATCGCTTGTACTGCTGATAACATTTTTTCCGTTTTTCAGATCCCAGTAAAGATTCTTACTGTCGGTAAATTTGCTCTGCTCAACGTTTGTATAAATCGGCTGATTATCCGAGAGAATAATGTTTCTCATCAGATGCAGTTCGTTGTGTTCCTCGTTGCGTGTTACACGGAACTGACCGCCTGCGCTCAAAGCGAAAATGTTATTGATAATCATATTGTCCTGACCGTAGTGCTGATGAAAGCTGTTTGAACCGCAGTCATAAACAAGATTCTGATAAACCGTGATATTTGAAGAGCCCTCGTCAAGATAGATTCCCCATCCGCCGTAGCCGCCCTCATTCGGGTCAGCGGCAACATTATGAATTTTGTTATGCGTGATGACTGTGTTCGGCTGAATACCGAGGGTATAAATGCCGCCCATATCCGACAGCCAGCCCTGACCGATATCATAGATATGGTTTTCGCTGATTTCAATTCCGTCAGTTGTATGGTCCTTGCTGTATCCCCATACCCATCCGCAGGAGATTGCGGTGTAATAT
Source organism: Clostridia bacterium (assembly GCA_024404095.1). Lineage (GTDB taxonomy): Bacteria > Bacillota > Clostridia > Oscillospirales > Acutalibacteraceae > CAG-488. Next base: position 5,012 of record JAKSQO010000064.1, on the reverse strand, counting down.
CCGTCGTGGATTTCGTTGTGCGAGAGCTTGCAGTCGACTGCGTGGGTCAGAAGAATACCGATAGCCGAGGGGAAGTTTCTGCCGTAACCCTCAATGAGGTTGTCAACAACATTTATGTTTGCTGTCCGCATCGCATTGTCAAATGTGTTATAGCCGTCAATGAAAACAACATTTGAGCCGATTTCTCTGAACGTACAGCCTGTGACATTGCAATCTCTGCATTGCTTATTGAAACGGATTGCACCGTTGCCGATATTCAGAAAATCGCAGTTTGTGAAGTTGATGTTCTCTGACCTTGTAATGTCAAATACTCCGTTGCACTCGAGATTTCCCTGCGGGAAAAGCAGACCGTAAGTACCAAGCCATCCGACATCGGGTGTAGGTGTGAGATAGCACCAGTCGGTGTTTTTGATTGTGAGTCCGCTGAAGGTGATGTTGCTTGAAGCTGAAATATCAAAAAGAAGATTTTCAGTCGGAGCTGAAAGAACTGTTATATCTATGTTATCTCCGTCCTGCGGAATGTAGTAGAGCTTATTCTTTACGGTATCATGATACCATTCGCCCGGCTTGTCGAGTGCCTCAAAAACATTTTCAAGGAAGTATCTGTCATTTGCCTCAACCTTCATACTGCACGCCATTTCCATTCCGATTCTGCCGTTTTCGTATGAAGTAAGGTTTGTCTTTTCACAGAACCAGTAATGCATAAGCTTGATATGAACATCCTGCACATTATAAAGGCTGTCGAGCTTCATATCGTTGTTGGTATAAAAAGCCTTGTCGCCATAGCAATAACCCGGCCACGGTGTTGTTTCATCGGTAAAGAGTGCAACGCTTCGGTCAGGGTTCTTTACAAGCAGGTAGCCATTTTCGGGGTATCTTGTAACAGGCAGATTTTCGTCTCCCTTTAAAAGCGTGTTGAAATTAAAACCGCTTTCAATATCGGTCACCCACGCTTTAACACCGTTGACAGTTGTTTCATTCCAGCCACCGATTTCACGGCAGGCTGTTATGCCGACCTTTTCATTCGGGAAAGCTCTGAATGATACATTTTTAATGCCGCTGAGTTTAACTGTGTCGCTGAGGTTGTATATACCCTCGTGAAGCCAGACAGTAACCTGTTCGCCGTTCATTCTGCCGAGTTTTTCAATTGCGTCCTCAAGACCTTTTCCGTCGGAAAGGATTATATCGCTATCGCCCTTTACAAAAGTGTCTGTCGCTCTGTCGGTCTTAACAACCGCTTCAAGCTCAGTAAATTCTCCTTTGACAGGCTTATGAACAAAGCTGAAAAAATTTGAAATCGGGATAATCACCGCCATAAACAACGATACAAAAAACTGTAACACCTTCATACTTCCTGCTCCTTATTTTACAAACCTTACTGTTTCGCTCAGAACCGCACCGATATTTTCACGGAATACAAGGTCGGCACTGCTGTCATACTGTGTTTCGCCTTTATTTATCAGAACAATATTTCTGCCCCTGAAATAGCGTATATACATAGCCGCAGGATAAACCGCAAGCGAGGTTCCTCCGATAATAAGCAGGTCGGCGTTAACAATCTCGCTGACAGCCTTTTCAACAACCTCGTCATTTAGCGGTTCCTCATAGAGGACAACTCTCGGTTTGATAATTCCTCCGCACTTCCTGCAATGCGGAACTCCGCCCTTTAACGCTTTGATATCCTCAACAGCAAACGGAGCAAAACAGTCGGAGCAATAATGCTTTGACGTAGTGCCGTGAAGCTCGAGCACCATTTTGCTGCCTGCCTTCTGATGCAGTCCGTCAATATTCTGAGTAATTACCGATGAGAGCTTACCCATCTGTTCAAGCTTTGCAAGAGCAATGTGAGCCGCATTCGGTTCGACTTCACATTCAAGAAAATACTTATAATAGAAGTCATAGAATGTTTCGGGATTCTTTTTAAAAAAGCTGTGGCTCAGAATCGTTTCGGGTGATACTCCGTATTCCTTAACCGTGTTGTAAAGTCCGTCTTCGCTGCGGTAATCCTTGACGCCACTCTCAGTCGAAACTCCTGCGCCGCCGAAAAATACGGTTTTACTGCTGTCGGAAATCAATTCTGCAAATTGTTTTATTTTATTATTCATAAAATCACCTTGCCTGTATTTGACTTTTTCTGATTTGTATGATAACATTATCTGAGAGGTGAGACCTTTATGGCATACGATTTTGTCAGATGGGGTGTGGCTCTGGTTATCTTTGTCGCACTTATTATAATTCTTATAAAAGTTACAAAAAATAAAGCAAAGTCCATTCTTATTGCTTCATTTTCCGCAATAATTGCTTTCGGATTGTTATTGCTTGTTCCGATTGAAAATTTTGTTTACAGCTTTAAATCTGTTGAGCAGATTTACTCCTACCGATATCACGAAAAGCTGCTTACATATGCCGAATGCGATGACGGCGTAATGTGTGTCGGACAGAAGGACGAATTCAACTACGTTTATTATACCTTTGACAAGGAAAACGGTGAGTATAAGCTCCCGAAAATAAACGATGAAAAAATGGTTGTCCGCTCGAGCAAGTACGGAATCTATATGATTAAGCAGTTTAAAAATCAGACTCTTATTCTTACTCAGGCTAAGGATTCACAGTACAACGGAAATAAATTTAAAGAGTGTGAGCTCGGATATTACTACTACACTTTCATTTCTGACGGTGTGTTCAACTACAATCTTCTGACCTGCTCAGGTGAAAAGGTTCAGCTGATGTAATTACAGTTTAATACTGATGATTTCTTCATTTGACATATTGCTGCGTTCTGACGCGGCAATATTATTTTTTTCGCAGATAATGAAGAAAAGTACCGCAAGCATACCGTACGGAACAGGACAGAACTCACCCGGATTTACAAGTGACATAAGGAAAAGTCCTGCGTACGAAATAAACAGCGTGATATTAAACTGAGTAATTCTTAACCAGATTGTTTTCATTCGGTTATAGAGCTGATAGGTATATGCCGCAACGCCGAACAGGCCGAAGCTTCCGATTACCTGGAACGGAGATGAGTGATACCAGCAGATTGCAAACTTTGCGGGGTCATGCACGTCCGTGTTGCCGTTGTAGCCAAGACCTCTGCCGAAAAGAATGTTTGACTTAAAATCCTCAACCGCACGTGAAATCAGACCCTCACGGATATCGTCACCGTCAACAAGTCGGAGAAGAACGGGGGTAAAGAATTTCATTATCGGTTCAAGGAAGAACGTCAGCGCAACAGAAACCGTGCCTGCGATAATAATAAGATTTCTTTTTCTGTGCTTTGCATCACAGTAAATCAGAACTATAAGGCACAGACCGAACTCGATTGTTCCGCCGAGTGCACCGCCTCGTGAACCTGTGAAAAGAATTGCGATATACTGTGCAACACCTGCGAAAATATAGGGATATTTTCGCGATGAAAGGAAAAATCCAAATGGCATTGTCAGCATAAGTATGGTTGAAATATTGTTTCGCCACTGGAAGTTAAGCGGACTGAGCTTTAAAAGAAAACGATCCCAGTAAATCACATAATGATGAATCATTATAAACACGCAGAACAGACCGACAAGCGTCATTATAAACGAAAAACGGAAACGAAGCGTATATTTCGTGCTGTCCTCGCGATAATATGTGTTGAGAATAAAATAAACAAGAAACATTCCTATGCCGAGGCCGAATGTATAGAAAAGGGCTGTCGGCTTGAAATATTCAGCGGCGGTGATTTTGCCGAGACCGCCTATGGTTACTGCGGCGGCAACGGCGGCAAGGCCTTTCCACGTCTGACCAATCTGAATTTTTCTGCGGTATACAATGAAGTGGAACAGCAGAGCAAAAAGCACAATCGGCGCAAGATAAACGAATTTGATAAATGTGTTGAACGAATCGTAGCATTTTATCGAAATACTGCATATGAGCATAAACGGAAACAGCGTTGCGATAATATCGTCGCAGATAACAAGAATAAAGCACATTATCATTGCAAGCGTTACATCACCGTAGACAAGCGGCATTATACTTCCCTTGCCTCTGAGGACAATAAACACCGCGCCGATAGCGAAAAGTATAAGCATAAAAACCTTTGACATCATAAACTTTCGCATTGCGTTTATGACTTTGTTTTCAGCCATTTTATCTGAAAGTCTCATTTGTAAGTACCTCACATATATATAAACATTTATTTCAAGATATAATATTACATTATAATTAAAATATAACACAGATTCGTTTAATTATCAATTAGATTTAGAAATATTTAGCAAATGTGATTGATATAACATTGACAAAAAAAGGAAAAATGATATAATCTAAGGGATAATATTTTTAGGAGTGATATAAATGCCACTTGTAACTACAAAAAAGATGTTTGAGGACGCCTATAAGGGCGGCTATGCAGTCGGCGCATTCAATGTTAATAACATGGAAATCATTCAGGGTATTGTTGAAGCAGGTAAGAAGCTCAACGCTCCCCTCATTCTTCAGGTTTCCAAGGGCGCAAGAGCATATGCAAACCACACATACCTTGTAAAGCTTGTTGAGGCTGCTGTTGAGGAGACAGGTCTTCCCATCGCGCTTCACCTTGACCACGGCCCCGATTTCGAGACCTGCAAGGCTTGCATTGACGGCGGTTTCACATCAGTTATGATTGACGGTTCAAGCCTTCCCTATGAAGAGAACGTAGCTCTTACAAAGAAGGTTGTTGACTACGCACACGCACACGGCTGTGTTGTTGAGGGTGAGCTCGGCACACTTGCAGGCGTTGAGGATGACGTTGTTGTTGAATCAGGTAACGAGAGCTATACAAAGCCCGAGCAGGTTGAGGACTTCGTAACACGCACAGGCGTTGACTCTCTTGCTATCGCTATCGGCACAAGCCACGGCGCATACAAGTTCAAGCCCGGTCAGAAGCCGCAGCTTCGTTTTGACATTCTTGAAGAAGTTTCAAAGAGACTTCCCGGCTTCCCCATCGTTCTTCACGGTGCATCATCAGTTATCCCCGAGTTTGTTGAGGAAATCAA
>JAKSQO010000063.1 GCA_024404095.1 Clostridia bacterium | reverse complement strand
GGACGGTACACACATCGGAGAGCTTTGCTTCAAAGGGCTTTCCGAAGAAGGGATCACAGAGATTGGATACGGGATCGAAGAGGACTATCAAGGCTGCGGTTATGCCACGGAAGCAGTTCGTGCTGTATCAGAGTGGGCTATGCAGCAATACGGCGTTTGTCGTATTGAGGCTGAAGCTGAGGAGAGTAATGTAGCCTCTATCAGAGTGCTGGAAAAGTGCGGATTTACAAGAAATGGAATCATCGGAGAAGAGGGACCGCGATTTCATCGTGACGGAATTGATTGATGCAGGGTATTCAAAAGAACAGATCGTTTTACAGAAGGTAAATGGAAAAAACGGAGAGAATATTAGCGTCAGTGTAAGACTTCTCGTTTACAATGAAACCGACAAAAGCTTGAGGAGGTCATTACAATGAATCTATTGGAAGTAAAATCGCTTTCCAAAACATACGGAAGCGGAAATACGGCAGTTCATGCTTTGAAAAATGTGAGCTTTGCCGTGCCGAAAGGCGAATTTGTTGCCATTGTCGGTGAATCTGGCTCCGGAAAAAGCACCCTGCTGAATATGATCGGTGCGCTGGATACACCGACAGAGGGAAAAGTATATATCGACGGAAAGGATATCCTTTCCATGGACGATAACGCTATGACAGTTTTTCGGCGCAGAAATATCGGTTTTATTTTTCAGGCTTTTAACCTGATGCCGGAACTGACTGTGGAGCAGAATATCATCTTCCCCGTACTGCTCGATTATCAGAAGCCCGACAAGGCATATCTGGACGAGCTCTTATCCGTTCTAAATCTGAAAGAACGACGAAACCATTTGCCATCGCAGCTTTCGGGCGGTCAGCAGCAGAGGGTGGCCATTGGCAGAGCTTTATTTACAAGACCGAGCCTAATCCTCGCTGACGAGCCGACAGGAAATCTGGATTCTCAAAACACAAATGAAGTGATCGCACTGCTGAAGGAAACATCGAAAAAATACGAGCAGACAATTGTCATGATTACGCACAGCCGCAGCATTGCGCAGACAGCGGATCGCATTCTTCAAGTATCTGACGGTATGTTGACGGATTTCGGGAGGCAGTAATCATGAGAAGTTATCTATCCATGATCCCGATTTCCGCAAAAGTACATAAACGGCAAAACAGAATGACGATATGGTGTATCGTTATTGCTGTTTTTCTGGTGACGGCTGTATTTTCTATGACGGAAATGGCGGTCCGCCAGGAAACGAACCGGCTTGTTGCCAAGCATGGGATCGAAGAAGTCACAAGTTTGTTCACATCCGAAGCATTTCTGTCCTTGCTTCCGATTGCGGCTCTGCTGTTTCTGTTCATCCTCTGCGCAGGCGTTTTTATGATCGCAGGAAGTATGAATAGCAATGTGGCGCAGAGGACACAACTTTTCGGAATGATGCGCTGCGTCGGAATGAGTAAAAAACAGGTCATCCGCTACGTCCGGCTGGAAGCGCTGAATTGGTGTAAAACCGCAGTCCCCATGGGACTTGTGTTCGGCACCGTTGCCACATGGGTTCTATGTGCGGTCCTGAAATATGTTGTCGGCGGCGAGTGGGCAGATATGCCGCAGCTCGGGTTTAGTATCCTCGGTATCGTAAGCGGAGTTGTCATTGGTGTTCTCACCGTGCTGATCGCCGCTGGAAAGCCTGCCAAAAGAGCTGCGAAGGTGATGCCCGTTTCTGCTCTTTCGGGTATTCCTGATGAGAAAAAGAGCATCCACAGCATAAAAACTGCAAAGAACATCAAAATCGAAAAGGCATTAGGCATCCGCCATGCAACGGAATCCGGGAAAAACCTTTTCCTGATGGTCGGTTCGTTCGCACTCAGCATCATCCTGTTTTTGAGCTTTTCTGTGATTGTCGAGCTTGTGAACTGTATGATGCCGCAGTCTGTTGCCGCCGCAGATATAGAAATCTATGCAGAAGACGGAGACTGGATCGAAAACCGGCTTCTTACGACGCTGGAAGACGCAAACGGTGTAAAACGTGTTTTCGGGCGGCGGGCAGTTTTTGATGTGGAAGCGAACTGCGATGCTGCCAGCTCTGTGAACTGTGTTGATGTGATCTCTTACGATGCCTTTGACCTTGAAGCACTCAAAAAAGACGGGATTCTCGAAAGAAACTGTGATCCGGATAAAGTTATAAGCGGAGGCGCGGCATTTGTCATCTCAGACGAGGCGATTCAAAAAGGCAGCGAAGTTTCTGTTTTCGGAACACAAGTCCCTGTTGCCGGAAAACTGAAATTTGATCCCCTCAGCTCTGACGGAAGTACAGAAGGAAGAACAACGCTGATCATATCGGGTGAAACGTTCCGGGATATTACCGGAATATCTGACTATACGATGCTGCTTGTCCAGCTTTCCGATTCGGCAACGGATGAAAATACTGATACCTTGAAAACACTGACCGGGCAGCGGTACAAATGGGTCGATAACCGGGAATACGATACCCACGGAACGTATATTGCATTTCTGGTATGCGTATACAGCTTTCTTGTCATTATTGCCCTTGTGACGATCCTGAACATTGTAAACAGTATTTCCATGAGCGTATCGGCAAGAATCGAACAGTACGGCGCTATGCGTGCAGTCGGTATGTCAAAGAAGCAGCTTGGAAACATGGTGAAGGCGGAGACGTTAACCTATTCCAGCCTTGGCTGTGCGATAGGGCTCGTAACAGGACTTCTATTCAGCAAGTGGCTGTATGGTTTTTTGGTCACGTCCCACTATGCCTACGCCACGTGGCACTTGCCGGTCGCAGAACTGATTGTGATTGTTACATTCTTTGCTGTGTCTGTTGCAGCGGGTATCCGGGCACCGATAAAGCGCCTGAATGAAATGTCAATCACAGAAACCATAGGTCAGCTATAAAAAGTGAGATTAAAATGGCAAATATAAGGACAAGACAGTATATTGGAATCCTCGCAGCAGTGCTCTCTTATTATCTGCTCCACGAGGGTGCGCATCTAATCACCGCTCTTTGTATGGGCGTTTTTAAAGAGGTGAAATTTTTAGGAGTCGGTATGCAGGTCGATGTAGCCGCCGCACAAATGACCGATTTGCAGATGGGCATCTTCTGCCTGGCGGGAGCCGTATGCACTTTGATTGCCGCTGTTCTTCTGACATTGCTTGCGCTGAATATCTGCCGAATTGAAAGCAAAACCGTCAAAGCCGCGTTTTATTACATAACTATGGTAATGCTATTACTTGATCCTCTCTATTTGAGTGTGCTTTGCAGCTTCTTCGGCGGCGGCGATATGAACGGTATCCGTCTGTTACTCTCGGAGGTTATCGCAAGAATCGCTTTCGGCGTGCTGTTTGCGATTGGTTTGGTTGTGTTTATAAGGCGAATACTGCCGCTGTATAAAGCAGCTTTTGCTAATTAATGTCTGCAGAAAAGAATACATATTTTCGGACTTATGCATTTTGAAAGACTCTGTTTTAAATGTCAAACAAATAGCCTTTTCTCTGACTTACATTAAAATTGAAATTGAAAACGCCCTCGGAAGATGACAACAAATCATTCTCCGAAGGCTAATGTTTTATATAGATATAATCAAATCTTGTCTTTAAATCAAGTGAAAAAGATGGTGCTTTATTGAGATATTCTTTCATCCGACCACTGATAAGCAAATTTACACAATCAACAGTATTATTCCGGGTGATTTTTTAAATGCAGATCAAATGTTTTGATCTTATCGAATCCATGCCGCCGTCTTACTGTTTTGACAACAAGGTTAAATCCGTTCCGCTGACGGTAGTCACGAAATACCGACAGCGGAATATTTTTGCGGTAATATTTCCGTATAACTCATCCAATGTACACTTTTTTACGGCGAAAGTTAATATGCTTTTTCAAAAGCAAGACCGTACCGGTAAATAGTTTTTACCCCTTCGATTTGTTTTTCGGTGAGTTCCATATCTCTGTAATATGTAGGTCCCGAAAATCTGATTGTTACTTTTTGCGATGTTGAAATGAGTTCACAAATGCTGTTGAATTCCTCGGTTGAAATATCAAAATTAAACCACTCTTGCATAGCCCTTCCATCCATGTTGCTCTTTCTGCCGGTGATGGCAACATCAATATATTTTTCACCGTCACCTTTAATTCTCATCGTATTGGGAAAAATCCATTCATTGCTTCCAGCATAACCTATGAACGATGAAAAAAGATGGAAACCGTAGCTCTGAGGATTTGCCTTTTCCTGATGAATATAAAGCAAAAAGTTTGAGTTTGTTACAGCATTGTCAACACCATTTGCATAAGCCCAATGATAGTCGGACATCGCATCTTCTTCCCAATAGCACTGATAAAGGGTATTATCAAGTGCCTTTTCTCTGTATTCAGCAAGTAATAATGCTGCTTCTTCGTTTCCGGTTACACTTTTGAGAGCGTAAGCAGCGCCGGCATAATCACCCTTTGCCGCTAATGCTTCGGCTTCTTCGATTTGCTTTTTAGGAGAAACAGTAACAACTTCAGTTGCTTTTGTTTTGCCTTCTGCTGAGGATGAAACAGAGGAATCGTTTACATTTTCTCCGGACTTTTTGGATTTGCCGGATATTGACGGAATAATAATGAGAATAATAAGAATAACAATGACGCCAATGATAATTGCAAGTTTCTTTTTTGTTAAACTTTTTTTCTCGGAAACAGGCTCATTGGGTAAACCTGTTTCAAGATTTGTGCCGCATTCAGGGCAGAATTTGTTTTCTCCTGCATCTTTTCCGCATTTTGGACAGAACATATTATATAACTCCTTTCAATTTGCTTTCTTTCCGAAAGCACACATCAATTATAGTCATAATTATGACTATTGTCAAGATTATGATTATAAATTACCATAAAATCGGTGAGATAAAATGATTAGTTATGCTCCATTCTGGAAAACACTAAAAGAAAAGGGCGAAAGCACATATACTCTGATTAATAAATACGGAATCAGCAGTGCAACCATTAACCGAATGAAAAAAGGTGATGGAATTTCAACTATGAAAATCAATGATTTCTGCGAAATTCTTGATTGCAGAGTTGAGGATGTAATTGAATATGTGAAAACAAAATGAGAAACCATGCAAGCTGAATTACATAGTTTCTCATTTTGTTTGTAGTAATATTTTGCTTTCGTATGTGACAATTTTGCGGAAGATGAGGGTATTATCCCAACTGTTGACATGGAACCAAAATAAAAAAGCAACATTATCCAAACAAGTTCGAATAATATTGCTTTGGCGCCCCAAATAGGACTCGAACCTATGACACCGCGGTTAACAGCCGCGTGCTCTACCGACTGAGCTATTAGGGCAAATATAAAATTGTTGTAGACCTATGACACCTCGGTCAGAAACATTGTCGCTCTGCTCGCTTGGAGCGCTTCGCATTGCTCTGTGTTTCTTTCTAAACAAATCCTTGACTCTTCGTCCACCGGACGGTCAAGTCTTTGTTTCAGTTAAAGCCTTGTGCTCTACCGACTGAGCTATTAGGGCAAATATAAAATTGTTCAAAGAGAACAATAATAATTTAAAAAAAGTGTCGGCGTCGACCTATCTTCCCGGGCCGCTTCCAGCCAAGTATTTTCGGCACTGTTGAGCTTAACTACCGTGTTCGGGATGGGAACGGGTGGACCCTCAACGTCATCAACACCGACTAATATCTACAACTCGCTTTTAACGAGATGCTTTGTAACTAATGGTGACCCGTAGCGGATTCGAACCGCTGTTGCCGGCGTGAGAGGCCGGAGTCTTAGGCCACTTGACCAACGGGCCACAATTGGTACACCATCAGGGACTCGAACCCTGGACACCCTGATTAAGAGTCAGGTGCTCTACCAGCTGAGCTAATGGTGCATATCCTTCAACACACCCTGAAAACTGAACAAAGGAAAAGATAAAGAAAAGCGAAAAAGGAGA
>JAKSQO010000062.1 GCA_024404095.1 Clostridia bacterium | reverse complement strand
CCGCGCCGACAAGACCGAGTGCCATGCCGCGCTTTTCCTCGGGAAAGCTTGTGCCAAATTCCGCAGTCGCAACGGGCATTATTCCGCCTGCGCCCGATGCCTGAACAACGCGGCCGAGCATAAGTATAAGAAAGCTGTCTGCAATTGCGGAGAATGCGCAAATGAGTGAGCCTGTTCCGAACAGGGCAATACTCAGCAGATAAATGGGCTTGCGGCCTTTTTTATCTGCCAGCTTGCCGGATATGGGAATAATGGCGGCATATGTAAGGGTATAAATCGTAATCATCCATATACCCAGATTTGCGTCAACGCCGAGCTGGTTCTGAATAATCGGGCGTGCAGGCGTTATGATACCTGTGTCAATGGCGCCGATAAACAGTCCCAACAAGTAGATAATCATGATTAGTACAAAATTTTTCTTTTTCATTGAGAGTTTTCCTTTTACTGATACTTATTATTGCAAAGCTTTTATTGCCGAAACAATTTCATCGAAAGTGAGTTTGCTGTGATGCGAGCACATTATGAACAGTTTGGCGTATACGGGGGCGTAAGTTGCGTCCTGACCGCATCGTATCAAAACATTCTCGATACGCTTTGTCAGCTCCTCACCAATCTTCTGCTTCTTAGCAAGAATGGCATGCTCATCCGGGTGATCAGGCGGAAGCGCCTTTGGATCAGCCGTAATCCAATGTGTAAACAGGGGATTCATGGAGTTTTGAAAAAGCTCATAAATTTTTCCGAGCGCCGCAACCGGCTCACTGATTTCGGCAATTTCGCAGTCGATTGTATCCATGAGTTCCTGCCACGCGCAGTCTACAAGTGCTTCGAGGATACCCTCCTTTGAGTTATAGTAGTTGTAAATTGTCGCCGGAGCGATGCCCAGCTTCTTTGCAACTGACCTTATACTGAAATCTTTGAAGCCCTGTTCAAACAGAATTTCATTTGCGGCCTGCAAAATAGAGCCCTGCAGGTTTTCAATAATTTTTGGCATAGTTACCTCACAAAATATAATGAACAATGTTCATAATAATAGCTGCCAAGGAATTTTTCAATAGACAAAATTAAACAGCAGTCTAAATCAGACTGCTGTTTTGCCGATATCACCTGATATTATTATATGCTCTGTTTGTTCTTTTGTTCCAATATTCCGGGAATTACCGCAATTCCGGAGCCGATAAGGAAGCAAACTATGCCGATAATCATGTTTAGCGGTATTTCCTCATGGAGAAGAATGAAGGCAAAAATCGGAGCAAGTATGGGCTTAAAGAAAAATATAAGTGATGCTTTCTGGGCAGAGGTCTTTTCCATAGCCAGCATATGGCAAACGTATCCACCCGTGGTGACGACAACGCAGATATACAGGAAAGGCAGAATTGCATGAGACGGCATAACAGGCAGAATGGGAACATTCACAAAAATCTTAAGTCCCAGTGCTGTAAGAAGATTTCCGAAAGCCCCGGTCTTGCCGAGAATAAGCAAAGTAAAAAGCTCAATACTTCCGCAAATAAAGCTGAAGCAGGTTACCGTGATACTTCCGAACTGAGCGGATTTTTTCTTTCCGACAACGCTGTAAAAGGCGAAGGTAATTGCGGCGCATATTGATAGAATAACGCCTGCGGTGTTTAGCTTTGCGTTAAACGGGTCAATTATTATAAGTACAGCCAGAAGCTCAAGTACAAGGGCAATAATCTGATTGCGGCGGATTTCTTCTTTCAAAATGAAATGTGCAAGCACCGTAACGAAAATGGGATTGCAGGAGAAGATAACTGCGACAACGGATGCCTTTGTGTAGGTGACGGCCATCTGATACAATACCATGCTGAATGCAACGCAAAGAAAACCCGATAGCGCAAAAAAGCAAATATCCGAGCGCATAAGCTTTGCACCCTTTGCCTTAATTGAACGCAAAGCAAAGGGGATAAGCAGCAGACCGCCGACTGTGAAGCGCAAAAGTGTAATCTGCATGGGAGCGAAAACTCCGCTGACGGTTTTCAGCACAACCTCCATGGTACTGAAAATTACGGCGCTGAGTATTATATAAATAAATCCTGAAGATGACTTTTTCATGATATTTCTCCTTTTCTGCGAACCAATAAAACATACACCCTTGACCGAGAAAAAGCAAGCTTGAACGCAAAAAATCCGAAGTTGAAATACTTCGGATTTTTAACATCTGATATGTCTTAGCTTTTTGGAAATTTCGGACCTGCTGCAAAGTTTTCGGATGAAAAGTTTTCAGCGGCAAATGCTTCATATTCCTGAATGTAGGGGAGCATATGCTCACGAATGAGTTCGGGCCAAAGCAGGAAATACTCGCCGAAGGGATTGATGACGGCGTGACGGTTTTTCTCCAAAATCATGGGAAGATAAGTTCCTGGCTTCATAAGCACGATGTCGGCATTTTCGGCAATCTTGCCGACCTCGTCCATAGAGGTGAAGATGGGTACGAAAACGGTATTGGAAACCGTGAGGGTAATCATCTTCATGTCATCGGGCTTAAGGCCTTTGGCAAATGCGAGAAACAACGGGGTTTTCCCCAAATAGTCCAGAAGCTTCTTAAGGGTGTCCTGGTCCGTACCGCCGGATAAATTGTATTTTTTTATCAGGTCTTTTATTTTGTCACGTGCAATCTGCTGAATGTCGAGACTGCCATTAGATGTGTTTTCCATGCTTACTTCTCCTTCAAGTTCGCTTTAAGTGCGATGCGCTCTCCGAGTCTTACTATGGTTTCGGCACCCGACAGTGTATTCTCTATAAGCTCAGGGTCGGGGATTACGGCGCCTTTTTCAAAGCACAGAACAATGCTTGAAGCACCGAATTTGAAATAACCTTTTTTATCACCGCGGCAGACCTTGCCGATTGGGTGCCTGTTCACAATACGGCCGACCATGAGTGCGCCGACCTCCATCATAATGACCTTACCGATGTCCTCGGTTTCGATAACGCAGTATTCTCTTGAGTTTTCGCTGTAAATGGGTCTGCGTGAAGCAACATAAGGATTGACGGTGTGAAGCTTGCCGCCTATGCGATTATATCCGAACTGGTTTCCGTCAACGGGGTATATGTAGTGGTGATAATCGTCAACACCAAGACGCAGAAGCATGAGCGTGCCACCATTAAAGCGATCTGCGAGGTCTTTGCTTTTGAGAAGCTTTTCGATGGTATAGGAGATACCTTTAATCTCAAAGCTTGAGTCTTCGTTTATCGGGAATACCTGAACCTTTCCGTCGCAGGGAGATATTACCGAATCGAGGCACGGATCGAGCGGCCTTTTGCCGTCGAGAATTGTTCGGCAGAAGAAGGAGTTGAAGTTTTTATACGGCCCTGCTTCATATTCGCTGACGTCAATATCGTTACGACGGATAAATGAGGGAATAAGCGGCTTTGATGCGCTGCTGTCAAGGAAAAAGCCTACGAGCTTTGAAACGATGGGGAAGGTAATGCCGTGCATTACGAGATTACCTGCAGAGCAGTCATAGAAAAACCTGAACAGCCAGGTCTGCCTGTGCTGAACGTCGAGGGCCTGTCCACGGCGGTCAACGCATTTGAGCTGTTTCTCAACATACTGCTTGGGTATCTCAAAACGGAATATATTCTTAATTCCCAGCTTGGATGCAACAAAGCTCTGTCTTACGGGAACAAGCGCATTAGAATAATTAACATTCATGGTTGATTCTCCGAAGTGAAAAATGTTTTGAATCGGATTTGCTGTTTGTGAAAAGTCCTGAGATGAAGTATACGAGCTCTGCGAGAAGAACTCCTGAAATAACATCGACGATTACGTGCTGTTTTGTTGTAAGCGTTGCCATGAACACAAGTAAAGCCGCAATGACTGCGATTATGCGATGCTTGCGTGAGATTTCCGGCTTCCCGCGTAAGCCGACTACGCACATCCAGCTGACAAAGCAATGCATGGACGGGAACAGAGCATCCGGTGTGTCAATTGAGTACATCATTTTGATAACATTCGGGAAAAAGCCTGTTTCGGTAACCATGGGACGAATCATGGTAGTAGGTACCAATACATAGAAAAGGAAACAAATAATCTTGCCGAGAATTTCGGCGCGGAAAAATCTGTACGTTCCCTCAAGCTCGGTGTTCAAAATTAATGTATAGTAGAATATCCAGAATAAGAAACAGCCGTAGTAAAAAATGACTGTCCAGGGTATGAGCGGGATACGGCTGTCCAGTGCCGAGCCGATGTAATAATAGTCTCCGCCGTTAATAATGTATTTAGCTCCGTAATATGATGCACAGTGCACAATTAGCAGAATAAGAAGCTGTATAACAATGCGTTTAGGCATCCACTTTTGAAGTATATCTTTCATAACCTTTCTATCGCTTTCTAAGTTGATTAAACACATATAAATGATAGAATACAAAAAAACATCATAATTATAGCATAGAATGTGAAAAAATCAACAGTCTTTGAGCCTGACTTAGTTACACAAATTTTCTCAATTATACAACAGTTGAAAAGTGCATCACAATTACATAGGCTTACACTTTCATACCAATGCTTACATTATCGTAAGTATTCTATGTTGAGAATAGCTTACAGGTGAGGGCTAAACAGAAAAACAGAGCACCCTCGGGTACTCTGTTTTGAGTATTTTGTTTTAAGTCAGCTTGTTGAATACGTATTGACATTTGTATTCTTTTCAACATCAAAGTAGACTGTGCTTCCGTCGCTTACGCAGTGAATGTCACCCTGCATATCCGTGCGGAAGGTTTTAACATCCGCATCACGCAGGCGGCTCAATACATTGTCTGACGGATGACCATAGCTGTTATTTCCGACTGAAATTACGGCATATTCCGGCTCAACATAGTATAGGAACTGATACGAAGTCGATGAATTGCTTCCGTGATGTGCGACTTTTAATACCGTGCTTTTAACCGAGCATCCGCTTTCGAGCAATGCCTTTTCGTCAGCTGTTTCGGCATCGCCTGTAAACAGGAACGATGTTTTTCCGTATTCTATCCTGATAATAAGTGAAGTGTTGTTTGATAATGTGTTGCCTCTTCGGGGATACAGGATAGTAAAGCTTGCATTTCCCAGGCTATATTTATCTCCGGCATTTGGAACAGTTATTGTTACATTTTGCTTTGAAAGATACTTAACAAAATCATTGAACGTTTCTGTATCTCGCTGTGTTGTTGTACAAAAAGCTTTGCCTACTGTTGCGTAGTTCAGAGCACCTGAAAGTCCGCCGATATGGTCAGCGTCTGGGTGAGAAGCGATAATGTAATCGAGATGATTGATGTTGTGGGATTTTAAGAAGCTGTAAATAAGACTTGAATTGCTCTTGTCGCCTCCGTCTATCAGCATATATTTGCCGTCGCATTCAATAAGGCTTGAATCACCCTGACCTACGTCCAAAAAATAGATTTCAAAATCGGAACCATCTGGTTCAGGTGTTTCAATAGGAGCGGGCGCTGCTTTTGATGAAGCGCGATAGAGGAAGCTTACTATTTGCCCTCTTGAGCAAGCTGCATCAGGTGCAAAAGCGGTTGCGCTCATGCCTGTGGTGATATTTTCGCCGACTGCCCAAAGCACCGCTGAATAATAGTACGATTTTGAATTAACGTCTTTGAAAGGACACTTCTTTGTTGAAGGCTCAGGCTTGTTATCTGCACGCCACAGGAAAGTTACAACCTGTCCGCGGGTGCATCCGTCATCGGGAGCAAAATGAGTTTTGTCTATGCCGTTTGTAATACCGTTTTCAACTGCCCAGATAACTGCCGTGTAGTAATAAGCGCCGGACTTGACGTCCTTAAAGCTGCATTTTTCTGCCGACGGCTGAGGACAACCGTTTGCACGCCATAGGAAAGTAACAATCTGCCCTCGAGTGCAGGTGACGTCAGGCTTGAAATGCGTTTTATCCATACCGGCGGTAATCTGAGGTTCGTGATTATACGCCCAGAGAACAGGCTTGTAATAATATTTGCTTTTTGAAATATCAGTAAAAGGGGAGTCCGATTTAGTGACAGGACTAGAGGTGGGTGGATTGCATTTGGCGCATGGAGCATATCCCTTACTAATAGCATCACTTAAAGATATTGAGTAACATGATTTGCTCAAAGACGAGCACCCTGCACTATGATATTTTTCGCCCGTTTTAGTGATATAAACCGTTGTATCGGCAAATGCAGGTATCAGCAATAAGGGACACAAGATTGCAAGTACGAGTAATACTGCAAGCAAACGCTTTTTCATGTTATTACCTCCTAATTACATCTTTCGCATTATTATACCACAATAATGCGGACATTTTACCGGCCTAATGCAGTAGCACTATTAGAATAATTGATGAAAGCTGAAAAATACATCGAAAAAAGTCGAAAGAAAAATAGAAAAAGGCAGCCGCTTTTGCGACTGCCTTTTTATTTGGTCCGAGTGACTAGATTTGAACTAGCGGCCTCTTGAACCCCATT
>JAKSQO010000061.1 GCA_024404095.1 Clostridia bacterium | reverse complement strand
ATATTAACTGGATAATATTATTATCAGGGTCACTACAATTATAACAAGCAAGGCATGTGGGTCACTTCATAATTTTCTCAAAAACCAACAACAAATTCTTTCAGGCAACGTTAAGCCAAATCCGGTCAGACATCTTGACGCATTTAACTGAAAATGATACTATAAAAAGTGATGGATATATCGTTTGGCGAATTGATTTGTCTTTAGATTTTTAATATAAAAGGAGAATAAAATGAACGTCTCAATATCCAAAAACGGTAAAGAATGTCTGATTACCGTATCCGGAAAAATCAATACTACCACCTATATGCAGCTTCTGAATGAAATCCGGGATGAAATTGAAGGCGACAGTGAAGTCGTTTTCGACTTTAATGAGGTTGAATTTGTTTCATCGGCAGGACTTCGTACTCTGCTTTCAGTCAGACAGAAGATTACCACAGGAAGCATGAAAATCGTCAACGTCAGCGAAGAGGTTTTCGATATATTCGCTGCAACGGGTTTCAACGCTATTTTTACACTTGAAATGAAGGAAACCGATTCACTTGACAGTATCAACGTATCTTTCAAAAAGTTCCTTAAAAATAATGCAGCCGCAAATCCCGACAACGAAATATTCAAAGACCCGAGGGGTGTTTATACCTGGTCGGATTTAGATAAATGCTCACAGATTATTGCAGCTGACCTCTCCCGTATGGGTGTAACAAAGGGTTCACACGTAGGTATCTTCGGTACTAACTCCGTAAACTGGGTATTCACGCTTTTTGCAGTACAGAAGCTCGGTGCAATTGCCTGCCTTTTGAACAGCAGTTACAACACGGCGGAGCTGAAAAAAGTATCGCTTTTAGGTGACATTACCCTGCTTTGCTACGGAGAAAGTCCCACAATTACTGATGAGAAAGCATTTCTTGATGAAGTTATTTCAGCAGAAGGTTCGGCACTGACCGAATCGTATCCGATCGGAAACAATATTGATTTCACGGCAAGGAAGGACGAATACACTGCTCTTGCAGGAATGTTCCCCGATGCAGTCGAAGCCGATTCGGTTGCAGTTATGATTTATACGTCAGGCTCTACCGGAACACCTAAAGGAGTTCTGCTTTCGGCATACAACCTGCTCAGCTCATCGCTTACTCTGGCTGAGGTAATCAAGCTCAACTGCAATGACCGTCTTTGTCTCATTACACCTCTGTTCCATATCTTTGGTATGACGGCGGGACTGTTTTCAAATCTGATGAGGGGCGGTAAGATTTATTTCCCCGATGACATCAGAACCGCAACGATTCTTCACATCATCCAGAACGAGAAATGCACGCTGTTCCACTCAGTACCGACTATGGCTCTCGCTCTTATGAATAATAAAGAGTTCACGAGTGAAAGTGTTGAGTCACTCCGCTGTACCATTCTTGCAGGTGCTCCCACCACTGTGGCTCAGCTTTCGGCAATGAGCGAAAAATTCAAAAACAATCATTTCATAAACGCTTACGGAATGAGTGAGATAGTGCCGATTTCGATTACGGAATACGGCGACAGCTTTGAACATATCAGTCAGACCGTCGGACAGGTTGTAAACACCATTCACCTGAAAATTCAGAATCTTGCAACCGGTGAGGAATGCCCTCTCGGTGAGCAGGGTGAAATTATGGTCGAGGGTATCACGGCTATGTCGGGATATTACAAATTAGACCCCTCACGTCAGGCAATCGACAATATGGGATGGATTCACACGGGTGACCTCGGATTTATCGACAAGGAAGGTTATCTCCACCTCACGGGCAGATCCAAAGAGCTTATTATCCGTGGCGGTGAAAACATTTCTCCGAATGAGGTTGCAAACGAAATCAGCAAAAGCGACAAAATCGCTGATGTCAAGGTTGTGGGTGTTCCTGCTTACTTCTACGGTGAAATCGTCTGTGCCTGTGTCGTAATGAAGGACGGCGAAATTTTCTGTGAGGAAGAAATGAACGAATTTCTGAAGGATAAACTCGCCAAGTACAAAATCCCTTCATTCTATATGACCTTTGAACAGTTACCGATGCTTTCGAACGGTAAGGCTGACATGGTAACACTTAAAAAAACCGCTGCCGAATACTACAATAAATCGGGTAAAAAATTCTGATAATTTCCCCAAAAAAGACAGAGCATATTACACAGCCGTGTAATATGCTCCTTTTGTTACTGTTCTTCGTCCGAACCGAAATAGGTAAAGCCGAGCATCGTAATATCGTCAAACTGAGGTGCGCCCGAAACATATTCATCAAGAGCACCGTTTACAGAATTAAAGATATCGTGAATGTTATTATTGTTCGGTTTATTAAGTGCGTCAATCATTCGGTCAATTCCGAACCTATCCTCATTTTTGTCAGTTGCGTCAATAACACCGTCAGTGTAAGTGAAAACGGTATCTCCTGCATGAAGTTCAAATTCATGCTCAAAGAATTGCATATTCTTAATAGCTCCGAGGGGAAGTGAGTGCGGCAGTTTTTTCAGTTCAAAGTGTCCGTCCTTTGAACAAATTGCCGGGTCTTCGTGCCCTGCATTCGACACAACTGCGTGACCGTTGGTTATATCTATAATGCAAAGCCACGCAGTAACGAACATATTTGAGTCGTTTCCCTCGCAGAGCTGTGAATTTACATCTGCAAAAATTTCCGACGGTGAACCGCCGAGTAATGCTCTGTTCTTAATCAGTGCTTTTGAAATTGCCATAAACAGTGCAGCGGGAACTCCCTTGTCCGAAACGTCTGCGATTACAAGTGCGAGATGATTTTCATCAACGAAGAAAAAGTCATAAAAGTCTCCGCCGACCTGCTTTGCGGGACTGATTGAAGCAAGTATCTCAAACTGATTATACTCAGGAAACGGCGGGAATTTTCTCGGAAGCATTTCCTCCTGAATTTTCTTTGCGACGTTCAATTCAGATAAAATCTTTTCTTCTTCTTTTGTCTGAATGATAATTCGGGTAAGATACTTCTTGATATCATTGGACATTTTGCAAAGGCTGTTTGAAAGCCCCTCTATTTCATCACCCGTATTGATGTTAAGAGCTGGAAATTCAAGTTTTTCAACATCTGTATCTTTGTGACTTTCGCTGATAAAGCCCCTTGCCGATTCGTCCATTTTCTGAATCGGTACGGTAACACGTTTTTTTATCCAAAGATACAAACTCCACAAGAATAAACCCGAAACAACAAGTATTCCGACAAACAAAAACACGATATACTTTATAACGGTTACAACCATTTCCTGAATTGAAACGTCCGCACCGAGAAATGCGACGATTTCACCGTTGTCATCAATCAGGGACGTGATTTTCGAGTAGAGATATCCGTATTCTTTGCTGTATGACACATAATATGCGGATTTTTCTTTTTTCTGTGAGTCAATGAAGTATTCAGACAGCTTGTCGCTTCTGTTACTTTTTGAAAGAATTTTCAGTCCGACAGAGCCGGGACTGATGTTGATTTTATCGTTTACCTTGAGTTCTCCTTTGTTCTCGTTGGTCATAAGAAAGTCTATATCTTGCCCGTCGGTGGGCAAGATGATATAAAGATATTGCAAGCCATGGGTATCAGTCAACTGGTGCAGCAGCTTTTGTGTTTTGATATAGCAATCATTTACTGTCATGGTTTCGATATTCTGTTTTATCGCATCGGTATTTATCTGCAATTCAGCATAATCGATAGCAGAAGAAAGTTCGTTTTTGTATGCGTTTATAGTTCCGTTTGTGAATATAACAATGCCGACAGTGCCGATCCCGATAATGATGACCATAGTGAACAGCATACAGATCCGAAGAATACTTTGGTTAAGTTTGCGCCTTTTTTTTGGTTTTTCTTTCATGTTTTCTCTCCCGTAGCCGAGCCTTCAGTATATAAGTTAAAATTTTCAAATATCAGTATAAAGATTTTTGATTTACCTGTCAACAAAACGATACGATTTATTAATTGTTTTTATTGTTGATTTTTTTCTTTTTTTGTAATAAAATTTAAAAGTATATAAAAATTATTCAAAAGGTGATCAATTATGAACACGAATACTTTAAAAAGAAAACGGATAGATGAATTGGATATCATCAAAGGAATAGCGATTCTGATGGTATGCTTTCATCATATCAATGAACTGACCGGTGTGACGGCACTGAATAACCCGGTGATAATGAAGATATTCACATTTCAGGAATCGTATATGGTTCTGTTTTTCCTTTGCTCCGGATATGTTTTTTCCGGAAAAGGTTCTGTTTGGCAGGATATATTCAAAAAGATAAAGCAGCTTCTGCTTCCTCTTTTAAAAATCGGTATTGCTGATACGGCGATATATTTTCTGCGATATATAATTATCGAAAAGCAGTCTTTACTGTGGTTTGCGGATAACACTGCTACAAACTTTTTGGGATTTTCAAACTGGAACATAAGATTGGGCGAGGTAATTCCCAATCAGATGAGCTATGCGTTCGTACCGTATTGGTTCATTTTTGAGCTTTTCTCCGCATTCTGCATATTTATTCCGATAAAAAAACTGGTCGGAAAAAGACACATTTCCCTGCAGGTTCTGGCGACAGCGTTACTGTTCGGCATCGCAATGGTTTTCAACCGTTTCGATATTCAGCACACACTTGCCGACACCTTTAATTCAAACGTCTCTTTCTTCCTCGTGCTCATTAACGTTTTCGGATTTGCCGCATTACTGATGCTCGGAAATCTGGTTAAGAGCTTTGATTTATTTGACATGGAGGCACACAAAACCGCATTCAATGTTATAGCGGCGCTGATTTCCCTCGCCGGATGTGTTGTACTGTTTGCAACCTATAAAAATACGGGATATGCTTTGCAGTACGGAAAATGGGGCCCCTTCGGATACCTCAGCATTCCTGTAACAGCACTCGGCGGTCTGTTTGTTACATATCTTTTGATTTTCATTTCACAGTACCTGAAGAAAATCAAGGTACTTAAAACGGCTCTCAGTTACCTCGGCTCAAATTCACTTTATATTTTGCTGCTTCATTTTGCCATTGCAGAGTGCATCTGTTGGATTGGCGGATTCTGGCACAACATCTACCACGGAGAACCTTTCCCCGCAGAAGAATTCAGCCTTCTGAAATTTGGCATAACCGTTGTCGGAACCGCAGTCGTCATCGGAGCATATTTTGCAGTCAAGTCCTTTATTATTAAACGCAAAAAAGTCAAATCCGTATAAAACATAACAATTAAAATACTAAAACAAAAAGGGCACAACTTTGCCGTGTATTGTTAAGGACGGTAGTTTGATAGCACGGGCATTGTTGAGACAAAGAAATACCGGGATCAGCAGAAATGCTTTTCCCGGTATCTTTTTTTATTTGGCGCCTTTGTCTGGCAACCGCATTGCAATTTTTTGAGCATACTGACCTTGTCAGCCACTAATACAAGCTCATATTCACGAAGAATAATATAAGGGTGAAACCTCTGTTTCACATTTCCCGGCAATGAAGCCGTTGGACAAAACAAGTAGGGTTTCAGAGACTTATGGAGACTTACAGTATTATAAATGTGAGGCAGTCCTTCTTTCGCAATGTCGATCCACGTATATTCTGATGAGAATCACGAAACGAAGTAGGTTGCCCCTATGAACACTGTATCGCAGGGGCATTTCTTTTGGATTTTAGCCAATGAAGGCAAAATATTTCTCTACGAAAGTCTGAAATTTCTCACTTATGTTGAAATTTTGAGAAAAGTGTGATATGATGTAAAATGTTGTTTTATAAGCACTAACGCTTATGCCTTTCGAATATTGATTTTAAAGGAGAATTCATCAATGGCAGTTACATACAAAAAGCTTTGGCATCTTTTGATTGATCGTAACTTGATGAAAAAGGATCTCGAAGAATTGTCCGGAATCACACATTATCAGATGTGCAAGCTGGCAAGGGACAAAGACGTAACCACCGACGTGCTCGGCGCGATCTGCCAAGCACTCAATGTCCGTGTGGAAGATATTATGGATTTTGTGCCGGATGAAAAATAATGCCTATATTAGGAGTGATTACAATGAATGAAGAAATATTCAGAAAGAAAAGTTTAGATAAAGTGAAGTCACCGGAAAATTTGGACGATTATATTCGTGTGTCAAATCCGGGTGTTTGGCTTTTGCTTGTCAGTGCATTCGTCCTTCTGGCGGGAACTTGTATCTGGGGTGTTTTCGGTCATATTGACAGCACCGTTCCATCTACTGTCTATGTCGAGAATGGAGCAGCAATCTGCTATGTCGCAGAAGAGAATATCTCCGCTGTTCGGACCGGAATGACCGTTAAGTATGCGGATTGTGAAGCGGTTGTCGATGAAATCGGAGAAAAAAATGATAAGGGCTATGCCTGCCATTTGGCATCCGAGAACGCTGTTTCTGACGGCTTCTATGAGGGCAAGGTGATTTTGGAAAGCCATAAGCCCATATCCTTTATTCTGAATTGAGGTTTGTTATATGACTGAGAAAATCAAAAAGCCGGTCACAAAGGGCGTTGCAAAGGTTCCCGTTGTTATGCAGCTCGAGGCTCTGGAATGCGGCGCAGCAAGCCTTTGTATGATTCTGGCTTACTACAATAAATGGATTCCGCTTGAGCAGGTGCGTGAGGACTGCGGTGTATCGAGAGACGGCTCCAATGCACGAAACGTCCTGAAAGCGGCTCGCTTTTACGGTTTGGATGCAAAGGGCTATCGCTACGAACCGGAAACACTGAAAAAAAACGGCAAATTCCCCTGCATTATTCATTGGAACTTCAATCATTTTGTAGTGCTTGACGGCTTCAAGGGCGGCAAAGCATATCTGAACGATCCTGCCAAGGGATCGTATAGCGTTTC
>JAKSQO010000060.1 GCA_024404095.1 Clostridia bacterium | reverse complement strand
CCATTGCCTGTTTTTCTATGTACCGATGCGCATCCGGTTCTGTCATTTTCAAATGATCTATTAATAACCATTTTGCTCTATTGACCAGACGAATCTCTTCCATTTTTTCTTCTATAGACAACGCCTTTTTTTCCAGGTTGCGCAGGCGCTCTCTGGCAGATGCCAAAAAGTCAAGGCCGTGCGTGATGGCAACAGAAGACGTTGGCTTTGGAAGAGTAAAAACACCGTGAGGTGTGACTTTGCTGCGTGTTTCAGCATATAATTCAGCTCTTACGAACAGCAGGCAAACTGTGCTTTTATCAGAAGATATATCAATTGCATATTTGACGCCTTGTTCATCTGGAAGTGGGGCATTGATTACTACATAATCGAATTGGTTTTCTAAAGAGAAACGTTTTGCAGCAGCAACACTATTTGCAAAAGTTACCGGTTCGCACCGAGCAGAAGACAAAAGCGGAATAATATACTCATTAAACTTAACAGAGGATGAAACAACAAGTGTACGATAGAAGCGCTCTTCGAATGCCATTTTTCATCCTCCTTTCAATTGAATATCTATTTGTCACAATATGTGCGAACTAACATTGGTGGAAGATACTGATTGATAAAAGCACTTCTGTATGCCTTGTCTTTTGCTTCCGAAAGGGACATGGGAAGTTTGGCGTATTTCTGAGTCGTTTCAGCCGTGGCAGTATAAAGATTGATATCTGCTGCCGGGGGCAATTCACAAGAATTCTTTAATCCATATAATCCTGCGTATATCAGCAGAGCAAATGCAAGATACGGGTTAGCCATCGGATCCGGAGAACGAAGTTCAGCACGTTTATATTCTCCGAAAGCAGCAGGAATACGAATGAGCTGGGAGCGGTTTTCACTCGACCATGAGATATAACCGGGAGCCTTAAAACTTCCAAGTCTCTTATATGAATCCTCAGTAGGATTCATAAATACAGTAATGTCTTCAGCAATTTGTAAGACGCCGGCAATTAAGGAGGAAGAGGGCAGACTTCCATCACTGTCCTTGACAGACATATTGATATGAAGACCATTTCCGGGCTTGTCTTCCAGTGGTTTCGGAGAAAAATCGGCATACAAACCGTTGCGGGCAGCAATCGCTTTTACAACGGTAGAAAAAGTCATTGCGTTATCTGCTGCAGACAGTGCATCAGAATACCGGAAGTCAATCTCATTTTGTCCCGGACCTTCTTCATGATGAGATCCTTCCGGATGAATCCCCATTTGTTCAAGAGCCAGACAGATTTCACGACGGACGTTTTCGCCTTTATCATCAGGCGCAACATCCATATACCCTGCCTTATCATACGGAATTTTAGTGGG
The DNA here is from genome assembly GCA_024404095.1 of Clostridia bacterium. Lineage (GTDB taxonomy): Bacteria > Bacillota > Clostridia > Oscillospirales > Acutalibacteraceae > CAG-488. The sequence continues at coordinate 5,562 of JAKSQO010000060.1, read as the reverse complement.
TTCGCCATTTTCATCCAACCTAAAAAGGTAAAATTCCATTTCCGCACCGAAATAGAAGTTATACCCGGCATTTTTAGCTTCTTCGACGGCATGAATTAAAATGCTTCGAGTATCGTTTTCAAATACACTTCCGTCAGGTCTTGTTATTGTACAGAACATCCGTACAACTTTCCCGTGTTCCGGCCTCCATGGAAGAATTGCAAGTGTATCAGGATCAGGATGAAGGAACAGATCGGAATTTACCTCACCGCCAAACCCTGTGATAGCAGAAGCATCAATAGCAATACCGTGTGTAAAAGCACGCTCCAGTTCACTCGGCATTATTGATTTATTTTTTTGCTTGCCAAATACGTCACAAAAGGCAAGACGGATAAATTTGACATCTTCCTCTGTAACGAATTGCATGATCTCTTGCTGTGTATACTTCATAATGCACCTGCTTTCTAATTCGCCACATACATTTGTTTATACGGATTGGTACTATCCGGTTCGATTTTTGTAAATGGAGAATTTTTAATTATATTTATATCATAACCGAAGTAAATACAGAATGCTTCCAAATAATCCTGAATATCTTCCAGATCTTGTTCCGTAGCAGTTGATGCCGTAACGGTGCTGGGAAGAGAAAGGTCCTTCACATCGGCTCTAAGATAAACCTTTCCACCATGCATTCCTGTACACGGATAATTGCTGACAATCTTTTTGCCGTTGCCGGAAAGGCCAAGCACAATGAGAATACCGCCTGCTTGATATTCACCCAGGAAGCTTCCGCATTTGCCACCAATTACTATAACGGGACGCTTTTCTTTATATTCCTTCATGTGAATGCCGACACGGTATCCAGCATCTCCCTGAACATAGATTTCCCCGCCGCGCATTGCATATCCTGCCGCATCACCGATATTTCCGTGAACGATAATTTTACCATTGTTCATGGTATCTCCAACGGCGTCTTGCGCATTTCCACTGACATTGATTTCAGCACCATTCAGATAAGCACCCAAAGCATTACCGGGAGTTCCCTGAATGTGTATTTTTTTGTCGGAAAAACCTGCCGCAATAAAACGCTGACCACAGCATCCCGTAAGTTCTATATTATCTGATGAACTGCGAAGCAGCGTATTGACTTCCCTGTAATCCAGCTGCGAAGCATCAATTAACATAATTATTATACCACACCTCCGAACATTTTTCTACGAATATTATGTGAATATACGGCACTTGTCGGACTTTTTTTCAGCAGCTCAAAATTAACCGTGTCTATTGGCGTCTTTTCACGGATCATTGACGTATAAATCCCTGCTCGCTCAGTATTACCTACAAGGACAAATCCTGTCATGATACCATTCCGACAGAACAATTTCTTTATATGGTTTTCGGATTGTTCTTCATATATAGTTCCGCCTTGATCACCATCATATCTTGTCCCCGCCGTCATCAAGTGCAGGCCGAAAAAGCCAATTGAATTCATGGGAAATCCTTTTGTGAAGGTCAGATTCCCTCCCGCCATATTAACTCCGGCGCAGAAACCCTGATGATAGGCATTCGGTAAAAGAGCAAGTACTCTATTATCATCTATCGTGATGTCTTTTCCTTCAGTACAATCTCCCGCTGCATATACAGAAGAAACACTTGTCCGCATATGTTCATCAACAATAATTCCGCGGTTTATCTTTCCGTTGATATCACGAATCAAACCCGCATTCGGTCTGACACCTATTGCGAGGATGAGAATATCAAAAGAAACTTCCTTACCGCTTTTCATAAAAGCGGTGTTATGGTTAAAATGATCTACACTGTCTGAAAGTAAGAACTGAATTCCATTACATTCCAGATGCTTCTGCACGATCAGGGCACTTTCTGTATCAAGAATGCTTGACAGAATACGGTCTGATAAATCACAAACGGTGATATCTCCTACAAGATACTTTAGACCTTCTGCACATTTTAGACCAATCAAACCTGCACCGACGATCAGAACCTTGGAACGATTGGTGACATCTTCTTTTAATTTTTCAGCATCGTCCCATGTCATAAACGAATATCGATGTGGAACCGACTCAATACCGTTCATCGACGGCACATACGGGGAAGAGCCTGTTGCAACACAAAGTTCAGTATATGAAAGTATGCTTTCATCATTCAGTAAAACTGTTTTATCTGTATCATTGATCCGCTGTACCGATTTCCCATACAAGACCGTACAGTGATTCTTTTCATAAAAGTTTTCTCCCCGATAAAGCATACGTTTGCTGTTTGTCTTTCCTTCCAGATAGTAGGAGATCAATGGTCTGCAGTATACGGGATGATTTTCCGATGATACGACCGTAATACTTCCGTCCGGATCAACGCTTCGAATTCCTTCTATGCAGGCAGCCGCGGCAACACCGTTACCGATGATTACATACTGTTTCAAGAATTTCACCTCTCTTCATAAACGATTGCCCGATTCGGACACCCTTTTACACATGCCGGTTCTCCGCAGGCGTTTTCAAGGCAAAGCTCACACTTCTGCATGACGCCGGTTTCAGATGGAGATAGAGCACCATATGGGCAAACCAGAACGCACGTCAGGCAGCCGACGCATTTTTCCTGATCAATTGCGATCACACCGTCATGTGAGGATATTGCTCCGGCAATACAGGATTTCATGCACAACGGATCTGTGCAATGCCGACAGGAAACGGCGTAACAGATTTTATCATTTTCTTCAATATGAATTCTTGGGAAAATTGACTTTCCTTTCAGCGCGGATACCATATCTTTTTCGTTGGAATTTGCAAAAGCACAGTTGTATTCACACAGATGACATCCGAGACACCATTCTTCATTTACATAAACGCGTTTCATAAAGCCTTTATTCGCCGGCGTGAGATATGCCGAGAATCTCCAACTCCTTTTCATTTAGTCCTATACCACGAAGCATAAGCCGGTTTCCGCGAAGTGCCTCAATAGAATTGATACCCATGCCACCCATGAGTTCTTTGATTTCATGTCTCCATGCGGTCATCAGGTTTACAAGGCGTTCGGTTCCGATTTCAGGATTCAGACGTTTTACAAGGTCGGGACGTTGAGTGGCAATGCCCCAGTTGCATTTTCCGCTTTGGCAGGTTCTGCAAAGATGACAGCCGAGTGCGAGAACAGCCGCTGTGGCAATATAGCAGGCATCAGCTCCAAGTGCAATTGCTTTAATTACATCAGCCGCGCTTCGGATCGATCCTCCAACCACAAGCGATACATCTCCACGGATTCCTTCTTCACGCAAACGCTCGTCGACTGCGGCAAGAGCCAGTTCAATAGGAATTCCAACGTTGTCGCGTATCCTTGTCGGTGCAGCTCCGGTTCCTCCTCTAAATCCGTCTATTGCAATAATGTCAGCACCGCTTCGGGCAATACCACTTGCAATGGCAGCAATGTTATGGACAGCTGCCACTTTAACGATGACCGGCTTTTTATATTCCGTTGCCTCCTTCAGAGAAAACACTAGCTGTCGTAAATCTTCAATAGAATAAATATCGTGATGCGGTGCAGGGGAAATTGCATCAGAGCCTTCCGGAATCATCCTGGTACGAGAGACGTCACCGACGATTTTCGTTCCGGGAAGATGACCACCAATACCGGGTTTAGCACCCTGACCCATCTTGATTTCGATAGCGGCTCCCGCATTCAAATAATCCTCATGAACTCCGAAGCGACCTGAAGCTACTTGCACGATTGTATTAGCTCCATAACAGTAAAAATCTTCATGCAATCCTCCTTCGCCGGTATTATACAGAATACCGAGTTGAGATGCTGCCTGGGCTAAAGAAGCATGTGCATTATAGCTGATGGATCCATAACTCATTGCCGAGAACATAACAGGCATGGTCAGTTCGATTTGCGGGGATAAGTCGTATTTGATTTTTCCATTTGTATCAAATTCAATGTTTCTTGGCTTTTTGCCGAGAAACACTCGGGTTTCCATAGGTTCGCGTAATGGATCAATTGGCGGATTTGTAACCTGAGAGGCATTGATTAGGATTTTATCCCAATATACAGGAAACGACTTTGGATTTCCCATTGATGAAAGCAGCACCCCACCGCTGTTTGCCTGTTTATAAATTTCTTTGATCGTGTCGCTCTGCCAGTTTGCGTTTTCACGGAATGTACAATCGCTCTTGATAATCTTCAAGGCATGTGTAGGACAAAGCGAAACACAACGCTGACAGTTAACGCATTTTGCTTCGTCACTTATCATGACCTCGCTATTTTCATCAAAGCTGTGAACTTCATTAGCACACTGTCTTTCACAAACTCTGCAGGCAATGCAGCGATCAGGACGGCGAACTACTTCAAATTCGGGATAAATATATTCTACACTCATATTGAGATACCATCCTTGACTTTTATGATAACCGGCTCTCCACCGCTGGGAGCCCAAATATTTTCTGCATCAGGTTCCATTGTGCGAATGGCGGCTTCTTCACTGGCAATAAATACTTTATCATCTTTTTCTCCGACAACCATAGAGCGAAGTTTCAGCCGATCATTTAAAGCCATAAGCCCCCCATTAAATCCTAAAACAATGGAAAACGGTCCGGTGATCAAAAGACTTGAAAATACTTTCCTCAGATACAGAAGACGTTCTTTTTTACAGGTATCTGTACTTCTATGGATTGTCTCCCAAAACGGTGCGGCTACAGTGCTTGCTGCGTCATACAAACTCAGACCTTGAACTCTGAGCAGATAATCCATAATATAAGTGATGACTTCTGTATCGGTTTGGAGGGTACATTTATATCCGAACATCTCTATGAAACGTCGATTCGCGTCATAGGAGGATATTTCTCCATTGTGCACAACTGAATAATCGAGAAGCGTAAACGGATGCGCACCGCCCCACCATCCAGGCGTATTTGTCGGATATCTTCCGTGAGCAGTCCATGAATAGCCTTCGTATTCTTCTAACTTGTAGAAGAGTCCAACATCTTCAGGATATCCAACCGCTTTGAATGTCCCCATGTTTTTTCCACTGGAAAAAACAAATGCTCCATTCATGGTACTGTTGATTTTCATAACGGTACGTGTAACGAATTCTCTTTCATCAAGCTGCATTGCTTTTAAGGAAGATTGCAGAGGTGAAACAAAATACCGCCAGATAATAGGCTCATCTGTTATGGAATGGATTTTTCTCGTAGGTATAATTTCGGATTGCACTATTTCAAAATGGTCTTTTAAAAATGCTTCACATTCTTTTCGAGTAGAACGCGAATCAAAAAACATATGCATGGCATAATAATCCTTGTATTCGGGATATATGCCATAACCAGCAAACCCTCCGCCAAGCCCGTTAGAACGTTCATGCATTGGTTTCATAGCACGAGCGATCATTTCTCCTGACATTTTAATACCTTCTTTGGAAATAACGGCAGCTATGGCACAACCGGAAGGAATTCTTACTTGCCCTTCAGTTTTCATGATCGTTTTCCTTTCAAAAAAATAAAGCAAAGGCGCTCATCTTCACACAAATGCTTGTGCAAAAATGAACGCCTTTGCTCATTGTCATATATTTTATATCAGCTT
>JAKSQO010000006.1 GCA_024404095.1 Clostridia bacterium | reverse complement strand
TGAATGTGGCTGTTACTGTGTCTGTTCCGCGCTGATAGATTGTTGTTGATGCCTTATCGAGGTTCACATTGATATCTATCGGTGTGTATACAGGCTCAATGTAGAGATTGCTCTGAACATTTGTAAGTGGTGTATCCCATGTGCTGAAGGTATGACCGAACAGTACCGGTGTTACATTCGGTGCTGTTGCTGTGCCTCCCTTTGCTACTTCCTGTGTGCTGTATACTTCTCCGTCTACGTTGCGGAAGATGACCTTATATGTATCAGCTGTCCAGTTAGCCTCGATAATATCTGAATCTGTACCGAATACATAATTGTAGCAGTTTGTTTCAGGATACTGTGAAAGCGCACCGTTTGCAGCAGCTGTTGCTGCACCTGTGATAGTCCAACCGCTGAACTTATATCCTTCTCTTACGGGAATACCGAGAGTAAATGTTTCGTTTGTCTTACCTTCAACAACCGTCTGCGATGTAAGGTTATCAAGATAAAGATTTGTAACCGATGCTGTTGTACCCGCGGTAATAGTTGCTGTTGTCTTTGCAACATATGAAACTCTCAGCTGTGCAACGCCCTTGTCATTGAGACCTGTTGTAATCGTTGAACCGCTGCCCGAGAATGCATAATATTTTGTACCGCTTGAGCTGTTGCCGCCTGTGAAGCTGTTGCTGTAAAGCTCAAATACTACGTTTGCAGCATCAATACCGGATACATCGTAATCAAGCTTATATGTGCAGCCCGGCTGAATATTTACATAATAAGGAAGAAGCTGCTTCTGCTCATATGTAAGTGTGCTGTACTTTGAAGTTACAGTAAAGCTGTTTGAGCTTGAAGCGTTATATGACATACCTGTCTTATCTGTTGAAGTAGGAGTATAAGCTGTGCCGTAACCCTGAGTTGTATCCAGATAAAGAGCGTTCTTGTCTGCAAGTGTAAGGCAGAGATCGCTGATTCTGAACTCCTTGCCTGAACGTGCATTGCCTGAAAGCTCAAGTCTGAGGTATGCTCTGCCGCTGTCAAGTGCACCTGTTGTAAATGTGCCGTCAGCAGCAACTGTGTAGTTTGATGTGTTGCCGGAATCTCCTCCGAAGAAGTCTGCATTGTAGAATGAGAACTCAATGTCAGATGCATCTGCGCCTGCTACTGAGTAAGTAAGAAGATACTTTGTAGCGGCATTGAGGTCAGCATAGAACGGAAGATATACAAACTTCTGTGCTGTTGAAGCAGAAGATGTATAAGCGATAACATCGTTATCCTCAATTGTATAGTTGAAGTCTGTATCAACTGATGAACTTGCGGCATGTGCCGGGAAGCCAATGCCTGTAAGTGACGGAAGGTCACCTGTCTGAGTCTTAAGAAGATTGTATGTACCGCTGTTTGTCTTTACTGTTGCAGTAAGAGTCTTAGGAACATAATAAAGTGTGTATCCGATGCTGTTTTCAGCCGCATAAGATTTTGTCGGAGGAGCGGATGTTCCTGCAAGTGCCGAAGAATAATCATTTCCGAGATTCTTTCCGTATGCAGTTGTAGAACCGACCGAATATCCGACATAATCATATCCTGCAAAAGAAGGTGTTGTAACGGAAATAGTATTTCCGAACTTATATGTCTTTGTATCGTTGGTGTTAATAGCACCTGTTGCCTTTGTTGTAACATAATCTGTAATGTAGTTTCCGTTAAGATCAGTTGTAAGTGCAACAACTCTTACATTAGCTGTTGAAGAAAGTCTTGCATTTTCAATATTGTTGACTGCTGTATTAAGTGCAGACGCAAGAGATGCAGGTGTGGAATAGCTTGTGCCGTTAGCCGAAACTGTCGGCTGTGTGTCAAGAGCTGTAAGCATTCTGCCTGCTGCCTTATAAAGAGCAACGAAGTTCTTCCACTCAGCAGAATTTGTATTATAATAAGCACTCGACTCATTGATATCAAGACCAAGTCTGCCTGTAATCTTCATTGCGTTATCAAGAGCTGTACGAAGAGAACTCTTGTTTGTCATTGTAATCTGAACGTGGATACCGCCGACGCTTGTTGCCCAGTCGGAGTCTGTGTTCCAGTAGCCTGAACGGAGGTCATAACGTCCGCTGGGGCTTGAAGAGTTAATTTCTCTTGTCCATCTGCCGTTGTACTTAAGTCCGTCTGTCTCGTCACCTGAGCCGCCGATATCGCCGACCTTATAAATAACATCACCGGTATAGCCGTTGAACATATTCTTCGCAGGGTTCTTATCGCCCTTGTTATTGCTTGATGTATTTGTCTGAGTATCAGCTGTTGTGTCTTTGGCAAAGTTTGCAAGATAATGAGCGCCCTTGCCGCTGTCCGAATGCTCATCGTCAGTAATCATCATACCGACTGAAAGGTTGGGAATCTGACTGAGGTTTGTATAACGGCTGTTATCAACAGAAAGCTTTGCAAGAGGAGATGCGACAAATTCAAGAGCGTAAACAGTACCTGTTCCGCTGGGGTTATGATCTGTGCTGTTAGCCCAGTTAAAGGTCTTCTGTGTGAAGTTTGTGCTTGAGCTGCTGTCTACCCAATGCTCTGCTCCCGTATTATCTGTATGCCAGTCAAAATAGTTATTGGCAGCATTTGCGATGCTTGTGGAGAACTGGAAATATAGGTTGCTGAGCTTATAGCCCTCGGCATTTGATGAAGCGAAAGGAACAAGAGATCCGTCACCGCCGCCTGACTTCGGATAATATCCGCCCGAACCGTCACTTCCGTGAACACCTGAAACCCATGCAATATGAGAGTTGAAGTGGTCATTATAGAACTTACATGCACAGCGAACCGCAACGCCGACAGGCTGAACATAAGGCTTATAAACATATGTATATGCCTTTACCGCTCTTTCAAGTCCGTCTCTGTTATCAACAAATCTTACTGTCCATTCAATGTAACAGCCTGTTGACGAAGCTGTAAGGAACGGAGAAAGACCTGCCTGAGTAAGCTTGGTGTTAACAGTATTACCTGTGTAGATATACTGTGAACCCGAAGAGCTTGTTCTTGTGTTTGATGCGCTGATAGCCGTTGCCTGACCGTCAAACTGAACTGTGCAGTTCTGGTTTACATAGTTGGAAGCCTGTGTCGAATCGCTTGACGATGTATAAGCAACCATGTCAGTACCGTCAGCATTAAGGTACTTATAAGAAACAGTAACCTTTGACGCATCCTGATAATAGAAATAGAAGTTACCTGTCGGACTTTCACCTGTCTTAGGTGTAGCAACGTGAGTAGCTTCGTTTATCGCCGAATCGACAAACCATTGGAAATTAGACCTTCCCTGTGCTTTGTATGAATCGACTTTTGGTTTAAGGTATATCTGTTCAGGAACATACAGATATACAGGATTACCGTTTCCGTTATCAGTTACGTTAAGCGCTGAAAAAGCGGCAGCAGTCGCACTGATATCGAAAAAAACAAACGTTGTGAAAAGCATTGTTAATGTCAGAATAACCGACAATACACGCTTTAAACTTTTGCCTGCTTTGCTCATACGATTTCCTCCTTAAATTTTACAGATTATCTACAATGAATAATTATAGATGATATATTTTATCATAAAAATAATTATAAAGTCAATTATCTCTAAATAGAATAATGCACATTTTTTTAGTCATATTTCAACAAAAGCAGCATATTAACTCATAATTTTTAATATAAAACAGGCAAATATAAAGAAAATCGCGGACTAAAATCCGCGATTTCGTTTTATCAGTACATACTTTCTCTTTTTCTTTTTCTGACAGTTCTGAAAATTGCAAAGCCTGCGGCAATTACCGTAAAAGAAATAAGACCGATATATATTGACTTGTCATCGTTGCCCTCAATCTTCAGATTATCCCAGAGCGAGGTCATAAGCATAAGTGTTTCGGGCTCAAGATTGTGGAAATACTCTGTCGGCGGTTTATCCTCTTCGGCGGGATAAAGAATCTCGTTATCCACAAAAGAGTATTCTTCATTTTCGAGCACAGCCCTGTTCGGAGACGCATAACAGATATACTCCGCGTTTGCAAGAGCTATATCACCTCTGAGCATATAGTTAATATAAAGCTCTGCCGCCTCCTTGTTCTGACATCCGACGGGAATACACATTGAGTCAACAAAAATATTTGTCCCCTCTTTCGGGTAAAAGAAAGCAAGGTCGGGATTGTTTTCAACCATTGTCAGATAATCGCCTGCATAGTAAGCCGCGATTGCAGCCTCGCCGCCCTCCATCTTATTGAAAACGTCATCCATTACATATGAACTTACAAGGGGCTTCTGCTCCTTGAGCTTGTCATAAGCCCTGTGCCATTCCTCGGAATCGGTTGTATTAAGGCTTATGCCGAGATATTTCTGTGCAACACCGAAAGCATCGCGCGGATTGTTGAACTGAAGAACCTCATCCTTGTACTTTTCGTCCCACATAATACTCCAGCTGTCGGGAGTGCCCTCAACCATTTTAGTGTTGTAAATTATACCGACCATACCGACATTATATGGAACAGAATACTCGTTTTTCGGGTCAAAGTACAAATTCTTGTATTCATCAAGTATATTTGAATAATTCGGAATGTTTGAAAAATCAATCTTTTCAAGCAAACCCTCGTCAATCATTCTCGCAATCATATAATCAGACGGAATAACAACATCATAATTTGCGCCGCCGCCCTTGATTTTATTATACATATCCTCATTGGTTTCGTACATTGAATAATTGACTTTTATGCCTGTCTCTTTTTCAAACTCCTTGTTTACGTCAAGCGAGCCCTCAGAGCCGTCGGAAATATATTCGCCCCAGTTGTAGACATTGATTTCCGTACCCTTAAGGTGGCTGTAATCCCCGGCGGACGCAACAGGGATAAACGGAAGAACAGTTAAAAGAACAAGTATAAATGCCGAAAGCGATGAAATAATTCTTTTCATTATTTTGCCGCCCCCTTATTCTTTCTGTCCTCGTCTCTTGACTGAAAAACATTTACAAGCACAAGCAGAATCAGAATTACAATAAAGATTATTGTTGACAGAGCGTACATATCAGGTGTAACTCTCTTCTTTGTCATTGCAAAAATTCTTATCGGGAGTGTCTGAAACTTAGGTCCGCTGACAAAATAGCTGATAATGAAATCATCAAGTGAAAGTGTGAATGCCATTATAAAACCAGAAAGAATACCCGGACGGATTGAAGGAAGAATAACCTTCATAAATGCCTGAAATTTAGTGCATCCGAGATCCTGCGCCGCCTCAGCGAGGTGCGCATCCGTCTGCTTAAGCTTTGGCATAATGTTAAGAATAACATACGGCAGGCTGAACGTAACGTGAGCAATATACATCGTCCAGAAGCCGAGGACACCGTTGATTTTCAGTATTGTTCCGATAAACACGAAAAGAAGCATCATCGAAATACCTGTAACGATTTCAGGGTTCATCATAGGAATATTTGTAACTGTTTCAACTGAGGAACGGACGAAGCCTTTTTTCATCTTGTCAATTCCGACAGCCGCAAGCGTGCCGATAAGCGTTGCGCTGATTGATGAAACAATCGCAAGTACAAGAGTGTTTGAAAGAGCCTTCATTGTTATCTGATCTCTGAAAAGCTCAACATACCATTTAAAGGAAAATCCGCTCATAACACTTGTGCTGTTTGTTCCGTTAAACGAAAGCACAATCAGAATAAAGATCGGCAGATAGAGAAAAAGCATTACGATAGCAAGATAGATTTTTGATGTCGGCTTAAGCTTTGTCATATCATAACGCCCCCCTTTGATTCATCGTTATCTCCGAACCTGTTCATTACTGTCATGCAGATAAGTATGAGAATCATAAGAACAAGGGAAAGCGCTGCGCCGAAGTTGAAGTTGTTTGAAATCTGGAACTGCATCTCAATGATATCACCGATAAGCGCGAAGCTGCCGCCGCCGAGTTTCTGTGAAATATAGAATGTGCTGACAGACGGAACAAATACCATTGTGATACCTGATACAACACCCGATATTGAATGCGGAACAACAACATCAATAAAAACCCGAGCCTTGTTAGCACCGAGATCCTGTGCCGCCTCGATAAGGCTGTTGTCCAGCTTTGTCATTACGGTATAAATCGGAAGAATCATATACGGCAGAAAATTATAAACCATGCCGAGAATAACCGCGCCTGCGGTATTTATCATATGCAGAGGACCTGCGCCGATTTTTGCAAGCAGGTTGTTGATAACACCGTTATCGGCAAGCAGAGTCATCCATGAATATGTGCGCAGAAGAAAGTTCATCCACATCGGAATCATAACGAGCATAATCATTGTGCTCTGCACCCTCGCCTTTGAACGCGCAATAATATACGCAACCGGATACGCAATCACAAGGCAGATTATTGTGGCGATAATTCCGTACCATATTGAACGAAGAAAGGTTGTTGTGTAGTCGCTCAGACGTGAAATGTTGTCAAGCGTGAACGCACCTGTCTTATCCGTAAACGCGTAGTAAACAACCATTATAAGCGGCACAACAATAAACAAAGCCGACCATACAATGTGCGGTGAAGCGCAGAGCCGCTGTGCAAGAGAATCTTTTCTTTTCATCGGCTTACTCCTCCTCCACAATATCCGACAGATGGTCAATCTCGTCGCTGAAGGAGCTGTAATCGCCGTAAAGTCCCGAATACCTGGACTTTTTCATAATATGGATAGCGTCAGGCTCAATGTCAAGACCTATCTTTTTACCGACAGGCTCATAATCGGTAGTCTGAATCATCCATTTGAAGCCGCCGATATCGACAATGATTTCAAAATGAACGCCCTTAAAGGTAACCGAGGTTACAATGCCTGTAAGTATACCCTTTTCGACAGGAACGATGTCAACATCCTCGGGACGAACAACAACGTCAACCGATTCACCTATACCGAAGCCCTTGTCAAGGCACTGGAACTGAGCGCCGGAGAAAGAGCACTTAAAGTCCTCAAGCATCTTGCCGTCAAGAATATTACTCTCGCCGATGAAATCCGCTACAAAAGCGTTCTTCGGCTCATTGTAAACATCCTGAGGTGTACCAATCTGCTGAATTACACCGCCATCCATAACAACAACGGTGTCAGACATTGAAAGAGCTTCCTCCTGGTCATGAGTAACATATATAAAAGTAATGCCGAGTCTCTGCTGAATGTTCTTAAGCTCAACCTGCATATCCTTTCTGAGCTTGAGGTCGAGCGCACCGAGAGGCTCGTCAAGAAGAAGTACACGGGGCTTAACAGCAAGTGCACGTGCAATCGCAACACGCTGCTGCTGCCCGCCGGAAAGAGAATTTATATTTCTTCTTTCAAAACCGCTCAGATTTACAAGTGCAAGCATTTCCTTGACAGTATCTCTGATTTCTTCCTCCTTCAGCTTTTTGATGCGAAGACCGAAAGCGATATTTTCATAAACATTCAGATGCGGAAAAAGCGCATAGCGCTGAAAAATGGTGTTCACCTGTCTCTTGTGAGGCGGAACACCATTGATAACTTTATCCTCAAAAACTATCTCGCCGGCGTCGGGTTCAAGAAATCCACCTATAATTCTCAGAGTTGTAGTTTTGCCGCATCCTGACGGACCGAGCAAGGTAATAAACTCCTTGTCACGAATATACATACTTAGATTTTCAAGAATCTGGTTGTCTCCCAGCTTGACAGAAATGTTTTTCAAATCAATAATAACATTATTTTCCAATTATGCAGCCCCTCTCTTTTCCGAATACGGATGCCGATTGTTTATATTGTAATCGAATTCTACAATAATATAGTGCAAAAACCTGCAAAAGTCAACAGTTTTTTGCAAAAAATCCGTATAAAGCTTTTAGATTTCTACTCGGATTTACAGAAAGCTTTTATTTACTCCGTTTTTCTCGTTATTACTCTTAATTACTCACTTTTTTGTTTTGCTAATTTTCATTTTAGAACTATATTTCCATTATAAACAAAAGGCACCCTTTCGGATGCCTTTAAAATATTTAATTTGTAACAGGAAGAGCTTCAACCATTTGAATCATTCCGTTGTAGAATTCCATTGTCTGCTCTTCTGAAACTCCGATGCCGATTGCGTTGCCGTGGTCACCTGTGCTCAGAGGCATCACATTCCATATGCCCTTACAGATATTATCGGGGTTGTAATCAACGTGCGGATCGTCAAACGGATACTTAGCCGAAACAACATTTACAAGTCCGTCATTTTCAAGCCACGTTTTATCAATCTGAAAATCCGTTACGGTATTAGTTGAATAAGCACCCATAAGAGCGGCAAACGGTACAAGAATCGCAAGCGTTGAGGGGATTCCGACCTGTGTTCCGAGCTTCGGAACTGTCTTGGTTGTCCGGAATGTATAGGAAAAATAATACGACTTATCTGTCATTCCTATTCTGTCATTAAGTTCCTTTGTTCCGTCGGGAGAAAGGTCAAAAGCGACATTGTCCTTTTCGGTAGTCAGAAGCTTTGCGATTGCATGAATCGGATCCTGATCAGATATGTTTTCACCGGGTATGTAAGTCAGACCGAACTGTTCAAGGTGAAAATCAAAATAGCCGTTTATCGGCGATCTGCCGAAGAAGCCTGCCCACGAATAACCGATCATCAGAAGCAGTTCAATAAGGTGGAGATCATTAACAATATAAGCAAGAGTAGATCCGTTATTAGGTGAGCAAATAGTGATAAGCGCATTTACCCAGTCACCCTTACCTCCGAGGAACAGCGGTGAAACATCGGAGCCTGACTCTCTTACCTCCTCGGGTGCGCCCTCATCAAGAAGTCCGAGAAGAAGACGTACTGTATTTCCGCCGAAGCTGTGTCCGATAAGGTTTACCTTATTTATAAGACCGTTTTTATCCTTTTGACCCCAGCCATCAAACATAGGCTCGTCATAGGTTCTTCCGTAACGTGCATGTCCATGGAGCTTTGCGTGAGCTTCACCGTAGTCAACAGTTGTACCTGTCATCTGAGCATAAAGCTCGCAGGCGCGATCCCAGTTACTCGAAATCGGGCCGACAGACGCAGCATAGCACTCATAGCCCTCTGCGTTGATGTTATCAACAAGATTACACGATGTTGCTCCCCAGTAAGGCAGGTCACTGTTTATACCTTCATCTCTGCCCCAGCCCATAAGACCGTGAACAAAAACATAAGGATAGGTTTTATCAATCTCAGAAGGCGTTTCCTTCGGAGGCACAAAACCCGGAACAAAGTTTACAAACGTCATAACCAAAGCAATCCAGATTGACATAAGCTGCTGCATAACATCGCCCCTATAATATTTTACTTATTTTGTATATTGTAATACCACGTTAAAAAATTGTCAAGATTTTTTTATTATATTTACATATATTTTCAAAGCGGGCATTCGAGGATTATAGTATTATATATCAAAAATATTCAAACCGGTTACAGGATTGATTTTTCTGCCCATCTCACCGTCAATCACAGTTACAAATATTTCAGCAGTGACACCGATTACAGCTTCGTTAAGGTGTCCCCCGACTACCCTGCAATCTCTGTCAGAAAAAGATGCGTGCAGATGAAGATAGGGCTTTCCGTCCTTGCACGTAATATTGCCGAGTAGTGACACCATTTCCATCGGCTCGTCAAAGGTTTTTGAAAGATACTGATGCTCGCTGAGTGAATAAAAGCCAACCGTTGCCTTGCTGACAGCACCTATTCCGCTAACATGAGCATAAGCAATATTTTCTTTTTCGCACAGTTCAGTCAGAACAGTAATAATGTCCTCCCCTATCTCAGGCATAATCGCATAAATATTTCCGTCTTTTTTATAAAACATAAAATCACTCCATATTGACAAATCGTTTAAATAATAATATTATATTATCAGCAAAATTTCAAGACATCATTCAAAAACGGAGGTAAAATAATGAGCAAAGATAATAAAGAAAAGAAGCCTGTGGACATCAATCTGAAAAATACAATCACTAAGGCTGTTGCCGCTGTTGTATGTTCTGCAATTGCCTGCGGAGCTATTTCTTCATCAATGAATTCAATCGCTGAAGCAAGTAAAGCCATTGCATCGGCAAAGCCGTCATACTCAGGAACCACATCAAGCGGAACTGTTGTTTCAGATGGCGTTTCAAGTGAGCCTTCAGCTCCTGCCGAAATCACACCCCCAACCGAAAGCACAGATACAGGAAGCGATACTTCCTCCTCACAGAACTACAATGTTGACAGCTCCACACCCGAAAGCACTCCGTCAGCTCCCGTTGCCGATAAAGGGGCAGCGGATAAGGGCTCAGCAGAAAAGAGCGATGTTCCTCAGTCAAAGTCTGAAATTATCAGCTACTGCAATAACGCTCTGAATAACGCCAAAGCTTCAAAGGTCGGCTATAAAAAGACATTCGTAAGAAAAGGCGGAGACAATCTTCCGTCAGTTGTTTCAAAGGTTATTGCACAGAACAAGGTAACAACAGCTCAGAAGGGCGATTCAAAAATTGTTGACGATTTCCCTGCGGCAGGTTATTCCTGGTCAAGTAAGCTCCGTGAGGCTGATGTTGAATCCGCTGTACTCAAGCCGAACGGTCAGTACTATGAAATCACCCTTAAGCTCGGCACGGAAACAAATCCCGCAAAGGGCGAAGCAAGCAAATACGGCCGCGTAATGTCTGTTATTGACGCAAACGATGCAAAGGATATGCTCCCGGGCATCAAGTCAATCAATATGGTTTACCATGACGGATATGTTTACGCAAAGATTGATTCAAAGACAGGCAGACTTGTTAAGGCTGAGTTCTCCGCTTCCGCAAATATCAGCGCAAGCATTGCAGTTATCGGCGACCTCAAGGCTGACAACCTTATCAGCACAGAGACATTTACAGACTTCAAGTATTAAAATTATGAGGCTGTCAATACAACAGCCCCTTTAACGAAAAAGGACGATGCATCGCACCGTCCTTTATTATTTATAATTTGATTATGCTTCGGGATAGAACTCGGGAAGGAATGCCTTGTGAGCTTCCTTAAGCTCTGCAAAACACTTTGTTGCCTTTTCCCAGTCACCAACAAGCGGATGGATAAGAAGACCCTTGATTGCTGCGTCCTCGTTACCTGTAACAGCAGCCTCAACTGTGTACTTCTCATAAGCCTTAACAACACGTACAAGACCCATGATGTGTCTGTTGTCAAAGTTTTCAACCTTGATGGGCTTTGCGCCGTCCTTGCCGATTACGCAGGGAGCTTCAATAACATCGTCATCATCAAGGAAATCAAGAGTGCCGTTATTCTTTACATTAACAACCTGAACGTCGTTTACATCATTTGCAAGTGAGTTGATAAGTGAAACAGCTGCAAGTGAATACTTGTGACCGCCGCGCTTGTCAAGCAGTGCAGGCTTTGTGCAGATTGTCTCATCCTTATACATTTCAAGAAGCTGTTCCTCAATCTCCATGCAGACCTGAGCTCTTGTCTTTTCATCAGCCTTCTGATGATCAAGCTTAGCCTGACGGCAGTAATAATACTGGAGATATGATGAAGGAATACCGTGAACAGCTCTGAGACAGTCGAGATCAAAGCCGTCATCCTTGATATTGGCCATAACCTTCGGTGAGAAGCCTGACTCAATGAGATCACCGAGAATGTCCTTGCCGTCCTTCTTGATTGAAGTAATCCAGCTGAGGTGGTTAAGACCTACATATGTGATATCAACATCATCGCCTGTGATTTCCTTAACGTCATCAAGCATATCAATGGGAACATTGCAAAGACCGATGTTCTTAACATTTGTATGATTGAGAACGAACTCAGTAATGATACCTGAGGGATTTGTGAAGTTGATAAGCCATGCATCGGGGCAGATAGCTTCAATTCTGTCACAGATATGCTTGATAACGGGGATTGTACGGAGTGCCTTGAACATACCGCCGATACCTGTTGTCTCCTGACCGATAAGGTCATACTTCTTAGGAATACTTTCGTCAAGGTGACGTGCGGGAAGCTTACCAACACGAATCTGAGTAACAACGAAATCTGCTCCCTGAAGAGCGAGGTCGAGGTCGTCTGTCATAACAACTTCGCAATCTACCTTGGCTTTTTCAAGCATACGAACGCAGAGATTGCCAACAATCGTGCGTTTTCTCTCATCAATATCCATAAAGGATATCTTCTTAAGCTTCAAAGAATCAGAAGCCTTAAGGAATCCGTCTACAAGCTCGGGGCAGTATGTACTGCCTGAACCGATAACGGCTACTGTAATTTCTTTCATTTAAAAGACCCTCTCTATGTAAAAATTATTTATACTGCTGGAAAATCCAGTTTACGCAGCCTGTAACAGGCGGCTTATCAAGCTTGATGAACTTAAGCTTTCTTCCGCTCATATCCTCAGCCTTTCTCATAAGGGCATTGATATATATTTCCGAAGGAAGCTTTGTATGAATTGAACCCGAAAGAACAACTTCAACTGTCTCGTCAGCAAAGTTAAGGGTGTTGAGGTGAGCTGAAATAAGAGCCGCACCTCTCTCTGCCATCATGTCGATAACGTCAAGTACGACTTTATCGCTGAGCTTTGCAGCATCAAAGAAGAAGTCGATAAGACGCATGATAAATGTATCTGCATCATCCTCCTCAAACTTTGAAACAAGCGCAAGAAACTCTTCCTTTGAAGCGAGATTATACTCGTCAAATACCATCTTTGTAACAGCAGTCTTGCGAAGTCCGAGATAAACATCATCGTAAACCATCTTATAAGTCTGCATTGCAATCCAGTGACCGTTGCCCATATCGCCCGAGAAATCGCCGAGGCCTGCGAGCTGAAGCATTTTGCCTTCGCTGTCAATTGAATTACAGCAGGTGCCTGTACCGCAGTTATAACCGATTGCAGCCGCACCCGTTGAGCCTGCCTTTACAACGATAAATCCGTCATTAAAGATTTCAAAGTCCTCAAGACCGTAGTCGAGAAGTCTCTTCTGCATTTCATCGTGCTGGAAAGGATGATCAATACCTGCAAGACCCATAAGTGTAAACTTAACATCGTGAAGTGTGATGTTAGCCTCCTTAAGCAGAGACTTGATTCCTGCCCAGATAATGTCAGCCGCTTCATCGAAGCTGCCTTCCATATTTTCGTGATTGCTGCCCGGTCCTTTGACCATTGCAACCATATTCTTTTCTTCGTCAAAAAGGGCATATGCGGTTTTTGTACCGCCGCCGTCAATGCCAATGTAATAACTCAATGTACTAACTCCTTTTGTCTTTATCACTAATCCTAAAGAACGCACATTTTTCTTTGTACGCACTTATGCACGTTAGTATTATACAATAGAATGTATATAAAAACAACCATTTTTTTCAATTTTTTAAATTATACCTTGCAAAACGCGCCGATTCCGAACTCGATTTCAGTTTCAAGAATGTTCAGAGATGCAATTTTCTGCTGGTCGCTCTCCCCTGTTTTATAATAATACGGTGTCATTTTAAACAAATTCATTATGTCTTCGGAATTTTCAATACATATCGTTTCTTTAATCTCAGTATAATCACCCACCGAAAAGCCTTCGGGCGCATTGCGGTTAACCTTATTTTCATAAGGCACATCGTAAATTGCCGCCTTCAGACCCATCAGATGACGTTCAAGCGGAAAAGCCTTTATCCAAACGCCGTCGCTTTTCAGAACACGGTGTATTTCATTTTCGGAGCATGGAGCAAATACGCTTATGACAATATCGCAGGAATTATCCGCAAGTGGCAGCTCAGCCGTGCTTGCAACAGCAAGATGAAGCTCCGAGCATCGCTTCGCGCCGTAAATCAGAGCCTGCTTGGATATATCAATTCCACAGATTTCTGCATTTATCCCCTGTTCAGACAAACTGTTATATATATTAGCTGTATACCAGCACTCACCGCATCCGAGGTCGGCAACAGTCATTTCAGGCTTGCTGTATTTTGAAATCATTTCAATTATGCCATTGCAAAGAAGTGAATAATATCCTTTTTCAAGGAAATCTTTTCTCGCCTGTACCATAAGCGCATCGTCGCCGTGACGTTTTTTAGATGATTTCTGCGACTGAAGCAGATTTACATAGCCCTGCTTTGCAAGGTCAAAGCAATGATTATTTTTACATTTTAATGCTCTGTCACATTTTTCGAGCAGCCCACCGCAAACGGGACATCTGAAATTAAAACTCATACTATCGCCTTTTCACTTTAATAATGTAATTATAATACCACTTTTTTGAAAATTTGCAACTTATCGGGGTTTCGTTATGCGTATTTTAACAATATTTTAAAAAACTATTGATTTTTATTGTTTCTTAATGTATAATACCAACTGTTATTTGCCGGTGTGATGGAATTGGCAGACGTGCTGGACTCAAAATCCAGTGGTAGCGATACCGTACCGGTTCGACCCCGGTCACCGGCACCATAAAGAGGGCAGTTCTCCAGCTGTCCTCTTTAATTCTATACAAAAGGAGCACGACAAAATGAAAAAGATTTTATCAGTTCTTCTGGCGGTTATTTTTATGCTTTCAGCTTTTGCTGTAATGCCGTCGGCAAAATCAGACTATGTAATCAAGTCCCCGTACGAGGATGTTATCTGGAGCGGTGACGGCGCGTGGGGCGCATACAAGGGCAATCTTCATACACATTCAACTATCAGCGACGCTGATATGGATTACAATGAAATGATTATCAATCATTACAATCAGGGTTATGATTTCCTTGCAATGACAGACCACGCAATCACAGGTCGTGACTGGAATCAGAAACAGCATCACATTCCTCTCTACCTCTATCAGTACATCATCGGCAACAAGACAACAATCCTTACCGATGAAGAGTTTGAGGGTATCACAACAGGTACATATCCTGTAAACGGTGAAGCACGAGGCTACGGCATGACCTGCGTTTCAGGCGGAAACGAGCTTAACGGTCTTACACTTACCAAGTGTCACGTTAACGGTATGTTCCTTCCCGACAATGTCGGCACAAATCATCTCGGCTTTGAAAATGACCACGAGGGCGCAGTAAAGCTCACCGATAAAGCGAACGGTATTTCTTTCATCAATCATCCCGGTGACTGGCTTCAGTCAAACAGAGATATCTCTGTTGTTTCAGACCCCGACAATGTAAAATATTTTTCAGATATCATTCTTAAGTACGATTCCTGCCTCGGTATGGAAGTATTTAACGAAAGAAACGGAGTTACACCCTATGACCGTATTCTGTGGGATAACGTACTTATGGAAACTCTCCCCTACGGCAAGAACGTAATCGCATTTTCAAACAACGATGCTCACGTTTACAGACATATAGACTCATCTTACTCTGTTTTCATGATGGAAGAAAACAACGTTGAAAACATCAAGAAGACAATGGAAAACGGCGCATTCTTCTGCGTTACAAGAATTATCCGTGCTAATGACAAGTTCGGACCTGCTGAAAACCTTGATGCAGTAAACTCCGACCTTCCGATTCCTGCATTCACACAGCTTACTGTTGACGGTCACAAGGTTACAATCAAGGCTAAGGACTGCTACAACATTCAGTGGGTAGCAAACGGAAACGTAATCGCAAGTCAGGATATCAAGAGTTCATCAGATGAAACAACTTATGTACTTGACCTTGACAAGATTGACGGCGCAGAGGATTTCCTCTATATCAGATGTCAGCTCCTCGGCGAAGGCGGACTTACACTTTCACAGGCACTCGTTATTGATGACGGCACAGAGCCGCTTCAGTATCAGCCCGACACATCATTCAAGGCTAAGCTCGGCAACTTCTGGCACAAGTTTACTTCTCTCAGAATCTTCGTTCTTGTAAAGCTTATCATTGATAAAATCTTCCACTAAATCAAAATAATACAAAAGGGATTTAAGGTTATCTGAAGCTCAGATACAAACCTTAAATCCCTTTTTTGATATCTTATTTCACATCAGCATAGAATTCATCAATATACTTTTCAACATCCGCTCTCGTTGCTTTGTACGGGCCGGGTGTTTCCATTTTATTGGAAACAGTTGCTGTTGCGTATAGAAGTGAGTCCTTGATTGAATGTGTAAGTCTTTCGGTGTAATATGCCGCAAAGGTTGTGTCGCCTCTGCCTGTTCTGCCGCTTAAGTTTCTTGCACGGATGGGAACTGCGCAGAAATCCTTACCGTCATATACAATTACTTCTGTATTATGTGTAATGATAACTTCCTTCGCACCCCATGAGTAAAGAAGCTTTGCAGCCTCGTATCTGTCTGAAAGTCCTGTCAGAATCTCAGCTTCAGCTGCGTCTGTCTTGAGAAAATCAATATAAGGAAGAACCTCTTTCTTGTCTGCCCAATCCTCAAAGAACATCGAATGATCTTCAAGATTTACGTGGCGGAGAAGCGCCTGAACGTCAACGGCAACCTTGCCGAGCTTTGCGGCATCCTTAATCATCTCGCTTGTGAAATCACCGTAAAGAAGACCTGCAAAATGATAAACCTCAGCGTCAATGCCCTCGGGAATATCGTCAATAGTGAACGGTGTACCTACGCTTGCACAGGCACACTTTCTGCGCTCCTTGTCAGCTGTGAAATACTGATTTTCCATTGTGCAGGACGACTCAGCCTCAATGGCATATAGATCCTCCCCGGGAATGGTAAAATAAGTAAGTCTTTCCTTATCAGCAGGATTGATTTTGGTAACAGCGGCAACCTTATGTCCGAGCGCGTAAGCCGATGCAGAGGAATAGATAACAGCACCGCCGATTGCAGTTGTTTCATTGCCGAGATAATCGGTGTCATGGTCCATTGTTACGTGACCGATTATGATAGACTCATAATGTTTCATTTCAATTCTCCTTATCAGAATTCAAGTTTAACTGAGTATTTGCTTTCTATATTGTCAAGAACAGTCTGAAAAACAAGCTGTCCCGCAAAAGGCTCCATTGATTGATAATCTGCGTTAAAGAAAAGCGGATCCGACTCGTCAGCATTGTTCATACAGAGGAAAAGATTTCCCTCATCATTATAATAGAAACACCAGTCGCCGACAGTTATTCCGTAAAAGACAGTTTCGCCTGTTTTTCCCAGAACATAATGCTCTTCGGCTTTCTCCTGTTCCGCACCGCTGAATCTGTCTGCTACAAGCTCCTTTTCGACATTTTCAGTCATCCAGTATCCGTTTTTAAGCTCGCTGAGAATATACATATTCCTGTTTTTCTTGCCGAAAACAAGATACATCTGTCCGTCCTCGCCGCCTGCGTCAACATAATAAAAATCCCTGTCCTCGGCAACATATTCCATAAACGCGTTTTCGTCGGGCTTTATCTCAGCTCCGACAATGCCTGAAATTCTGTTGCTGAACTGCTCTTCGCTGATTTCGGCATAGGAAAGCGACTGAGCTGAAGCAATCATATTTTTAAGCATTTCCTTATCATGAGCATTGATATGTGACGGAACCTTGCTTTCTCTGACAAGCTTTGCAAGCTCGGAATTTTCGATTGCAGCAGCACTTTGAGTTTCCGTCGTCGGCTCAGTTTTTTCCTGAACCAACGGCAGCCTGTGCTTCTGTATTCCGAAATAATACACACCAGCGGCGGCAAGCGCAAGCACGAGAAGAATGCAGATGATTAAAGGTGCGTGAGATTTACGCTTGACATCGTTCTTCGTTCCGCAGTCGGGACATCTTTTTGAGTTTTTATTAAGAGCTTTACCGCATTTACTGCAATAATCAGCCATAGTAAAATCCTCCGATTATTTAAGCTCGGGCTTATAAGCGTCCGCAAGATAAACCGAAAGCTCGTTGTGTCTGCCGTACCAGAGAATATTTCTCGCATAGTTTTCCCATGTCATTTCAGACGAATTGTGCACAGTAAGAACAGTTTTTCTCTTTGTCAGTTCAACAGGCTCACCGCAAAGGAATTTTCTGAAATAAGTGGTAAAATCATATTCTGATTCAATCGTTTCAACAGGTCGCTCGGGATGATAGATAACCTTTTTCTGATACGAGAGAAGCTCTTTCATCTCGTCGTCATTCGCCTTACCTGTAAGCTTTTCAATAAATTCAGACAGCTCATTGAACAGCTCATCATAGCTGATGATGCAGCGCAGGAAAAGAAGATCGTCCATCTCATAGTTGATTGAACCGAAACGCTGGTCACATTCGCCGAGTGAGGACTCACCGTTATATATATCACGGATATGGTCGGCAATCGACTTGAAAGCTGTGTGAAGTATTCCGTCAGTCTTCTCGGCATAATCAATAAGAGATGAATAGAATTTTTTATAAGAAATATTCTTTTCTTTATAAAGATAGATTGAAAGGAAGCGTGTAAGGCCGAGCATATGCATAGCCTGAACTGTAACGGCAAAAAGATATGCATAGACAAAATCTTCCTTGCTCATCGAGTCCATCTCGCACATTGTCTTAGCATACTCAACAACGCCTGCGTCATCCTCGTCCTCATTTGAATGGTAGAGAATGAACGGAACGTCAACTGTCTTAAGACCGAATTTATCTCTGTAATCCTTACTTCCCATAATGGAATTCGGAAGAAGCTCACAGGGATAGACATTGAGCGTCTTATGCTGACCGCCGACAAGAAGTGTGTTGATGCCGTCGGTAAAGCTCTCCCTCGTTTCGCCGGGAAGACCGAGAATAAGCTCGGTATAGGTCTGAATATCCTCCTCATTGCAGAAAGTAATAAGCTTGTTGAAATAGTTTATGTCAAGATTGCTTCTGCCGATATTCTTGAGCACCTCGGGATTGAGGCTCTGGAAAGAGAGTGTCTGAGCCTTACCGAGACCGCTGTGGCTGATAAGTCGGCTAACCTCCATAACCTGTTCAAGACGTGCCTTGGAGAAGTTAACCTTGAACTTTTTCGGACAGCCTGTTTCGTTGTGTATGCGAATCATCTCTCGGGTGATGTCAATATCTCTCTCAAACAGGCCGAAGTTGGCGTCAGCTCCGTAAATATATTCAATTCCGTTTGCACCGAACCATTCAAGCTCAGCCTGAACCCGCTCCCACGGGAACATTCTGACCTTGCTTCTGAGCTTGCCCCAGTCGCAGAATGCACACTGATTAGGACAGCCTCTGTTCGTCTCAAAAATAGCGGCAAAATCGTAATCGTCACCGAGAATCGAATCAAAGGTACCGCTTGTGTACGGTGACGGAAAATCGAAAAAGCCGTAAAATTCTTTCTTATTGTTTACTATTTTATCGCCGTCACGGTAGGAAATGTTTGAAATATCAGCAAGGCTTCTGTCACCGAGAAAAGCCTCAAGCAGCTGTTTAAATACAATCTCGCCCTCGCCGTGCATAAGGATGTCAACATACGGAAGCTCCTCAAGCATAACACCTTCAGCGGGGACATTATGACCGCCGAAAGCTATAATGCATTCGGGATATTTTTCTCTTACCTTTTTAGCGAGAGCTTTGTTGTATTCTGTGTTCCATGTAGTACAGGAAAAAGCCGCAACATAAGGGTTATCCAGCTTTTCAAGAGCCTTGTCAAGGTTCATTCTTGTATAGATAAAGCCGCCGAAATTATACTCCGAGCGAATCCTTTCATCGTCAAATGCATATGCGGCTATACAGCCCGTCGCATACGGCAGGTAAACACTTTTAGACGCGCCGCTGCATACAACAGAATTAGCCTGAATGAAATAAACATTTTTCAACATTTCAGTCATTTCCTTTTCTTGAATAAGTAAACAAAAGTTTTCATAATATTATATAATATATACATTTGTAAGTCAAACATAAATTGACTTAAATGTATTTTTTTGCGACATTTACAGTAAATTAACAAATTAAATATTGTAAAATTACCTGAAAAGTGTTAAAATCTCTATCAATCAGCAAAGGCGGTGAGAATATGGAAAGTGAAGAGCAATTCAAAAAGCAATTCGGAGAAAAAATTTCCGAAGCAAGAAAGCAGAAAGGCTATACTCAGCTCAAGCTTGCCGAAAAGCTAAATTATACCGACAAGGCGGTTTCAAAATGGGAGCGCGGTGAAAGCGTACCCGATACCTACACCGTACTGAAAATTGCCGAATTACTCAACGTCTCCCCGTCCTACCTGTTCGGTAAGGATGAAACCACTGAAACAGAAAGCAGCGACAAGCCGAAAAAAAAGACACGTCCCGTTGCTCTGTTTGTTCCGATTATCACATCGGTTACAGTTTTCTTTATTGCATCCGTACTGTTCCTTGTTCTGAAGCTTTTCCCCGTCACCACCCCGTATGCGCCCTATGTTTATCTGATTGCGCTGACAGCAATGTTCATTGAGCTTGTTGTTTTTTCATTCATATGGTGGTCGCGTCCGGCACAGTTCACCTGCCTTTCGTGCCTTATATGGTCGGTTGGCGGCACGGCATATTCACTTGTGCGGCTTTTCACCGAGCTTCATAACTTCAAGTATATTTTCATCTGCTGTGCAATGCTTCAGATAATCTGTGTAATCGTATTTATTTTTGTTCATTTTATAATTAAGAATAGAAAAAGTCAGAGCCGTTAAGCCCTGACTTTTTAATTTATGCCTTGGTGAACCAGAATTCGCTTATTTCAAATCCGTCAAGCGGTTCTGTAATTTCAAGCACGGCACAGCCGTTATCTATGAACTCGGCAGGAATATCATAAACAATACTCTGATATCCGTCCGCAAGGAATTTCTTTTCAAACTCCTCATCACGCACGCCGCCGAACTGTCCGCCGTCGTGAATAACATTGCCGTTAATAGCAACCTTATGATGAATAATTTTATCATTCGGTCTGTCTTTATATGTAATTCTGAGCTTATAATCTCCGCCTGTAAGACCCGCAACCGAGGTTTTGAAATTAAAATGGTCAAATACCTTTGTCATGCACATCGGAAGCTCGGCATTGAAATTATCGTCGCCCTGAAAATCCATATAATACTCTCCTTCCTGCTTGCCGCAGACCTCAAATCCGTGCTCGGCAAAGGAGAAATAATATTCATCTTTATCTACCCTGTTTCTGTTGAAGTAATCCTCAGCATTTGCAGGGTCATTTTTTATTCTGTCAAGAAGCCATTTTCTGTCGGTAACAGGATTGTCGATTGTATCGAGAGTGCAGCCTCTCTCCCATGCCATGCCTCCGAAATGCTCAACATCAAGCTGAATACCGATAAGTTCAAACAGCTTCTGTGCAAGCTCGAACAGCTTTGCACGCTTCGCTTTATACTCACCGTCAAAATCAGTTTCAAGAGCTTTAACAGCTCCGTTTACATCGCCGACCGCAACGTACTGCTTTGCTTCATCAATAAGACCGAGTTCAAAGATACGTCTGTCGCGAACAATTTTGTCGCAGTATGCTCTGAACAGATGAAGCTGGAATCTCCAGTTTTCTTTAAGCTCGGGATGCTCCTTTTCAAGCTCAACAAAAGAGTTGAATGTGACATCTATTGACGGGTTTTCCGCAGGATCGCCTATCCAGTTCTTCTCGAGAGCAAATATCATATCCGTAAATTTTTCAACATCCACACCGCAGAAAAACGCACGTGTGTAATCTCTTATGCTCTCTCGTAAATCGCACTCGGGATCAAAATCCATAGCACTCCAAACGAACTTATTGAGGTCATCGTTAACGCCCTCAGAGTAGCTTACGCTGCCCTGAACATACTGTCTTGTCATCCTGTGAAGCAGTCTGTACTCGGTCGGTCGGGGATTTACGGACTCACGGCTGAGAGTTGCGGCAAGTGCATAATGCCAGTCATCCTGCTGAAAATGCACAGGCACCTCACAACGGACATTGTGCGTGATATCGGGATAAAATCTGAACGGATAACGCTTGTCAATACGGCGGCGAAGCTCATCAATCGGCATTGCGTGGTTAGGACCGTAAATAACAGCATCTATCTCCTCGGGAAGCTCGTTCATCTTGCTGACAAAACGTTCACCCCAATCGGGATAGCAATGCGGTGCCTGAGCAGACGGGAACATCTTGACTTCGGGAAACATCTTCTGTGCTTCCCTTTTCATCAGAACACATCTGTCAATAAAATCTTCCGCCTGAAGGTCACCGGGGTCACCGCCGGGAGGAAAAAGAACATTCATCCTGCATAAGCCGCCATATGAAGCTTTGACCTCTTCGAGTGTTTCCTCGTGTGTTTTTTTCTTTGAAAGCGGATGCCAGACGGAAAAATCAAGATCAAGCTCATCACACGTAATCGAATTCAGAAGCATAGCCTCATGCCTTGTATATTTCATCAGCTTATTCTCTTCACCTTTACCGCCTGAGTCGCTTTCAAATGTATTATTTCCGAATAACATCAGGTCAATAAAATACTGTCTGTACTGCTCCTTTGACCACGCATCATATGTATTATTCATATCTGTATAGCTGAGCTGATGTCCGCGCTCCTTCATATACGGAGAGTATTTTCCTGTCAGATTTTTTGTAAGAATTATTCTGCCGTCCTTTATTTCACTCTTACGTATAAAAAGTCCTGCGCCGAAAATAAGCGCACGCAGACGGCAGGCGGTTATTGTAATTGCGCTGTCAGAGTGAACAACAGAATAGTCCTCACTCTCCCCTTTTTCGCCGATTACCATACGGACAAAGCATCCGTCCTTCTTCTGAGTTACTATTTCAGGAGCGGTTCCTGTTCTCTTTTTTATTTCGTCAGCAAAAATCGAGGCGGCTTTTTTCTCAGTTTCACCCGTTGCGACAATATAGAATCCTGTAAAATCGTATTTCATTTAATCACAGCCTTGATTATTTTTTTGTTTTAGTATATCATAATGCGGTAGTCATTAACAATAGGAAGTAACAAAAATGATAGAAAAAATTACCGAAAAAAATGTATGGGACGCGCTGAGCGAAAGCGAGCTTCCGATTATCCTTTACGGAATGGGCAACGGTGCCGATATGATAATAGATAAAATGGCTGAAATCGGATTGAAGCCTGACGGTATTTTCGCAAGCGACGAATTTGTCCGAGGTCACTCGTTCCGAGGTTACCGTGTTATGAAATATTCCGAGGTCTGCGAAAGGTACGATGATTTCGTTATTGTAATGTGCTTTGCGGTTCACGATGAAGCTACACTAAAAAAAGTAAAAGCTATGTCTGAGGAACATACGCTCTATGCACCGAATGTGCCGATTGTTGACGACGGTGTTTTTACACGTGAGTTTATCATTGAGCATGATGAGGAGTTTGACAGAGCTTACTCACTTTTAGCTGATGATTTTTCAAGAAAAAGTTATATTGATATTCTCAACTTCAAGGTCAGTGGAAAGGTCAACTATCTTTTCGGCTGTCAGAAAGAAAAAAATGAAATATATTCCGAATATCTTCACCTCAATGACAGCGAGATTTTTATGGACCTAGGTGCTTATGACGGCGATACCGTCAGAGAATTTCTCGATGCGGTAAGCTCATACAGAAAAATCATTGCCGTTGAAGCTGATGCAAAAAACTATCAGAAATTAGTAAACAACACAAATGAAACAAAAAATATCACGACTTATAATCTTGCCGCATGGGATAAGAAAGAGATTCTGCACTTTGAAAAGAAAAAAGGCAGAAACTCAAAGCTGTCAAAGTCCGGAGCTGTTGAGGTTCAGGCTGACAGCGTTGACAACATCCTTAACGGTGAAGAAATTACCGTGCTGAAAATGGATATTGAGGGCAGTGAGGAAAAGGCGCTTGACGGCGCAAAAGGCACTATCACTAAATTCCTCCCTAAGCTCTATGTCTGCGCATATCACCGCAACAGCGATATGTATGCCCTGCCGCTGAAAATAAACGAAATTTACAGCGGATACCGTTTTCATTTCTGCCACCATCCTTATATCCCTGCGTGGGAATCAAATTTCTATTGCACAGTTGATTAAAGCTCAAAATAGTGCTATAATGAAATAATGCTTGAAGGGAGCTGAAGAAATGAGTAACCCAAAAGGAAGAACCATTCCCGATACAATAACAATGTATCTTGTTATATTAGTTCTGTACTGTCTTGACGCGTTCTTTATCATGTCCGACCGTTCTGTGCTCGGTGATGCTTTTTATTCACGAGTTGCAGGTCTTCTTGTTCTTTTCGGATACATCTGGATAACCAAGGACTCTATCAAAACGCTTGGAATCAGCACCAAAAAGAAAAAACTGATAGCGGGCGGTGTTTACGGTACGCTGTTCACCGTTATTCCCCTGTTTCTTGTCATGGTCGGTGAAGCAATTTACTTCGGCATTACCGATATCACCGCTCTTGACCTTAAATTCTCACCTCCGAGCATGAGCTTTGTCCGTGACATTGCTAATCTTACTCCTGCCGCCGCAATACTGATATACATTTTTACAAGCTTTGTTCAGGCTGCTTTCAAGGAATTCGCATTCCGCGGATATATTCTCAAAAAACTGAAAAAGGTTCTTGATTTTAAAACCGCAAATATTCTGCAAGCGGTGCTGTATATGTTCATGACAATCCCCATGCTTCTGAGAAACTGGGCAATGGGATATTATGACGAAGCAACTTCAAGCCTTATTATTTTCATCATTTTCTTCTATATAATCCACGAGACTCTTGCAGGTATCAAATGGGGTCTTCTGACACGAGTCAGCGGTTCAACAAATATTGCGCTCGTTGACCATTTTCTGTTTGTTTTCCTTTCCAACAGCATTTATATCACTGACAGATATGTAACATGGTCATTTATGACACATATGCTTGCGATTCAGGTTCTTTCATTTGCTCTTGCTCTTATTTACTATAAGAAAAATATGAAAAAGCTTGAAGAAAAGAGAGCAAAGGAAAAGGAAGAATCAAAAGCAAAGAAAAAAGCACATGAAGAAGCCCGTAAGGAACGTGAAAAAAATAATATCGTTGACGAAAAAATCAAGGAAATTAACGAGATAAGCCCCGACCAGTATAAATCAATCGTTGAGGAAACAAACTCAAAGCACCACAAACATCATCACCATCACTCAGAGGAATACTATAAAAAGAAAGCTGAATACAATCAAAAGCGAAACGAAACAAACTCAGCTCATAATGAAAGCTTATTTGAAAATGTTTCAACCGCTGACGCTTCAAAAGCTGCCGATAAATACCTTTCTGACAATCTCAACAGAACTCACCATCACCACCATCATCACAGCTCGCACTCCACAGGCGGCAGAGAAATCGAAAGCTTTTCAACGGATGATATTTCAAAGAAAACAGCTGAATTCTCCGATTCGCTCAGCCTTGAAAGAAAGATGCCGAAGCATCCCCATCCTCACGATACTATCGCCCGTGACGGACGTCTTTCAGCTGAAGAGCTTGACAAGGCAAACGAGGGCAAGGCTATCAGCTTTGAGGAGAACGACATTGATACATTCCTCAAAAACTTCAGCGAGGATATGTCAAAGCCGTCTCACCGATACAGAAGCAGACCTGCGCCAACACATGAAAGTGCAAATACTGATGATATCAGCGAAGGATTCAACGCTGACAGCTTCCTAAAGGATTTCCAGCGCAGAGAAGAGATGAAATACCGCTCGGATTCATCCGAACACCACCATCATCACCATCACAGCAGCAGTCATCATCACCATTATTCAAGAGATGATGAGGTTGTATCAATGAATGATGTTTCAACGGAGAACTTCTATGACGAATATCAGAAGACCGTTGAAGAGAAAAAAGAAAAAAGCAAGCAGAGCTTTATGGAAAAGCTTCGTGAGCTCGGAAAACTTGATGACTCCGACAGCAATGACCTTATATAAACCTAAAAACAAGCGTGCAGTTGTATTATATCCAAGCCAAAAATTCATTTTTTCAGGACATTCGGAAACGTCTTCCGGATGTCCTTTTTCAGTTAAGAGTGAAGCTTTGCTCAGAATGATAAAAGGAAATTAAGCAAAAGGAAAACGGCTGTCATTTCTGACAGCCGTGTGACAATAATCAATATGTAATTATGCCTCTTCCTTCATCTTTGCAAAGCACTCGCTGCAATATACAGGACGATCCTCTCTGGGACGGAAAGGAACCTTTGCTGCACCGCCGCAGTTTGCGCATGTTGCGTCAAACATCTCACGCTCGCCACGAACAGCGTTCTTTCTTGCATCACGGCACTTCTTGCAGCGCTGAGGCTCGTTAACGAAACCTTTTTCTGCGTAGAACTCCTGCTCACCTGCTGAGAAAATGAATTCTTCTCCGCAATCCTTGCAAATTAATGTCTTGTCTTCGTACATGATTTTTACCTCGCTATAATTTTTTCTGCGTAAGAGCTCTGCTTTACGCATCTTTTACGGTATCCATTTTTCCCTGAGTTTTCTCCTTGCCCTCTGCAATGCATTGTCAACCGACTTCTCACCGACACCGAGTGCTTCGGCTATCGAGGAATTATCCTGACCGGCGGTATGGAGTCGGAGTGTTTCACGTTCAAGCTCTGTAAGCTCGGAATGAATCAGCTCTGAAAGCTCCGCAATACCAACCTGCATATTCAGAATAGCCTGGGGATCGGTACTGACGTCAGTTGCTTCGTCAACCTCGTCAATTGGCACATACGTGTTTAACGGTATATGCTTTCTGGCAGATTGCTTTTCGACAGCTTTGCTGATACCGTTTGAGATGCAGACGGATGCATAGGTTCTGAAACCCGCACCGCCCTGACTGCTGTATCCGTATACAGCACCCAGCAGGCCTATCATGCCCTCCTGTATCAGATCGCTCCTTGTAAGCGAACAATGTCCGACATTTTTGGAAGCGATTATTTCAACAACAGGTGCAAGTTGAGCGACAATTTCATTCATCGCCGCTTTATCGCCGCTGCGAGCCCTCTGAACAAGATTTTCTAAAGAAATTTTGCTCATGGGACACCTCACAGGATTAAGATACGATTACATAATAACTTATTATATTTCTAAAGTCAACTAAAAACACAGCAATAAATAAAATTTGGAGGTAACGTCAAATTAGGGGTTAGTGATTTGTGCACTATAACATATCAAAGTGTAATATGTTTAAATATAATATATCATATATACAAATTTCTATAATTTTTGATTGCAAAAATGAATATATATTGCAATCGAAGGTAAATAAATGTATAATTAACGCATTAGTTTTATACAAATGTAACAAGTTTAAGGATGTGCTTGACTTGACAGGTTTCATATTTCTTGATAAGCCCGAGGATATAACATCATTTACCGCTGTAAACAAGGTGAGACGTGTGCTCG
Organism: Clostridia bacterium; assembly: GCA_024404095.1. Classification (GTDB taxonomy): domain Bacteria; phylum Bacillota; class Clostridia; order Oscillospirales; family Acutalibacteraceae; genus CAG-488. Next base: position 75,484 of record JAKSQO010000006.1, on the reverse strand, counting down.
GCGTAAAAAAAGCAGGACATACCGGTACACTCGACCCGATGGCAACAGGTGTTCTTCCGATTATGCTCGGCGGTGCGACACGTTTTTCTCAGTATCTGCCCGTTCACGATAAATCTTACCGTGCAGGGATTCTGCTGGGAACGGTTACCGACACTCTTGACACAACAGGCGAAATAATCGAAACAAATGATGTAAACGTCACACAAGCTGATATTGAAGAGACTGTTAAAGCCTTTGTCGGCAATATCAAACAGCTTCCGCCGATGTATTCCGCCGTATCTAAAGACGGAGTAAGGCTTTATAAGCTTGCACGTCAGGGCATTGAGATTGAGCGTGAAGCCCGAGACGTTACAATTTACAGCATTGACATTGTCAGCTTTGTCAATGAGCGTGAATTTATCATTGATGTTTCCTGCTCGGCAGGCACATATATCCGTTCGCTTGCAGACGATATCGGCAAAAAGCTCGGATGCGGCGCGGTTATCAGCAGTTTAAGACGCACAAGCGCAAATTCAATATTGATTGAGCAGACGCATACGCTTGAAGAAATTGAAAAAGCGGTATCAGACGGCACGGTTGAGGAAATGATTACTCCGTGTGATAAAATGCTCTCCTGCTACCCCGCTGTTCATATCAGCGACAAGCAGTCCTCACGCTTCACAAACGGCGGTGAGCTTGATCTGACAAGGGTCAGAAATTGTCCCGATGACGGAATCTGCCGAATGTACTCGCCTGAGAACAGGTTTCTCGGACTGGGCAAAATTGACAGAGACAACGGCATACTTGCTGTTGAGAAAATACTTGTATATTAACGTTAAAGGGGGCAATTGAATTTGCTTTGGTTTTTTTTGATTTTTTCGACTGTTTGTTGGGGATTTGCGGAAATATTCTATAAAAAGGGCAATGTATCCAACGAACCCTGCGCACACCTTAAAACAACGGTATTTGTCGGAATATTTTTCGGTCTGTATTCGCTGATTATTCTGTTAACGCAGGATATAAACTTAAAATACCTGCCTGCCAACTTTATACGATACCTGCCTGTTGCGGCGTGTTACATTATTTCAATGGTCTGCTCATATTACGGAGTGCGGTATATTGAAGAATCCATTTCAGATCCGATTGAAAACACATCCTGTGCCTTTGTTCCTGTTTTATGTGCTGTAATCATGCACGAGGAGCTGAGCTTAAAAACAATAATCGCAATTATAATTGTAGTTGCGGGTATTCTCGGTGTTGGATTTTTTGACACAAAGGGAAAGGAAAGCCGAAAAAAAACATTAGGAAAAAAGCTTGCCCTGATTTCAATTGCAATGCCCTTCTGCTATATGCTTCTTGATGCAATAGGAACATTTCTCGACATATATTACACTGATGACGCGAAAACGTCCGTTCTGCTCGGAGTAACCGAGGACAACCTTGAGCATACAGCGAACTGCTGTTACGAATTCACATTTCTGTTGGTTGCAATCGGAATTCTAATATATCTGAAAGCAAAGCACGTCAGACTGTTTGATACAGCCGAGGATGAGGCATTAAAAGCCGACGGAAAGATTATTTCTAAGAAACCATTTCTTAAAAAAATCGGCGGACAGCGCAACAAAATCATTGCCGCTCTTTTTGAAACGGGCGGTCAGGCAACATACCTTTTCGCGTTGTCCGAAGGCTCGGGAATCGCAGCGGTGATTCTCGGAGCAGGTACGGTTATCATTTCCTTTATTCTTTCAAGATTCCTGTTAAAAGAAAAGCTTTCGATTCTGCAATACATATTTATCGGTATAATCTTTACAGGTATCATTTCCTTATCATTGACAGGCTGAGCTCAGAAAAAAAGATGGCACTCATAACGATTGCCATCTTTTCATTATATACTAAGCTTTTTAATTTTTCTCAACCTTATCAATCAGCTTTCCGAAGAACGAAATCATCGGTGCGTTGACAAAGGTTACAATAACCGTTCCGACACCGATTCCTGTAAAGCCTTTTGTAAGAACAAGCGAGAGCGAAACGGAAATCACAAACATAATAATATCAAATCCGAGCTTCACCCTGTCGATTTTCAGGTTGAAGCTTTTTGCTGTCTCCCCGACAGCAAGCTCATATACCTGCGGCGGCATTGTGGTACGGAAAACAAACGCAACAGCAAGAGAAATTACCGGAGCGCCGATAACAAAGCAGATTATTCTTGCCGCCATGCTTTCATACGGTGCATTTCCGCCGAAAAGCTTTATAAAAAAATCTATCATCACGCCTGAGAAAACAGCCGTTGCAAACGAAAGCAGACCTTTGACCTTAAATTTTCTGATTACAATACACAGGATAACAAAAAGGAAAGCCTCCCATATGTATTCCGAGGTTCCCTGAGAATACCACGAAAACAATTCACGCATCTTGACGTGTATTATGTACGGCGGCGCTGCAATCATTGAAAGTCCGAAATTCGCCTTTGTGCAAAGACAGATTCCGAATGAACACAACGTGATGCTCAGCACCCAATTGACAACATTTATTACATTTTGCTTTGATAAATTCTTCATTTTTCCGCTCCTTTGATTTTACAAAGTGCTATGAGTATAGCACAATGCTGTGTATTCTGCAATATACATTTCATAATGTCATGTATATCATTATATTTTGTATATATAAACAAACAACAATATTCATATAAGCTCTCTGTTTGTTTAATAAGCTACCTTAAAGAGTCTTAAAAAGTTACAAATTTTGTATATGTAACATGAAATTATTGTTCATCTATACAAAAAAGTAAAAAACGCAAAAAATCCATTGAAATATCTTGTACGATATGATATAGCTTCAAATACAGAATACCCTTGGGATAATTCTGCCCATATGTATTTTGATAAATTTTTATCTATCTGAACGGCAGTGATTGATTTGAACGGAAATACACGCTCTGTTTCGGTTGAGGAATGGTGTGCGCTTGCCCTTACAGGTGAGGTTATGCCTATTAAAATTCAGCTCAACGGAAAAAGCATGGAACCGCTCATCAGAATCCGAAAAGATTTTGTTACCGTTGTCCCCTTAAAGCGTGAGCCTGTCAAGGGCGATATAGTGATTTTCAGAGACAGACTTAACCGCTATTGCGCTCACCGTGTTAAAAAGGTTGAAGCGGAAAGAATACTGACCATCGGTGACAACTGTTATGAGTATGACCCGTGGACAGCACGAAGTGACATTGCGGGGCTTCTTGTTTTGCTTGAGCGCAACGGTAAGAAATATAATCTTGATTCTGATTTATTCCGTCTGTACGGTAAAATCAGAATGGCACTTCTTCCGTTCAGAAGATTTAATCACAAAACATTTCTTAAACTCTGGTCAATATATGTAAGAATTTTCAGAAAAATATAATGAGGTAAAACAGATGGCTGATGAAAAAATACCGCAGAGTCTGCCTGAATTTATTTCATGGCTGAAAACACAGAATATTGATTCAGTCAATTATTCATCATATATTGACAGATTCCTTGATTATAAAGCCCGTCAGAAAGGCATTCCCTTCAGCGGAAAGTTTGAGCTTACTCCCTTGTGCAACCTTGACTGCAAGATGTGTTATGTGCATCTCAACAAGGCACAGATGCAGTCAGCCGAGCTTCTTCCGGTTGAAACATGGAAATCAATCGCAAAATCGGCAATTGATATGGGAATGATGAAAATTGAGATTTCGGGCGGTGAATGTCTTACATACCCCGATTTTGATGAGCTTTACCTCTATCTCCACTGCTTCGGTGTTGAAATCTGCGTTTTTACCAACGGACTGCTTCTTGACGATAAACGTATTGAGTTTTTCAAGGCACATCCCCCTAAACGCATTCAGGTTTCTCTTTACGGTGAAAGTGATGATACGTATGAGGCCGTTACAGGTCATCGAAGGTTTGAAACGGTTCTTTCAAACATCACCAAAGCTCACGAGAGCGGTCTTCCGATTGTAATTGCAGTCACTCCCAACCGATATATGTCGGGCAAGGGAATTGATATAATAAAAGCCGTGCTTCCTCTCGGTGTTTAGATAAGAATTAACTTCGGTATGCTTGAACCAAGAGAAAACACAGAGCGTCAGGGAGTCAATCACGACGCAACCCTTGACGAATACATTGAAATGCTTAAATTCTACGCAGAATCCGGCAACGCTGAAATAAATCCTGTTGACGAAGCCTCGCTCCCCGACCTCGGCGGAAGCGGTGAATGTGAATACGGAATGCGCTGCGGTGCAGGAAGAAGCGGCTTCAGCATTGACTGGCAGGGTCGAATGCATCCGTGCAACAGTCTTTATGCAATCAGCGCTTATCCTCTCAAGGACGGATTCGGCAATGCGTGGAACGAAATAAACAACATCGCAAACAATCATGCCAGACCCATTGAGTGCTGCGGATGCAGGTACAGCGATGTATGCCTTCCCTGCCTTGCTCTTCATCTTCAGGGTTGTATCGAAAAAGGTCATGCTAACCCTCAGATATGCGAGCGCACAAGACGTATGGTTAAGGAAGGACTTTTAAAAATTTAAGATGTTTCCGCCGTTTATGCGGTGAATACATAAATATTATGAAGGGAGAGAAAGAACAATGAAGAAGGAATACAACGCACCTTATGCAGAGAAGATTAACTTCAACTATAAGGATCAGGTTGTTGCTTCCAACGCAATCAATCCGGCAAGCTCATGCTGGTACGAAGCAAAGACTTCATATGCATTCTTCGGTTGCCACAACACAGAAGTAGGCGCTATGAACAACTAATCTGCAGAAAAATTCTTGCGCAAGTTTTTTTCTCGGTGCAGGAGGGTTAACCCCCTCCTGCATATTCATAAATTAAACAATTAAGTTTTTATATATAAAAGAGGATTAAAAATGAAAACCGGTTCCGTAAATGAACAAAATCTTTTATATGCTGATTCCGTCGCAGAAACGGAATGTCGGCTTATTAAAAGTGCATTGTTCGGTACGGAGCTTTCTTTTTTGCCTGACACAGACTGGAGCGCTGTTTATAAGGAGCTCTATTCGCAAACAATTGAGTCTATTCCCGCTGAGCTTCTTTCAAAGCTTCCGATTGATATTCCGCTTCGTATGGAATGGAAGAAATCCTGCCTGTGGAGAATCAGCAATTTTTATCAGATTCTTCAGGCACAGAGCGAAATGGTACGAATTCTGAAAAACGAAAATATTGATTTTGTTATTCTTAAAGGAACTGCGGCAGCTATGTATTATCCCTGCCCTCAGTACCGTACCATGGGAGATATAGATTTTCTTGTTGACCCCGATCAGTTCGACAAAGCATATGAGATTCTTATCGCCAACGGGTTTGTCGATACCGAAGGTGAGTTTGGCAGGCATAAAAATCTCACAAAATACGGCTGTGAATTTGAGATGCACAAGTATTTCTCACTTCAAGGCGCATCAGGTGAGTTAAAACAGCTTGACCGGCTTATATTCTACGGTATCAGAGAAGCTGAAACGGCTGAAATAGACGGCAACGAATTCCCCGTCCTTCCCCGACTTCAGAACGGACTTACTCTTCTTCAGCATATCAAGCATCATCTTCGCCGAAGTCTCGGTATGAGGCAGATTCTTGACTGGATGCTTTTTGTTGACAAATGTCTTGATGATGAATTCTGGGAAGAAAAGTTCAGAGTTGAGGCTGAACGCGCGGGACTTGAAAAGCTTGCTGTTAACGTAACAAGAATGTGTCAGATTTATCTCGGTCTTGGCGAAGAGATTACATGGTGTAACGGTGCTGATGATGAGCTTTGCCGTGAACTTTTTAACCACGTTATAATCTGCGGCAATATGGGCGGCAAAAGAACCGACTCTCTTCAGAAAGCCTTTGATTACAAGGGCGGCCCTGTAGAAATGCTGAAAAATCTTCAGAAAAACGGAAAAAACAGCTGGAAAGCCCTCGAAAAATTCCCGTTTCTTGTTGTATTTGCGTGGTTATATCAGCTGTGTCACTATATTAAATCCGCGTTCAAGCATCACATTTCTCCTCTTAAACTGATTAAATACTCAAAATTTGAGTCAGAAACGCTCGATATGTTCGGTCAACTCGGTTGCCCCGATGACATTGTCGGCAACTGACAGCATCTATAAAAATCAAAGGAAAAAGCTATGAATACTTATAAAATCACGGACATTTATCTATCGTCCGAAAAGGTATCATCGGGTTTTGAGCCGTTTATCACAAAAGAAAAACCCGAAGGAGATATTATCACAGTTAAGCTTACAGATAAAAAACCTGAAGCTGATAAAAAAGCAAAACAAATACAGACAGAAAATTTCAATGTGTGCAGAATGAATAACGGCAACTGGCTGTTCACCTCCGTGAAATCGGATATGTGCATGGAAATTTCTCCCGATTATCTGAATGCAGTTCTCTACTGCAGTGAGGAGAACGACGTTGAACTTGCCCTCCTGCTGAGAATTGCGATAGAATGCCGAATGATTCTTCGCGGTAACCTGTCGCTTCACTCCGCCTGCATTGAAAAGGACGGAATCGCACTCAACTTTTCGGGTGTGTCGGGTGTCGGTAAATCAACCCGTGCGGCAAAATGGGTTGAAGCTCTCGGATTTCAGTTTCTCAGCGGTGACCGTCCTGCAATAATGACTGAAAAAGGTATCGCCTGCGGAGCTCCGTGGGACGGTAAGGAAGACATTCACCGTAACATCTGCCGACCGATTAAGATGATATTTGATGTCAGACGCGCACCGTTTGTCAGAGTAAGAAAGCTTTCTAATGAACAGGCTTACGCATTTCTTGTAAAGCAGATTTTTATTCCCATGTGGGATTCCGAGGCTTCAATGTACGCATTTATGAATCTTCGCAGACTGATTAAAAACGTTCCTGTCTGCCGATTGTTCAGTCCGCCCTACGGTGAGGGCGCAAGAAGCTCTTTTGATATAGTGTTCAATAACAGTCAGAATATTTTAACGGAGGAAAAAGATATGAAAATTAAAGATGAATTTATCGTAAGAAATATGATGGGCGAATACATGGCTATTCCCACAGGCGACAACATCGCAAAGTTCGACGGTTCCGTTGTTCTTAACGAGGTTTCGGCTTTCATTGTAAATTAGCTTAAGAAGCCCACCTCAAAGGAGGACTTGCTTGAACTCATTCTCGGCGAATACGATGTAAGCCGTGAGCAGGCTTCCGCAGACCTTGACGCACTTCTTGCAAAGCTTGATGGATACGGAATGCTTGAATATTAAATCAATCGGAGCTGTCACATTCGGCAGCTCTTATTTTTTTGAAAAAATTTCCATATTATATCATCTCTTTTTCGGTAAAAAATAAATCTGAACGATATTAAAAGGGATGAATTTATGGATATTTCCAATGAGCAATACGATAAAATGGTCAAAAAAGCCTCACCGCCCTCAAAGGCTCTTATAAATTGTATCAAGGCTTTTCTTATCGGCGGTGCAATCTGCTGTGTCGGTCAGCTGCTTCTGACTCTTTACACCAAGGCGGGAATGAATTACGACGAATCACGTGCGATGGTTTCAATCACATTGATTGTTATAACGGCAATACTGACAGGTATCGGTATTTTTGACCGCATAGCCAAGCACGCAGGCGCAGGTACGATTGTTCCGATTACAGGCTTCGCTAACTCTACCGTCTCCCCTGCGCTCGAATTTAAAAGCGAGGGCTTTATAATGGGTACAGGCGCGAACATTTTCAGAATCTCGGGTCCCGTCATTCTTTACGGCATATCTGCCGCAATGCTTTACGGACTGATTTACGTGATATATACGCTGTTCAGATAATAAATTAAAAGCAGGCTGACATCAGTCTGCTTTTTCTGCATTTTACAAAATTTATTATCAAGAAATATGCTGTTTTTACATATAAATCGTTGACAAATCGGCACTTGTATAATACAATAAAGATTGTTAAAAAATTGAACAAGTCGGAGGTATTGTGATTCCATGGGATATACAATAGCACAGAAAATCATTAAAAATCATCTCCTTTCGGGCGAGATGACAGTAGGCAACGAAATCGGTCTGAGAATTGACCAGACTCTCACTCAGGACGCAACAGGCACAATGGCTTATCTTGAATTTGAGGCTATGGGTGTTGAGCGTGTTAAGACTGAGCTTTCAGTTGCTTACATCGACCACAACACACTTCAGACAGGATTTGAAAACGCTGATGACCACCGTTTCATTCAGAGTGTCGCAAAGAAGAGAGGTCTTCGCTTCTCACGTCCGGGCAATGGTATCTGCCATCAGGTTCATCTTGAGCGTTTCGGCATTCCCGGAAAAACTCTTATCGGTTCTGACAGCCATACTCCCACAGGCGGCGGTATCGGTATGCTTGCTATGGGCGCAGGCGGACTTGATGTTGCTGTTGCGATGGGCGGCGGCGCATATTACATAACAATGCCCAAGATGGTACGAGTTAATCTTACAGGTAAGCTTCAGCCGTGGGTAGCCGCAAAGGATATCATCCTTGAGGTTCTCCGCATTATGTCCGTTAAGGGCGGCGTCGGCAAGATTGTTGAATACGGCGGCGAGGGTGTCAAGACACTTTCAGTTCCCGAGAGAGCTACAATCACAAACATGGGCGCTGAGCTTGGCGCAACAACATCGGTTTTCCCCTCAGATGATATTACAAAGGCATTCCTTAAGGCACAGGGTCGTGAAAAAGACTGGGTTGAGCTTTCCGCTGATGATGACGCAGTTTACGATGAGGTTATCGACATTGACCTCTGCAAGCTCACTCCCCTTGCTGCTATGCCTCATATGCCCGATAATGTTAAATCAGTTGAAGAAATCGGCGAAATCAAGGTTGACCAGGTCTGCATCGGTTCATGCACAAACTCCTCACTTATGGATATGCTCAAGGTTGCCGCTATTCTCAAAGGAAAGACTGTATGTCCGTCAGTAAGCCTTTCAATCGCTCCGGGTTCAAAGCAGGTTCTTAATATGCTTGCTCTCTGCGGCGCACTTTCAGATATGATTGACGCAGGTGCACGTATCCTTGAATCAGCCTGCGGTCCTTGCATCGGTATGGGTCAGTCACCTAACTCAAAGGGTGTATCACTCCGTACCTTCAACCGTAACTTTGAGGGACGTTCCGGTACAGCTGACGCAGGTATTTACCTTGTAAGCCCCGAGACAGCCGCTGTTTCAGCACTTACAGGTGTCCTCACTGACGCACGCAAAATGGGTGAGATGCCTGAAATCGAAATGCCTGATGAATTCATTATAAACGACAATATGATTGCAATGCCTGCATCTGTTGAGGATGCTGATGCAGTTGAGGTTATGTACGGCCCGAACATCAAGCCGTTCCCCAAGACAGAGGCTATGCCTGCTGAAATCACAGCAAAGGCTGTTCTTAAGGTCGGCGACAACATCACCACAGACCACATCATGCCCGCAGGCGCAAAGATTCTCCCCTACCGTTCAAACATTCCGTTCCTTTCAAACTTCTGCTTCAAGCAGTGTGACGAGAAGTTCGCGGAGCATTGTAAGGAAGCAGGCAAGGGAATTATCATCGGCGGCGCAAACTACGGTCAGGGCTCATCACGTGAGCATGCTGCACTTGTTCCCCTTTACCTCGGAATCAAGGCTGTTATCACAAAGTCATTCGCACGTATTCACTGTGCAAACCTTGTAAACGCAGGTATCATCCCGTTCACATTCAAGAGCGAGGCTGACTATGACAAGATTGAGGTCGGTGACGAGCTTTGCCTTGCGGATATACGTGAGAGCATAAAGAACGGTACAGCAGTAACTCTTAAGAACCTTACAAAGGGCGAAGAGTATGAGCTCGACTATCAGCTTTCAGAGCGTCAGAGAGATATCCTTCTTTCGGGCAGTCTTCTTGATTATACAAGAGAGAACAGCTGATTTAAGCCTCCCTTGTGTAAAGGGAGCCATATAAAATTTTTAAAAGGAGAAAAACAATGACTGAATTACAGATTAAAAATGCGGTTGAAAAGTTCGAGGCTCTTATCCGTGAGCAGAGCGACCGCTCAGATAAAATCAAGGCTCAGGGCGATTTCGTAGATTACGAAAACCTTGACAAAATCATCATCGGTGTTTGCGGCGGTGACGGTATCGGCCCAATCATCACAAAGGAAAGCGCACGTGTTCTTGAATATATGCTCGCTGACAAGGTTAAGGCAGGCAAGGTTGAATTCAAGGTAATCGACGGTCTTACAATTGAAAACCGTGTTGCGGCTAACAAGGCTATTCCCGATGATGTTCTTGAAGAGCTTAAGTCCTGCCACGTTATCCTTAAGGGACCGACAACAACACCTCAGGCAGGCGATCCGTGGCCGAACATTGAGAGCGCAAACGTTGCAATGAGAAAGGCTCTTGACCTCTTCGCTAATCTCCGCCCTGTTAAGGTTCCCGAGGAGGGCATCGACTGGACATTCTTCCGTGAGAACACAGAGGGTGCATACGCAGTCGGCTCAAAGGGTGTAAATGTTACAGATGATCTCGCTGTTGACTTCGTTGTTACAACAACTGAGGGCTGCGAAAGAATCGCTAAGCTCGCTTACGATTACGCACGCCGTAACCATAAGGACAGAGTTTCAATCATCACAAAGGCTAACATCATCAAGACAACTGACGGTAAGTTCCTCAACCTCTGCAAAAATATCGGTAAGGACTATCCCGAAATCACAACAGACGAGTGGTACATTGACATCACAACCGCTAAGCTTATTGATCCCAAGCGCCGCAAGGACTTTAAGGTATTCGTTCTTCCCAACCTCTACGGTGACATCATCACAGATGAGGCCGCCGAGTTCCAGGGCGGTGTCGGCACAGCAGGCAGCGCAAATATCGGTAAAAAATACGCTATGTTCGAGGCTATCCACGGCTCTGCTCCCCGTATGATTAAGGAAGGCAGAGGTCAGTACGCAGATCCCTGCTCAATGCTCCGCGCATCAGTTATGCTTCTTTCTCACATCGGTGAGCAGGAGAAGGCTGACCTTCTTGAAAAGGCTCTCGACATCTGTATGTTCGAGGAAAAGAAGCTTACAATTACAGGTCGTGAAACAGGATGCACCTGCGCTGAGTTTGGCGACTATGTAATGGAAACTGTAAAAAATCTTAAGGCTTAAGGTGAATACAATGCCGAAAGAGAAAAAAGATATCTCCATGTCGGTAGTCAAGCGTCTTCCGCGCTACTACCGATTCCTCGGAGAATTAAAAAAGAAAAATATAACAAGAATCTCCTCACGTGAGCTTTCTCAGATGATGGGCTTCACAGCTTCACAGATAAGACAGGATCTCAACTGCTTCGGCGGCTTCGGTCAGCAGGGCTACGGCTATAACGTCGACCAGCTCAGAAGCGAAATCGGATCAATTCTCGGTGTCAACAACGGATTTAAAACAATTCTTATCGGTTGCGGTAACCTCGGTCGTGCAATCGCTTCGCATATGGCTTTTGAGGACAGAGGCTTTGAGCTTGTCGGTATTTTTGATTCAAGAGCTGAAAAAATGCAGGAAATCAGAATTAAAGGTCTTTCAATTTCCCCGATTGATGATCTTGAAATGTATTGCTCAGAGGTTGAGCCTGTAGTTGCCGTTCTCTGTATTCCGAGTGAAGCCGCTCCGAGTATCGTTGAGCGACTGGTCAATCTCGGAATTACAAACTTCTGGAACTTCAGCCACTATGATATTCTTTCAGAGTATCCCGATGTAGTTGTAGAAAACGTTCACCTCAATGACAGTCTGATGACATTAACCTATCAGATAACGAATAAAGGAGAGTTACAATTATGAAAGTTATGACATTTAACGTCCTTTGCTACGGCGCTGACGGCCACAGCTGGAAGGAAAGACAGGATGAAGTTATAGCAACAGTCAGAAACTATATGCCCGATATTTTCGGTATTCAGGAAGCTCATCTTGACTGGATGAAAATTTTCTGGAAAGGTATGCCCGAATACGACTATGTCGGTGTCGGCAGAGATGACGGAAAGGAAGGCGGAGAATTTTCCCCTGTCTTCTATAAAAAGGATAAGTTTGAGCTTCTCGACAAGGGCTGGTTTTGGATAAGTGAAACTCCCGATGTTCCCTCACGTTCATGGAATACAGCTTGCACACGCATCTGCTCATGGGCAAAGCTCAAGTGCATTAAGTGCGGCAAGACCTTTGTTGCAATGAACGTTCATCTTGACCATGTCAGCGCACTTGCAAGAAAGAAAGGCGTTGAGCTTATCAACGAGTTTGCTAAGAAGCTTGACTGCCCTGCTGTTATTACAGGCGACTTCAACATTCCCGAAAACGAGGACTGCTATGTTGATATGGCTAACGGCGGTGTATTCAAGGATGTAAAGTTCCTTGCTCCTGTTACCGAGAACAAGAATACCTTCCATGAATTCTTCCACCACAACTGCCCGCCTGCTGTTATCGACTTTGTGTTCATTACAGACGGCTTTGAAGCAAATACATATAAGGTATGTGAGGACAAGTTTGACGGACACTATCCCTCAGACCACTGCCCTGTTATTACTGAAATTACTCTTAAATAACAAAACGGAGAAGCAAAATGCTTCTCCATTTTCGCATAAAAAACGACCGCGTTTCGCGGTCGCTTTTGTTTAATTAAAACTTCTCTTTCTTAGCCTTGTCCTTCTTGCTCTCTTTGGGAGTCTTACCCTTAGCTTCAAGACGTGCTGCTTTTTCTTTCTCAGCTGCTTCCTTAGCCGCTTCACGCTCAGCTGCAAGCTTTTCGTTTGCAGTGTTGTTCTGGCTGATAGCCCAGCGTGTAATCTTCATACGGTTTCTGTCTGCACCTGTTTCGATGATAAGTGAATCATCTTTAACGGTAACAATCTTACCGATGATGCCGCCGATTGTTGTGATTTCATCACCAATCTGAAGGTTGTCACGCATTGTCTGCTCTTCCTTCTGCTTTTTCTTCTGAGGTCTGATCATAAGAAAATAAGTGATACCGAAAACAGCAACGAGCATAAAAATCATTGAAGCGTTGGGACCTGTTGCACCTGCGGCAGCAGCTGCCAAAAGTGAAAAATTCATAGTAATTTCCTCCTATTTACACAATGAATGTATTATACTTTATATTTTATGAATTTGCAAGTGTTTTTGTTAAATTCTTGTATCAAGCAAATCGACATATTTATTTTTGAACTCCTCAAAAGTACCGTTATCAAGTGCATCACGGATTTTTTCCATAAGAGTATTATAAAAATAAAGGTTATGAGTTACGCAAAGGCGCATTGCAAGCATTTCCTTCGCCTTAAAAAGATGTCTGATATAAGCCTTTGAATGACGGCGGCAGGTCGGGCAGTCGCACTCGGGGTCAATCGGCGTATCATCCTTCATATACTTGGCATTATTTATATTGATTATGCCGTTCATTGTAAACAGATGTCCGTGCCGTGCGTTTCTGCTCGGCATAACGCAGTCGAACAGGTCAACACCTCTGCTCACGCCCTCAATGATATTTCCCGGAGTTCCTACACCCATAAGATAACGGATTTTATCTTTTGGCGCATACGGTTCAATCGCAGAGATTATACGGTACATATCATCTTTCGGCTCACCGACAGCAAGTCCACCGATTGCATAGCCATCAAGATCGAGCTCAGCAATTTTCTGCATATGCTCGATTCTCAGCTCATCATAGACACAGCCCTGATTGATGCCGAAGAGCATCTGCTGTTTGTTTATTGTATCGGGCAGAGTCTTAAGCCTTTCCATTTCTTCCTTACAGCGGTAAAGCCAGCGTGTAGTTCTCTCGCAGGCTTCCTTTGCATATTTATATGTTGAGGGATTTTCAACACATTCATCAAATGCCATTGCGATTGTAGAACCGAGGTTTGACTGAATCTGCATACTTTCCTCGGGACCCATAAAAATTCTTTTACCGTCAATGTGGGAATTGAAGGTTACGCCCTCCTCCTTAATCTGACGGAGCTTAGCCAGTGAGAAAACCTGAAATCCGCCGCTGTCTGTCAGAATCGGGCCGTCCCAGCCTGTGAACTTATGTATACCGCCCATTTCCCTGACGAGCTTATCTCCCGGTCTTACGTGGAGATGATAGGTGTTGCAGAGCTGAACCTGAGCGCGGATATCCTTTAAATCATAGGCATCAAGTGCGCCCTTGATCGCACCGCAGGTTGCAACATTCTGAAACGCGGGCGTCTGCACTGTTCCGTGAGGTGTTGTGAACTCACCTCTTCGTGCTGCACCCTCAGTTTTTAAAACCTTGAAATTAGACATATTGTACCTCTTATTTGTTTACTATAAGCATAGCATCGCCGAAGCTGAAAAATCTGTATCTCTCATCAACGGCAATTTTGTATGCGTTCATTGTCTTTTCGTATCCGCAGAATGCGCTGACAAGCATAATCAGCGTGCTTTCGGGCAAATGGAAATTAGTAAGCAGACCGTCAATGCACTTGAATTCATAACCCGGATAGATAAAAATGCTTGTCCAGTCATCGTACTCACAGACCTCTCCCTTTGCCTGACAGACAGATTCAAGTGTTCGGCAGCAGGTTGTGCCGACAGCGATAACACGTCCGCCGTTTTTCTTTGTGCGGTTTATTATATCAGCCGTTTCCTTCGGTACGTGGTAATGCTCGGAATGCATCTGATGATCCTCGATATTCTCAACCTTGACAGGTCGGAAAGTACCGATACCGACGTGCAGAGTTACAAACCCGATTTCAACACCCTTTGCCTTGATTTTTTCAAGCAGCTCGGGTGTGAAATGCAGACCTGCTGTCGGAGCAGCCGCAGAGCCGAGCTCCTTTGAGTAAACGGTCTGATAGCGTTCCTTATCCTCAAGCTTTTCCTTTATGTAATGCGGCAGAGGCATTTCGCCGATTTTATCAATTACGTTATAGAAATTACCCTCATATTCAAATACCGCAACACGGTTGCCGTTTTCCATAACCGACTTAATCTCACACTTGAGAATACCGTCACCGAACACAAAACGTGAGCCCTCACGTGCTTTTTTACCGGGACCTGCCATAACCTCCCATTCGTGAGCATCATGCTGATTGAGAAGAAGAAATTCAACAACTGCGCCTGTACCCTCCTTGACACCGTACATACGTGCGGGAAGAACACGGGTATTGTTAAGAATAAGGCAGTCACCCTCGTGGAAATAGTCGAGAACATCTCTGAAAATCTTGTGTTCAATGTCGCCTGTCGCCTTGTCGAGCACAAGAAGTCTTGAAGAATCTCTCGGCTCAACAGGATGCTGAGCAATCAGCTCCTCGGGCAAATCATAAAAGAAATCGCTTTTTTTCATTTTCTTACCTACTTATATTTAAAATTTCTTAAAAATAATTATTGACTTGATAATATATAAATGGTATTATAACGTGTAAAATATGCGTTACAACTTTATATTATATTGCATATTGGTTGAAATCGCAACTATTTTTTTATTTTTTCAGAGGTGACTTTACATGAAAACTTACAAGGTTGGTATTATCGGTGCCACAGGTATGGTCGGACAGCGTTTCGCTTCTCTTCTTGAGAACCATCCGTGGTTTGAGGTAGTTCTTCTTGCTGCAAGCCCCCGCTCAGCAGGTAAGACATATAAAGAGGCTGTGGGCAGCCGCTGGTGCATGGATACCCCGATGCCCGCAAGCATGGAAAATATGATTATGTACGATGCAACCGCAGACGTTGATAAAATCGCAAAGCTTGTTGATTTTGTATTCTGCGCAGTTGACATGAAGAAAGATGAAATCAAGGCTCTTGAGGAGAAGTATGCAAAGGCTGAGTGCCCCGTTGTTTCAAACAACAGCGCACACAGAGGAACTCCAGACGTTCCGATGGTTGTTCCCGAGCTTAACGCCGATCACATTGAGGTTATCGCTTCACAGAAGAAGCACCTTGGCACAAACCGCGGCTTTATCGCAGTTAAGTCAAACTGCTCACTTCAGAGCTACGTTCCTGCTGTTTATCCTCTTGATAAAGCAGGCTACAAGGTTGAAGATGTTCTTGTATGCACATATCAGGCAATTTCTGGCGCAGGTAAGACATTTGAAACATGGCCCGATATGGTAGATAACGTAATTCCGTTCATCGGTGGTGAGGAAGAGAAGAGCGAGCAGGAGCCGCTTAAAATCTGGGGTAAGATTGAGGGCGACAAGATTGTCAACGCAACTGAGCCTCACTTCACAGCTCAGTGCATCCGTGTTCCTGTTTCAAACGGTCACATGGGCGCAGTATTCATGAGATTTGCTGATAAGAAACCGTCAAAGGATGAAATCATCAGCATCTGGGATAACTTCAAGGGTCCTGCACAGGAGCTTTGCCTTCCGAGCGCACCCAAGAAGTTCCTTAACTACTTTGTTGAGGACAATATGCCTCAGACAAAGATGCACCGTGACCTTGAGGGCGGTATGGCAGTAAGCATCGGCCGTCTCCGTGAGGACACACAGTATGATTACAAGTTCGTTTGCCTTTCACACAACACCCTCCGTGGTGCCGCAGGCGGCGCAGTTCTTCTTGCTGAGCTTCTTTGCGCTAAGGGTTATATGGACTGATCCACAATATAAAAACAAATCGGGACGGCTCACTGAGTCGTCCTTTTCACATTTTAGTTAAAAATACATATCCTGTTTAGTGATAAACTATCGGGAGTTGATTGAATGAAACAAACAGTTTTCAAAGGCTCAGCGTGTGCTATTGTCACACCGTTTGACGAAAACAGAAAGGTTGACTATAAGAATTTACGGAAGCTGATTGAATTTCAGATTAACAACGGCACAGATGCTATTGTTGTGTGCGGAACAACGGGTGAAGGCTCAACGCTCGACACAAGGGAACACAGGCAGGTTATTAAAACCGCTGTCAGACAGACTGAGGGCAGAGTTCCGATTATTGCAGGTACAGGCTCAAACTGCACCGAAACAGCCGTAAAGCGTTCATATGCCGCACTTGACGCAGGGGCGGATGCATTGCTGATTGTCACACCCTATTACAACAAATGCTCACAGCAGGGACTCTGCGAGCACTATGCTTACATAAGCGACAGAGTTGACCTGCCTATTATCGTCTACAATGTTCCGTCAAGAACAGGTGTTGATATCAGACCCGAAACCTATCTCGAGCTGTCGAGAATAAACCACGTTGTTGCGACAAAGGAGGCAAACGGCGATTTGTCGGCACTTATGAAAACTATCAATCTCTGCGGTGATGCGCTTGACATTTACTGCGGAAACGACGATCAGTCGGCGGCTTTCACGGCAATGGGCGCAAAAGGCACAATCTCAGTTCTTGCAAATATAATGCCCCGTGAAACGCATGACATTGTGTGTGCAGGTCTCGACGGGGATACCGATTTAAGTGTTTCGCTTCAGCTGAAATATCTGAAAATCTGCAACGACCTTTTCTGTGATGTCAACCCTATTCCCGTCAAATATGCTATGAGAGAAATGAGTCTTGACAGCGGTGTTTACCGCCTGCCGCTCAACGGCCCGACAGATAAAAATAAGGAAAAAATAATCAGCACGCTCAAAAAGTATGATTTACTTTAATCATACAAATCTGACGTTATATTTTTTCAGCCAGTAATTGAACTGAACGAAGTATGCAATTGTCTGCGGTGTGGTCATCAGCTGACCGTACCACGGCTGACTTTTATCGGTCAGTATCAGTTTTTCAAGCTCATCCTTTCTGACGAAGTCAAGAAGCGGTGAGCTTTCGTCATTTATAATCTCTGTAAGCAGGTCGGAAACCGCCTTTTTGTAATTCGGATTGTGCGTTTTCGGGTACGGACTTTTCTTGCGCCACAGCACCTCATCAGGAAGATATCCCCTCATCGCCTGCCTTAAAAGTCCTTTTTCATAGTTGTTGTAATCCTTTATCTCCCACGGGATGTTATACAGGTATTCGACAATCCTGTAATCGCAGAACGGCACACGCACCTCGAGGGACGAATACATACTCATTCTGTCCTTTCGGTCAAGGAGCGTCTGCATAAACCAGTCAAGATTGAGCTTCATCATCTCAGCCATTCTCGAATCCGTTTCGTTCATAATATTACGCTTCGGTGCTTCTTTTACCGTTCCGATATATCTTGAATAGACATAATCATGGGGCTTGATTTGTTCCTGAAATTCCTTTTTCAGAAAAGAAAAGCGGTAATCTGTCGACTGCGCCCAAGGGAAGCCGTCAGTCATTCGGATAGTTTTATCCCTGTACCACGGATAGCCGCCGAAAATTTCATCGGCACACTCACCCGACAGCGCAACGGTCGCATCCTCCTTTATTGCCTTGCACAGAAGAAGCATGGACGAATCGACATCCGACATACCGGGCAAATCTCTTGCGTCAACGGCATCAAACAATGCGCTTGTCAGCTCCGCTGTGTCAATAATCACCCAATGATGGTTTCCGCCGAGGTATTCACTCATAATTCTGATAAACTCAGGGTCGGAATCAGGTTGAAACTTCGACTTTTTAAAGTATTTATCGTTGTCCGTGTAGTCGACCGAAAAGGTGTTGAGCACCTCTCCCTTTTTTTTGAACTCCTCATTCGCTACCGAGGAAATAAGACTTGAATCAAGTCCGCCCGAGAGAAACGTCGCAAGAGGAACATCTGAAACAAGCTGTCGTTTTATCGAGTCGGTGACAAGAAATCTCACTTTTTCAACGGTCTGCTCAAAGCTGTCCGTGTGCTCGTACGCAGTCACATTCCAATATTTATGAAGTAAAATTCCGTCCCGTGTGCAGTATGCGTATTCGGCAGGGCGGATTTCCTTTATACCTCTAAAAACACCGCAACCCGGAGTTCTGCCCGGACCTATGAGCATAATTTCGCTGAGCGAATCAATATCCATTTCACTCTTTATTTCAGGGTGTTCAAGCAGAGCCTTGATTTCCGAGGCGAACACAATACCACTCTCACATTCGGAATAGAATAACGGCTTTACTCCCATTCTGTCACGTGCAAGAAACAGTCGCTTTTCCTCGTGCTCCCATATACCGAAGGCAAAAATCCCGTTGAACAGGTCAACGCATTTTTCCTTGAATTCGCAGTAGGCTTTCAGCACAACCTCTGTGTCCGAATGGCTGAAAAAGTTGTACCCTCTGCTCTCGAGCCTGTTCCGTATTTCAAGCGTGTTGTAAAGCTCGCCGTTGTAGCAGATTGTATACGTCTTACCGCTGACAGCATATGTCATCGGCTGTCTGCCGCGCTCAATGTCGATAACCGCAAGCCGCCTGTGCATCAGCACCGCCTCGGGCGAAATAAATTCACCGTGCTGGTCGGGACCCCGGCTTATCAGCCTGTTCTGCATATTGTAAAAGTATTCTCTGTAATCTTCAAGATTTCTGCAAAATGAAATCTGTCCGCAAATTCCGCACATATTCACACCGCCTTATGAATTGCCATATATTTTTCTTTGGTAGCAAGACCGCCCCTTATATGTCGCTGAGCCTTGTTGACGTCAAGCACAGCTCTGACCTGCCTTGACAGTTCGGGATTCAAATGTTCCAGCTTTTCCGTAACATCCGTATGTACCGTTGATTTTGATATTCCGAAAGCCTTTGCCGCGCTTCTGACAGTAGCCTTGTTTTCAACAATATATTCTCCTATTTCAACAGCTCTTATACCGATTAACCCACTCAAGAGAAAACCCTCCCGACAAAACATATCAGTAATTCATATGCATTCGGTTAAATATTTATGATTAAGGTTGAAATAAGGCGAAAGTGAGTTTATAATTTACTCGGTGATTATTATTAAGATTTTTGTTCCTACATATTTCAAAGAATTCAGATGCATTGCCGACAAATGCCCCGACACCTGCTGCGCAGGCTGGGAGGTTAATCTTGACCCGGAAAGCGCAGAATATTACAGGACGGTTGACGGCGTAATCGGCGATAAGCTCAGAAGCTTTCTCACAAAGGATGAGGACGGCGACGATATGTTCACGCTGTCCGAATGTGACCGCTGTCCGTTTCTCAATAAAAGCAATCTCTGTGAGCTTATACTCAACCTCGGCGAGGATAAAATCAGCAAGACCTGTACCCTTTTTCCGAGGTTTTATGATGATTTCGGCTCTTTCCGTGAAATGGGTCTCGGCTTCGGCTGTCCCGAGGCGGCAAGGATACTGCTTGAACACAATGAGCCGTTCAGCCTTGTAGAATACGGAGAGACAGATAAAAAAGGCGAAGAAGTCGATTATGACTTCCTCGAAATTCTTATAAAGCTGCGTGAAAGGCTTTTTGGTATTCTCGATAATGACGGATTGAATTTTAAAGAAAAAATCAGCGAAATTCTTATCGTTTGCAGAAATGTGCAATGTGATATTTACGGCGGAGAATGTGAGAGCACATATATTGATGTTTCCTTTGCAGGCTGTATTGATGTTCTTACGCAGATGGAATTTATTGACGAAAAGCGAAGAAATATTCTGCTCTCGCTCAGTGACAGGGATTTTGACAGGAATGTTTTTGAAAAGTACCGTTCAGACTTTGAGGTTCTGATGAAGTATTATATTTTCAGATATCTGCTCAAGGCTGTATATGACGATGATGTTCTGACCAAAGTAAAATACGGCGTTTTCGCCTGTGCTGTTATGGGCAGACTGTATCAGATTGAGCCTGACAGAATAAAGGCTCAGTACGGCTATTCAAAAGAGGTTGAATATTCTGACGTCAATCTTGAAATCCTTGATAATGAGTTATACGAAAGCTTTCCGTCAGCGGGGCTTATTGAATTATTCTGAAAAAAGCTGTCATCCCGAATCAAGGATGACAGCCATTTTTATTGCGTTTTCATTGTAGTTGCGCTCAATGCTTCGTCAGGGAACTCAAAGCCTTGCATAAAGCCGTTCAGTTCGAGAGATGACACATCACCGCCGATAACAATGCCGTCATAGACAAGCATTGTCGCACGTATGCATTCGCTGTTTGCGGCATAACCGGGGTAATTTTTTACCTCATACACCCACCTTTTGACACGCTTGCCCTTGTAAGCTTCAAGGTTCATTCCCTGATTTTTCTGCACCGCATTGTAGCTTTCGTATGTATCGTTGAATTCAGACGGAATGATAACCTCGGACACCTCGACAGGGTCCTCATCAATTTTCCACCCGAACTGCGACAGGAAGGTCACACGTTCCTCGGCATTACCTGCCTTGCAGTTGATTGATTCGCTGTTCACAACAGGCTTGCCGTTTTCTCTCAGGACAAGCACAAGGGCGACAAGTATCACTACTACGCCGCACAGAACAGCAATCAGCTTTGGTTTGTTGGCTCTTAAAGAAAATACAAACATAAAAATTCCTCCGTTTATCAGTTACTAAAGGTTATGCTGATAAGCAGAGGAATATTCTTTTATTTTTTATGTTATTTAAGCTATATGCAGATTACAAAAAATTTAACAAACTTTTGAACTGCATTTTCAAATATATTAAATGATATCTCGACAAACCGGGATTTATGTATTTGAATAAAGTATCATTTTATTCTATACTACAGTGAATTTTAGAATTAAACATATGAAATATAAAATTCTTTTTTTCCCATATGATTCTCAATGGAACGCCATCTAAGCTTCGCCGCACAAATAATCGTACCTGTGTATTTGTCTAACTCAGATTCTGACAAATTTCCGCTGTCACACCAATAAATCTTTCCATCTTTGATAATCATTGTTGAATCCAATATTTCGCAAGTGTAGCTTTCATCATCAGGAAAAAGCTTAAGATATTCTAATCCCTGAAATTCCATCTCTATCATAGATTCTTTCTCGTATTGTCTCTGAATAACAACTCGCAATACTCGTCGGTTATTCAGCGGATGCATTGAAAGATCAACATCGACATACGCTCCGCTTATATAGCTTATTTCCTTTATACAGCTATCGTGAAAAAAGCATACCTTTTCCATAAACCTAACAATATCATCGTTACTACTGATTGATTTCCACATACGATGCGCTCCTCTTCTTTTTCGTTGTTATTACTCAACAAATTCTGATTTGTCTGTTTTCCGTCAGATGTAGTATTTTTCTATTCCGCCGAAGCCGACGATCATTTTACCGTTCCTTGTTTTTTCAAGAAAACTGTTCCGTCTCTTTTTGAATTCTTCAGGGCGGTTCCGGGCAGCATCAATGAAGGCAATGCGAATCCGCTTGTAGGGCTCGGAAAACTTCCCGAAAAATAAGTGACTTGTCTTCATATTGAAAGCGAACTGCAATTCATCTCTACAAACTGAAGTTTGTTATTCTATCAACCTTGCTGCAAATGTCCAGTTCATTTCGTAACGCCCGTCATTTATGGCAGCAACCAGAACTTTGCAAAAGGCATCTCTGTCAAAGTCCTCGCCATCAATTGCTCTCACAGTTCCGTATGAATCAAATATGGATGGAAGATCATAAACTTCAAATGCATTATGGAGTATCTTTATCATCTCATCATCCTTATAGATATATAGACATGGTTCATAGGGATGCGAACGAAGTTCATATTCGCCATCTTCAGAAGAAAAAATAATCTTTCCATTGATATTTTCTATTTTTCCGCAGAGAGCGTCTGCTTCTTGATCAATAAATACTGGCTGCCCACTCAACTCTTTCAGTTCTTCTTCCGTGGTCCGGCCTTTACTGATTGCCGTTTCGAGGTGCCCCCGTGCTTTTGCAAGTTTCAAAAAGGAACGAAATTCTTCTTGATCGATGCTGTAAAACACGCTCTGAACCCAATATGCACTGCTGTTATTCATGAGCTTGTTTTCAATATACAGCAGTTCGCCATCATTGGAAAGCCCTACCGTGTAGTCCTCGCAGCTGTGTGAATCGATCATGACATCGAAAAGCTCGCGATACTCAATCTCTTGGCGATGTTTGATTCCTAATTCCTTCATAATAAGCAGTCCTCCGTCAGAATACAATTCACTTATCTAACACATCAGCTCGGCAAACCGGGATTTGTCAATATCATTGTTTATCAATCACTTACAAAACCCTATAAGTTTCTTACAAGATAATGGATATGTTGCCGTACAGGGCGAGCCGGATGATCCCAATCACGACAAGATGCGCTGGATAATAAAGATAGAAAAACCATTTCATTCCTTTGAATTTTCCACGCTCGCCGTTGTATTGCGAAAGAAGCGGAATCGTCAGGAAAGTAAAAAGCTGCAGAATACCGTACAGTTTATCGAGAAAAATAAAATACACAAGCGCATAAACAAACGACCAAAACACGATGTCGATCGCCTGCTTTTTGAAATTTCCCCGGTGAGAATACAGAAAAAGCGGGCACATCACGGCAATAGATGACCAATCCGAAGGGAACGCGAGAACACATGCCGAAAAAATGATGACGTATTTCAGGAGAGTTTTGACTTTGGGGGAATTCACGGCGTAAATGACCGGCACAGACAAAGCAAGAGGCCACAGGACACTCGTCCTGTTGAAAGCGCCGGCGGAAAGATCAAAGAACGGAATACCGAACGCAAAATTGTAGGCAAAATGAGAAACGACAGCAAACGCAAGAAGTCGCAGAAAATATTTTTTTGGATTTCGCGTAAAGTTGCATCCCTCGGCTATAAAAAACCACATGATCGGAGCCGTCAGCCTGCCGATGATATGCAGACACCACACCCACCAAACGTGTTGACATCCCGGAAAAAAGGCCCACGTCAAGTGGTCGATCGTCATAGCGATAATGGCGATCAACTTTAATTGATTACCATTCAGCACTTTATTTTTCAACACCGGTTCTGTCATGTCCTATACCCCGTCAAATTCATATTTTTATAGACCTAAACCGTTACAGCTTAAAGCTCAACGGCAAAAGATCCGCAAGAGAATATTTTTCGTACTCGCCCTCACCTTTTACCAGCAGCACGATAAAATCTTCTTTGCAAAATTCCGCAAGTACCTGACGGCATACACCGCAGGGCGGACAGATTTTCTCAATTTTACCGTCTTTTCCACCTGCAACAGCTATCATTGAAAATTCCCGTTTCCCCTCGCTTACAGCCTTAAATATGGCTGTTCTCTCGGCGCACACGGTCGGAGAATATGACGCATTTTCGATATTACAGCCTGTATAAACCTTGCCTCCCTTTGTCAGAAGTGCCGCACCGACACGGAAATCCGAATACGGCACATAGGCATTTTCCATTGCTTTTACAGCAAGTGTGCAAAGCTCCTGTTCAGTCATAAAATCAGTCCTTTTCTTCGGCTTTAACTATTTTGACAATACGGCTTGTGCCGAGTCTTGAAGCACCGAGCCTGATAAAATCCTCGGCATCCTGTATTGAAGCGATTCCGCCTGCCGCTTTGATTTTAAGGTGAGGTGCAACGTGCTTTGCAAAGAGCGCAACATCCTCTTTTGTCGCTCCGCCTGTTGAAAAGCCTGTCGAGGTCTTGATATAATCCGCACCCGACTGTGATACGATTTCGCACATTTTAATTTTCTCATCATCTGTAAGCAGGCAGGTTTCAATTATAACCTTAAGCAGCTTGCCGCCGCACGAAGCCTTGACAGCCTTGATTTCGCTGAGAAGCTCATCATACTTTTTATCCTTAAGCCAGCCGACATTGATAACCATATCAATCTCGTCCGCTCCGTTCTTTACTGCGTCCTCGGTTTCAAAGCATTTGACGGCAGTTGTGCTGTAACCGTTCGGGAAACCGATAACGGTACAGATTGCGAGCTTATCACCGACATAGTCCTTTGCCTGCTTTACATATGAAGCAGGGATGCACACCGAAGCGGTGCCGTATTTTATTCCGTCATCGCAAAGTGCTTTTATATCATTCCATGTTGCCGCCTGTCCGAGTACGGTGTGGTCAACCTTTGAAAGTATTTCTTTAATATCCATAATATCATCTCCTGCAATTATTATAGCAAAAACAGGAATAATAATCAACATTTGTCTTGTAAATTGCAGACAGTTACTTTATAATAAAATTACTTATAAATTGGAGGAAACAACTATGTCAAAACGACTTCATATTGTCTGCAACGCTCACCTTGACCCCGTATGGCAATGGGAATGGGAAGAGGGCGCGGCAGAAGCACTTTCAACATTCAGAATAGCGGCAAATTTCTGTGAGGAATATGACAGCTTTGTATTCTGTCACAATGAAGCGCTTTTATATAAATGGATTGAAGAATACGACCCCGACCTTTTTGAGCATATCAGAAAGCTTGTTAAAGCAGGCAAATGGCACATCATGGGCGGCTGGCACTTACAGCCCGACTGCAATATGCCGAGTGGTGAAGGCTTTGTAAGACAGATTCTTTCGGGCAGAAAATACTTCCTTGAAAAATTCGGTGTTATACCCGAGGTTGCTGTCAATGTTGACCCGTTCGGTCACACGCGTGGTCTTGTTCAGATTATGAAAAAGAGCGGATACAAGGGTTATCTTTTCATGCGTCCGAGCAAGGACTGGATAACTCTTCCCGACAACGAGTTCCGCTGGATTGGCTATGACGGCTCTGAGATGACGGCAATAAGGCTCAGAAACGGCTACGGCTCAGGTAAGGGCAAGGCTGTTCAGAAAATGCGTGAGTGCATTGACAGCTGTGATGACGGAGATTTCTACCTCTGTCTTTGGGGTATCGGAAATCACGGCGGCGGACCGTCAAAGAAGGACCTTGACGGTATCGAAGCTCTGACAGCCGAAATGAAAGAAAATGACGTTGAGATTATCCACTCAACACCCGAAAAATATCTTGAGGAAGTAACCGAAAAGAGAAATCTTCCGACATTTGACAAGAGCCTTAACCCGTGGGCGGTCGGATGCTATACAAGTCAGGTTCGTATTAAGCAGCGTTACCGCCGTGCGGAAAATGAGCTATTTATGACTGAAACAATGTGCTCTCAGGCTGAGCTTGCAGGTCTTATGGAATATCCGCAGAAGGAGCTTGAGGAAGCTGTTTACGATATACTGACGGTTCAGTTCCACGATATGCTCCCCGGCTCATCAATTCAGCCTGCTGAGGAAATGGGTCTGAGAATGCTTGACCACGCACTTGAAATTTTCTCTCGCCTTAAGGCAAGGGCATTCTTCGCACTGACCGCAGGTCAGAAAAAAGCTCCCGAGGACAGAATTCCCGTCTTTGCCTACAATCCCCACCCCTACCCGATCAAGGGCGATTTCACCTGTGAATTTATGCTGTGGGATCAGGACTGGAACGATGAATTTCTTGCCCCTGTTATGCATTGCGAGGACGGCACCGTCTGCCCGTCACAATGTGAAAAGGAATACAGCACAATTCCGCTTGAATGGAGGAAAAGAGTTATTTTCAACACCGAGCTGAAACCGATGAGCATCACACGCTTTGAGTGCGGTTTTGACACGATAGACAAAAAACCTGCGCCGACCTGCGAAACTGACGGCAAATATTATTTTTATAAAACCGATAAGTCTGAAATCAGAATCAACAGAAAAACAGGTCTTGTCGATTACTTCTCTGACGGAAACAAAAATTATGTTTTCGAGAATGCTTTCGAGCTTCAGGTCTTTGCCGACAACTATGACCCGTGGTTTATGAGTGCATACGGTTGGAAAGAGCAGATCGGCAGCTTCAAGCTCGTAAGTGACGAGGAAGCGACCGCCTTCGGCGCACTTAAAGCAAAGGTTGAGGCTGTTCACGTAATTGAAAGCGGTGCAGTCCGCACAGTAATCGAAGCTGTATTCGGTTACAACTCCTCACGTGCGCTTGTAAAATACATAATGTCAAACGACGGTTCACTTAAAACCGATGTACGTATAGTTTGGAACGAAAAGCAGAAGCTTGTAAAGCTCAATGTTCCGACCGTGTTTGAAAACAGCACCTGCATCGGCGAAGAAGCATACGGCAGAGAAGAGCTCAAAGCCGACTTCAATGAGAATGTTTCACAGAAATACATTGCTGTCTGCTCGGATGAAAACGCACTTCTTGCTGTTAACAACGGCGTTTACGGTTCTTCGTTTGACAAGGGCGACCTTAAAATAACACTTCTTCGCTCACCCTCATACACAGCTCATCCTATCGGCGGCAGAGAGACAATGCCTATGGATAAGATTCTTCCGCACATAGAGCAGGGTGAAAGAGATTTCAGCTTTATGTTCATGCTCGGCAAAAAGGACGAAATTCTTGATTCCGCTCCCCGTACAGCTTACGAATTCGGTACAGCTCCGATGCTGTTCTCACTCTATCCGAATGAAAATGGTGAAAAGCATTCCGCTCCCGTACTTGTTGAGAACAACAATATTATAACTCTGAACACATTCAAAAAAGCTGAAAACGGCGGCGGATATATTCTCAGACTGTTTAATCCGACCGAAAAGCCGCAGACAGCTCTGATTAAATGCTGTGAGGCTGAAAAAGAATTCAGCTTCGGCTGCTTTGAAATAAAAACCCTCCGCTATCTTGACGGTAAGCTTACCGAAACCGACCTTATGGAGGGACTTCTGAACTAATCAAAAGAAAGGTTCTGAAATAATGTACGGTTTTAAAGAGGTATTCGGAATTAAAAACAACAGCGCCTCCCCCTGCGCCGAAATTTTCGGCAGAACAAGGGTTAGCGTTATAACCGAATCGCTAATCAGAATAGAGAAGCAGAGCGACGGAAAATTCTGCGACTACCCTACTCAGGCTGTATTGTCACGAGGCTTTGAAACGCCTGAATACAAGGTTAGAAAGCGCGGCTGTACGATTATCATTAAAACCGCAAAGGCTGAGTTTATTATAATGGACGGCACGCTTATCAAGGTTACGCTCGCTGACGGCAGAGTTGTTACCGATTTCGGCAAAGGAAATCTCAAGGGCACAAGACGTACTCTCGATATGACCGCGGGCAAGGTTAAGCTCGGTGACGGCATAATCTCACGAGGCGGTGTCGCACTTATGGACGACAGCAAAACGCTGCTGCTTCTCAAAGACGGTACTGTCCGTCCTCGTGCGGAAATCCTCGGCAGGAGAGAAAACGGCACGGATATTTACTGCTTTGCTTACGGCAATGACTATAACGGAGCTGTCAGAGATTACTACCGCCTGACAGGCATGACACCGCTTATTCCCCGTTTTGCGCTCGGCAACTGGTGGAGCAGATACAAGGCTTACACTCAGGACGAATATCTCACGCTTATGAGGCGTTTCAGCGAAGAAAAAATTCCGATTACGGTTGCAACCGTCGATATGGACTGGCACTATACGGATGTAGCGAAGCGTTTCGGAAAGGATGCCGCAAAATGTCAGCTTCCCGATGACCCGATTGCTGTTGTCAAGGGCTGCTATGCCAATGCAGGCTGGACAGGCTACACGTGGAATGAGGAGCTTTTTCCCGATTACAGAGAGTTTCTCAATAAGCTCCATCTTGACGGATACAAGGTTACACTTAACCTCCACCCTGCTCAGGGAGTACGCTGTTTTGAGAAACAATACAGAGAATTTGCACAGTTTATGGGCATTGACCCCGAGAGCAAAAAGCAGATTGTTTTTGATATAACCGACCCTAAATTCATTGAGGGCTATTTTCGTTTTCTTCATCACGGCTATGAGGATGAGGGTGTTGACTTCTGGTGGCTTGACTGGCAGCAGGAAAAGACCACAAAGGTAAAAGGACTTGACCCCTTATGGGCATTGAATCACTACCACAGTCTTGACATGAAGCGCGACGGCAAAAAACGTCCGCTCACCCTTTCACGCTTTGCAGGCTACGGCTCTCACCGCTATCCACTCGGATTTTCAGGCGATGCCGTTATCAACTGGGCAGCACTCGATTTTCAGCCATACTTCACCGCAACCGCCTCAAACATAGGTTACTCATGGTGGAGCCACGATATCGGCGGTCATACCTTCGGTATCCGTGACGATGAGCTTTATATCAGATGGGTTCAGTTCGGTGTTTTCAGCCCGATAATGCGTCTTCACTCAACCAAAAATGAGTTTTCAAGTAAGGAGCCGTGGAAATACAGCGGTGAAGCACAGCGGATTGTTACGGATTTTATGCGTTTAAGACATAAAATGATTCCGTACATCTACACAATGAACCGCCGCACAAACGCTGACGGTATTCCGCTTATCCGACCGGTTTATTACGATTATCCCGAAGATGAGAACGCATACGCAGTACCAAATGAATACTTTTTCGGAAGTGAGCTGATTGTCTGCCCGATTACAGAGAAATGTAATCCTACCCTTCGTCAGGGCGGTACTGACGTATGGCTTCCCGAGGGTAAATATACCGATTTCTTTACAGGCAGAATATATCACGGCGGCAAAAAAATGCGTATGTTCCGCGATACAACGACTATCCCGGTTCTTGCTAAAGAGGGTGCGGTCATTCCTATTTCCGCTGACGGTGAAAACAACAGCTGGCAAAATCCCGACAAGCTTGAAATTCATATTTTCAGCGGCTGCGGTTCTTTCAATATGTATGAGGATGACGGCGAGACTGAGAACTTCAAAAACGGACAGTTTTCGGAAACGCTGTTCGAGCAAAAGTTTGATGACGGAAAGCTTATATTTACAATTCATCCTGCAGAGGGAGACCTCAGCGTTATCCCCGAAAAAAGAAGCTATGTTCTCAAATTCAGAAATATCAGAAACGCCGTTGTCAGCGGTGCTGAAAAGTTCTGCTTCAATGACGGATGCTTCTATGTTTACCTTGACAATGTCGAAGCCGATAAAGGAATAACAGTTGAGCTTTCTGACATTGATAATAAAAATAACCCGCCGAAGAGAGAAATGCTGACAGAGCTTTTCTCCAAGCTTCAGGGGCTTAACGATTTAAAATCCGTGCTTTATTCAAAATATCTGACTTCTGACAGTAAGATAATTATCGGCAAAAAAGCAATAAGGGATGCTGTCGAAGAAATAAATAATATGGAGTAAATATAGACATTCCATGTAAAATGTGATAAAATCACAGACGAACGGAGTGATTAAATGAAACAGATAAATGCCTTTCTCACGCTTCAATATGTCTGCCTTGCAGGAATAACGGCTGTTCCGCTGATTATCGCATCAATTATTTCAAACGAATTCAAGCGTTTACTGCCTGCAATCGCCGATATATTTCTGTTGGGTCTTATTCTTTTTGTTCTTGCCGTAACGGTAATTACAGAAATTTCCGCTGTCGGAAAGGTTCGCAGGCTGTTAAAAAGCGGTGATGCTGAAAAAGCGGTAAAGATGTGGAAAAAGATGAAGCTTGTTTCAATACCGTTCTATATTATTAACTTCATTATCTGTATTGCTTTCGCTCCCATAAGCTTTCCGATAAGCGTTGTTTTAATACCGTTGGATTACATATTATGCCGGGTTATGATTGTGCTGTCGGGCATAGCGGGAATAAAAGTGATTGCCGCTGATAAAAATGATAAAATCAGACCCATACACTACGTATTTCAGGTTTTACCTGTATTTGATATTATCAGCGTATTGATTCTCAGAAAAAGAATATCAGCATAAGTAAAGGAGCTGTCGCATTTTAACGGCAGCTCCTGTTTTATTTCAGCTTTTCCCATTCCGATACTGCCATTCTGTCACATCTCTCATTTTCGGGATGTGACGCGTGACCCTTAACCCATTGAATGGTAACCTTATGTGTATTGTAAAGAGTGATTAGTCTGTCCCACAAATCGGGGTTCAGCGCAGGCTTTTTATCCCCCTTGCGCCAACCGTTTTTCTTCCAGCCTGCCGCCCAGCCCTTGCCGAGACCGTCAGCAACATACTTTGAGTCCGTCCACAATGTAACCTCGCACGGCTCCTTGAGCAACGCAAGCGCTTCGATTGCGGCTGTCAGCTCCATACGGTTGTTGGTTGTATTTTTTTCACCGCCGCTGATTTCCTTTTCGTTTCCGTTATAACGGAGAATCGCTCCCCAGCCTCCGGGTCCGGGATTGCCCGAGCAGGCTCCGTCTGTAAAAATATCTACGTGTTTCATCTGTTTACCTCTGCTGAATTTGTTCTGAACGAATTATACCACCGAATGAAACAAAAAACAATGTTTACTATGAAAGTTTTGTGACCATAATAAGCATTGACAATTCATCTCTTTAATAGTATTATATATTAGTTAAATAATGGCAAAATATTTGTACTTATCAGATTTTACATAAAACTACTTTTTGAACAGGAGACAGATTATCTACATGCCTAACAAAGAAAAGACCGAGAAAGGTCAGAAGTCTGCACAGAAAAAGCAGTCTAAGCGCCCTAACAAGCAGAAAATGCAGGGTGAAAAGAAAGACCGCAGACAGGCAGACAAAAGCAAGAATTCAAAACAGAATCAGAAGTCGAATTATCAGAAGAGAAATCAGAGAAAGCCATACAAGCAGAACTACAAACGCTACACAAAGAAAAAGGCTGTTAAACCTGTTAAAATCGGTTTTCTCGGCGGACTTAATGAAATCGGCAAGAACATCACCGTTTATGAATATGACGGAGATATTATGCTTGTCGACTGCGGTCTCGCCTTCCCCGACGCAGATATGCTCGGTGTTGATCTCGTTATCCCGGATTTCACCTATCTTGAGCAGAACGCGGAAAAAATCAAGGGTATCGTTATCACCCACGGTCACGAGGACCATATCGGTTCCCTCGCATATCTGCTTAAATCCGTCAACATTCCCGTTTACGGCACAAGGCTGACAATCGGACTTATTGAGGGCAAGCTCGAGGAGCACAATCTTCTCGGCTCAGCTGAACTCAACGTAATAAAGCCCGGCGACCACATCGGTCTGGGCAAATTTGACGTTGAGGCAATCCATGTCAACCACTCAATTCCCGACGCACTCGCCTTTGCCATAAGATGCGGTGCAGGCACTATCGTTCAGATGGGTGACTTCAAGATTGACAGCACGCCGATTGACGGCGGTATGATTGACCTCAACCGCTTCGGTCAGATTGGCAATGAGGGTGTACTGTGTATGCTTTCCGACTCTACCAATGCAGAGCGTCCCGGATATACAGAGAGTGAAAAGAAGGTCGGCGAATCGCTGAGAACTCTTTTTGAAAGAGCAGGTCAGCGCAGAATTATCATAGCTACATTCGCTTCAAACGTGCACCGTGTTCAGCAGATTATTGACCAGGCGCACGCACTCGGCAGAAAGGTTGCTCTCTCGGGCAGAAGCCTTGAAAATGTTGTCAATATCGGTGCGGAGCTTGGCTATCTCAACATTCCCGAGGGTCTGTTGGTAAGCATCGACATGATCAACCGCTACCCTGCCGATCAGATGGTTATTGTAACAACAGGCAGTCAGGGTGAACCGATGTCCGCACTTTCAAGAATGGCTTTCTCCGACCACCGCAAGGTCGCTGTCGGTCCTAACGACTGCGTTATCATTTCCGCAACGCCTATCCCCGGCAACGAAAAAACTGTCGGCAAGGTTGTCAATGAGCTGTTAAAGCTCGGTGCGGATGTTATATATGAAAGAAACTACGGCGTTCACGTTTCGGGTCATGCCTGTCAGGAGGAACTGAAACTGATGATGGGTATCATCAAGCCGAAGTACTTTATCCCTGTCCACGGTGAGCAGAAGCACATCAGAAAGCACGCTCAGCTTGCTGAAAGCATGGGAATTCCGAAAGAAAATATCTTTATTGCTGATAACGGACTTCAGGTTGAGGTCAGCGAAAACGGATTAAAGGTCACCGAAGCCCTCCCCGCAGGTCAGATTTTTGTTGACGGCTCGGGTGTAGGCGATGTCGGAAATGTTGTCCTGCGTGACAGAAAGCGACTTGCCGAGGACGGACTTATTGTTGTTGCCGTTTCGGTGGACAGCTACACAGGTGAAATCTGTGCAGGCCCCGACATTCTGACGCGAGGCTTTGTATACGTCAAGGAATCCGAAGAGCTTATTGACGATGCGTGTTATGCCGCACGTCTGGTTATAGAAAAGTGCATTTCAAACAATGTGCGGGATTTCTCAACCATTAAAAGCAAGGTCAGAGATGAGGTTTCACGCCTTATGTATGAAAAAACCAAAAGGAGTCCGATGATTCTTTCTATTATTATGGAGGTGTAATTACTTGAAAATCAAAGAAATTCTCCGTAATTTCCCCGTATTTTTAATTGCGGCGGCAATCGCACTTATCTGCATTATCATTACCGCCGTCAAGGGCAGTCCCCTGTTTGCGCTGATTGAATTTCTTCTGCTTGTCGGTGTTTTTGCGGCTACAATCATTTTGAACAAGTCGATTGTTACCAAAAAGCAGAATATTCTCAACGGAGTTTCAAGCAGTCTGAATTTCTGGGGCAGCCGTGAGAAAAACAACTTTCCCCTCCCTGTTGTACTCTGCAAAAAGGACGGAAGCATTGAATGGTTCAACAGCCTTTTTGAGGAGCAGGTTGCAGGCTCAAACTCAGCCGCATACTCCGAGCTTTCCGAAACGCTGACCAATATGGGCACAGACGCAATCGTTGATTCTGCAAACGGAGTTACAATCGAGTGTGACGGCAAGTATTTCAGCGTTTTCTCTCACCGAGCAAAAAAAGGTAATGAGGAATACATTGTAATGTACTTTGTCGACTGCACAAAGTACAGAAATATTGCTGATGAATTTATCAAGACACGTCCCGCAATGGTAATTATGACAATTGATAACATTGCGGAAATACAGCAGGATTACCGTGAAACTGACTGCGCCGCAATTAGAAACGGAATTGAAAAGATAATTGAGGAATGGCTTTCGGGTTATCCGTGCTATTTATCAAAAATCAGCGACAGCAAGTTCTGCATCGTTGCCGAAAAGCAGGATGCAGACCATATGGTTGAGCGCAAATTTGATATTCTTGACACGGTCAGAAGCTATACCTATGACGGAAAATATGTCGGAGCTACCCTCTCAATCGGTGTCGGAAACGGCTCAGACCTCAAGGAATGTGAAGACAACGCAAAGCTCTCGCTTGACATGGCTCTCGGCCGCGGCGGCGATCAGGCTGTACTTAGAACAAAGGACAACTACGAATTTTTCGGCGGCATCTCAAAGAGCATTGAAAGCACCAACAAGGTCAAGTCAAGAATTGTTGCCTCTGCCCTCTCGGAGCTTATCGGCGGCTGCAATACGGTATATGTTATGGGACACCGTTTTCCCGACTTTGACGCGACGGGTGCGGCTCTCGGTATCGCTTATATTGCACGAAGCTTTGAAAAGGATGTATTCATTGTTACAGACGAGGACAAGTCAATGTCAAAGCCTCTGCTTGAAAGAGTTAAAGCTGAGGGTCTCGGCGAACTAATTATGCCGACCGCTGACGCAAAGCAGAAAATCAGTCAGACAAAGAACAATCTTCTTGTTGTTGTCGACACTCATATTACAAATTTTGTTGAAAATAAAGAAATTCTTGATGCGTGCGATATGGTTGTTGTTATCGACCACCATCGCAAGGCAGTTGACTACATTAAGGACGCAGTTATCTTCTTCCACGACCCGAGTGCTTCCTCAACCTCTGAAATGGTTACGGAGCTTATTGAGTACATTCCCGATACCGATGAAATGGATAACCTCACAGCGGATGCTCTTATGGCAGGTATCATCCTTGACACCAAGAATTTCATTCTCCGCTCCACTCCGAGAACATTTGAAGCGGCGGCTTTCCTCAAATCTCAGGATGCCGATACAATCAGAGTCAAGAAGCTTTTTGCCAACGATATAGAGAATCATCACGCAAGAAACCGCATAATAAGCGGAGCTAAAAAATACCGCAACTGTGCTATTGCCGTTGCTGACGAGGAGTGCGCCGATATACGTATGATAAGCGCACAGGCGGCAGACGAGCTTTTGAACATCAGCGGTGTTGACGCTTCCTTTGTTATATTTAAATTAAACGATATGATTTGTGTTTCAGCACGCTCACTCGGCGCCGTAAACGTTCAGGTTCTTATGGAACAGCTCGGCGGCGGCGGACATCAGACTATGGCTGCGGCTCAGGTCAAGGATTCAACCTTTGAAAAGGTTACCGCTGACGTAATGCACAATATCGAAAACTATCGTGAAAACAATAAACAGAAAGAGGTACAGACAGTATGAAAGTAATTTTACAGCAGGATGTTAAGTCGCTCGGCAAAAAGGGTGAGCTTGTAACAACATCTGACGGATATGCAAGAAACTATCTTTTCCCGAGAAACCTTGCAGTTGAGGCTAACTCTCAGGCTATGACAGAGCTTCAGAACAGAGAGAATTCAAAGAAGCATAAGATTGCAGTTGAAACAGAGGCTGCTAAGAAGGCTGCCGCTGAAATCAACGGAAAAATCATTACAATTACCGCAAAGGCAGGTCAGGGCGGCCGTCTCTTCGGTTCTGTAACAGCAAAGGAAATTGCGGAGGCAATGAAAAAGACATTCAAGATTGACATTGACAAGAGAAAGATTACCGTCAATGATATCAAGGCTTTCGGCAGCTACCCTGCAACAGTAAAGCTTTATCAGGGCGTAAACGCCGACTTCACGGTTAAGGTAAGTGAAGAATAAGGAATACCTCATATAAGGGAGAAAGACTTATGGAAAGTCTTAATTACAATTCAACTGAAGCTGTTTTCAGCCTTGAAGCGGAGCAGGCCGTACTCGGTTCGCTCCTTGTTGACCCTGCCTGCATGCCGCAGGTACAGGTGCTTCTGAGCGCGGATGATTTCTATCTGCCTCAGCATCAGGCTATTTTCACAGCTATGGCTACAATCGAGGCAACAGGCGGCAAAATTGACCCGCTTATCGTGCTTGAAAGTCTTGTACGTGACAAGGTTTATGACACCGCCGCAGGCAAGAACTATCTTTTTCAGCTTGCACAGGTTGTCCCCTCCACAGCCAATGTTGAATCATACGCTAAAATCGTAAAAGAAAAATTCTACATACGCTCGCTCATCAACGCTTCAAGGGAAACCATTGACGCCGCATCCACGCAGGAGCAGACAGCGGATGAGCTGCTTGAAGCCGCTGAGCAGAAGATATACAATATCCGACAGGGCAGAAAAACCAACGCGCCGTCAAAGCTCGGTGATATTATCATAAGCGATGTTTATACAACGCTTCAGCACCTCACCTCTCCCGAAAAGGAGCAGTACAAGGGCTTTACCACCGGCTACGGCGACCTTGACAGAGTTCTTACAGGTCTCCACCGTTCCGACCTTATTCTTATCGGTGCTCGTCCTGCCATGGGTAAAACGAGCTTTGCGCTTAACCTTGCGAGAAATGTTTCGTATATCGGTCACCGCCGGGTACTGATGTTCTCACTCGAAATGACAAAGGAACAGCTTGCAATGCGTGTTCTTTCAACCGAGGCGAGAGTTAATTCCTCCAAGATGAGAACGGGTGAGCTTGACGCTGAGGACTGGCAGAGACTCGGACAGGCTACAAGCGCTCTCAATGATGTCGAGCTGTATTTTGACGACACAAGCTCAATCACCGTTCCCGAAATGAAGGCACGAATTCGCCGTCTTAAGGATGTTGAGTGCGTTATCGTTGACTACCTCGGACTTATTAAGCCCGCAGGAAGAGTTGAAAACCGTGTTCAGGCAGTCAGCGAAATCACACGAGAATTGAAGCTTATGGCTAAAGACCTTGCTATTCCTGTTATCGTCTGTGCTCAGCTTTCCCGTGGTACTGAGGGCCGAGGAAGCTCTCACAGACCTCAGCTTGCCGACCTGCGTGAATCGGGTTCAATCGAGCAGGATGCCGATATCGTTATGATGCTCTACCGTCCCGACTACTATGCAGGTGAAAAGGACGAAAATGACGAGGATGAACAGCAGCAGGAGCTTGCCAACAAGGTTGAGGTTATCGTTGCCAAAAACCGTCACGGCGCAACAGATACGGTTGAAATGATCTGGGACGGCGACCATACATTGTTTATGTCTATGGAGAAAATCAGAAATGATATGTAAAGTCAGGCAGGCTGTTGAAAAATACAAAATGCCGTTAAAGGATAAATCGGTGGTTGTCGCTCTTTCGGGCGGTGCGGATTCAATGGCACTTCTTAATGTGCTGAATGAGTTAAAGGATGAATACGGCATCACGCTTTCCGCCTGTCACGTCAATCACGGTATACGCGGCGCAAGTGCTGACAGAGATGAAGCCTTTGTAAAAACAGAGTGCGAAAAGCTCAGTATTCCGCTCAAGGTGCTTCACGCTGATGTTCCGAAAATGGCGGCTGAAAAGGGTCTCGGACTTGAGGAGTGCGGTCGAAAGGTCAGATATGATTTTTTCGCTTCATTTGAAAACTGCATTATCGCAACGGCACATACACTCTCGGACAGAAGCGAAACTCTGCTTCTGAACATCACAAGAGGTTCATCGTCAAAAGGGCTCTGCTCTATTCCCCCTGTCCGCGGCAACATTATCCGTCCGCTGATTGACTGCACAAGAGCCGATATTGAAGATTACTGTCAGAAAAACGGCATCAGCTTTGTAACTGATGAAACCAATTTTGACGATATCTATTCAAGAAACAGAATCAGGCTCAACGTCATTCCTCAGCTCAAGGGAATCAACCCGTCGTTTGAGAACGCCGTATCACGTCTTACGGAATGTGCCGTCAGCGACGAGGATTATTTCAGTTCGCTTACAGAAACTATTATCAGCAAGGCGAAAATCTCAGGCGGTTACAGAGCTGACGTTATTTACGGTGAGCATTTTGCGGTCAGACGGCGTGTTATTGCAGAGATACTCAAACGTGACGCAGACATAACTCCCGAGCTGATTCATATCAAATCGGTTGATTCAATCCTTTCGGGAGGAAAGACACAGGTGCTTAAGGATACCGTTGTTGAGGTACGAAACGGTATTCTTAAAATCAATCCCGAGGTTTCGGAAAATACTGAATGGGAATGTGATTTTTCACATTTTGAGGCAGAAACACCCGTCGGAGTATTTTCCGCAACAGTTTTTAACAGAAATGATTTACCGCCGAAACAGATTGTTCATAATAAAGTGGTAGACTTTGATTGCATAGTCGGGAAGTGTATAATTCGCAACAGACGTGCGGGAGATAAAATGCGGCTTGCAGGAAGCGACTGCACCAAAACATTAAAAAAATTATTCAATGAAAAACATCTTGAAAACAGAAACAGCCTTGCGGTTCTTGCGGACGAAAACGGTATTCTCTGGGTTCAGAGCCTCGGCTGTGCTGACAGATGTAAAATAAAAAAAGAAACACAAAAAATACTTCTTATAAGAGAGGACGAAGAAAATGATTGAGAACGATATTGAGAAGGTATTTTTCAGCAAGGAAGACCTTAACACAATGGTCACAAGACTCGGCAAACAGATAAGCAAGGACTACGAGGGCAAGAATCTTACACTTGTAAGCATCCTCAAGGGCTCGGTTATCTTTATGGCAGACCTTATGCGTGCAATAGATATCCCCTGCGAAATCGACTTTATGTGCGTTTCAAGCTACGGAAGCGGCACAACATCATCAGGCAACGTCAAGATTATCAAGGACCTTGACATTGACCTTCACGGTAAGGATCTGCTTCTTGTTGAGGACATTCTTGACAGCGGTATGACGCTTTCCTATGTGCGCAATATGCTTGAACAGAGACACCCTGCAAGCATCAGAATCTGTACTCTTCTTGACAAACCCGAACGCAGAAAGGCTGACATCTCCGCTGATTATTTCGGCGACCTCGTTCCCGACGAATTTGTTGTCGGCTACGGTCTTGACTACGATGAAAAGTACAGAAATCTTCCCTATATCGGCGTTCTCAAGCGTGAAATATACGAATAAGTAAGCTCCTGATTTTCAGGCGATTACTTCAAAAACCGAACAGGAGTGAAATTATTGAACAACAACTCTAACAACAAAGGGAATAACGGGAAGAAGAAAAAAATCTTCGACTTCCTACCCTACATTATTATTCCGATTATTATTGTCACGGCGATAAGCTTTGCTTCAAGAAATACGGCAAAGGATGCGTCCAAGGTCAACTACTATCAGGTTATCCAGTATTTTGACCAGGGCAAGGTTGACGAATTCAACCTCAACCTTTCAAGCGGTACTCTTAAGTATAAGCTCGAGGGTGACAAGGCATTCAAGGAATATCGCGTGCCGAATGTAAACATCTTTATTTCTGACATTAACGATACCGTTCGTGAGCAGAACAAAAACGCCAAGGATGCAAATGAGCTTGTAAAGTACGAGTATATCGCAGGCTCGGCAGGCTCATGGTTTGTCAATCTTCTTCCGACGCTGATTATGGCTGTAATGCTTGTGGTTCTTTTCGTAATCATGATGAGACGAATGAACTCGGTCAGCGGCGATATGAATAAAACTCTCGGCTTCGGCAAGGTCAACGCAAGAAAGCAGAAGAACGAGAAGGACAAGACAACATTTGAACAGGTTGCAGGCTGTGACGAGGAAAAGGAAGAGCTCAGCGAAATGGTTGACTTCCTCAGAAGTCCCGAAAAGTTCAGTGCACTCGGCGCAAGAATCCCCAAGGGCGTGCTTCTTGTAGGCCCTCCCGGCACAGGTAAAACTCTCCTTGCCCGTGCGGTTGCAGGCGAAGCAGATGTACCGTTCTTCTCAATTTCAGGTTCTGACTTTGTTGAGATGTATGTCGGCGTCGGTGCATCACGTGTGCGTGACCTCTTTGACCAGGCAAAGAAAGAATCCCCCTCAGTTATATTCATTGATGAAATTGACGCTGTCGGCCGTCACCGAGGCGCAGGTATGGGCGGCGGACACGACGAAAGAGAGCAGACACTTAACCAGCTCCTTGTTGAGATGGACGGATTCGGCAAGAATCAGGGTGTAATTGTTATTGCAGCTACCAACCGTCCCGATATCCTTGACCCCGCGCTTCTGCGTCCGGGTCGATTTGACAGACGTGTTACAGTAAGCTATCCCGACACAAAGGGACGTGAGGAAATCCTCAATGTTCACGCAAAGGGCAAGCCTTTCGCACCCGATGTTGACCTTAAGGTTATCGCAAATTCAACTGTCGGCTTTGTCGGTGCAGACCTTGAAAATCTTCTCAATGAAGCCGCTCTTCTTGCCGCAAGACGCAACAAGAAGGCTATCACAATGACTGAGATTGAGGAAGCTACAATCAAGGTTGTTATGGGTACTGAGAAGAAGTCCCATAAAATGACAGACAAGGAAAAGAAAATGACCGCTTACCACGAAGCAGGTCATGCGGTTTCAAGCTACTATCTCCCCTCTCAGGATCCCGTTCACGAGGTTTCAATCATTCCCCGTGGCGGCGCAGGCGGATATACAATGTATATTCCCACAGAGGACAAGAGCTATCAGTATAAAAACGAAATGCTTGACGAGCTTGTAAGCTTCCTCGGCGGTCGCTGTGCTGAAAAGCTTATCAACGGTGATGTTTCAACAGGTGCTTCAAACGATATTGAGCGTGCAACAGAGGTTGCAAGAAAAATGATTACACGCTACGGCATGAGCGATAAGCTCGGTCCCGTTAATTACTCAGGCTCGAATGATGAGGTATTCCTCGGCAGAGACTACGGTCATTCCAAGAACTACTCAGAAGCTACTGCACAGGCGATTGACGATGAGGTTAAGGAAATCATGGTTAACGCTATGAACCGCACAGAGGCTATTCTGACAGAGCATATTGACAAGCTCCACGCACTTGCACAGTATCTTATCAAGCACGAAAAAATTGACGGCAAAAAGTTCCAGGCACTTATGGACGGTACACTTGAAGAACCCGAAGAAGTAACCGAAACAATGCCTGCTGTGGATGAAGCAAAGGCTGAAGTGGCTGAGTCAACAGAAGAATAATAAGACAAATCCGAAGATACAAAGCGTATCTTCGGATTTTTTTCACAAAAAAAAGGAGAAGTCCATTACAGGCTTCTCCGTTTTTGTTATGACATTATATCATTGTAAGCATCAGCCGATACAAGCACCGTTGCAAGTGAACCGTCTTTGTATTCAATCTCCACAATTCTGTAATTATTCGGGCAGAATCCGAAGAGAACTGAATTATCAAGAAGCTTACTGATTTTATCCTTATCGGAGATTTTATTATCTATCTTTTCAAACGGATGATAGTTATAGATATCACCGCCGCGAAGCTCTTCTGTCATTGCTTTTACCGTCTCAGACGTCCAGTATGCACCAAAGAAAACCGGAATTTTAGAAGAATTTTTATTCTTACAGTTCAGCTCGCTGATAGTTGCGATT
Source organism: Clostridia bacterium (assembly GCA_024404095.1). Lineage (GTDB taxonomy): Bacteria > Bacillota > Clostridia > Oscillospirales > Acutalibacteraceae > CAG-488. The sequence goes on along the minus strand of JAKSQO010000006.1, from coordinate 34,407 downwards.
TTAACAGATTTAATATCATCAATTTTTCTTTCAGCTGTCAGGTACTTTAAGCAGTTCTTGCTTTCAAGATATTTAATTGTGTTAGTCATATCCTTTGTGACAACAAAAGCAAAATTATCATTTGAATTGAGATTCCACGAATCGCCCTTTATGATTGTTCCGGGTTTAACTTCTGTTTCTTCTTCATCTTCATACTTCATTTCATCATCATAGAACTCATAACCGTATCCGGATGAATTGCCGTAATAGGTCTTACTGCGTCCGAATGTAATAACTCCAAGCTCATCCTCGGGCTTATGAAGAAAATACTGTTCAGCCGTCTGATTAACAATATCCTTTTTAATCGCTGTGAAAAGCTCGATGTCAGCCATACCGAGTGCGTAGCCTTCTGTCATATCTTTTGAATAAAGATAGCAGTTTTTTGCATTCATCATATATATAAAGTTTAATTCCTCATAATTCTGCCAGTCGTCAGGAAGTGAACCTATCAACATATGTGTATCCACATCTTCAAAGAAAAGTTGATTTTCTTCATCTGCATATACATAACCGATATACTCTTCACCCTCATATACCGACCATTCAATACTAAATCCCAAAGAATTAAGGTTTGTATCGGCATATCCATAACCGCGAACATTGACATCCTTGCCAAGAAGAATCTTAAGGCGTGATACGATAGTTTCTTCAGCACTTTTTTCTGTGCCGTTTATACGTTTTTCAAATATATCCTTGTTTGTTTTATAATTACTGAGCATCATAATCAGCTTAGCTGTTTCCTCGTCAGATTCATTATACCATCTTTCGATATATTTACCGTTTGAAAGCTTATAGCGAATCGTTATCGGATACAGACAGGCATTATCAGCACTGTCCTTAATCTTTCCGTTATCAACAATTCTTTTGTGAAGCTTTATAATTTCTTCAATTTCCTTTTCATCTGAATATATCACTGACTGTTCATAGGTATCATACAATATATTATTTCCGAAGAACATATCTTTAAATCCGAAGTATGACGTGCCTGAAATTACATCGTTAATATAAGGCTTAACTGCTGTTGAAACGTCAACATACACTACATCCGAACTTTCTGGAATATATGATGAATAGCCGAACATTCCGCAATAGAAAATAAGTGTTACAGCACCAAGCCCCGCTGCATAAATCGGGAATCGTTTCAGGCTGTTTTTTAACGCTTTGGCACGCTTTGAAGAGAAAATCAGCTTGAAAACTATCATTGAGATAAGGAATGCAACAAGACAGACAACGAAAATCAGAATTCCGCCGTTGCCTCTTACGGCATCATATGACAGTACATTGAGTAAAAGCGAAAACGCGTAAAGGCTGACAACTGCCGCTGCAATTTCAGTGACACCCTTTGCTCTGCCCCATGTACCCGCAATCTCGTTACGGTGCTTTTTAAACGCAACAAATCCGATTACGAAAATAACAGCAGCAAGCACAAGAGCGGTTATCGCGGATGAAAAGTTAAATATACCGAGCTCCGATGATGTTCCTTTGCTGAAATAATCATTACTTTGAGATATTATATCTCTGTATTCACCGATAAATCCTGTAAGTTCATTAAGGAAAAAAGGTTCATCCCAACTCCAGCTTTTCGTGAAGTTGATACTGTTCGTGTTGCCGAGGGTATACATATAAGCACAGTTATAAAGGAATTTATTAAGAACAGTTGGGAAAAGTGCAAATATAAATGAGAAAACAGAGCCTTCGATAAAGTTACCTGTGGCAGAAAATACAACCGAGCAAAGGACAAAGGAAAGTGCATATACCGAATACCACGAAAGGTCTGTGCAAAGAACCATTTTCCAGTAATGCAAATTCGGAGTAAGTCCCGCCCAACCCATGTTAAAGGTTTCAAGCATGGTAATAAGCAGGATAACCGCCAGCATCGGCAACAGACCGCCGAGCATACGTGAAAGATAAATCTGCTTTTTTGAAAGACCGAGAGAGTAAATAACATTCGTCTGCTTTTTGCTCCAGTTAAAGCCAAAGAGAATTGCTGCGCTTATGAATGCGGCTGCAATGAAAAATACATTGATTAAGAAATCGCTGCTTCTTGCTTCATCAAAATAGAAGCCCGTATTGCCTCCATACATATTTCCGCTGTGGCCTATTCCCATTATGCCTACAAACTGCCATATCATATACAGTGCCGCCGTAGCAAAAACTAACAGAGGCATTGCACAGACCTTGAGCGCCGACTGGCGGAACATTGCAAGTGAAAGATTATGAGAAGATTTTTTCAAAGTCATAATTCGTATCCTCCATTTCTTCAAGGAATATTTCTTCGAGTGAAAGCGGGAAACGCTCAACAAGCACAGGATTAAGCTGAGCTATTCGTTCCTCTGCGGCTTCAAGATTCTTTGAAACCGTAAATGTGATAATTCTGCCGTCCTTTTTAAAATTCTTATACTCTATTCCCCTGAACAGTTCTTCGCCGATATCCTCGCTGAACGCAAGTCTGAACTTGCAGCGACTGCCGTTCATATCATCAACCGCACAGTCAATTGCGATTTTCTGTCCGTTAATCAGTGCAATGTGGTCGCACATATCGGCAAGCTCATGCAGATTATGTGATGAAATAACAACAGAGCACTCCTTTTCTGCCATGTAGTCAAGCAGAAGCTTCTTAGTAAGATTTCTCTTCGCAGGGTCAAGTCCGTCAAAGCATTCGTCAAGCAGAAGAATTTTCGGCATTGATGAAAGTGCAAGGACGATTTCCGCCTGTCTCTGCATACCCTTTGAAAAACCCGAAATTCTCTTTTTTCTGTTCAGTCCGAACAGCTCTGAAAGCCTGACGAATGTAGAATAGCTGAACTCGGGATAATACGAGTGATAGAATCTTGCCATTGAATTCATTGTTGAATTAAGTCCGAAATAGAGATCATCGGGAACGTAAAACAACTCCTGCTTTACCTCGGGATGCTCCGTAATATCAACTCCGTCAAACTCGACAGAGCCGCTGTCGGACATATAAACTCCTGCTATAATCTTAAGCAGGGTCGTCTTGCCTGCGCCGTTATAGCCGACAAGACCGTAAACCGATGAATTACCGACCTCAAATGAAAGGTTGTCAATAGCGGTATATTCATCGAATTTCTTCGTAATATTGCTAACCTTAATCATTCTTAATTTCCTCCGAATAAATACTGTCTATCAACGAAATCAGCGCTTCCTTTGTTACACCCTTGGATTTAAGCGAGCGTATATCGGTGCTGATTTCATCCAATGCTTTTTTTGCAATGGTGGTATTGTTTACCGCGTCCGACGAAACAAAGCTGCCTCTGCCGACAAGAGTGTAGATTACTCCCTCGTCTTCAAGGTCGGCAAACGCACGCTTGACCGTGTTGACGTTGATACCCGTTGACTGAGAAACCGACCTGATTGACGGAAGCTGTTCGTCGCTCTTTAAAATTCCCAGTCTTATCTGCATCAGAATCTCATTTTTAATCTGCTCATAGATCGGGATTCGGCTTCTTAAGTCGATTTCAAACATTATTATCACCTGATTTCTTACTTATTCAGCACACAGAATGCGAAAATGCGCATTTTTCGCTGATTTATCGTCATAAACCTCTGTGTGTCATATGTGTGATAGTTATGCTATCACACTTGCATAATAGCATATATTTCCCTGCTTGTCAACAGAAAAATAAAAAATCCTATGCTCAAAAAGAACATAGGATAAATTATTCTGCTATTTTGTTCAGCCGCCGAATTTGTCTGACTCGATATAGTCAACGCCGAGAGACTTAGCATAGCTGAGTGAGAAGATGTCATTGCAGGTCCATACAGCAACCTCAAGTCCCCTGTCGTGGAACTCCTGTGCCATCTCTTTTGTCATAACCTTAAAGTCAGCATCAATTGAGATACCGTACTCGAAGCAGCGCTCATAACCTGTGTCATCAACGCCGTATGTGAGCATAAGCGGAAGGTCGGGGAAAAGCTTGCGTGCCTTAAGGAGATTGTCAAAGTTGAAGGACTGAAGAATACATTTTGAAAGGTCGTAGGTTTCAGCCGCAATGTCAAAGATTTCCTTAACCTGTGCGTCATTAAATTCGCCCTTAAGCTCGATAAAGCAGACCATATTGTTCTCTTTCATAACCTCAAGATATCTCTTGAATGTGCAAAGATAAACGTCTGTGCGTGTAAGAGGCTTCTTATTTTTAAGGGGCTTCGCAGTAAGCTCGTCATATGTATGGTCGACAATTTCAAGCTCCGTGCCATCCTCAAGAATGATTGAGCTGTTGTGGCTGCAAACATAGATACCGTCCTTTGTAACTCGGATATCTGTTTCAGCACCGCCTGAGCCGTGCTTTGCAGCCTGAGCAAATGCAAGCTCGGTGTTTTCGTGGTATTTTCCGCTGTAACCGCGATGAGCTATCATGCAGATATCGGGCTTCTCCACAGGAACAAAAATTCCACCGATTGCCATAAACAGAGCCATAAAGGATGCTCCGACTATTTTCCAAAAAAGTTTAAAAGTCATAGTTTTGCCTCCAAATTGTTTTTTGTTATTTTATTACTTTATTCAGTTTTTGTCAAGGTTGGAAAGGAAAGATTTAACCTCAGAAAAGGTCGGAATTGTCTGCGCCGCACCGATTTTGGTAACAACAATTGCCGAAGCCGCACTTGCCGTTCTCAGCGCTTCGCAAGGCTCTGCGCCGTTGAGGACAGCATTGAGACAATAGCCAGTAAACGTATCGCCTGCGCCCGTTGTGTCAACAGCGTTTACCTTGAAAGCAGGTACGCTGACCGTCTGTGATTTATCGGCATAAACCGAACCGTCACCGCCGAGAGTCAGTATTACCACTCCGTCGGGATTGAGTGCTTTTAGAGCCTCAACAACCTCAGTAACGTCTGTTTTATCTGTAATCATCTGTCCCTCTGATTCATTAAGTATAAGGTAATCAACGCAATCAAAAGGCAGTTTTTTAATTTCATCAACATACGGTGACGGGTTGAGTGCGGTAATTATTCCTTTGGAATGAGCTTTTCTGAGCATATATTCGACCTGCGAGGTTTCGTACTGCATAAGAAGTAAATCGCCCTCACAAAGGCTTTCAAGCACCGTGTCACAGTAATTCTCGGTTATCTCCTTGTTTGCACCCGGGAAAAGAATCATCTGATTCTGTCCGTCACGGTCAACCTCGATAACAGCGTGACCTGTAAAGCCGTTTGTTTGTTGAATCATATCGGTATTTACTCCCGATTCATTAAGGAAATCGGTCAGAAACCCTCCGTCAGTACCGACCCATCCTGCCATCGAAACATCTGCGCCCGATTTTGCAAGTGAAACAGCCTGATTCAGACCCTTTCCGCCAACGTGAATTTCATATCCGTCCGTGTAGAGCGTTTCGCCTTTTTCGGGCAGATGAGCAAGTGAATAGACCTTATCAATATTCATTGAACCGAAAACAACGGCTTTCATTCAATCACCTATCGCCTTTCTGAATCGCTCAATACCCTCGGTCAGAGTAAATGACGAATTGAACACACTCGACGTTCCCACTACAAAAATATTTGCGCCCGAAGCTTTCATCTTAACAGCGTTCTCAAAGCTTACGTTGCCGTCAACTTCAATTTCAATGTCTTTTCGTCCCCTGCCGTCAAGGTACTCTCTGACTCTGCGGATTTTATCAAGAGCGGACGGAACCATTTTCTGCCCTGCAAAGCCCGGATTGACCGCCATAACAAGTACACCGTCAATGTCGTCAACTATCTCGTCAAGCACGTTAATCGGTGTACCGGGATTGATTGCGGCAAACGGCTTTGCGCCCCTTGTCTTTATCTCGTTGAGAGCCTTCTGAATGTGTGCCGTGCTTTCAACGTGAACCGATACAATATCGCCCTTGCCGAAATCGAACCAGCCGAGTTTATTTTCAGGCTCATTTATCATCAGATGAATATCAAGCGGAATGCTTGTCAGCTTTTTCATCGCCTTGCAGTAATCAGTTCCGAGTGTGAAATTCGGCACAAAATGTCCGTCCATAATATCAATGTGCAGGTATTCGATACCGCATTTTTCAAAATCCGCAAGTGTGCCCTGTATGTTGCCGATATCAGCACACATCATTGACGGTGAAATTTTATCTGTCATTTTATTTCTCCTTATACATTATAACAACAGCCTTCGGTGTATCCTTTACGGTGAGCTTAAGTCCGTCAGACATAAGCTGTGAACCGCTGAGTGAATACACACGGTCGGGAGCATCAATATCATAGACCTCGTACATACTTTCGGGAGAAAGTCCGTTGAGCCTGAGTGTATAGCTGTCAGCCGTTACCTTTTCACGCTTATAAATAAGTGCTGTACCTTCAGCCGATGTACCGAACTGCATAGCCGTAAACTTTGTCAGATCAAGTCCACCGTAAGTGAGCGGATAATAATTCTGACACATATACTGACTGCAACGGTCATATTTTGCATATTCACTCAAGCTCGGCTCATATACAGACTGATTTGTCAGAATTGCACTTCTTGAAGCATATTCAGAATGAAAATATCTGTTTGTGCCGCTGTACGGAATCCAGCATGAAAGACCGTATGTCATCGCCTGTGTTGCTTCAAGCACATCCTCTTTAACTGTTCCGTCAGCGTTGCCGCAGTTGTAGTCACTTCGCCATAACGGCAGGCTTCTTCTTGTCATCTCAATATCAAGACGTTTTCCGCCCGAGGCACAGTTATCAATTACAAGCCCGTCAACGCTGTCGCAAAGACAGTCAAGGTATTTATAAAGATTTGTTACATAATGGTTTTCGCAGATACCCTTTCTGCCGTCATAGAAGTTCTTATCCGCCTTTTGCCAATAGCTGAGCGGAGTGAAGTTGAAGTCCTGACGGTACATTGTAACACCGTTTGAAACAAGCGAATCCGCAATATACTTACTGATAAATTCGCAAGCATCGGGGTCGCCCATATTCCATAGTAAATCGTCATTTATCTGCACAATCCATGTATCATGCTTCATGCCCTCGTTGTAAAGGAATGTGCCCTCACGAACTCTTTCGGGTTCGTACCACAGCAGGAAGCGTTTGCCCATTGAAGCAATTTTGTCACCGAGCGGTTTAAGTCCGTCGGGGAATCTGCTTTCATCGGGAATCCAGTTACCTACACCGTCATGCCAGCCCTCGTTATACTTATACCAGCCTGCATCCATCCAGAAATAATCTGTATTTTCAAGAGTTACAGGGTTGATATTATCAAGCATATTAAGGAAGTCATCTGTTGTGAGCTTTGAAAACTCATTTGCAATAACATAACCGTTGAGAGGACCAATGCTCTCAGGACATACGCAGCCTGTTTCCCAATTTCTTAACGTATTGAAGCCTTTGAGCGGATTGCCCTTATAGAAAGACAGCGAAACAAGCGGTGAGCGAATTTCCTCGCCTGCGTTCAGATAAGCCTTAAGCTCCTCCTGCTTTACCTTTACGTCAATGCCTCTGATATCTCTGTCAATTGACGCAAACCATTGACCTGTCCAGCCGACAGCCATCACCGCACCGAAATTTCCGCCATTTATATTGAAATAAGGCATAAATGAATCGTTACGGCCGCCGTTTGCATTGAAATGCATCGGGATATTATTGATAAATGACTTGTAAAGCTCAAAATCGTTTGCATCGGGGGCACTACCCTTGCTGAAATACAAATCTCCGTTGCCTGTTTTCAGCTTGGTGTCAATAGTATAGAAATCTTTTATAACAGGTGACTTGCCGTCAGCTGTATTCTTGATATAAACCGTCCATTCGCAGGTTGCGAACTGCTCATAAATCGTAGCTTCAACAGTAACCGCAAGTCCGCTCTTTTTATGATTGAGAGTGATATATGTAGTCTTACCGCCTCGGTAAACTGCACCCTCTGCGCTTTCGTTACCGACAGTTTTTGTCCATTCATCCGTATTGTTTCTGAACTTCTTACCGCCGTAAGTGAAATTATACGCCGGCTTCTGCGCATCAACTATATTCTCTCTGAACCAGTCACGGCAGAGCTGCTTTTCCTCCTCGGAAATTATCATTTCGTCCGCAGTTGCAGTTTCAAATTTAAAATCAGCCTTTGAACTTATACTTATTGCTGCCAAATCTACCCTCTCCTTAAAGCTTGAATCTACCACCGAAAATGATGATATCAAAAATAAAAATGCCTGTATTAAAGATAAAATCGCTCTGAACATAACAATTCCTCCCACTCTTTAGAATTATACTATTCCAGTTATTATAAGTCAACAAATATAATCCTTCAAAGGAATATTTTGTATTGAAATAATATGAGTTTTCATTTATAATCAGATTATCAACTTTTAAAGGTGTGATGTTATGAAAAAGATATTCAAGGCGGTTATTGCTGTTGTGCTTGTGCTCATTATTACTCTGAGTGCAATACCGATAACCTTTGCAGCTGATGTAACCGCAAGGCTTTACAACATTTACGGTAACGGTATGGTTTTAAAGCAAAATGAAGAGGTCAGCCTTAACGGAGCAGCAAAAGGCGGCTCAGAAATCACCTGTTTTCTCTTTGATGAGAACAATGAGCTGATAGCTCAGGCAAAAACGACCGCCAATCGAAGCGATGAATTTTCGCTTAAATTCACAGCTCCCGCAGGCGGCTACAAGACATATTCAATCGCATTCTATGAGAACGGCAACGGCTTCGCTTTCATCAGCGATGTTGTTTTCGGTGAGGTTTGGCTTGCAAGCGGTCAGTCAAATATGCAATACCCTCTGCTCAGCGCTCACGGCGGCAAGGATATGTACGACTCGGGAGAAAAGCTCAGCAGCTGGATAAGAGCTCTGCTTGTACCCGGTGTTACCCCTTACAAGGGCAGAGATGACAGCGTTCCCGCTGACCCTCAGAAGGATATTGAGGGCGCATTCTGGGCAAAGGGAGACAATATGCAGTTTTACGGCATCAGCGCGGTTGCTTACTACTTTGCTCAGGAGCTTATGGAAAAGCTCGATATGCCTGTCGGCATTATCAACGCTTCACTCGGCGGTTCCTCAATCGCTTCATGGCTCTCACGAGAGTCTATTGACGCCGACGCACAGGTTAAGGCAGATTTTATCAAGGCGGATGAATATTACGCTTACTCTGACTGGAACGAAACAGAGCGTTCAATGTACTATGATATGACGTCTAACTTTAACCTTAAAATCAATCCTGTAAGACCGTTCAAGCTTTCGGGAATGATATGGTATCAGGGCGAAACAGACGCAATGTTTGAATGGGAACACGGCAGATATTCAAGAGCATTCGACCTTATGCAGCGTTCATATACTGAGTATTTCGGCTATGAGAACGGTATGCTCCCGATTGTATACACATCACTTTGCTCCTGTCCGTATTCGGATAAGCTCAATATGCTTGACATGAACCTTGAATTTCAGGAGATTCAGCAGGCACGTCCCGAATCAAGAGCACTGATTTCGGTTTACGATATTCCGCTTGACTATTACGAGAATGTCGGCGCTATACACCCTGCATACAAGCAGCCTGTCGGTGAAAGAATGGCTTACTCCGCATTGGGCTTTGTGTATCACAATTACGACACTTACACAACCGCAACAGTTAAAAATGTTGAAACCGGGGACGGCTGTATTTACGTTTCTTTCAGAAACACAGGCTCGGGACTCAACTTCAAGGGTTCAGCTCTCAGGGGCTTCTCAGTCTGCGGTGAGGACGGAGTTTATGTACAGGCAGACGCAAAAATAGTTGCGGATGATACAATCTGCGTTTACAGCAAGCTCGAAAAGAAGCCTGTCAGCGCCGCTTACGCATACTATCTTTCAAATCAGGAATGCAATCTTTACGCAACTCAGGGTAAGAGCACATTTATCCCTGTCGCTTCATTTGTTACCGACAAGTCAGTCGGCACACGCTATATGAAATACACCGCATGGACTGACTGCGAAAGTGATACGGCATGGAGATGTATTCTTCCCACACAGAAGGACGCTTATTTCAGCACATGGGAAGCTGACAACGCTGAAATCAGCTTTAACAGCAGCTCGGCATTCAGCGGTACCAACGGTATGAGCATCACCGCCGACTCAAAGAAATTCTCCGTCAATCCCCTTTTCAGCTTCAAGGATAAGCTGAAAAAAGTAACCTGCACAGACCTTGAAACAGATTTGAGCGATTACGGCACATTAAGCTTCAAGGTTCGTAACAACGGCACAAATGACGTTAAAATCCAGTCTGTCAGAATCTATGTAAATGATGTTTCGTACTACTCACCTGTTGAATGTGAAGGCAGAGATGTTACGGTGACAATTCCTGCTGACAGCGAATGGCATACCGTAGCATACGACCTCAACACCCTGTATCTCACAGGCAACGAGGGCGGTATAGCCTATTCTAACGAAAAGCTTGATGAAATCAGGAATATAAAAATTAACTTCAAAAACACAAAGCGCGGAAACGCGGACATCAGCGTTGATGAATTCCGATTCACGGCTGATACAGCAGAGGTTTATAAGACGGAGTTCAGACCCGTGTTCAAAAGCATTGACAATCCGTTTGAGTTCATCTCAGCAATCTTTGTGAGTATGATTGGATTTATTGTAAATATGTTCAGATAAAAAATTCTGAGGCAGTTCGTGTGAATTGCCTCAGTTTTATTTTAAAGAATTGAGCAGCCGTAGCTGTTTATCAGAGCGTCTACCCTTTCGCCCTTGCGGCACATCGGGCAGTCAATTGACGAGCTGTAAATATACCCCTCAAGGTCATTCGGGTCAAAGATTGAAGTAATAGGAATTCCGTCACACTCATCAACTGTCGCAAAGATTGACGCAATACCTGCAACAGTTCCGCCGTAGTAGCTTATCGCTTCCATAGCAGCCTTTGCGGTTTCGCCCGTTACAACAGATGCGGCAAAAATCATAACCTGCTGACCGTAAATCATCTGCACATTGTTATCACGGAATATCAGCTTATTTGACGGTGTGTATTCGGGTGTGAGAATATTGATTTCACCGTTTGCGTTAATGCTTGCAAAATCATTTTTGGTAAGTTCATTTGCAAGGCAGGTACCGATAACCTCCGTACCGTCAAGACAGAGAATCGTATCTACCATAGTTGTCATCTTGTACTTCGGAGCAATCGCTCTTGCGACAGCCTTTGCCTCCGAAAGACGTGACTTCTGCGACGTGATGTCAATATAATAATTCATATGGCTTCGTCCTGTTACAAAGTGTCCCTTGTATCCCGAAAGATAAAGATTCGGACTTTTTGTTTCGATTCTGAATTTTTCACCTAATGCCATAACGGATTCTCCTCTCGATTATGCTGCCTGCGTTCAGCAGCACATCCTTTTTATTTATTATAACATACTTATTATTTCAATTCAAACTATCAAAATGCATAAATTTATACCCTTGAAATTCTACACCCGATAAAAAAGAACTGCCGGAATAATCCGACAGCCTTTTTTATTCTAAGGAGAGAAAATATCAGAACCAGAATGAGTAATATGCATTCCAGCAATTCCATAACCATCCGCAGAGTGCATCATACATTGTCGGTGCATTGTTCTTTTCTTCTTTAACCGTTACATTTGTCTGCGGAAGAAGATCCACGTAGTCTCTGTATGAGGATGTTCTTGCAAGTCTTTCAGCTGAATCATTTCTGTTGAATCTTCTGATAAGGTCCGATGTTTTTTCAAGAATTTTGGTATCCTTGTAATCAAGATATCCGTCATGATTTACATCACTTGCCATAAGCTGAGCGGCTGAAATACTTGAAACAGGTCTTCTGCGGTTGTAAACGCTGTTAGCTATGTCGAGGTCACTTCTGTCTGACCAGCCGTCACCGTTAATATCGCCAAAAATAACGATTGAATAAACCTTGACAACCTTTCCGTTCTTCATTATACTAACTGCTCCGCCTGTGCCGTATTTGTCACATCTGTATGTGCAGCCGTCTGCAAGAGTAATGTATTTATCAAGTGATCTGATGCCGAAGTCAAGACCGTAGATAAACATATTTCTGTCATCTATAACTGTATTGCTGCCTTTTTTCGGAGCGATAACAGGTACATCAACGTCAGGCTTTATGGGCTCATCAGGAACTTCAGGCTCTTCAGGAACATCGGGCTCTGTCGGTTCAACGGGAGGCTCCTGTTCCTTGGGCTCAACCGTTATCTGATAATAAGCCGTAACGCCTTCAAAATCAACCGTAATAGTTTTTGTTCCTGCTGAAGTTGTGTCAAAGCCTGTGCATTCAAAACCTTTATCAAAGAGTATTGTTTCACCGTTATTGAAAACCGCCTCAACAACAAGACCTGTTGTGTCAAGGTTTTCATCGCCGACTGTGTAAACAGTTTTTTCCGGCTGTTCAGCAATTCTCAGGCTGTCAACCTTTATATCAATTACTTTGATAGTGTACTCTGCCGTAAGTCCTTCATAAGCGATTTCAACCTTATACTCACCTGCTGACAATGTACTGACATTCGGAAGCTCAAATCCGTCATTTATGATTTCAACAGTTCCGTCTTTACGTACAGCCTTAAGTGTAAGATTGTCAAAAGAGACCTTATCGCCTGTAAAATACTCAGTCTTGGGAAGAGTGTTAACTGTAAGTGAAACGATATCATTTGTTTCAACAATTATTGATGAATCGTTCGTTGTAAAAGCCTTAAGAGGAATATTACCTCGGTTTGTGGTTGTGGCAACATCTGTCCATGCTTTGCCGTCAGGTGAATAGAAGCTCTGACCTGCCTGAGTACCGTATGTAAAATCAAATGTTGTACGGCTTTCGTATGGAATCATTGCTGTTCCGCTGACGTTTTCGTACTTTGCAACAATCGCAAACTTTTCGCCGGGTTTGACTGAATACTCATCGTCAAAATCCGCTGTGAAATAGCCTTCCTTGTCAGTTGTGATAACCTTAGTCGCTGTGAGCACACCGCTTTCGGGATCGGATGCGTCAGTAAGATTTGTGTAGAGATCTACTGTGATTGTATTTGAAGCAGATGTAAATGTGAATAAGCCGAAGCCCTTAACCTTTTCATAGCCGTTCGCGGTGAAGATGTTTGCACCGTATGCCTTACCTGTGTAAGCAATAGCGGCTGTACAGGTTACACCGTCATACTGATAGTTGTTATCGTAATCGCCTGAGGGCTTTGCAACAACCTCCATAAAGTCGCCGCAGCTCTTGTCATAATATGAAAGCCAGAAGAAGCCTGAGTCATTATCATCCTCGCCCCAGCTGTTCTTTATAAGCCATGCGCCGTTGCCTACGAGAGGAACAGTCTTGAACTTGCTTGCATCGTAATTATCGTCCCAGCCTACAACCGTTACAGCGTGGTTAGTGCCTGACTGCTTTTTCTGATAATGGTTACACTCACCGTTTTCAAGATACTTAAGCGCGTCCTTTGTGTAGTAGATCTGCGCTGTAACTGCGCCGTACTGCATAATAGCCTTTTTTATTTCATCGGGTTCGTTCTTTGTAAGCTTTCTTGCTGATACAAGGTTGTAATCGTTTACGAACATCTCGGATGAATCGTACTGCATACCCGTTGTATCCGTGCTTCTTATATAGGGATATTTTTCTTCTGTGGTAAGACCCGACCAGCGTGCTACTGTTGATACAGCATCAAAATCGTTACCGCCGTCATCAAATGTGTTCTGAATTGTGTTTATCTTATCCTGCTGAACAGGAATATCCGAGCCCTCAATATAATTGGCTGTGCGGAACCAGAGCAGATGAGCCTCAGAGAGATCAATGCTGTTATCAGCATAGCCCTGTGAAATAAGGCTTGACTCAGCCGCTGCGCAGAATGCGAATGACCAGCAGGAACCGAGAGGATTCTGATCCTTGACGCTTGTAACACGGCCATAAGCTCTTGAGTCGTATGCTGACGGAATAGCTGTACTTACAGGCACAGGCTCTTCCTCCTCAAGGTCAACAACGTCGCCGTCTTCGTCAACATAATATGTTGTCAGAACACCTTCTCTGTTGTAATGGTATTCCTTAAAATAATCAACAGGCTCATTATCATTACCCATTGCAAAAACAACCGAAGGAATTGCCGTCATCACCATCATTGTTGTAAGGATAACTGATATAACCTTTTTCATCATTTTAAGCACCCCAATGCTGTAATTTTATGTTGGTTATATTATACAACGAAAACTTATTGCTGTATATTGACGAAATAACTATATATTTTAACTAATTTTTATTAACAGCAACGCATTTTTATGTTTAATGTTTACAAATCGGAATTTTGCGCCATAAAATTGCAACAATCATACCAAAAGCAAGAAATGCACACACATTCCAATAAGGAATGCATGTGCACTTTCAGAGATTGAATTATGAAATTTGAGATTGATTCAAGAAATCAGAAGCAGCCCTGCTCCATCATTGCTTCGGCAACCTTCTTGAAGCCTGCAATATTTGCACCTGCAACAAGGTCATAGCCAAGACCGTATTCCTCAGCGGCCTCTGCTGAAACCTTATGAATATTTATCATCATATTCTTAAGCTGTTCGTCAACCATATCTTCTGTCCATACAAGACGCTCTGAGTTCTGAGCCATTTCAAGAGCGGAAACACCGACGCCGCCTGCGTTAACAGCCTTTGACGGGCCGACTGCGATATCCTTGTGTGAGCGTAAGTATTCAAGAGCATCTGCTGTTGTGGGCATATTTGCAACTTCCATATAATACTTGACACCTGATGCAACAATTTTCTTTGCACATTCAAGGTTAACGTCATTCTGAGTTGCGGCAGGCATACAAACGTCAACATCTGCCTCGCCCCATGCTTTTTCACCTGCAACAAACTTACAGCCGAACTTATCAGCGTAAGGCTTGCAGTGCATCGGATCCTTTGCGCGCATTTCAAGGATGTAATTGAGCTTTTCGTCTGTTGTTACACCATCGGGATCATAAACATATCCGTCGGGGCCTGAGAAATAAGTAACCTTTGCACCAAGCTGAGCAGCCTTTTTCATGATACCCCATGCAACATTGCCGTAGCCTGAGGTTGCGATTCTTTTGCCCTCAATTGTATCGTTGTTGTGCTTGAGAACCTCGCAGAGGTAATAGATAGCGCCATAGCCTGTTGCCTCGGGACGGATAAGAGAACCGCCGTATGAAAGTCCTTTTCCTGTAAGAACACCGTTCTCCCACTTACCCTTAAGACGTCTGTACTGACCGAAAAGGTAGCCGATTTCTCTGCCGCCGACACCCATATCGCCTGCGGGAACGTCGATATCGGGTCCGATATAACGGTAAAGTGCTGTCATGTATGACTGGCAGAAACGCATGATTTCTGCATCCGACTTGCCTGCGGGGTCGAAGTCAGAACCACCCTTTGCGCCGCCTATCGGCAGACCTGTAAGGCTGTTTTTAAATGTCTGTTCAAAACCGAGGAACTTGATTATTCCTGTATTTACGTTCTTCTGAAAACGAAGTCCGCCCTTGTAAGGTCCGATTGCACCGTTGAACTGACAACGCCAGCCGCGGTTTGTGTGCCACTTGCCGTTATCATCCATCCATGTAATACGGAATGAGAACATTCTCTCGGGGTCAACCATTCTTGTAAGAAGGTCGGCATTTTCGTACTCGGGGTGCTTATCCACAACGGGCTCAACGCAGGTAAAAACCTCCTCAACCGCCTGAATAAACTCTTTCTGGTGTCCGTGTCTCTCTTTAATATCCTCAAGGACACTCTGTAAATATGCGTTCATTATATCTCCTCCAATCAACGCAAATATAAGTATATTATATTACACTTACAGTCGATTATGAATTATAGTCTTTACGGAGCAAAAAATCAATCCGCCTATTCAACAAAGAAAAAGTTTTATTGTGCAATTTTTTTACCAATAGTTATAAAATAAATTTGTTATTTATTTTTAAAAATAATATTCAACAGTTTATTGACACATATTTGAAAATTATTGTATAATCAGTTATCATCTCAAGAAAGAAGTGTTCCTGATGAATTTCCCGACAAAATTTTTCCGTGCAACGGATACATACAATACATACGAGAAGCATGTCAACGCTCCTTATATCAGAAAGACATTTGATGTTTCTGATGTCAGCAAGGCTGAAATACTTATAAGCGGTCTCGGCTTCTATGATTTATGGATAAACGGCACAAAGATTACAAAGGGTCTGCTTGCTCCGTATATTTCAAATCCCGATGATATTGTATACTTTGACAGATACGATATAGCCGACCTGCTCACAGACGGCAGAAACGCAATCGGCATTATGCTCGGCAACGGTATGCAGAACGCACACGGCGGCAGAGTGTGGGATTTTGATATTGCACGTTTCCGCAGTGTCCCCTGCTTTGCGCTTACTCTTACCGTTACAGATAAAAACGGCAACGAAACCGTTTTCAACGCTGACGAAAGCTTCCTTTGCCATCCCTCTCACATTATTTTTGACGATTTGAGAAGCGGCACATTCTGTGACGCTAATCTCATGCTTGACGGCTGGAACACAGCTGACTTTGATGACTCGGACTGGTGCCATGTAAAGCCTGCCGAGAATCCCCGCGGAGAGTATCGAATCTGTGAGGCTGACCCGATTGTTATCACTAAAGAGCTTATGCCGACTGAAATTAAAGAGGTTACTCTTTCTGATCAGTTTGATAACAGAGAGAATATGCGCCTTGATACTCAGTTTAAGTTCACATACCGCGGTCAGAAAGGTATTATGTATGACTTCGGAGTGAATACCGCAGGTATTTTCAGACTTAAAATAAAGGGTTCAAAAGGACAGAAGATTTTCATTCAGTTCTGTGAGCATATGAAAGCCAACGGAGAGCCAGCATATGGCAACACCGGAAGCTTCTACCCCGACGGCTACGGTCAGACATCATACTTTGTATGCAGCGGCAATGAGGATGTATTTGAGCCGCCCTTTACCTATATCGGTTACAGATACGCTGTTGTTTTCGGTCTTGAAAAGGAGCAGGCTGTTCCCGAAACGCTCACAATGCTTGTCGCGAATTCCGACCTTAAAGAACGTGCAAGCTTCGAGTGCTCCGACCCTGTTATGAACGCTCTGCGTGATATGTCAAGGGTTTCTGATTTGGCGAATTTCTACTACTTCCCCACCGACTGTCCGCACCGTGAGAAGAACGGCTGGACAGGTGACGCTGCTGTTTCGGCTGAAAGAGTTGTTATGACGCTTACACCCGAAAAGAGCTACCGTGAATGGCTCAGAAATATCTGTGCTGCACAGGCTCCGGACGGCAGACTGCCCGGCATTGTACCCACAGGCGGATGGGGTTTCGCGTGGGGTAACGGTCCTGCGTGGGATAATGTCATGACAGAGCTTTGCTGGCAGATGTACCGTTTGCGTGGTGATCTCACCCCTGCAAAGGAATGCAGCGAAAATATGCTCCGCTATCTCTCATACATTTCACAGGTGCGCCGCCCCGACGGACTTGTTGCAATCGGTCTCGGCGACTGGCTTCAGCCCGGAAAAGAAGCAGGCGCTCCTGTATGTCCCCTCTATGTCACCGACAGCGTTATTTCAATGTATATCGCTGAGAAGTCACGTGAGCTTTTCGCTGCGCTCGGACTTGAGATGCATAAGAATTTTGCTGACAGTCTTTATAATGAATTGCGCTCTGCAATACGTAAGAATCTGATTGATTTCACTACAATGACCGTCCTCTCACGTTCTCAGACAGCACAGGCAATCTGCATCTACTACGGTGTATTCGACGACTGCGAAAAGCAGGCGGCAGGCAAGGTACTTGTCGACCTCATACACGAGGCTGACGACCATTTTGACTGCGGCATGATCGGTATAAGAACCGTATTTCACGTGCTGTCCGACCTCGGCGAAGGTGAGCTTGCTTACAGGATGATTACACGCAGAGATTATCCGTCATACGGAATGTTCATTGACTACGGCTACACATCACTGCCCGAGGATTTCCTCAACCCCGATGAAATTGAACATCCCAACTCACTTAATCATCACTTTATGGGCGATATTATAAACTGGTTTATGCAGAGAGTCACAGGCATCAGACCGAATCCACGCAGAACATCACCCTGTGATTTTGATATCACACCCGACTTTATCAGCACACTTAACCACGCAAAAGCTCATTATGACGCTCCCTGCGGAAAGGTTAGTGTTGACTGGAAGCGCGAGAACGGCATTATCACTCTTAACATTGAATGTCCTGACGAGTCAACAGGCTTTATCAAGCTCCCGAAGAATTATGTATTCCATGATGACAATCCGAGAATTGTTCCGAATAATATGTCCGTTCTTCCGCTTAAAGCCGGAAAATATATCATAAAACAGAAATAATAAGGAGGCAGAACATGAAAAGAATTGTAAGCATTTTATTGGTACTGATACTCGCACTTTCAGCACTAAATTTCTCCGCTTTTGCCGCTGACAGCGACATCTGGGTTTGCAAATCCCCTGCTAAAATAATGGAATTTGTTCTTGATAACGGTTCAAAATCCAACGGCATACGTATAGTACCCGCTAAGCTCACAAAAGACGGAAAAACAACAGACATTTATCTTATAGGTCTTGTCGGTCTGAGTTTTTCAACAAGCAATGTCAACAGCTATCTTGCCTCCGTATTCAGTTCTATGGATCTCGGCAATGAGTATCTGAGCCTCGTGGAAAAAACAATAATTAACAACGTACCTCAGGGGTCAAAGCTTGTTATAGCAGGCCACAGCCTCGGCGGTATGGTTGCGCAGCAGCTTGTATGCAACAACGAAATAAAGGAAAAATACGAGATTATCCACGTTCTTACAGCAGGTTCGCCGTACATACCCTCAAACAGTCCTGAGGGCAGTCTGATAAGGCTTGTCGATAAGAATGACATTGTACCGTATCTGAGCATTGCATCAGTATTTGCCTCCGGTAAACAGAAGGATGCGGTTAAAGAGGACGGAGGCTATACGGGTATGCCAAGGTCTGCCCACAATCTTTCGTACCTTAAAGAGGACGTATGGGGCAAATATGACGCTCTCGGCTACAAGAAGGGCAACGCTACGATTTCTTTTGATAACAGCGATACAATGTTCTTCAGCACAAAGAAATAAATCTCTTTATTTTTTAAAATGGGCTATGTGCTTAAAAAAACAGCACATAGCCTTTATTTGATATCAATTTATATCTATTGATATCTATTACGGTTTTGAAAACAGCTGAAACCCTTGATACTCTAAGGCTTGAGGACATCTGCTCCCAAGTGAAATATTGAATTTCCCAACCAAAATATTGAAAATCCCAAGTAAAATATTGAGTTTCCCAAGTAAAATATTCGCTTTGATTGGCAAAATATTATATTGTCATTCTGAACGAAGTGAAGAATCTCATTAACCGAAATCAGAGATTCTTCGTCGCAAGCTCCTCAGAATGACCAAAAAGTCAAGAACAAGACATATAATATCAACAAAAGGAGCTGTCCGAAATCGGACAGCTCCTCTGTGTTTTCTTATTCTTATTTAATACTGTCAATAAGAGCAATAAAAGCTTCCGCTGTTTTTGAACCTGCAACGCTGCCTGTTGAAACGATTTCCTCGTTCTCAAGGAACATTGAACGGTAATCGTTATCAGCGAGGATGTAGCCTATCTGGTCATTTGAAAGACCGAACACAAGAAGCTCCTTGTCAGAACCGACAACCTCCCGGAAGGTAGGATAGTTGAAGTCTGTTCCACGCCATGATGTTGTCTTGTCAAAGCTTCCGCCGTATGCGATTGTCGGCTCAAGCTCACCGGGTACGATTGCGATTGCAAGGTCGTCACCAAGCTCAAGATAACCGATTTCGGTCGCAACCTCAATGCCGAACTGAATTGAATCAGTAGCAACGCAGTTGTTTGTAAGTGCGCCCATGCTGCCGAGGAAAGAAAGCAGAGTGTTGTTTACGGGAACAAAATATGTCATCGCCTTGTAGTTGAGAATCGGCTTAACTTCCTTCTCGGGAGCGTTTGAGTTAACAACCTCTTCACCGAGAGCTGTACCAAACACCTTAAGTCTGTCATATCTTGTCATATCGTCTGTGAGCTTATCCTCAATTGCATCATATTCGGAAGTGATTGCAAGCTCTGCGCCCTGAATAAGCATGAAGTTTGCATCTGCTTTCTGATTGATAACCTGCTCCATGTAATAAGGATAGTCGCCTGTAACCTCTGTGCCTGCCGCACCGTTGCCAACGCAATGGATAGCGGAGTTGCAGATATATGTCTCACGGCTTCCGTCAGCCGGAACAAAACGGAACATATGGATGTACGGGTCAATTACTATCGGTGTGCGCTTATCGTGGATGTACTCGCCGATATCAAGCTCTGAGTAATAGAGCTTACCTGTCTTCATTGAGCTTACAGCGTCCTTGATTGCGTTGCCTGTCTTCTTATAAAGGTTAGCCATAAATTCTTCGTTCTGACCGTTGATTGTCTTGTAGTCCTTGCCGAGGAAGTTATTGCAGAAGCTGATAACAGGATTGAGGAATACCATCTTAAAGATATTGCCGTTCATGCCGAAGGTATCAACGCAGCTGTGCTGATGAAGAACACCGAGGTTGATGCCGACAATGTTGTTTGCCTTTGCGTAATCGGCAAGTGTTGCGCGGATGCCCTGAACATCACCGCTTGAAAGACCGAATGCGTCAAGGACTGCATAAACAACCGTTCCTCTGCCGCTGCCGTCATTCATTGCGATTGCACGTACACGCTGGTCATCGTGAATAGCGGTTGCCGACTTGTCAAGAGAAAGGCTGCCCGCAACCATATGATTGCCGTCAAGCTCGTTGCCTGTCTGAAGTGAAGCACTGCCGTAGCCGATGCTCCATACTGCGTTTGCAGCAGGCTCTGTAAGGAACTCATCCATTCCCGGATAGAAGTTCTCAAAAGCAAAATCAGCCTTCTGAGGGAACTGAACAGTAGGAATTACCTGCTCAAGTGTTTTAACGATTGTGTCAACAAGAGCCTGAACAACATTCCAGAGAATGCGTTTTCCTGTCTGCTCAAGCTGAGCCTTGTCTGTCGGGATATTGATTTTGCTCATATCAACAATCTGACTTGCAGATACATTTGATTCAGCAGCTGCACTTGTACCGAAGGCAACTGTGCCGATTGAGAAAACCATTACCAGAGAAAGTACGATGGAGATTATTTTCTTCATAATTTATTACTCCCTTTCATATATTTGTACTATAACAATACATATATTATTCTATCACACATCCGATTCAAATACAACAGAATCAGTATAGTGATTTATTCCAAATTGAACGGTGGTTTTTTGTATGGGTTGCTGTATAGCTGAGCTTAGAAACAAAGAAGTAATCTGCAAAAGCAACGGCACACGGCTTGGAAATGTCGATGATGTTGAAATTGACATCTGCACGGGTCAGCTGAGTGCGCTTGTGATTTACGGCAGAAGCAAGATGTTCGGCTTTCTCGGGAAATGCGAGGATATAATTATTCCGTGGCGTGACATCGACGTTATCGGCGAGGACACCATTCTTGTAAGCTATTGCTGTCCTGCCCTGCCGACAGGCGGCAGAAGATAAAAAAACAGCCACTCTATTGAGTGACTGCTTTTATTATGTCGGCGTCGCCTTATCTTCCCGGGCGGCTGCCCGCCAAGTATTGTCAGCGCTAAAGAGCTTAACTACCGTGTTCGGAATGGGAACGGGTGGACCCTCTTTGCCATTGACACCGACTTTCGGAAGCCTTGTACTTCCGAGTGCTTGAGTATTATATATCATAAGATTGGATTTGTCAATAGTTTTCAAAAAAATTTTTATAGAAAGTAAAACAGCCACTCTGTTGAGTGACTGCTTTTATTATGTCGGCGTCGCCTTATCTTCCCGGGCGGCTGCCCGCCAAGTATTGTCAGCGCTAAAGAGCTTAACTACCGTGTTCGGAATGGGAACGGGTGGACCCTCTTTGCCATTGACACCGACTTTTCGGAAGCCTTGTACTTCCGAGTGCTTGAGTATTATATATCACAAATGTGCTTTTGTCAAGAGTTTTTTATCATTTTTCTAAAACTTTTTCAATTTCTCCGACATAAATGTAATGATAGTCCCCTGCTGAATAATTCTGCTCGATTGTTTTATCAAGAAAGCCTGCGTTGTCCATCTTCTGAACCGCAATTTTTCTGCACTTTATTACAAGCCTTGCTTCCCCGGGATAAACGGCATCACCGTCAAAAACAGGTGTAAGTCCTGCAAGCTTCATTTTATCTCCGTCCCTGCCCGACTTTGTACCGCAGATTTTAAGAGCATCCTTTTTATCCTTATCAAAAAAGCTGACGGTAAAATAATCGCTCTTATCCATAAACATCTTGGTGTACCTCTGCGGACGGATAAATGCAA
Source organism: Clostridia bacterium (assembly GCA_024404095.1). Taxonomy (GTDB): domain Bacteria; phylum Bacillota; class Clostridia; order Oscillospirales; family Acutalibacteraceae; genus CAG-488. The sequence continues at coordinate 12,046 of JAKSQO010000006.1, read as the reverse complement.
AGACAACATCCCTGTTCCAGAGTTCACCCGCTCCGCCCCAGCTGATTGTCATACCGTTCCACTTTTCACCGTCACAGGCGCAGACAAGACCCCAGTCATCGTCAATGAGCTTTACAAGGTTCTCCTTTACCGATTTAATGCTTTCAAGTTCTTTCATACTATCACCCCAGATTATATTATGACAATTTTCTTTTTGCTATACCAAGAATTGAGAAAATTCCGAATGTAATCGCATTGACCGCAACAACGCTTGCACCCGCAGGCATTGAAAATGCAAATGAAATAAAAAGACCGATAAAGAAACAGATAATTGAAACTATCGCCGATGTTACTACAACGCTTTTAAACGAGCGGCACACCCTCATTGAAGTGAGCGCGGGGAAAATTATAAGGCTTGAAATCAGCATTGCGCCCATAATTCTCATGCCGATTACAATTGTAATCGCTGTAAGCAATGAAACAAGCGTGTTATACATACCTGTTTTTGTGCCTGTTGCACGCGCAAAGTTTTCGTCAAACGTGACTGCAAATATCTTGTTGTAAAACACAACATAAAGCACAAGCACAAAAGCCGAAAGAATAATGCTGACATAGACATCGGTCGTGCTCATGGCAAGAATACTGCCGAACATATAGCCGTTGACGTCAGAGTTAATTCCCGTTGTCATAGATGTGACGATAATTCCGAGTGCGAGAGCGGTGCTTGAAATCAACGCTATCGCCGCATCACCCTTTATCTTGCTGTTCTCGCTTATCCGAAGCAGGAGAAACGCCGCAATAACCACAACAGGCACCGATATAGCAAGAGGCGCAACATTCATAGCAAGTGCAAGACAAAGTGCGCCGAATCCGACGTGAGACAGTCCGTCACCTATCATTGAATATCTTTTGAGTACGAGAGTGACACCGAGCAGGGCTGAGCACAGGGCAACAAGTACACCGACAATTACAGCCCTAAGCATAAAGCTATACGAAAACATCTGAATAAAAGTATCAAGCATTCGTGCCACCCCCGAAAATCATCCTTGCGGCAGGAGTTTTCATATACTCATCAACAGTTCCGAAGAAATCACCGTCATGCTCCATGCAAAGAATCTTATTCGCATACTGAACCGAGTTTTTCAGGTCGTGAGTTACCATAACAACCGCCACGCCGTGCTTTTTGTTCAGCTCGTCAACAATTCTGTAAAGCTCGGCAGTCACAAACGGGTCCAGCCCCGTTGTCGGCTCGTCAAGAAGCAGAAGCTTGTCCGTTGCGCAAAGCGCACGCGCAAGCAGTACACGCTGCTGCTGACCGCCCGAAAGCTCGTTGAACGGCTTGTTTTTTATCCCATCAATGCCGAGAAGTTCAATGTTTTTCTGAGCCTTTTTTCTGTCGGCTGAGGTGTAGAAAAGTCTGAATCCCCTGCTCTGACATCCGCTCAGAACAACCTCTCGGACGCTTGCGGGGAAATCCTTCTGCACAGCGGTTTTCTGAGGAAGATACCCGATTTCCTTATTCACTATGCCTGTAAAAGTAATCGTTCCCGAATTAACCTTTTGCAAGCCGAGAATACCTTTTAAAAGCGTGCTTTTGCCTGTGCCGTTTTCTCCTACAATGCAAAGGAAGTCGCCGCTGTCAACAGAAAAGCTGACGCCGTTCACAGCCTTGGTGCTGTCATAATTCATATAAACATTCTGACAATCAATCAGTTTCATCAGCTCAGCGCCTCCCTCAGATTATAATAGTTCTGTGTCATAAGTGACAGATAGCTTGCACCCGATTTAAATTCAGAAGCCGAGATATTGTGGCACGAATGAAGCAAGAGCATTTTCGCACCGGTTTCAAGCGATACCGCACGCGCGATCTTCGGCTCTGTCAGCTCCTCATAAAAGATAACAGGTATTCTGTCATTGTTGATTTTGTCAATTATTTTTGCCATCATTCCTGCGCTCGGCTCCGTGTTGTCAACACAGGAATCGAATGCCGCCGTAAAATCTATACCGAACTCCTCGGTAAAATTTTTCATTGCAAAGCGTGAACTGGATACAATTTCCTTGCGTTCAGACGAAGAAACAAGAGCGGATATGTCATCCTTAAGCTTTAAAATTTTGTCAATGTATGACTGTGCGTTGTTCTGATAATATTCGGCATTTGCAGAATCATATTCCGACATCAGCTGAGCGGTAAGGCTAACCATTTCCGAAGCGGTTTCAAGGTTTGTCCAGATATGCTCATCCGTTTCATTTTCCTCGTGTTCATGCTCCTCGTGACCGTTTTCGTGTTCGTGGTGATGGTCATGAACCTCTATCCCGAGAGTCTCCGCCATATCAACGGTTTTCACCTTTTTACCGTCAAGCGATGAAATTATGCCCTCAACCCACGTTTCCGTGTGCTCGCTGACATAGAGAAACAAATCAGCGTTTTCAATAGTAATAATATCTGACGGTGACGGCTCATAGGAATGGCTCTCCACACCCGGCGGCAGCAGCATTACAACATTCGCCCTGTCACCTGCAACCTGACGTGCAAAATCGTACGGAACAAAAATCGAACAGACTACCGTAAATCCGTTGTTGGCCGCTCTGTTCACCGCACATCCGCACAAAGGCAAAATCAAAATCAGCACCGTCAGAAAAACAGACAGCAGTTTATTTCTCATCAGAAGCCTCCCGACAGTTTTCGCAGATACCGTAAAGCACGGTTTTTTCGGGGCTTATCACAAAGCCGTGGTGACCAAGTATATGCTCAGCAACCTCGTCAAGATATTCACATCTGACATGAAGCAGCTTGCCGCAGACAGAGCATTTGAGGTGATAATGTTCGTGGCAGGAATGTTCCTCGCCGATATACTCAAAGCAGGCGCTGCTGCCCTCGTCAACAATGTATTTGCGAACCCTGCCCTGCTTGATAAGCTTATCAAGATGGCGGTACACGGTCGCCTTGCCGACAGCATTTCCGCCGTCAGAAAGCATTTTCATTATATCATCAGCGGTGAAGTGCCTGCCCGGCTCAGCCTTAAGCAAGGCAAGAATCAGACCGCCCTGTTTTGTTGCGTATGATGTTTCCAAAAGCTCACGACCTCATAAAATGAATTTGAAACTGAAACTCAATTTCATATTGTATCACTTTTTTATATTTTGTCAATAAAAAACTGCCGCTTTTTGAACGGCAGTAAAAATTATGTTCTCTTTTTAAAAATACTTCTCTGTCTGTCAGCCATCTGCCTGCGGCGCTCGTCCGTTTCCTCACGGCACACAGCAAATCCGCTGTCACCTGCCGAAATAACATCGCCCTCTTTAACATTCTCGGGCAGGAGCGATAGCTGAATGTTGATGTGGTTTCCGTTGCTGTCCTCACAGACAGCGATCCCCTCTTCAATTCTGTCAATTGTGTATTTCATGTTATACCATTCATCCTTTCAGAAGTGAATCATAATCATATTTTTCTGCAAAAGTCTTCATCTCTCCGAGAACGGATTTACAGTTCTCTGCTGTAATCTCCATTTTTCCATCTGCGAAGCAATCAAGCATATATCTGTTATAATCCGTACAGTAATGGCTCTTATCCTTATACCCGTTAAGATTGGTTATTTTTTCAAAATCATTCTGGAAATAAAACATTCTAACATTTTCGTTTTTCAGCAATTCAGCATAAACGTAATTGAGTGCATAAAACGTTGCATCGAAAGTACCCAACTGAATAAGTTCATGCCAATAAAGAATACTGTAAGGTGGCGCAAAAATTATAAACTGCACATCAGAATTGTCCTTAATTATTTTGCCGATAGAATTTATAACTGTATCGCAATTCGCCTTAAACCTGTCCGCAGGAAGCATCTCCTTCTTATCTTCGACAGTATAGCCGTTAAGCACACGTTCTTTTGAAAAGTTGTTGTCGTTTGTATCCCACGCATGCATCTCATAGAAATTATATTCGGGATAGTTCTTATAAGAAAAGTATGTAGGAATATAATTAAAAATAATATCCTTGTTCAGAAGATATTTTATCTTTGTGAACGGATTATCGTCAAGCTCATATACAGGTATTCGCTCATTGATATCATTGAGTTTACTGTCAGCCGTTATTACATAATTATCAAGTCCCAAAAACACGGTTTTAAGTTCTTTGTTATTCTCGGTTGCGGTTTTCAGTAAAGCCTCAAAATCAGTTACAACACCACCGTCAAATGAAAGTCTGATTGCATTGCAGCCAAATTTTTCATTAAACCACGTTCCCCTGAAATTCTGTGTCATCGATGTACCTGTTATCAACGTATCATATTTGGTATACTTTGCAATACCGATATTCTGATAATACGGCATCTGATAAATGATTTGTGTCATATCTTTATCCGCACGATAAACATTAAACGGATCAATAACATAAACAAACGAAGCCAAGCCAATAATAACGCAAAGAGTTACAGAGATGAAAGCTATACAGAACTTTTTAAACATAATCTCACCTTTAGAAATTAAAGTACAGGAAGGTGCTGACACCCGAGAGTGAAACAACTGACCAAACAGCAAGCAGACACGACAACGCACAGCGCAAAACGGTCGGCTTGAAAGCATCTATTCTCTCGTTCGTATTTTTCAGCTTTGCGCTCGCAAACACAGGAAGTGCAAAAAACACAATCGTAAATACGACTGAAAAAATATTGCTGAAATTCGGAATAACCATTCCGAGAACCCGACTGACAAATGCAAACTCAGACGTTATAACAGAATTCATAAAATTGTCGCTGACAGGTCCGAAATCAAATGCAAAAATCTTTGCAATCATCTGATTTGCAAGCGAAATTGAATCGGCACGGAAGTATACCCATGCAATATTGATAAAACCAAAGGTTATCAGCCAGAAAACAAACGGAACTTTCTTTTTGATGTTCTTAAATCTCGGATTGAGAAGTTTGGAGAAGATTACAGCAACACCGTTAATTGCGCCCCACAGAATAAACGTCCAGTTTGCGCCGTGCCATATGCCGCTGACAATAAACACAATAAACTGATTGAGGTATGTACGAACCTTACCCTTTCGATTTCCTCCGAGCGGAATATAAAGGTTTTTAGTGAGAAAACGTGTTAAAGTGATATGCCATCTCTTCCAGAAATCATCCATATCAAGAGCTTTATAAGGTGAATTGAAATTCATCGGAAGCTTGATATTAAACATATAACCGATACCTGTTGCCATATCACAGTAACCGCTAAAATCAAAGTAAATCTGTATGGTGTATGCAAGCATAGAAAGAAGTGCTGTAGTAGAATTTAATGACGGAATATCTGAAAAACCGAGATTTGCAAAATTTCCGAGAGTGTCGGCAATAAGAACCTTTTTTGCAATACCAAAAGCAAAAGCGTACAGACCCTTTGAAAAGTTCTCGGGATTCAGCTTTTTGTTATTCTTATCAGCAAACTGCGGTATAATCTCATTGTGAAGTACAATCGGTCCTGCAATAAGCTGAGGGAAATAGCTTACAAACAGCGCGTAATCAAGGATTGAATAGTCGGGAACCTCGTTCTTATAGCTGTCAATAACAAACGATACCTGTTGAAATGTAAAAAAGCTTATACCGAGTGGCAGAACAAGGTTCAGAACCGTAAAATCGGATTTGAATAACGTATTGATGTTCTCTGTAAAGAAGCCGAGATATTTATAATAAAAAAGTATTCCTATATTCAGTATCATGCCGATACAAAACATTGCTTTTCTCAGCACTTTATTATCCGATTTTTTCATAACAAGATACAGCAGATAATTAGCTATTATACTTATCACTATAATTGGAAAATACTTAATATTGAAATAGGCATAAAACCACAGAGACATTCCAAGAAGAAAAACCTTAGGCAACATCTCAGATTTAGTTTTATTCAGCAGAAACCATCCTGCAAGTGCCAACGGCAGGAAAAGTAAAATAAATATATATGAATTAAAAAGCATTTTTTAACTCTCCGTAATTTTATCTGATTACCTCAATTCTGTCCTCGAAGCGAGGCTTCTGTTCGGGCTTTTCGTCAGGATAGCCTACGGCAATCGCAATCATAAATTTATAGTCCTCGGGAATATTCCATGTGCGTTTCCACTTATTTCCTGCAGCATTGCCCTGCTCAAACAAAGCTCCGATACTGCCGATAATACAGGTGCCAAGCCCCATACCCTCGGCGGCAATACAGATATTTTCACACATAATTCCGCCGTCCATATAGCTGTCGCCCTCCGCAAAAATCGCTACAAAAGTAGGTGCATTGTGGTAAACAGGGTTAACGTCCCAGCGAGTGTATGCAGGTGTGTCGTAACCGACAAGCTCTTTGAAATCCCTGTTCATCTCATCAAGCATCTGCTTATTCTGAATAAAGCGAACGTGGCAGGGCTGAAAATTTCTTCCGCTCGGAGCCTTGAGAACCGCCATTTTAAGGTTTTCAAGTTCCTCCTCTGTTATCTGTTCCGCCTTATAGGAGCGGATTGTCTGTCTTTTAAAGATTGAATTAAGAGTATCGTTCATTGCGTTATCTCCTTTTCTGTGTCAGTTTTCTTCTCAATATAGCATTATATGTAATTGAAACAATTCCGTAAGCAATCAATCCGACCGTCAGTCCTGTCAGAAACGTGCTGACAAGAATATGGCTGACATAATTATCAAGCAAGGTCAAAGCTATAATGACAGCGGCAATTATCGCAAGGCATTTCACCGCAAACCGTCCCGCCATACCTGTGCAGCTCGGAGAATGACAATATAGAAAATTCTTAATCGGAGCTGTTTCGTTCTTTTTACAGCAATCGGAATAATCCACAATGCGTGTACTGTATTTTTTAACATTATTCTCATCAAACTCAAATATTCTTACTGCACGGTTTTTAAGTCCGTATGTGTTATAGCCCGCGCCCGGACAATATCCCAAATCAATACCGCGGACATTTCCGGCAAAGCCGTTGTAATGGTCGTGGCCGAAGAAAATTCCGAACACATTCCCCTGTTCTTTCATAGTTTCAAACTCTCTGTTAGTGTCTGAAATCACGGACGGGGTTTCGCCGTAATACTCACAGAACGTCACTTTTTCATTGAGTTTATAATATTTGCCCTTTCTTGAGCCGAAGGCAGGTAAAGCGTTCTTCGTTCTTTTATCGAATTCCGTCATAAGCTCATATATCTCGCCCGGAGGAATATGCTGAAATACCATCGACGGAACATTTTCAAGGCTTTCCGAGATATTTTTAAACCATTTCAGCTGTTCTTCATTCGGTCCGTCATACTCGCCCCCGGTTTTGCTGTTATGACAGTCAAGCATGAAAAAGTTTAATGCAATTCCGCTTCCATCTGACGAATAGACAGGGATATTGAATGTTCCTGCGTCCGGTCTTCCGTCATTCAGATCATCAAAGCAGATACAGCTTTTCAGCGTACTGTAAATCTCCGCCTGTGCGGAAGCGTCAACGCCTGTTTCGGTATCGTGATTGCCAAAGGTCAGCGCATATGGAATCCCGTGCTTTTCAAAAACCGAAAAGAGATTTATTATCGCTTTTCTTACGTTTTGCAGATTTTTTTCTTTATTGCCCTTGTTCCACAGACCGACAACGTCAAGCTGGTCACCCGTGAGAATAATCAGGTCAGGCTTTTCAGCACTAAGCGCACCGTCGATAAACCGAAGCGTATCAACAGCAGTAAGCCTTGTGTCCTGCAAATCAGAAATCTGCATCACCTTTAATTTTCCGTTTTTAAAACAAATTTTCGAGTTCACACAATTCACCAGATTACAAAATATAAATTATTATAACATACTGATGAAATAAAAACAAGTCGCACAAAAAATGATTTATTTTTACATATTATTCAGCATTTATCACATTGACAAAATATTCGGATTTATTCTATAATAAATCGTTATTTGGGATAGTTTGCTTTCCCATAAAAATTTGGAGGTGCTTTTAAAGTGGTAAGAGCTATTGTCGGCGCTAACTGGGGCGACGAAGGAAAAGGTAAAATCACAGATATGTTTGCATCGCAGGCTGATGTTGTTATCAGATTTCAGGGCGGTGCCAACGCAGGACACACAATCATAAATGATTACGGAAAGTTTGCTCTGCATCTTCTTCCGTCAGGTGTTTGTCATCCGAATATTACAAACATTATCGGCAACGGTGTTGCTCTTGATATTCCGAAGCTTATCAAGGAAGTTAACGATATCACAAGCAAGGGTGTTCCTCAGCCGAAAATCCTTGTTTCTGACAGAGCTCAGATCATGATGCCCTATCACGTACTTCTTGATACATACGAGGAAGAGCGTCTTGCTGACAAGCAGTTCGGTTCTACAAAGTCAGGTATCGCTCCGTTCTATTCAGATAAGTATGCTAAAATCGGCTTCCAGGTTTGCGACCTGTTCTATGAGGACGAGCTTCGTGAAAAGCTTGAAAGCGTATGCGAGGTTAAGAATCTTCTTCTTGAGCACGTTTATCACAAGCCGCTCCTTGATGTTGATGAGCTTTTCAACACACTCATGGAGTACAGAGAAATGATCAAGCCTTATGTTGCTGACACAGGTGCATTCATCCGCAAGGCAATCAAGGAAGGCAAGAACATTCTTCTTGAGGGTCAGCTCGGCTCACTTAAGGATCCCGATTTCGGTATCTATCCCATGGTTACATCATCATCAACACTTGCAGGCTACGGCTCAGTAGGCGCAGGTATCCCCGCTCACGAGATCAAGGATATCATCACAGTTACAAAGGCTTATTCTTCAGCAGTAGGCGCAGGCGAGTTCGTAAGTGAAATCTTCGGCGAAGAGGCTGACAAAATGCGTAATCACGGCGGTGACGCAGGTGAATACGGCGCAACGACAGGTCGCCCCCGTCGTATGGGTTGGTTTGACTGTGTTGCTACACGTTACGGCGTTGAGGTTCAGGGCGCAACTCAGGTTGTTCTTACAGCTCTTGACTGCCTTGACTATCTTGATGAAATCAAGGTTTGCGTTGGTTACGAAATTGACGGTGAAGTTGTTAAGGACTTCCCCAACACACATCTTCTTAAGAAGGCAAAGCCTGTTCTTGTTACTCTCCCCGGCTTCAAGTGCGATATCAGAGGTATCAAGGAATTTGATAAGCTTCCCAAGGAAGCACAGGATTACGTTCTCTTCATCGAAAAGGAAATCGGCGTGCCAATCACAATGGTTTCAAACGGTCCCAAGAGAAGCGAAATTATTTACAGATAAGTTAACAACAAGCAAGGAGCTGTCAGCAATGGCGGCTCCTTTTTATATAGAAATAACGCTCGAACATAGCAAAGTAAGATAAATGATTAAGTTTGGATTGTCACGGTCGCAGTCTCCCTCTCAATGACAGAAAAACACGCAGGCGAAATTCGTCTGCGTGTCTCGCTTTTACCACAAATTGTCTGAACGCTCAAGAAATGCGGTCATATCCTTGATTTCAATTATCTCGTCACCGCACTTAACAGTACCGCTCCATTTGCCGAATACCTGATGGCAGAGATTGCCGACAAACAGGAATCGCATCATAGTGTAGTTATCGTACTCGGGCTTCATTGTCATTTCAAAGCTGCCGTCATCACTCGTAATCTTCCACACAACGCCGTTATCATCCCAGCATCTGTCAAGAGGCTTAACGATATCCTTTTCGTTTTCAAGCTTCAGATAGCCGAGCTTATAAGCCTTGCCGTCAAGGAAAGCTGTGCTTTCGGATGCAGCGGTTGTATCACCAAAGCCCCAACCGATTTCAAAGCCGAAAATTCTTCCGTCATCAAGAGTGGTACTGCCGTTGCCCCACCACCATACCTGATGATACGGCCACACACCTCGACCCCAGTCAAGGACAGCGAACGAATTGTCATCAAGTCCTTTGAACTCATAGACCTTGTCGCCGTAGGTTACCTTGCCTGTTGCCGCCATGCAGTTTGTTTTCTGATTATAATAGAATTGCTTTGGCTTATTCGAGTTGAACGGAAGAGCAAGGAAATGGCTCTCATGCTCGGGGAGCATATCCATAGTAATATCCATTGTGAATTTCTTCAATCCGCTCTTACCGTTAAATCGGATGGTTCTTGTTTCAGCACCGACTGACAGTTCAAAATCAAAGTTGCGTTTTTTCTTCTTGTATGTATGGTCTGTCCAGTCGTTATCGGCAAGTCCCTTTTTGTCAAGACCCATATCTATTTTGCCGAAGGTTAAAAGGTCAAGCGACATTGCGCTGCCCTTCTCCCCTGTCTTTCGGTCAAAGAAACCGACTGTGACAGCACCGCCGAGTGAAATATCTGCAATTGTAACCTGAACGGTGAAATCATCATTTGAAATCTGATAGAAGTCCCATTCCTTTATTCTGCCCGCTCCCGCTTTAATTGCGTCACGGTCATACTGATAGAGATTTGTGAAGCAGTAACCGGGTTCGGTAAGCGCCCCCTTTTCGTCGAGCAGGGGTGTTTCGGTATAGATTCTGTTCTGACCGCTTCCGTCATCAGCCGCTCTGCCCTCCACGGCAAACGGTGAAGCAACAAGGAACAAGGTCTGAACAACAGCGATAATCTTTTTAAATGCTTTTTTCATAATCTTCCCTCCATAGTTTTGTACTTTGATTATAAAGCATCTTTTCGTCTTTGGCAATAGGAAAGAAGAATAAAAAACAGTCATTCTGAGTGCAATTTAAAATCTGCATCAACAGCAAACGGAGATTCTTCGTCGCAAACTCCTCAGAATGACAAAAATGAATTTGGCAGTTATAATAATTCAAAATTTCTCTGCGCTCATTTTATCCGTTTATTGCAGGATATCCATAACCGATCTAAAAGCTTCAGTTTGTTTAAAATCATCTGACAAAGGATATTTTTCTTCAAACAGATATCTCATTCGCGCGGCAGCACTAAACGGCGTACCAAGCTTATTTTTGTCGAACACTCTTCCTTTGAACAACATAGAATTCATCTCTGTAAATCTGTCCATCCTGTCGTATTGCAAAGCGAGTTCAGCGCACTTTTTCAAGAAAATGAGTGCAGTTTTCTTATCTCCTTTCTGGAAAAACAGATAGCCTAACGAACCGTGATTATAAATAACCTGAAGCCACTGTTCTCCGTAATTACCATCGTCATAAATCATGTTTTTAATATCCAAAATTCTACCGAGCATTTCGATCTTATAATCAACAGAAAAGCTGTCATCATAGAGATAATAATGAGAAACAGCAGTATCTGCTAATCCTATGCTTTGCTCAATAGCTTCCTGTATTTTGCTGTAATACTCGGGGTGACCTTTTTGATAAAGATACGCTGATATAAATTCCTGACCGTCTCGCATATACGGCATATCTTCAAGCATTTTTTCAACATCAGAAAAAGGAACAAGGCTGTCAGCTCTTTTTGATAGTTCAGCATAATAAATAATTATGTGCCTTGCTGCACATATTCGGATTCTATCAACATTACAGTTTTTACGGATGTTATCGTAAATAGATTTTATTCTTGTACCGTTTTCTGAAACATCACAAAAATGAACCAAATAGCCTAATTCACGCAACAAAACTCTGAAATCATTTGAGGAAACCTGTTTCATTTTGTTCAGCATTTCTTTTCTTGTTTGTCCGGGATCTGACAGGTTGTCGTACTCTTCAATCAAAGCAGATAATTTTTCTTCCGTTTTTGCCTTATTTATACCCAACAAGTCATCTACGGTAATATTAAAGAATGAAGCAATATCAGGCAAGGTTGTTATGTCCGGATAACCCTCTCCGCGCTCCCACTTGCTGATTGCCTGAAAGGTTACTCCAAGACAGTCGGCAAGATTTTCCTGAGTCAGTTCTCTTTCTTTTCTTAATTTTTTTATATTTTCGCCAAAGTAAATATTCATATACTCACCTCAAATAAAAATCAATAGCTATTGTAGGTCAATTATATATCAATTTCTTATTTAAAGCAATAAACTGAGAGTTGAATATAATTCAAGATTTCGTTGAGTAATTCAAAAAAGCAGATTTATTAAACATATCAGCTCTGCCTCGACGAATATAAAAAGAAAGACACCGCATTTCTGCGATGTCTTCTGGTCCGAGTGGCGAGAGTCG
>JAKSQO010000059.1 GCA_024404095.1 Clostridia bacterium | reverse complement strand
GAGCGCCACCTTGCCAAGGTGGAGGTAGCGAGTTCGAGCCTCGTCATCCGCTCCAATAAATTAAGGACACCCAAAAGGGTGTCCTTAATTTATTTTATTGACGAGGCGAGAACAGGACGGTCAGCGCAGCTGATTCAAACAGTCCAGTGGACTGTTTGAAAGTCCGCGTGCGTGCCGAGAGCGGCAGCTCTCGGGCGAGCCTCGTCATTCTGAAAAATAATTCAAAACAGATTGTTTGAGAAGCACATTAAAAACCCGGTGGACTGTTTGAAAGTCCGCGTGCGTGCCGAGGGCGGAAGCCCTCGGGCGAGCCTCGTCATCACGGAAATATAAAATAAAACAGATTGTTTGCGGAAGCTTATTCAAATGCCCGGTGGACTGTTTGAAAGTCCGCGTGCGTGCCGAGAGCGGCAGCTCTCGGGCGAGCCTCGTCATTCTGAAAAATAATTCAAAACAGATTGTTTGAGAAGCACATTAAAAACCCGGTGGACTGTTTGAAAGTCCGCGTGCGTGCCGCGTTCACAAGCTCCCTCGCAATGACAAAAAGCGATTTTTACTGACAGTTCTTTCCAATATTGCCAATCATTAAACAATACAGAGCTTGAATCAAAAATCCTTTATTTTTCTTTGTCACCAAAACGGTGCTATGCGATTTTGCATAAGTTGCTTGAAAAAATCAACACCCTTTTCTATAATGGGCTTGTACGTACAAAGCTAAAATAGAAAAGGGTGATTTTTTTGGAGTTTGGTGAAAATTTAAAAAGAGCAAGAGAGGGGAAAGGTCTTACCCAACAGACACTTGCGGACAAGCTTTATGTAACAAGACAAGCTGTTTCAAGGTGGGAATGTGGCTCGAGATATCCCGATTTATTGACAACAAAATGCATTGCTGATGTTTTAGATGTTTCTGTTGAAGCTTTGCTTTCCGATGACCCGATGACGGATTTTTCGGAAAAGCAGGAAGTTTTGCAGGATAAGTTCAGCGAAAGAATTGTTTCTGCGTTATATGCGGTTCTCTTTTCGCTGTCTGCAATAAAAACTGTTCAATCTTTAATCAGCACAGTAATTGCTTTAAACTATAAATCAACCTTGCTCAATGTAACATCTGCGATTCAGATAATTGCTCCGATTTTGCTGTATTGCTTGATTGCGGTATTGTCGGGTATAACTTTTATTAAGTCTGTCCGCAATACGATTACACCGAAATCAGCGGGCATAATCGGAATAGTTTTTTATGCTTATTATGCGTTAAAGACTACGTTGATAATGATTTTCTGTAAATCTATCTGGCGGACGGTGCTGTTAACTGCGGTGCTGGTGGCGTTTATAGTCTTGATATATGCCTATTTCTTTAACAACAAAAGCAGATTATCAACTGTTATATGCTCAGGCTGTATAGCGTCTGTGATATATTTTCTGATATCAGCGGTATCCGCAGGCTTCGCAATGTATAAAATGTCAGAATCGGGAATAGTTATTTTTTCAACCGTATTTGATTTATTTATTGTATTTTCATTTGCAGGAGTTCTCTGTGCACAAACGATTGCTCTTGAACGAAAAAGAAAACTTTGCAATTCCTTGATTTGAGAAAATAAAAGCTCTCCCCGTGGCAGGGAGAGTTTTTGCTTTAGTATTGTATGTCTTTGATTGCTTCCAGCTGTTCAATCGCACAGTTTCCGCCCGAAACGAAGAAACATACTTTCTCTTTCTCCGCAACCGAGAAATTGCCCTGTAACAGCGCACCTATACCTGTGCAGGCTGACGGCTCTGCAAAAATTTTACCTTCACACAGAAGAAGCTTCTGTGCCTGCTTGATAAAATGCTCACTTACTGTGGCAATCTCATCGGTGTTCTGTGATACTATCGGGAAGCATTTCTGCCCCGGATGATTTGAAAGCAGAGCGTCTGCAACAGTTACCTTCTGCTCAACCTCGACAGGCTTGCCTGCCTTGAGACTTGCTGTATATCTTGCTATGTTCTCAGGCTCGGCACCGATTACACGAGCACTGCTGAGTCCTTTAATCGCTGTGGATATACCGCTGAGCAATCCGCCGCCGCTTAAGGGGACAACAACGGTGTTCACATCGGGCAGCTGCCCGATTATTTCTATTCCTGCCGTTCCCTGACCCGCCATAACGTATTCATCATCATACGGATGAATAAAAGCTGCGTTCTTTTCCTCACAGATTCTTTCAGCAACTCTGAATCTTTCTGTGGCAGGACATTGAACAATTTCAGCACCAAGCTTTCTGATGTTTTCAATTTTGATTTTCGGCGCACCCTCGGGGATTACGATAGTGGAGGGGATGCCGAGCAGCTTTGCCGCATAAGCGCATGCACGTCCGTGATTGCCCGATGATGCCGTAACAATTCCGTTTTGCAGTTTGTTTTTATCGAGGCTGAGAATTTTGTTAAGAGCACCGCGAAGCTTGAATGCGTTGGTAATCTGCATACACTCGGCTTTTATATAAACGCTGCACCCGAGATATCGGTCGAGATTCTGCATACGGAGCAGGGGCGTTTCTGTTATATATGGCTTGATTGTTGCGTTAGCCTGCTGTATATCTTTTAAATCTAACATAAAATGCACCTCTTGACTTATATTAACACTTCATTTTTTGCGTGTCAATCGGGCTTTTTTAAGGTTTTTGGCAGTAAAAAAACTAAAAATGTCCCTTAATGTTCTAAATTAAGAATTTTTTAGAATATTTTTACAAATATGCTTGACAATATATATGCAATAGTGATAATATACTTGAGTATTGATATAGTGATTTATTATGGGATTAAGCGGATTCCGCTTGTCCGTAATGAACGGTCAATCAGAAATCTATGAAAGGAGATGTAGTATTTGCCTACCTTTAATCAGTTAGTCAGAAACGGAAGACAGACTATCGAAAAGAAAGCAAAGGCTCCCGCACTTCTCAAGGGTCTCAATTCTAAGAAGAACGTTGTTACAGATCAGAATTCACCTCAGAAGCGTGGCGTTTGCACGGCAGTTAAGACAGCTACACCTAAGAAGCCTAACTCAGCTCTTCGTAAGATCGCCAGAGTTCGTCTTACAAACGGAATTGAAGTTTCATCTTACATTCCCGGTGTTGGTCATAACCTCCAGGAGCACAGCGTTGTTCTTATTCGTGGCGGTCGTGTTAAGGACCTTCCCGGTGTACGTTACCATATCATCCGTGGTACACTCGATACTCAGGGTGTTAACGGAAGAATGCAGTCACGTTCAAAGTACGGTGCAAAGCGTCCGAAGGCAGCTAAGAAATAATGCTGACCCGAAAGTAATTCCTGCTTAAAAGGAAAATGTAAAAGACAGAATCTTCTTGCAGGCTGCGCAATGTAAGGTACGCTGCGTATCAATGTGAGAGTTTATATATATTATATGAGCTTCTCCATTGGCGCCACAGGGTTTTGTCACTTGAGTACCTATGATATCATTACTATGAAGGAGGGAAGCGAAGTGCCAAGAAGAGGCCAGATTGCAAAACGTGATGTTTTGCCAGATCCGCTTTACAATTCTAAGTTGGTAACAAGACTTATCAACAATGTTATGTATGATGGTAAGAAGGGTGTCGCACAGAAGATTGTTTACGATGCATTCGATATCATCAAGGAAAAGACAGGTAAGGAGCCCGTTGAGGTTTTCGAAGCTGCAATGGAAAATGTTATGCCTGTACTTGAGGTTAAGGCTCGCCGTGTCGGCGGTGCTACCTATCAGGTTCCTATCGAAGTTCGTCCTGAGAGACGTCAGACACTCGGTCTGAGATGGATTACAACTTATTCCCGTGCTCGTTCAGAGAGAACAATGAAGGAGCGTCTTGCTAACGAAATCATGGATGCTGTTAACGAAACAGGTGCAGCATTCAAGAAGCGCGAAGATACTCACAAGATGGCAGAGTCCAACAAGGCTTTTGCACATTTCAGATGGTAATCATCTTCCTGTTAAATTTTTTAATCACATCTTTTATGTTTTGTTTTGGAGGTTTATATGGGAAGACAAGTTCCACTTGAATTAACTCGTAACATCGGTATCATGGCTCATATCGATGCGGGTAAAACTACTACAACAGAGCGTATCCTTTTCTATACAGGTGTTAACCATAAGATGGGTGAAACTCATGACGGTGCTGCTACAATGGACTGGATGGCACAGGAGCAGGAGCGTGGTATCACTATCACATCTGCTGCTACAACATGCTTCTGGAAGAACCATCGTATCAACATCATCGACACTCCCGGTCACGTTGACTTCACAGTTGAGGTTGAGCGTTCACTTCGTGTTCTTGACGGTTCTGTTACCGTTTTGTGCGCAAAGGGCGGTGTTGAGCCACAGTCTGAAACAGTTTGGCGTCAGGCTGATAAGTACAAAGTACCTCGTATGGTATATGTAAACAAAATGGACATTATGGGTGCAGACTTCTACAATGTTATCCACATGATGAAAGAGCGCCTTAAATGTAATGCTGTTCCGATTCAGCTCCCCATCGGCCGTGAGCTTGATTTCAAGGGCATTATTGACCTTGTAACTATGGAAGCTGAAGTTTATTATGATGATAAGGGTCTTGATATCCGTATTGAGGAAATTCCCGATGATATGAAGGAAATTGCTCAGAAGTATCATGACGAGCTTATCGAAGCTGTTGCTGAGCAGGATGAAGAACTCATGGAGAAGTTCTTCGAGGGCGAAGAGCTTACAATCGATGAAATCAAGAATTGTATCCGTAAGGCTACAATCGCAAACGAAATGGTTCCCGTTTGTTGCGGTACATCCTACCGTAACAAGGGCGTTCAGATGCTTCTTGACAACATCATCGCTTATATGCCCGCTCCGACAGACGTTGAAGCAATCAAGGGTGTTAATCCTGATACTGAAGAAGAGGAAGTTCGTGAGTCATCTGACGACGCTCCCTTCGCAGCTCTTGCTTTCAAAATTGCTACTGACCCGTTCGTTGGTAAGCTCTGCTTCTTCAGAGTTTACTCAGGTACAGTAACTGCCGGTACAACAGTTTACAACTCTGTTAAGGATAATAACGAGCGTCTCGGACGTATCCTTCAGATGCACGCTAACCACAGACAGGATCTCGATATCGTTTACTCAGGTGATATCGCAGCTGCGGTTGGTCTTAAGAATACAACAACAGGTGATACTCTTTGCGACGAGAAGTATCCTATCATTCTCGAGTCTATGGAGTTCCCCGAGCCTGTTATCCGTGTTGCAGTTGAGCCCAAGACCAAGGCAGGTCAGGAGAAGATGGGCATCGCTCTTCAGAAGCTTGCTGAAGAAGACCCGACATTCAGATGCTACACAGATGAAGAAACAGGACAGACAATCATCGCCGGTATGGGCGAGCTTCATCTTGAAATCATCGTAGACAGAATGCTTCGTGAGTTTAAGGTTGAAGCAAATATCGGTAAGCCTCAGGTTGCTTACAGAGAAACAATCACAAAGAACGCTGAAGAGGATTGCAAGTACTCTCGTCAGTCCGGTGGTAAGGGTCAGTACGGTCACGTTAAGATTCGTATCGAACCTAACCCGGAGAAGGGCTTCGAGTTTGTTAACTCAATCGTCGGCGGTGCTATTCCGAAGGAATACATTCCCGCTGTTGAGGCCGGTATCAAGGGCGCAATGCAGTCAGGTGTTCTCGCAGGTTATCCTGTAGTTGACGTTAAGGTTACTCTTTATGATGGATCTTATCACGAAGTTGACTCTTCAGAAATGGCATTCAAGATTGCCGGTTCAATGGCATTCAAGAACGCTATGAAGAAGGCAGCTCCCGTTCTTATGGAGCCTATCATGAAGGTTGCTATCATCGTTCCTTCAGATTACCTTGGTGATGTTATGGGTGACGTTAACTCCCGTCGTGGTATGATCCTCGGTCAGGAGCAGAGAACAGGTGCTGTTCAGGTTGACTCAAACATCCCGCTTTCAAATATGTTCGGTTACGCAACGGACCTTCGTTCTAAGACACAGGGCCGTGGTCAGTATGCAATGGAGCCGAGCCACTATGCACCGGTTCCGAAGTCAGTTTCTGATGATATTATCAGCTCAAGAAGCAAGGACTAAGGAATTTATAAAAAAACTCTTGCAATTTCAGGTAGAAATTGTTACAATGGATTTATGCAATATGCATTGAATAAAATTATTTACTAAAGGGAGGATATTCCAATGGCAAAGGAAAAATTTAACCGAAGCAAACCCCATGTTAACATTGGTACTATCGGACATGTTGACCATGGTAAGACTACTTTAACAGCTGCTATCACAAAGACCCTCGCAATGAAGGGCGGCGCTGACTTCATTGATTACGCTAACATCGATAAGGCTCCTGAAGAGAGAGAGCGTGGTATCACAATCAACACAGCTCACGTTGAGTACGAGACAGAGACTCGTCACTATGCTCACGTTGACTGCCCCGGTCATGCTGACTATATCAAGAACATGATCACTGGTGCTGCTCAGATGGACGGTGCTATCCTTGTTATCGCTGCAACTGACGGCCCCATGGCTCAGACAAAAGAGCATCTTCTTCTTGCTCGTCAGGTTGGCGTTCCCTACATCATCGTATTCATGAACAAGTGCGATCAGGTTGACGACGACGAACTTATCGAGCTCGTTGAGATGGAAATCCGTGATACTCTTTCAGAGTATGAGTTCCCCGGCGACGATACACCTATCATCAAGGGTTCAGCTCTTAAGGCTCTTGAGTACACAGGCGGCGACATCAACGCTCCTGAGCTTGCTCCTATCTGGGAACTCATGGAAGCAGTTGACAGCTACATCCCCACACCCGACCGTAAGGCTGACATGCCTTTCCTTATGCCTGTTGAGGACGTATTCACAATCACAGGCCGTGGTACTGTTGCTACTGGTAGAGTTGAGCGTGGACAGCTCAAGCTTTCTGAGGAAGTTGAGATCGTTGGTCTCACAGACGAGAAGAGAAAGACAGTTGTTACAGGTATCGAAATGTTCCGTAAGCTCCTCGACTATGCTGAGGCAGGCGACAACATCGGTGCTCT
>JAKSQO010000058.1 GCA_024404095.1 Clostridia bacterium | reverse complement strand
GGACGTTGTCTCATTGCCCTAAAATCGCTGTGTCCGTTTTTATGGGTACAGTTTAAAAGCATACTATTCGCTTCAACCTGTTCTGCTGAAAACTGTTGCTTGGGTTGCCTTAGTCTGAGCGTTATGATGTTGTTATTTATTTTTACATCGGTAATGAATCCGAAAAGTAATTCTTTTTCACCGTACATAATGGAGCTGTAACCGTAAATCCATGATTTCAGGCTGTAATCATTTGTAAGTGGAGTGCGTGTTTCCTGTGAAAAGCAGCTACCCGCAGGGTAATACCATGGACAAAGCGCGATTTCCTTTTTATTGCAGTAGTCCTTTAGCTCAGCATCGTCGGCAAATTCAACGGAGGCTCCTGTTTTGCAGTCGTACAGAATAAGCTCGTCATTTGTTATTGCATATTCTCTTCCTGCATATTTTCTTAAATAAAGCACACCGTCAAGCTCCGCAGGGTTATATATTTCGGTATCGTCACCTGTTAGCCTGCGATAGGCAATGACCTTTTGCTCGCTGTCATATGCGTATTTATAAATCCAGCCAGTGTCGACAGTTTCGTTATTATCAAATATTTCACAGAAGAGATTATTGCTGCGGTGTATATTGTACTGGTCAAACAGGGTAGCTTCATTTTCGGGAACTGTTCTGCCTGCATTGACCGATATTAAAACTGTTGCAGTTGTAATCAGTACAATGGAAAGAGCAGCTGTAAGAAAAACTTTAATAATACTTTTTGACATTTTATTTCCACCTTTCGCTTTTATTATAACTGTGAAAACATTAAATGTCAATAATTATTTATCGTATAACAATAAACAGAGACATAAAAAAGAAATGCCTTAAAGCATTTCTTTTTTATGTTTATTCGTCTTCTTCGTAAACTACTCCGCCGCGCTCCTTCAAATACTTCTGAATTGAAATCAGACTTCCGATACCGCCGGAAACAAGTCCGATAAGCACAAATGCGGGAAGAATATATATTATATAATTTGTAAACGGAACAACTGAGAAATCTGCGCTTACAACCTGAAGCATAGATGTTACAGTAGGCTCTATGAGCTTGTATACGCCCCATACAACGCCGAGAGAGATAACAGCTGAGATGACGCCCAGTATCATACCCTCAAGCATAAACGGCCACCTGATGAACCAGTTTGTAGCACCAACCGATTTCATGATGTTGATTTCAAGTCGGCGGCTGAACATGGTAATACGGATGGTGTTGGCGATAATGAACAGGGAGATAACCATCAGAACGGCAATAACACCGAGGCTGAGATAAGATATTGTTGAACGAATTCTGATAAGCATGTTCGCAATATCCTTGTTATCGCGTACTGTATCAACGTGCTCGATTGAAGTGAGCTGGCTGACAGTTTCGCTGAACTTTACCATATCCTTAAGCGATACTTCGAAAAGGTCGGGGAGAGGATTGTCCACACCATCAAAGTAGGATGCATCGGTATCAAGATCCTCAATAGCTTCCTTAAAAGCTGTTTCCTTATCTCGGAATTCACATTTGAGAACATTGGTATTGGCAAGAATCGCATCTTTTACAGTCTGCACATCCTCAGCGGTTGCAGTCTGGTCAAGATAAACCATAACAACGTTTTCACTTTCAATCTCGTTCATAATGTGGTCAACATTTACCAGAACCATAAACGCTGAGCCAATCATTACAAGACAAGCCATAAGAACGGCAATTGAAGCGATCGACATCAGTCGGTTTGTGTGTACGTTGCGGAAACCTTCTTTTGTAAGATAGCCTAAGCTTCCTCTGCGTTTTTTCATTCTTCAGCACCGCCTTTCTCTTCTTCGGCAGGTGCCTGCTCGTTGTTTTCAATATAAATTCGATATGTATCCGTGTCACCGATAAGCGCTGACAGATACTCTTCGTTACTGTCGTTTTCAGTCTCTTCTTCAACAGGTGCTTCTTTGGAAGCCTTTTTGGAAAATCTTGTCTTAACCTTGCCCTTGGTTTCATGGCTAAGGTGTGATGAAGACTGAATCGGAATGTGACCGTTCTCGACGTTACCGTCCGCGATGATTTCACCGCTGTCAAGGACGATTACACGCTCGTCAAAACGCTTAACAAGGTCATGGGCATGTGTAACCATGATTACGGTTGTACCTGCCTCATTCAGGCGCTTAAGAAGCTCTACAATCTCCAATGACATCTGCGGGTCAACATTGCCTGTCGGCTCATCAGCGATAATAATATCGGCATTGTTTACCAAAGCACGGGCAAGCGCAACTCGCTGCTGCTCACCGCCTGAAAGCTCATTGGGATAGCTTCGAGCTTTTGCCGAAAGACCGACAATATTTATTACATACGGTACACGCTTACGTATTTCTTTCTCACGTGCGCCGACAACACGCATTGCAAATGCAACATTGTCATAAACCGTCATGTTGGGAATCAGGCGGAAATCCTGAAAAACGATTCCCATATTTCTTCTGAAATACGGGATTTTTCGCTTCTTCATTTCGCCCAGATTATAATCCTTTATCTTTATTGTGCCTGACGAAGGAACTTCTTCGCGCATCATCAGCTTAAGGAAAGTACTCTTACCTGCACCTGATGCGCCGACAACAAATACAAACTCGCCCTTGTCAATATGAATATTGACATTGTTGAGAGCTTTTGTACCGTTATCATAGACCTTCGACACATTTTTAAAGTCTATCATAATTTGGTGCCTCTTAAATCTTATTAGTACTTAATCGGATTTGCATCAAGATATTTCTTAACCATAAGAGCTACTTTGAATACGATAGCGTCGTCAAACTCTCTGAGGTCAAGACCTGTGAGCTTCTTGATTTTTTCAAGACGGTAAACAAGCGTATTACGGTGAACAAAGAGCTTTCTTGAAGTTTCGCTCACGTTAAGGTTGTTTTCAAAGAACTTCTGAATTGTGAACAGAGTTTCCTGATCAAGACTCTCAATAGAACCTCTCTTGAATACCTCATAGAGGAAGAGCTCACAAAGTGTTGTGGGAAGCTGGTAGATAAGACGTGCAATACCGAGGCTGTCATATCTGACGATTGCCTTTTCTGTGTCAAATACCTTACCGACCTCAAGTGAAACCTGAGCTTCCTTGAATGAACGTGCAAGCTCCTTAATGCCGACAACAGTTGTGCCGATACCGATCTGAGCGTGAACATAAAGCTCGGTTGAAAGTGAGTCAGCGATTGAACGTGCGAGCTTCTCAAGATCCTTTGATTCGATATTTGATTTAACTTCCTTGATAAGAGCGATATCTGTTTCGCTGATGTTGATAATGAAATCCTTTGATTTATCAGGGAAAAGATTCTGGATAATATCATATGCAGAAGCATCGGTCTGCTCAGGAATTCTGATAAGAAGGACAGTACGGGTTGCATCATTGTTAAAACGAAGCTCACGTGCCTTAAGATAGATATCACCCGGAAGAATGTTATCAAGAATTACGTTCTTGATAAAGTTGTTTCTGTCATACTTCTCGTCAAAGTACTGCTTAAGATTGCTCAGAGCAACTGCGCTGATATTAACATATTTCTCAGCCAGTTCATCGTCGCCGTCAACAAAAACAGCGTACTCAGGATGAACCTGATTACCGAATGTTTTGTAAGTGCTGCCTGCAACAACGCATACCTCAGTATCCATAAATGTAGTTGCGGCTGCAATTGAATTTACTTCACCGATTCTTCCGAGCTCGCTGCAGGAAATGATTGTACCTGTTTCGTCAATAATACCGATTGTTCTGTCAATGGCACTCTTCATCTGATGAATAACGCCCTGGAAAAGTCTGTTAGACATAAAGAACACTCCTCATAAAATGATAACCGGAAATTGCGTGTTCGTTGTTTTGTACAACTTTTGGAATCCTTTTATACAATTTGCCGACTAATACATATACATTTTACACAATAATGAACCTTTTTTCAAGTGGTTTTGCCCTATTTTTTGAAAAATTTTTTCAAAATGACCGAATTGGAGCAATGTTTTTATAAAAAATAACCAAATAATACCCCTGTTCATTAGCAGTTTCCTTTTGTGTAATTTTACCACGTATTGTGTTGACCTGTCTGAAACATCATATTTACAGCACTATATTTAGGTTTATTTCTCGTCAAAGTTTACAAAAAATTATCTGTATTATAGTCACAGCTGATAAAAGAAAACTCTGCGCATATTTTTTGTGCAGAGCTTGAAATTTATTCTTTTTCGCGTTTGTTCAGTATTTTTGTTGTTGCAAGAACGACAATATATCCGATAATTGCACCGAACACAGCGTTTGACAGGAACATACTTCCCGATATAACCGAGCCTGCAATAACTGCAAGAGTCCACAGACAAACAAGTGCAAACAGAAGCTTCTCGCTGAATCTGAGCTTCGGGAGAGCGTCTTTCAAAAGAATGAGGTATGTCATAACAGGAGCTGACGCACCCGCAAACGGCAGAAACGGAACTGTTGTATTGAACGGTCCCTCTGTTTTGCCCGTTCGTGCAATATTCATCTGCATTGCATCATAACTGAGCTTCTGAGGAATAAGCATTGCCAGCGCACATATAACAGCAATGATGACTGTTGAAATAATCACCTTTTTCGCAATATCAACCATAATAATTTTCTGATATGTTTCTTTGAATGTGAAGTTGCTTAAAAGTATGCACGTTACAGCGATAATTACAGCGATTACAGCTATTGCAATCAGACTGTTTTTATCAGCTCCGACAAATGGATAATATGCCGCTGCAAAGGCAAAGACGAGCGTCAGCAGACCATATAAAATGTTCAGCACCTGATTTTTGCTTCTCGTCGTTCTCGTGTTGCGGCAGGTCAGGAGTATAGCTGACGAAAAACTGCAAAGCGCAATCGGAACGGCAGGCAGAATCTTATAGAATATACTTTCAAACGTAGCATCGGGATGGTAAATCAGCGAAGAAACAAGCATATCCGCTGCCAGACCGACAACAGCAAGCAATGCAAGCACCGCAAAAATACCAATCCATTTGTTTTTATCAAGTACCTTCATACTTTCACCACTTTTAGTTTAAATCTTTCTTCTTGAGGGGACGCTTATTTCCTTTTTCGTCAACTACACGGATGCTTTCAAGCTGAGAGCGAAGGCTTGCTCTGTAAGCTTCAATATACTCTTTTCTCAGCTTGTCGCGTTCCTCAATTTCATCGGGAGTAAGTCCGACAGTTTTTGCCTTGCGTGCAAGTTCATTGATTCTGTCAATTTTTTTCTGTTCCATTATTATTACCTCTGAGTTTTATTTTTTGTATATCGGACAGACCTTCATGCATATTCCGCACACAGCGCCTCGTCCGATGTGCTGGTATTCTTTCTTCATAAATTTACTGCATTTGTCGGGGTCAAAAACTTCTTCTCTTGTCATTCCGGGTTGCCAGAGATTTCCGCTGATTGCGCCTGACGGACAAGCCTCCACGCAGAGATTGCAACCTGTGCAGGGAGAAACATACTCGTGCTTTTCAACATCAAACGGACAGTCGGTGAAAAGTGTGCCGAGCCTTACTCGAGGGCCGAAATCTTTGTGAAGAAAAAGACTGTTTTTACCTATTCCGCCAAGTCCTGCAAGGCAGGCAAGCTTTTTATGAGAGTAACGTGCAAGATAGTTCCAGCCATCCTTGTTAATGCTCTGAGATGCACCGACAGGGATATATCTGTAACCGTATCGCTGAAGTATAAAACCGCATTGAAGAACGAGGCGGTCAATATACGCATTGACGGTTCGGTAATGATGAAAATATGTGTGTGTCGGTTCATTCTCAATTTCATCAATAACGGCGTCAGATAGTCGTACAACAATACTCAGCGCATAGCTTTTTTCGCCAAACGGACCATCGGAAACACAGGTAAAACCGACATCAGCAGCTCCGTTATCTATTAAAAAATTTTTCAGTTCTTCCTGAATTTTCATCTTATACCCCGCAAAGAAAATCAAAAAATAATATCGGTGATATTATGACTGACGAAGAATACCTTCGTAAACGAATTAAAGACCTCGAAAACGCCGTGCTTGATTCCTCGCTTCCGATGAAGCTGAGAAAAAATCAGGCATATGCTCTGCTTGGTTACAGACAGGATCTTGAAAAGATTTTATCCGATAATTCAAACAGCATTATTATTTAATTTTACACGCAAATGCACCTGTTTGTCAATGTGTAAAATTGTATTCATTGCGTATAAATTCATTTTGCGTACAAACAATATGAATACAAACAAAAATATAACAAAAGGGAGAAGTTCAGATAATGAAAGCAACAGGAATTGTGCGCCGTATCGACGATCTTGGCAGAGTTGTTATTCCCAAGGAAATACGACGCACAATGCATATCCGCGAAGGTGCGCCGCTTGAGATTTTTACGGACACACAGGGCGGAGTTATTTTTAAGAAGTATTCGCCTGTCGGCGAGCTGTCCGACGTTACCGAGCATTATGCCGATGTACTTTACAGAAGTGTCAGCACACCCGTGCTTATCTGTGACAGAGATCACGTTATCTCCTGTGCGGGTGTTTCGAAGAAAGAGTTTCTTGACAAGCGAATTAGTGAAGAGCTTGAGAATATTATGGATGAGCGCAGACTTTTTACGCACGACGGTTCGCAGGAGTTGAATCCTGTAGAGGGGATTTCCTACGGTGCTTCAATTGCCGCACCGATTATCAGCAGCGGTGATGTACTCGGCGCAGTAGTATTTCTTATGGGTGACGGAACTAAAATCGGTCCCGTTGAAACAAAGCTTGCTCAGGTTGCGGCATCCTTCCTCGGCAGACAGATGGAAGAATAAACAGAGAAAAGGCACAGCGAAAGCTGTGCCTTTTTTGCAACAAAAAACTCCCGAAGATTTCTCTTCGGGAGCGAATGTAAATAAGCTTAACTTATTTAACTTCAACTTCTGCGCCAACTTCTTCGAGCTTAGCCTTGATGTCCTCAGCCTCGTCCTTAGAAACAGCTTCCTTGATTGCCTTGGGAGCGCCATCAACAAGAGCCTTAGCTTCTGCAAGTCCAAGACCTGTGATATCCTTAACAGCCTTAACAACCTTGATCTTCTGTGCGCCAGCACCCTTGAGGATTACGTCGAACTCTGTCTTCTCCTCTGCTGCTGCTGCGCCGCCTGCTGCGGGACCTGCTACAACTGCTGCTGCAGCTGATACGCCGAACTCATCCTCTACTGCGTGTACGAGCTCTGAAAGCTCAAGAACTGAAAGAGTCTTTAACTCTTCAACGATAGCCATAATTTTCTCTGATGCCATGGTAATTTACCTCCAATTTAAATTTTGAAATAATTTTTAATTTAGTTTGCTGACTTAAGCCTCAGCGGGAGCCTCTGCCTTATCGGCAATAGCCTGAACAGCTCTTGCAAAACCAGCGATAGGTGCGCTGAATACGTTTGCAACCATAGAGAGCAATGTTTCTCTTGAGGGAAGAGTTGCGAGCTCCATGAGCTTATCCATACCGATTACTTCACCATCAAGGTAACCTGCCTTGAGCTTGAAGTTATCATGATCCTCTGCATACTTGTTAAGTATACGGGCAGCAGCGACATAGTCGCTGTCAGAAGTAGCGAGAGCTGAAGAACCGTCAAGAACATCTGACATACTCTCAAGAGATGTACCCTTGATTGCGAGCTTGATAAGAGTGTTCTTAACAACAGTGTACTCAACGCCTGCTTCACGAAGCTCCTTACGGAGAGCTGTATCGTCAGCAACGGAGATACCCTTGTA
>JAKSQO010000057.1 GCA_024404095.1 Clostridia bacterium | reverse complement strand
TTGGGTGACTGTTTCTTTTTGGTGCGCGAGGCGGGACTTGAATTAACGGATTTACGTCTAATACAACTAATTTAGTCTAAAAACATTGATTATTTGTCAGAATCATGTGTTTTCGTAACTTTTAGTCCAATCGTTCTTCAGCAGTTTTACCTCTTAAGGGTAAAAATAAGGGTATAGTTTGGTTATCATGATTTCGTCAGGTTGCCGAGATAGCCGATTATGTTGTCGTTTATCTCACCTGTCAGAGCGCGGTTATAGTTACAGATGAAGGTTCCTGAGATGAGAATCATCATCGCTTCAGCTTCTTTTTTGCCCACATCTTCGCCGTAAATCGTAACAAGGCATTTTTCCATAATTTCACGCCATTCACGGAACTCAGCCGTTACCATCTCGCCGATTTCCTTGCTGTAGTGGCCGAGAACATATGTCTGAGTGGTTGCATTCGGGCGCAATTCGCCCTCGGGAGCATCGGCAACATAGCGCATGAAGTCGTTCATGTATGCCAGGTTCGATTCATAATCCTTTCTGTTATGGGTCATAAACCAGGTCATACAATGCTGAGACATATAGTCCTTTGTGTACTTGACATAGGTCAGTATCAGTTCATCCTTGTTCTCAAAATAGTTGAGAAGCTTAGGGTGCGACATACCTGCCTCAGCGGCGATGTCACGAAGAGAAACCTTGTCAATGGGTTTTGTCTCTATGCAGCGCTGGAAAGCCATGAGGATTTCCATGCGCACTTTTTCTTTATCAACAATAATAGGCATGGCGGTATTTTAACACAGGTTTACCATCTGGTCAATAAAGCTGTTGACAAGCCTTGCGCTATGTGATATTTTTTATTTACCAAGTGGTAATTGTTGACCGCATGGTAACCCAAAAACGCTGATAAACAATACTTTGAAGGGAGAATACATATGGGAATCAATATGAAAGACGAAGCAAAATTCCTGAATGTCCGCATGGACGACAAGACTGCCGCAGCAGTCAGATTTGCCAACCGTCTGGTGCTGGGCGCAACTCTGGCTCATGACGGCGATCACATCTATCAGGCAGCAAGATGGAAGTACAAAATTCCTCTGCAGCTTCTCGTAATTAACCTTGCCGTTTATGTCATGCCCGCCATCAGCGAATTTCTCATCAAGAACAAACGCTCCTCCGCAACAGGTCTTGTTATGGCAGAGGGTATTGTCACCAGTGCCGCATTCCTGAAGGTTCATATGTGGAAGCCCACCACCGATGTCTGGGGTATCTGGAATTACAACTACTTCAAGCTCAACAAGGGCGTTATGTACGATGGCAAGTGGTGTCAGGGCATCAACTGGATTGACTGGGCACTCCTGTTCATTCTTCCCGTAGCTTCAACTCCTGCATTTATCATTGCAAACAAGAAACGCAAGGAACTCAAGGAAAAGGCAGAAGAAGCATAATATAGCTGTTTTAAGCAGGAGGGGTATATTGCTCCTCCTGTTTGTTACAATTTCGAAGGTGATGTAAATGACGGAAATATCTCTGAAAATACTTGATATGGAGTGCGCCGCCTGCGTTGCAAGGCTTGACAGAGTGATTTCACGCCTGCACGGAGTCAAGAGTGCGCAGGTTAACTTCACCGCGTCCTCGGCAAGCATTACATACGATGAAAACGAAACCGACATTGCCATGATAAGCGCATATATCAAAAAAGCTGGCTTTCGTGTTCCCGTTGAAGAGCAGGATCTGATACCCGATGAAAGCTCGGAGCTGCCTTCGGCAGAGCTCGTTACAAAGCTTCGCGAAGTCCACGGGGTAAAGGATGTATCTGTCGGTGGAAACGGCATCATAACGATATATCTCTGGCCCGTGGGAGTTGAGTCAAGAGAGCTTGTTCAGGCGTGTCTCAATCTCGGCTATACCGTATCTGCGGGAGAAAACCGTGGCGGTGACGAGGACCAGGAACTGACAAAGAGAATGGACCTTTTGAAAACGCTCATCGAGTCCGCTGCCGGCACGTCACTTCTGATGTTGGAGCTGCATCCTAAGGCACAATTTGCCATTGCTTCGGCTATTCAATTCGGCCCGGGCAGATATTTCTACAAGGGCGCTTTGAGAGATTTGCGAAACAAAACCTTCGGTATGGATACCCTGATATCCCTGTCCTCAACGCTCATATATCTTTACAGTTCGCACATCACATTTACGAGAAAAAGCAACTTCACGCTCTATTTCGGCTCCGACGGAGTTCTGCTGTCGCTGATTCTGTTCGGCAAGTATATCGAGCAGATGGCATCGGGAGAGGCAAACGCCTCAATCAGAAAGCTGCTGCATCTTCAGCCAAAAACCGCAATGGTGCTTGAGGGCAATGAGTTTATCGAAAAACCGATTGAGAACATTGTACCTAACGACAAGGTGCTTATACGTGCAGGAGAAAGAGTCCCCGTTGACGGTGTCATTGCGGAAGGCAATTGTTCGATTGACGAATCTATGCTGACAGGGGAAAGCATGCCCGTGGATAAGCAAACAGGAGACCGCGTTATCGGCGGAAGTCTGTGCAGAGCAGGCTCTGTCAATGTGCTTGCGCAGGGTCTGGGAAAGCAGTCTGTTTTGCATCAGATAGTATCTGCGGTAAGGCGCGCTCAATGTGAAAAGGCACCCGTTCAGAAGTTTGCCGACCGTGTTGCCGGCTGGTTTGTGCCTGCCGTAATAGGCACGGCGGCAGGAGTTTTCGGGCTTTGGTATAAGCTGCTTAAGCCGGGCAATCTCGAAAAGGCGCTTTTAACCTGCTGCGATGTCTTGTCTGTTGCCTGCCCCTGCGCACTGGGCCTTGCAACGCCGACTGCGCTTATGGTCGCATCGGGTACCGCAGCTGAAAACGGTATACTTTTCAGCTCGGGCAGATTCATCGAAAACGCGCACAAGACGGACACGGTTATTTTCGATAAGACAGGCACAATTACAAAAGGCAATCCCGAGGTAACGGAGCTTATTGTCCTTGACGGCAGGAGCGAAAACGAACTAGTGCGCTTATGTGCCTCGGCAGAAATACTTGCAGACCATCCCGTAGCAAACGCAGTTGTTGAATATGCGAAATCGGCTTTACCGGAGTTTGTGCCCGAAAAGGTTTGTGACTTCGAAAACCATCACGGTCTCGGAATAAGCTGTAAAATTAAAGAAAAAAAGATGCTTTGCGGAAACAGGAAATTCATGAAAAACAACGGAGTGGATGTTTCCTCTTTGTCACAGAAAGCGGCAACAGAGATATGCGTTTCCCTCGATGGAGAAGCTGTGGGGCTTATATGTATTGCGGATGTTATAAAGCCCGAAGCACGCCAGGTTATAAGCAGACTTAAGGAAAACGGAAAAGACGTATGGCTTGTGACGGGCGACAACGAAAGCACTGCCCGCGCAATAGCTGCACAGGCAGGCATAGAAAATGTTATGTCGGGGGTTCTCCCGACTGAAAAAGCCGATATTATACGCAAGTTCAAGGCCGAGGGCAGAACAATCTGCATGGTGGGCGATGGAATAAACGACACGCCTGCCCTTGCCGGTGCGGACTGCTCCGTTGCCATGGGTAACGGTTCGGATATTGCAATCGAGTCCTCGGGCATTCTTTTGCCCTCGGGCAATCTGGAAAAGCTGCCCGATGTTTTTGAAATATCAAGCCAGACGATGAAAATCGTAAATCAGAATCTTAAGTGGGCGCTGTTTTACAACGCAATAAGCATACCCGTTGCGGCGGCAGGTGTTCTGCATCCGTCGATTTGCGCAACTTCTATGTCGCTCAGCTCAATAGGCGTTCTTATGAATTCGCTGAAGCTGCAAAACTTCGGCAAAAAGGAGCAAAAGAAAAAGTGGAAGAAAAGCTTCTCAAAACCTATGTAAAGGGAATTTACTGCGTGCAATGCCCTGAGATAATCATATCCGCTCTTTTGCAAAAGAGGGGCGTAATTGACGCAGATGTGGAGTATTTCAAATCCCTTGTTACTGTTAAATTTGACCCTGCAATCGTTAACGAGGAAGAAATATTTGCAACACTTACCGAGGCGGGATATCCGCCCTTTGACAGAAGACCTTCTGTCGCGGATATGCTAATGGCAAAGCTTTCTCATCTCTTTGACAGATAAAGGCGGTGAAAACAGCTGTGGAAACTTATTGCAAAAAGTTAGACGGCATCATTTGTCCCAACTGCACATTTGATATCTCTCAGCGCTTGTCACGGACTGACGGTATAGGACAGGTTAAAACAAGCTATATCAAAAGCGAAATTACCGCTGAATATGACAGTGAGAAAATCAGTGAGCAGGAGATAGATGCCCTTCTCGGCAAGATGGGATTTCCCGTGGGAAATGGCAGGCAGAATCTGCTGTCGGACTTTGTCGGTCTTCTTGTCATTGCAGCGCTCTATTTCATACTCACTTATCTCACGGGCGCTGTTAATGTCCCAACTGCCGCAGAGGGCATGACCATGAAGCTCGTATTTATAACGGGCCTTCTCGGCGGAGTGCATTGCATCGGAATGTGCGGTGGCATTATGCTGACTCAGCACAATGCTCTTGCCTATAACGGTGGCAGACTTATCGGCTATTCGGTGGCAGGCTTCATCTTCGGAGCCGTGGGAAGCTTCATGAGCTTCAGCCTGAACACGAAATGTGCCGTGTTTATAATAGCGGGCGGACTTGTCGTTCTGATCGGACTTCAGATGTGGGGAGTGCCGCTTCTTCGAAAGATTCGCCCGGGGCTCGCATCACCCTGCGGCTTCAGAGGAACACCGTTTGTTATCGGTTTGCTCACGGGCATCATGCCCTGCGGCATGCTGTCATCCATGTGGTTTGTTGCCGCCTCCGCAGGTTCTTCGTTAAAGGGTGTGGAAACAATGCTGATATTTGGCCTGGGAACCTGTGTGTTTATGCTGCTGTTCGGGCTCATCGGCGATGCAGTTACGAGAAAATATAATAAATACATACTGAAAGCAAGCACGATTCTGATTATCACCATGGGTTTAATGCTTATGGTAAAAGGAATAAAAATGCTGCTGTGAAAAAACTAATATGATAAAAGCTCACATGAAATACCATGTGAGCTTTTTGGCTGTTTGTGAAAGCATTTTGGCCAAAGCTCAGAATTTCTTCTTATATCTAATGCGTAGTTTGTCGAAAAATCTAAACAAAGTGCGGGGTGTTAGGGTCTTCCCTAAAGTTAATTTGCGTTTGTGGGGACAAAACGCGATGCTTGCGCAAGTTGTGCAAGTAGTCTTTGTACGTACAAAGACGTTGCTTGATACATCAAAATCGAATATATAAAAGAGACTCACATGATTTCTTCGTGTGAGTCTTTTTTGACTTTTTTAAAAATTTTTCGTCCAAAGTGCGTATTTCTTCCTTTTAGGGTTATGAGAGGACTTTTAAAGAAGCTGTTAAACACTCGTGCGGCTAACTGGCACGGGTCTGGGCTCAAATGTAACATTCCGTGAACTGGGCAACGTTTTTCATTGACTTGGTCTGATTTTTTCCTTGCTAAGAAGTAGAGAGGAAAATATTGTTCGATTACTAGAAAGGAGGGGAAACATGCCTCGGCTATCAAAAAAAGCAAAACACGAATGGAGTGTGTTTATCGATACGAATACTGGGAGACGCAGATATAACGACCTGTGCCGCCGTTGTATGCATGACTGTATGCAGAGTTATAAGTCTCATGTGATTGAGTGCAGGCACTATGTCAGCAAACGAAGTATTTCAGCCTTAAATGCGCCATGACGAGTTTTCGCGTTTGGATGTCAAATTATCCGCAGAACAAATTTCATCCCGTCACAACAAATGATTTGGCGGAAAAACGCACCATTTCAATACAGAAAAAGGTGAAGATAATTACACACCTATAATTCAACGATTTAGAGCTAAACTCATATATAAAAATAAATATTAAATACTATAGACCAGCTAAAAATATAATACCAGCTCAAATATACCAGCTGAAGAAGTAAATATTAGCATTGCCCTATTAATCTGAAACAGTTTTTTCTCAGATGGTAATTACGGAGACATAACTGCGTCCTGATATATCAAGCAACGTCTTTTGGGCCCAAAACACAAAATTGTTCAGGGTGTGTGCCCTGATACCCCTCGAACGGAAGGAGGAATATACATGAACAACATCACATCATTTGAGCAGTTGCCCGTAACGCTAAAAGCAGACGAGGTTGCCGCTGTTCTGGGAATTTCCCGGGCAAACGCATACACCCTCATGCGCTCAGACGGCTTCCCTACCATACATATCGGCAAGCGTATGATTGTACCAAGGGATAAGCTTATTGAGTGGATAGATGCTCAGGTAAGTGTATAACAAAAAACGCACTCTTGAAATCTCAGTTTCCGCATATATAATGAATTCAGAACGATTGGGCCAAAAGTTCGGCTCAGATTCTGAAGAAAGAGAGGTAAAATTGTCAGGAACAACAAAGTCAAAACGTAGTGCCAACGGTGCTGGCAATATCCGCAAACGCTCAAACGGAAGCTGGGAAGCACGATACACCGTCGGCATAGATAACAAAACAGGAAAACAGATTCAGAAATCGGTCTACGGTAAGACGCAAAAAGAGGTTCGGCAAAAGCTCAGCAGAATAATTGCCGAGCTTGATGAAGGGACATATATTGAGCCGTCGAAAATGAAGCTCTCCGACTGGCTTGATATTTGGCTTTCAGATTATATCGGAAATGTCAAACCATCCACTGTAAAGTCTTATACCGACCATGTAAAATTGAACATCAATCCATACATAGGCGGTGTTCCCCTGGCCAAACTCAGTGCTCCTATGATTCAAAGCACATATAACGAGCTTTTACGCAACAAAGGCTTATCCGCCAAAACAGTAAAAAACGTACACGGAGTACTTCACAGAGCCTTAGATCAGGCACAGAAGCTCGGTTATCTGCGCACGAATCCATCATGTGCCGTTATTCTCCCAAGGATTCAGACACCACCTATCAATGTTCTTGATGATAGTGATCTTAGTAGATTTCTTCAGGAAATTAAAGGAAATCCATACGAAAGGATATTCTTTGTCACCGTCTTTACAGGGCTTCGGCAAGGCGAAATTATGGGGCTAACATGGGACTGCGTCAATTTTGACAATAACACACTATTTATCAACAAACAGCACGGTAAGGTCAAAGGCGGTAAAGAATATGTGTTCAGTTCTCTGAAAAATGACAAGCCCAGGCTTGTGGAGGTCGCCTCAGAAGTAATGGATGTACTCAAGAAGCAGAAGGAGTGGCAGGAACACTGGAAGGCAAAGATTGGGTCAGCTTGGGATAACGCCGACAACCTTGTGTTCACCACCGAAACGGGGCGCTATCTGAGTAATCAGACTGTTTATCTTGCTTTCAAAAAGGTTGTAAAAAAAATCGGCCTTGATAACGTCCGTTTTCACGACCTACGGCATACCTTTGCGGTAAACAGCCTGAAGGCTGGAGACGATATAAAGACCGTGCAGGAAAATCTGGGGCACCATACTGCTGCATTCACACTGTCAACTTATGCGCATGCGACAAGTAGTATGAAGCACGCCAGTGCGAATCGTATGGACCAATTTATCAAATCTGTTTCTTCATAATAAGGGTAAAAATAAGGGTAAATCCAAAAAGAAAACCCTGTAACCATTGAAGTTACAGGGTTTATTATGGTGCGCGAGGCGGGACTTGAACCCGCACGCCCGGAGTGAGCACTAGAACCTGAATCTAGCGAGTCTGCCAATTCCACCACTCGCGCATATTCGGAATGCTTGATTATAATAGCACTCTGAGCGGTTCTTGTCAAGTTAATTTAATT
>JAKSQO010000056.1 GCA_024404095.1 Clostridia bacterium | reverse complement strand
TTTTTCCTGCAGTGGTTGAAAATGCTGCAGCTTCACTTGCTTCGTTATCCGTCTCTGTAGCTTTTGCGGTTTTTGAAGTTGTGCTTTTTTCTGTTGTTGTTTCTGTTTTGCTGTTTTCGGTGAGTGAAACCGTTTCTGTTATTTCAGTTTTCTTTTCGGTATTTTTTCCTGCAGTGGTTGAAAATGCTGCAGCTTCACTTGCTTCGTTATCCGTCTCGGTTACTGTAAGTCCGCAGGAACATAATGCGAACAGCAGCAATGTCACTGTTATAATTACTGATAAAACTTTCTTCATTATTTTTCACCAAACAATCCGTATTTTTGTTTTATTCTTTCAAGCTTTTCGCTTACGGAAGGCTCAAAAAGTGTGACGCATATTCCCGTGGTCAGACCGTGAATAATATTAAACGGAAATCCCGAAGCATAAATCGATAAAACAGACCTTAAATTGTATTCCGAAACCATCATAAATACAGAACTTAAATCAACAATTATTCCATACAGCGCAAAGCATAAAATACCGCTGACTATGCCGAGAATAAATCTGTTTTTTATTCGAAATGTTCTGAAAATCAGTGCGCAGACAAAAACGGTTACGCCCATTGCAAGCATCTGAAACGGCGTCCACATTCCCTGTCCGTAGATGAAATTTGAAAGCAACATTGACAAAGCTCCGCAGGTAAAACCGAACTCCGCGCCAAATGAAATTGCCGCAATAATCAATATCGCGCACATTGGTTTTATATTCGGAAGATAGAAAAACGCAGCTCGTGAAGCGACTGAAATTGCAATTACGCTTGATATGATTACAAGCTCCCGTAATTGCAGCTTTTTTCTTTCAAGAGAAAGCATAAACGGCAAAATTGAAATCGCAATAACAAGCAGGCTTACAAGATAATACTGCTTTCCTTTTGCAAGGAAAAATCCTGCAATAACCACCGCCGGTATAAGCAGGCACAATATTAAAATTGATATTATTCGTTTACGCATTTTATTATATCCTCATCTGTAACTGCGTTGTCGATAATTCCTCTTGCGATTCTGCAAGACGCAGTTGTATAAAATCTGTTGCCTGAGAAAAATTTATCAGAAGATGCGCAAGCGGAAATATCACCGTCAAAAAGCATAGCGCAAAGGTCTGAATATTTTGCACAAAATTCCAAATCATGTGAAATCATAATTACCGTGCAGTTTTTCTTTTTAAGCGACTGAATAATTTTCGCAAAGTCCGCTTTGAATTCCGCGTCCATTCCCTTCGTGGGCTCGTCAAGCAAAAGAATTTTCGGCTCACATAAAAGCACTTTTGCAAGGGCGGCTCTCTGCTGCTCTCCGCCGCTTAAATCAAAGGGATGTTTTTCGAGCAAATCCGTTATCTTTGTAAGTTCTGCTGTTTCTTTGATTTTTTCTTCATTTTTATTTACTTCTTTCAGGTCGAGCATAACGGTTTTTGCAGTAAAAAGTGTTTGAACATCCTGCGGCATTGAAGCAATTTTCGCTCCGCTTTTCTTAGGCTTTTCACCGAAAATTTTTATTTTTCCGCTGTAGGGCAAAAGAGTTGACGAAATAATTTTAAGCAGAGTTGTTTTGCCTGTGCCGTTGCCACCGAGAATTGTAAAGAAGCTGTTTTCGGGGATTTTCAGCGAAAGATTTTTCAGAATATCTTTGCCGTTTTTATCATAGCGGAAATATATATCATTCAGCTCAACTGCATTGGTTTTGCTGAAGATTTTTTCCTGCTTTTTGCAAATGTTTTTATGATTTGTTTTGCTCAGAAAATTTCTGCCCTCTCGGACTGTTACGGGACAATTTCCTGCACCGCCGATTTTATTAAAAATTCTTATGGCTGTGGGTGCAGCGATTTTCAGGAATTCGGGCATATCATTTAATTCTTTGCCCGTTTCTGACGGTGCTAAATCTGAAATAATTTTTCCTCTGTCCATTACAAAAACTCTGTCCGCATAGGTGAACGCTTCTTCAAGCCGTTGTTCCGTGAGAATTATTGTTGTGCCAAGCTCGCGGTTGATTTTGCCGATTGTGTAAAGAAAATTCTCTGCGGCTATGGGGTCAAGCTGTGATGTAGGCTCGTCAAGAACAAGCACATCAGGGTGCATAACCATAACGGAGGCAAGATTTAAAATCTGCCTTTGCCCGCCTGAAAGCTCTATTGTTTTATTATTAAACCATTCTTCTATTCCGAAATACGATGCCATTTCCGCTGTGCGAAGACGGATTTCATCTTTGTTAAGAGCGAGATTTTCAATCCCGAATGCAAGCTCGTGCCATACCTTATCGGTTACAATCTGCAAATCGGGATTTTGCATAACAAAACCGATTTTTTCTGCACTTTCTCTGAGAGGAATTTCTTCAATCGACTTGCCGTTAAAAAATATATTTCCTGCTTTTTTACCGTGAGGCGCAAGTTCTTTTTTGAGCTGCTTTAAAAGTGTTGTTTTGCCGCAGCCACTCTTACCGCAAAGAAGAATAAACTCTCCGCTTTCTATTTTCAGAGAAATATTATCAATCGCTTTTTTCTCACAAAGAGGATATGAAAAGCTTAAATTTTCAATTTTAATCTGTTCCATTTTATATCCTCCTTTAAGTCAATTATCAACGGTAAAAAGCAAAGTAAAGTAAATGAAATAATCGTTACAATTCCAAATGCGGAAACGGGATTCAAGGTAAGATTCAGCTCATTAACAAAATATGTTTTCCCGAAATCGGCTGACGGGTTAATGACAATGTACGGATTATAAATGCAGTAAAGCGATTTTTTTATACAGCCGATTGTCAGAATAACATCGAGCAGAAGCACAATCACAATTGAAGCAACATCTCTTTTGCTCATTCTGAATTTGCTGTAGCTTTGCCGCCCTTTCAGCCCATAACCTCTTGCTTTCATAGAATCGGAGGTTTCAACCGCGTTTTCAAGTGACCATGTGATTAAAATTGAGATGATTTTACCACCGTTTCTTATTCTTTCAATGATATTGCCCTGTCTGTAATCTCTGCCTATTCCTTTTTGCGCTTCGGTTATAGTGCAAAGTCTGTTTTTATACATAGGAACAAAACGTAACGCCATTGAAATAACAAGCGCACCGGCAGGCATAATTTTGCCAAACACGCACATAAATTTATCTGTTGTAACAACCTCGCTGTAACAGAAAAACCACATAATAATTGAAACCGTCGCAACGCCTAAAACAAAGCCGTAAACTACGGCCTCAAGTGTCATTTTGTTGCCGTCGGGCAAGGTCAGAAGCGGTGTTGTACCATAATGGGCGAAAAGTCCGTTGATAATAAGAACAAACAAAAGCATAGGGAAAATAAATGTCAGAAACGATTTTACCGCCGCTCTTCTGCAAAGACGAATGTAATAGCAAAGAGCAGCGATAAAGCACACGACAAGGGTAACGGGGTGCTTGAAAAGCATCCCGAACACCACAATACTCAGAAAAAATATTAAGTTTGAGATTGGATGATACCCTTTAAAGCCGTTTTCCATAATTTTTTACCTGAAAAGATTTTTAAAAAGATTTATAATCGCATTAAAAACACGAACAAAGAAATTCTGTTTTCCTGTTCCTTTTTTGCCAACCGCAAAAATATATCCCGAATCGTTTTTGTAAAACAGAGTTCCGTTTTCATCGCAGACAATGCTGCTTATGCAGTAATTTGCCTTGTCTGAATCAGGGGTGAACAGTTCCGCTTTCACCGCCTTTGTCTGATTTGCGGAATCGGTATAGACAGTTATTCCTCCGGGAGATGAATTATAGGTTGAATATATATATATCTTACCTGTATCTTTAAAATATGCGTCACTCACGAGGATGGAATTTTGCGGATAACCGTTTGCAGGTGCGGAATAAATTACAGATAACTTTGCCGCATCAATTACCTTCAGCGTACCCTCATTCATTGTCTTACCCTGAACGCCGACGTAAAGACGTTTGTTGTAAATTACAGGAGTAGAGGTTGAAGCTCCGCCCAGCGCCAGTTTTTTCAGACTGTCTGAATCAAATTTACCGTTGCTGATTTTTATGCTGTACAGATAACCTGCTTTGGTGACAAAATACGCTGTGCTTCCGCTCATGGTTATACCTGAACGCTGGTCGCCGACAATAGAAACGGAATCATTCAGCTTTCCTGTATTCTTATTAAGACTTAAAAGCTTCGAGGCTTTGTTTGCGTAAAGCGTACCATCGTCGGTGCCGACAATAACGCAGTCTCCGCTGAATGTGCATCCCGCCCAGTAAAAGCCTCCGAGACTTTTGTAGGTCCACTTTGCCTGCTTTTCCTCGTGAGTATCATTCTTATTTTCGTCGGTAACATCAAGGCAGACAAAATTTGCATATTGGTCTTCGTCGTTCCAGAAGCCCATATAAATACATCCATCAGAATATTTAACGGGGCTCAGGCTCTGACCACCCAGCTTATCATGATAAACCCAAAGGGATTTGAGCGTTTTGAAATTAAACGCCTGAATTGTTCCGTTATCAAGAGGACAGTAAATTACACCGCCATAATAAGCCGGCGATGTGTAGCTGTAGCTCGGTGTATCTGCCATTTCAGCTCGCTTTAAAATTTTGCCCGTTTCGGCATCCATTTTATAAAGCTCATTTTTGCTCATTACAATAACCGTTCCGTCAACAACCGTCATTGTGCTTGGAGCGTTTTTATATGATGTTCCGAACTGATGCGACCAAATAAGCTCTGCTTCGTCAGCGGAAACGGGAGTTTCACAGCTTGTAATATTACCGTCTGAAATATATGCCGCAAAGCAGATAACCGGAGAAGCGGTAAAAATTATTGTTAATATAATCAGTAAAAATTTCTTTAAAACTTTCATTTCAAATTATCCTTTATAAATCCAGCCGAACAAAAAGTTGTGAGCCTTGATAAAAAAGTTTTTGATAACTTCCCATATACGCTTTAACCATTCGCAGAATGTTCTTTTATGAGTCTGCTGCGGATTAACAGTTACATTAGCTGAATTTGTGATTACGGGACATTTGTCCTTTGTTTCGCCCTCACAGAAAATCACATATTTGCCTTCTTCTGCAAAGCTGAGAACAGCCTTGCCGTTCTTGTCAGTTGTGCCGACAAGAATCTTTTCACCGTCAATTACCGCATATATTTGTATTCCTTCAAGCGGCTGAGCATACTCGTCAAGTATTGTCTGCCAATCGTTGATGCCATAGTACATTGCGCAGTAGCCGTTAAGGCTTACGGTCAATTCTTCACCGGCGTTTACATTGTAGCTGTCGCAGTCAAACCAAGCATAATAATCGGAATAATATTTTAAATCCTTGTAGAAGAAATATGAAATTTCATCACCGTCGAACACACGGGCGGTATCACAGGCATAACCCGTGCAGGTACCGTATGAGAGATTGATTATTCCGTCATTTGGCATAATTCCGTTGACTATGAAGCCCGAGGACATAGCGTTCTGACCGTAAGCCTTCATAATAAAGCTTGACGACATAACAAGATAATTTTCGGGATTTTTCTTAAAGCTTTCACCATAGAGTTCTTCATGTGCAGCAACGATAACATCAAATACCGTTACACCCTCAACATCGATGTCGTTATGGTCTTTTTCGGCGGTTTCATAGCCGTATTTTTCGGCAATATCGGAGCTTACGGAAATACTGTGCTTCTGAACGGGTATTTCATTTCCACTGACGCTGTAAGTAACATTTACCGTTACGGGCGAAACAGGCTCAATAACAGTTACCTTGCATTTTTCGCTTCTGCCCGATTCACTTGTTGCAATAATATCAGCCTCACCAAGTTTGTTTGCTGTAACAATTCCCGATTTGGAAACCGATGCAACACTTTCGTCTGATGATGACCATGCGATTATTTCACCGTTGTTCGTTTCTGCGGTGAGCTTTGATTTTTTACCGAGTCCGATTTCTTTTTCGGTATCTGAAAGAGTAATTTTTGTTTTCGCTATGCTCTTGCCTGTGTTTATGTAATAAATAACGGGAGCAGAATTGCCTGATTGAACAATAACTCTGACGATTCCTTTTTCGGTTTCGCTCTCAAAGTGTCTTGTATTACCGTAAGAATTGTTTATATAGATATTGGCATCAGCTTCAACGCTGACATCAAATTCGCCATCAACAGCTGCTTCATAATAGTCTTTTCCGTCTTCAAGCTCAATTTTTTTGCCGCCAACGGTAATTGAAGCCGGGGCGGCGGTTTTACCAACTGATTCTTCGCTTTCGTCAGCAACAAAAAGTCCCTGAAGTTCGGTGGACTTCTCTCCGAAAGCACCGCCGTTAATAAATGTTGCAGTCTGAACCTTAACATATTTTATGCTGTCCAGCTCAACTCCGAAGCCGTTTTTATCAACTGCCCATGAAATGTCAAACTGACCGTCTATACCGTTGCCTGCGGGATTTTCAACATAAGGATTTGACGGTGCGGACTTCTTGGCGTTTTTCAGAGCGTCTGTATATCCGAAGGAGGTCTGAATACCGTTGGAGGTTGAGCCGGATGTCTGCTTTCTTAAAAGAACGCCTGAAAGAGTGATTTCATCCTCAGGAACGGTAACGGTAGGATAATTTTCACTCAAGGGATACTGAGCTCTGTAGCCCCATGTTCCGCTCTCGCCGAGGCTGTCTGAAAAATCACATTTGTTTGCTTCTGCGGTTTTCTTGTAGGTTACGGAGTAATCCCATACTGTCTCATCTTCATAATGCTCACTGCCTGCAAGTGCATACCAGTCTTTGCCGTTCTGTGAAACCCAAACCTGACCTGGCTCCTGCGTAGTAAGTGCGGCGTTAAAAGCATTGCCGGGGATAATAAAATCTACTCCGTATGCATGCTTGTCCGTGTTCTGAACAGGCTTGTTAAACTCATAGATTACATAACCGCCGAAATTTCCGAGTGAAGCAAGCTTCCCGTTGAGCGTACCGTCAATATCGATTCCGTAAGCGGCATTGTTTGTGTACTGGCTCGGGGCGTTGATAAATTCCCGAACACTTGCGATTGGCTGTTCATTTGCAAAGACAGAGATTGATGCGAGAGATATCAGCATAAGCACGGCCAGCAAAATGCTGATGATTTTCTTTGTTTTCATAAACATTTCCTTTCATCTTCCGTATTGCCTTGGGCATTTTTGAACGCTTTTCGCCTTTCTCTTGAACGCTGACG
The DNA here is from genome assembly GCA_024404095.1 of Clostridia bacterium. Lineage (GTDB taxonomy): Bacteria > Bacillota > Clostridia > Oscillospirales > Acutalibacteraceae > CAG-488. Next base: position 1,201 of record JAKSQO010000056.1, on the reverse strand, counting down.
CTTTTCCCTGTTCTTGGCTTTTCTCGCTTCCTGCGTTGACTCTTTAAGTCCTGCTGCTTCAAGAGCCCAAGGCCACGGCCCGAAAAAGCCTTTAATACGGTTTACATCATCGTTTGAAAAATCCGATTTTCTCGGAAGTCTGCCTTCTTTTTCGGCAACTCGCTGCAAAAGCTCAATATAGTATTCTTTTGTCTTTTCCATAAAATTGCCTCCTTAAAATGCAAAAAAATAACGTCCCCGTAAAACGAGGACGCAGAATTACAGACCGAATCCGACACGGAAACAGATTATTACAACCTTCTTGCCCAAAGTTTTACGTTATTTTATGAGCATCAGGTATTCCGGCTTTGTGATTGGATCACTCACGGTAATGGCTGTTGCGACGGATTTTCACCGAACTTCCCACTGATTGACTACATTTAAATATTACTACTTTTGATAGAAAATGTCAAGCTGTATTATACGGTCTACGATAACAAGTTATAAACTATCATTAAGATATATGAATCTCAGCACAGAAGATACAAATGATGATTCAATAATCCTGAGTGATGTTTAAGATTATATTCTTGACGGGGAAATAAATCTCGACAATACCAGCGGCGGGACATATAAGATAGGTTTTGCTTGATTTGTTTGATGTTTTATTTTCAGTCGAATAAATGTTGAATTTGTTTATATCACTTTAGTAGTAATATGCTAAAAAAGAATTCAGTAATCTGAAATCAGTATACATGGGGGTGCGTTTCTGGGTGTCTCGGGTGCCTGAACAAATGGTATCATGTACCGCAGAATGTGGAGCTGACTGCCGCACAGCAGGAAAAAATCGTCAACCTCATTATGGCATGGATCAATGAGCAAATGAATCATTAAAAACTGTTAAGATAAGTCAAACTGTATAACAACTGTTTTTGGATTTTGAAATTTGTGGAGTGATTGCAGCATAAATTAACGAGTAAAATGTAATTGTTTTTTCGGTCAAAATCAAAGTGTCTAACACTTTGTCTAACGATTGTCTAACACTTTTTTTAAAAGTATTCTCCGATATGGCGTTTTAGTGCTAATACAGAATAATTCTTCGTACAATTTAAACAATATTAACACTAAATAACACAACATAATGCACAATAATTCTTTTCTGGAAATTCTCCAAAACCGCGTGCCGAGGGTTCAAGTCCTTCTGCCCCTGCCAAAAAGGAAG
>JAKSQO010000055.1 GCA_024404095.1 Clostridia bacterium | reverse complement strand
GTTATAAATAAATAACAGCAAGGCGGCAGGGGAAACCCTGCCGCTGATGTTTTATTTGCTTTTTGATTTAGTGACCAGCGCCACAACAAGACCGCTGAACAGTGCCGCGGATATGCCTGCTGAGCCTGCGGACATCGGCCCCGTGAAGATTCCCAACCATCCTGACTGCTCAACTGCATCTCTTGTTCCTTTTGCCAGATTATATCCGAAGCCTGTCAGCGGAACTGTTGCACCGCAGCCTGCAAGGTCAACAAGCGGCTGATACAGCTTGAAGGCTTCAAGCGCAACGCCCAGTACAACAAAAGTAACGAGTATTCGAGCGGGAGTAATCTTTGTATAGTCAATCAGAAGCTGACCGATTACACAGATTGCTCCGCCTATTAAAAATGCCATAACATAGTCCATAAAAACACCTTTTTCCTTCATACATAGTTTGATACGCACAGAAAAAAGAATACATTGACAAATATTTGAAATTGATTTAAATTTATGCTTGACTTTACTATGCTAATGTGATAGTATAATAGCAAGTTTAAATTGTTGGAGGAAAAAACATGAAAAAGATTATTTCAATCACACTTGCAGTGATCATTCTTGTAATGACATTTGCATTTGCAGGCTGCGGTGACAAGAAGGAAACACAAACAAAGCAGAAGTTTATTATGGGTATTGACGCTGAGTATCCGCCGTTCAGCTATATGGATGAAAAGGGTAATTATACAGGCTTTGATGTTGAAATCTGCAAGGCAGCTTGTGACTATCTCGGTTGGGATTTTGAGGTTTTCGGTGTTAACTGGGACAACAAGCTTATGCAGCTTGATGCTAAGGAATGTGACTGCGTATGGTCAGGTATGACAATACTTGATTCAATGAAGGAAGCAGGCTATGTTATTTCTAAGCCGTATTTCGATAACGAGCAGGTTCTTGTTGTTAAGGAAGACAGCGGTGTTGCTTCTTCAAAGGATCTCGCAGGTAAGGACGTTGCAGTTCAGCTCGGTACATCGGGTGAGAGCCTTCTTAAGGATGAGGAAGGTCTTAAGTCACTTGCAGATACATTCAATAAAGTAATCACTTGTGACAGCTTTCTTAAGTGCTTCACAGAGCTTACAGGTAATGCGGTAGACGCAGTTTTCGTTGATAAGCCGGTTGCTGAGAACTATGTCAATGAGAATAAGGGCTTCAAGATTATTGATGAAGACCTCGGTGCTGAGCAGTACGGTATCGCTTTCCGCTCATCAGACACAGCTCTTTGCGAGTCAATCGAAGGTGCGGTTGCAGCTCTTGTTGAGAACGGCACATATGCAGAAATCGCTGCAAAGTATCCCGCAATTGTAAACAATCTTCTTTTCCTTGCAAAATAAGATTATAATAAATTTTATTAAATGAGATTTTCCTGAAAACTCAGTAATGCGTTTTCAGGAATTTCCTTGTGTTTGATTATTTTTTCGTATAGAGGTTTATTATGGATTTAATGACAATGATAATGAAAATGGGCGACGGTCTCGGAAAGACCTGCGCGATATTTTTCCTTACTCTGCTGTTTTCTCTTCCGCTCGGTATGATTATTGCGCTTCTCGGCAAGTGCAAAATCAAGGTTATATCAAGCGTTACTCGATTCTGTATTTCGGTATTAAGAGGTACACCTCTTATGCTTCAGCTGATTGCGGTTACATACGGTCCGTACTATCTTTTTGAAGTGAGTGTTTCTCGAAACAAGCTTATTCCTGTTGTTGTTGCTTTTTCGATTAACTATGCCGCTTATTTTGCGGAGATTTACCGAAGCGGTATTGAATCAATCCCACAGGGACAGTATGAAGCGGCTCAGGTTCTCGGATATTCCAAGGCTCAGACTTTTATGAAAATTATTCTGCCTCAGGTTATCCGTGTAATTCTTCCGAGCGCAACAAATGAAATTGTTACTCTTGTTAAGGATACATCAATGGCGTTTACCGTTTCATATCAGGAAATGTTTACAATAGGTAAGGAAATTGCAAACTCTCAGACAAGCTTTGTACCTTTTATTGTCGCAGGTGTGTTCTATTATGTCTTTAATGCGATAGTAAGCTTCATTATGAGCAAGGTAGAAAAAGCAATGAGCTATTATTCAATTTAAAGGAGGATTATGAAATGAACATTCTTAAAATGTCAAAAGTTCAGAAATCCTTCGGCAGAAATCATGTTCTGAAGGACATTTCGCTTGAGGTTAATAAGGGCGAGGTCGTGTCTATTATCGGACCTTCAGGCTCGGGTAAATCGACACTTCTCAGATGTGCAACCCTTCTTGAAACAATGGACGGCGGCACTCTGTCTTATATGGGCGATAACGTATGCGAGCTTAAAAACGGCAAAATGGAGTATGCTAAGAATCTTAATAAATTCCGTAAATGCTTCGGCCTTGTTTTCCAGAGCTTCAACCTTTTCCCGCATTGGTCGGTTGTTAAAAATGTAACCGATGCACCGATATCTGTGCTTAAGAGAGATCCAGAAGAGGTTAAAGCGGAGGCTATGGAGCTTCTCAGAAAGATGGGACTTGAGGATAAAGCCGAGGCTTATCCGAGTCAGCTTTCGGGCGGACAAAAGCAGCGTGTTTCAATTGTTCGCGCACTTGCGATGAAGCCTGAAATTCTTTTCTTTGACGAGCCTACATCAGCCCTTGACCCCGAGCTTACGGGTGAGGTGCTTAAGGTTATCAAGCAGCTTGCCGAGGAATCAATGACAATGGTTATCGTTACCCATGAGATGTCATTCGCAAGGGCGGTTTCCGACCGTGTTATCTTTATGGACGGCGGTGTGATTGTTGAGCAGGGCAGACCCGAGGATCTGTTCGGCGATACAAAGGAAGACCGCACAAAGCAGTTCCTTCAGCACTATCAGAATTTATGATTATTCAGTATAAAATTATTGACCCGACAAAAAATATAACCGCGCTTGTCGAAACTCCTGTTGATGCTGTATGTCAGCCCGATATTGCTGTGAAAATTATGGAGCAGGAAAAGACGGTTGAGCAGGTCGGATTTGTTCAAAATGATTCGCTTCGTATGGCAGGCGGCGAATTCTGCGGAAACGCTTCAATGTCTGCGGCTGTACTGATGTGCGAAAAAAGCGGACTTGGTGCAGGGGAGAGCAGAACGGTTCAGCTGAATGTCTCGGGCTCTGACGAACCTGTTCCGGTTGACGTTTCAAAAAATGCGGACGGAACGTATATCGGCACGGTAAATATGCCTGCGCCGATATCGGTTGAAACAGTTTCTCTGAGATATAATGATGATTGCTTTAACTTACCGCTTGTAAAGTTCAAGGGTGTTTCGCACATTATTTCCGAGGGACAGCTCAGCAGAGCGCAGGCTGAAAAAGCTGTTTGCGAGTTGTGCAAAATGCTCGGCTTTGACGGACTCGGCATTATGCTTCTTGACCGTGAAAAAGAAACGCTGAATCCGCTTGTCTATGTTCCGAAGCCCGAAACCCTTTTCTGGGAAAGCTCGTGTGCAAGCGGAACGTCTGCCGTCGGAGCGTATATCTCACATTCCGAAAATCGAAGCGTTGAGTTGACGCTGAAAGAACCGGGCGGATGCCTGACTGTTCGGGCGGACGGAAGTAAAATAAAGCTGACGGGTACAGTTACAATTCTTGAAACTAAAACAATCGACATTTAAAAGGAAGAGCCGAAGGGTTCTTCTTTTTTTGTTGTGCATATCTGTTAAAAATATTTTTGTGTTTAGTGCAGATTTTACAAGATTAAAAAAATGCTTATTATTCCTTGATTTAACAGCTTTTTTGCAGTAAAATTAAATCGCAGTATGACTGCGAAACAGTCAAAACAGTGGAGGAATCACTATGGACAGAAAAATAAAGGTAGGAATTATCGGATGCGGTGGTATCTGTAAGGGTAAGCACCTTCCGTCAATCACAAAAATTGATTATATCGAGGTTGTTGCTCTTTGCGATATTATTGAGGAGAGAGCTCTTGCAATGCAGGATCAGTTCGGACTTCAGGACGCAAAGATTTATACTGATTATAAAGAGATGCTTAAGGACGAGAGCATTGAGGTTGTTCACGTTTGCACACCCAACCGTTCACACAGCTTTATTTCAATTGACGCTCTCGAAGCAGGTAAGCACGTAATGTGCGAAAAGCCGATGGCTAAGACGTCAGCGGAAGCTAAGGCTATGTGTGAAGCCGCAAAGCGTACAGGCAAAAAGCTTACAATCGGTTATCAGTCACGCTGGATGAGACAGTATCAGTACCTTAAAAAGGTTTGCGAGGACGGCGAGCTCGGAGAAATCTACTATGCAAGAGCTATCGCACTCAGAAGACGTGCTGTTCCCACATGGGGCGTTTTCCTTAACGAGTACGAGCAGGGCGGCGGTCCGCTTATTGATATCGGAACACATTCGCTTGACCTCACACTCTGGCTTATGGACAACTACGAGCCTGAAATGGTTGTAGGCTCATCCTTCAAGAAGCTCGGCGATCAGAAGAACACAGCTAACGCTTGGGGCGACTGGGATCCCGAGAAGTATACAGTTGAGGACTCTGCATTCGGTTTTGTAAGAATGAAGAACGGCGCAACAGTGTCTGTTGAGTCAAGCTGGGCTCTTAATGTTGCTGATCCGATGGAGGTTACAACTCTTCTCTGCGGTGACAAGGGCGGCGCTGACACAATGCACGGACTTAAGCTCAATTACGTTAAGAACGGTACTCAGTGCATTGAAACTCCGAACTTCAAGGCAGGCGGTGTAGCTTTCTTTGACGGCGCAAGCGGTGATGACAACTGCGAAATTGAAGCTCGTGCGTTCTATGATGCGATTATCAACGATAAGGAAGTTCCCACAAAGCCCGAGCAGGCTATGGTAGTTACTCAGATTCTTGAGGCTATTTATGAATCAGCAAAGACAGGCAAGCCTGTATATTTTGACTAAGATATTCTGAAAGGGGACGGTTTGCCGTCCCTTTTGTTTTGGATTGGAGAAATCACTATGGCAGATAAACAGAAGCTCTGCATCAGCGCAGGTATGTCCTTTGATATCCCTGCTGTTGACCAGCTTGAAACAATAAAAGCAACAGGCTTTGACGGCTTTTTTATTGATAAATACAAGAAAACCGACTATACCTTCACAGAGCCTTTTGCGGAAAAGGCGGCTAAGCTCGGACTGTATTTTCAGTCGATTCACGCACCGTTTTACGGCATGGATGATATCTGGCACGATGACAGCGGTGAATTGTCAGATATAATGATAAACGATTTAATCGCATCAATTGATGACTGCGCACACTTTGATATTCCGCTTGTTATAATGCACGCAATTATCGGTATGGATAACGTCACTCCGACTGAGCTGGGCTTACAGCGGCTTGAAAAGGTAATTGATTATTCCGTTAAAAAGGGAGTTACGATTGCATTTGAAAACACCGAGGGCGAAATGTATCTTGAAGCGATTCTCAACCGATACGGCAAGCTTGACAATATCGGATTCTGCATTGATACAGGACACGAGATGTGCTATAATCACAGCCGTGACCTTATCGGCAAGTACGGCGACCTGCTCGTATCAACTCACCTTAACGATAACTGGGGCATAACAGGGGATGAGATTACATTCCTTGATGACTGCCATCTGCTCCCGTTTGACGGAGTCGGTGACTGGGAAAATATTGCAGGACGTATGAGAAGGTGCGGATATGACGGTGACCTGACCTTTGAGGTTATATCGAAAGGACGAAAGGGACTCGATACCAACAAAAAGTATGACGGTATGAGTTTAGAGACGTATTTAGCCGTAGCATATGGAAAAGCATTGCAGTTTAAAGAGTTATTTAATACAATAATTTAACATACTGTTATTGACATTTTTGTTAAAATGGTATAAAATATAAGCACATATGAAACTAAGGTGGGAAATATGTGTTTACTGATAGCTTTTAAAGAATAGTAATACAGCCGTTTTTGAAAATGGCGTGTATTTCTATTCTTTTTTCAGTATTGCATTAACCGCAAATATAAAGGAGGTAAAGGCAAATGTACGTTTTAGCACTTGACCAGGGTACAACAAGCTCACGTGCAATCGTCTTCGACAAAGCCGGCAGAATCATTTCAAAGGCTCAGAACGAATTTGACCAGATTTACCCGAAGTCGGGCTGGGTTGAGCATGACCCAATGGATATTCTTTACAGCCAGATGCATTCAATTACATCCGTAATCAATTCGGGTGATTTTGATGTCAGCGAAATTGCAGGTATCGGTATTACAAATCAGCGTGAAACCACAATTATCTGGGATAAGGAAACAGGCGCACCTGTTTACAATGCAATCGTATGGCAGTGCCGCCGTACAGCTGACTTGTGTGAACAGCTCAAGGAGGAGGGACTCGGCGATTATATCCGCGAGCATACAGGACTTCTTATTGACGCTTACTTCTCAGGCACAAAAATCAAATGGATTCTTGACAATGTTGAGGGTGCACGTGAAAGAGCTGAAAAGGGCGAGCTTCTTTTCGGTACGGTTGAAACATGGCTTATCTGGAATCTTACAGGCGGCAAGGTTCACGTAACCGATTATTCAAACGCTTCAAGAACAATGCTCTTTGACGTTGATAAGCTTCAGTGGGACGAATACCTCTGCGAAAAGCTCGGTGTTCCTATGTGTATGCTTCCCGAGCCTGTTGAATCAAGCAAGGTTTACGGCACAGTCGCAGGCGGTATCCTCGGACTTGAGGCTCTTGAGGGAGTTCCGATCTGCGGTGCAATCGGTGACCAGCCGTCAGCGCTTTTCGGACAGGCTTGCTTCAAGCCCGGTCAGGCAAAGAATACCTACGGCACAGGTTGTTTCCTGCTTATGAACACAGGCAACAAGCGCGTTGACTCTAAAAACAATCTTCTTACAGGTGTTGCGTGGAGCCTTAACGGTGAGACTACATATTCAATCGAGGGCAGCGCATTCAACGCAGGTTCAGTTATAAAGTGGCTTCGTGATGAGCTTCATCTTATCGACAACGCACGTCGCTGTGACGAGCTTGCCGAAAGTGTTCCGAACGCAAACGGAATGTATCTTGTTCCGGCATTCACAGGTCTCGGCGCTCCGTACTGGGATATGTACGCACGAGGAACAATCGTCGGACTTACCCGAGGCGTCAACCGTGCGCACTTCGCACGTGCCGTGCTTGAAAGCATCTGCTTCCAGATGACCGACCTTCTCAGCGCAATGACAAAGGATTCAAACATTATTCTTTCCGAGCTTCGTGTTGACGGCGGCGCAAGCGTAAGCAACATTATGATGCAGATTCAGGCGGATCTTATCCGTACTGTTGTAAACCGTCCCAAGACAGTTGAAACGACAGCTCTCGGTGCGGCATATCTCGCAGGTCTCGCAGTTGGTATGTGGAAGAATCTTGACGAAATCGAGCGCAACCGTGAGGTTGAAAAGGTATTCATTCCAAAGATGGAAAAGGCTGACAGAGATAAGCTCTATCATGGCTGGAAGCGTGCTGTTGAGCGTTCCAAGGACTGGGCAAAAGACGAAGACTGAGTTAATAATTTAAATTGAAATACAGGAGGTCATTCAAATGGCAAAGGTAGTATGTGATTGGAAAACCCTTCACGATTTTATGGTTGACGCATTCAAGGGCGTCGGCGTTCCCGCAGAGGACTGTGAGATCGTAGTTGATGTTCTTCTTGAATCAGACAGACGTGGTATTGAGTCTCACGGCTGCAACCGCTTCAAGCCGATTTATATCGACAGAATCAATGACGGAATTCAGAATCCCGTAACAAATTTTGAAATTGTCCGTGAGACAGAAACAACAGCAGTTGTTGACGGCCATGACGGTATGGGTCAGGTTATCGGCTACAAGTCAATGCAGATGGCTATTGACAAGGCTAAGAAATACGGTATGGGTATGGTTGCTGTACGTAATTCATGCCACTACGGTATCGCAGGTTACTATGCATCAATGGCTGCTAAGGCAGGCTGCATCGGTATCACAGGTACAAACGCACGTCCTTCAGTTGCTCCGACATTCGGTGTTGAGGGTATGTTCGGTACTAACCCGCTTACAATCGGTATCCCCACAGATGAGGACTTCGATTTTGTTATCGACTGTGCAACATCTATCACACAGAACGGTAAGATTGAGTATTATGAGAGAATCGGCGAGGATGTTCATCCCGGCACAGTAATCGACTCAGACGGTAACCCCGTTGAAGGTGATTCAGGTGTTGCTCTTAAGAAGATTCGCGGCGGCACAGCAGCTCTTACAACACTCGGCGGTATCGGCGAAGCACTCGGCGGATACAAGGGCTACGGCTATGCAATGGTAATCGAGCTTCTTTCAGCTGCTCTTCAGGACGGTAACTACGGTAAGGCTCTCGACGGCAAGGATGCTGACGGCAATAAGGTTCCTTATCACCTTGGTCACTTCTTCATTGCTATCGACACAGACCACTTCCTCGGTCAGGAGCTCACAAGAAAGAAAGCCGGCGAAATCATCCGTTCAGTACGTGCTTCAAAGAAGGCTCCCGGTCATGACAGAATCTTCTCAGCAGGTGAGAAGGAGTGGGATGTATGGCTTTCAAGAAAGGACAGCGGTGTTCCCATCAATGAGTCAGTTCAGAAGGAAATGAGCAAGGTTCGTGACGACCTTAAGCTCGACTATGTATTCCCTTGGGAGAAGTAATTAAATAAAAGATTTACAGGGCGGTTTTGCGCCGCCCTGATACCTAATAAAGGAGATTTTTGAAATGGATTATGCAAAGGAATCCCTTAAGCTCCACTATGAGTGGCAGGGTAAAATTGAAGTAGTAGCAAGAG
>JAKSQO010000054.1 GCA_024404095.1 Clostridia bacterium | reverse complement strand
TTTTTCCCACCCCCGGTAGAACCGGGGGTTTATTTCCACGCATGAATGCACCAAAGAAATCGAGTATTCATAAGTCAAATCCCTTATGAATACTCGATATGGTGCGAGAGACGGGACTTGAACCCGTACGTACTGCTACACACGCCCCTCAAACGTGCGCGTCTGCCGATTCCGCCACTCTCGCTTATTCGGTTTTGTCCCTCACGGAACGTTGATTATTATATCAGATGATACCCTGTTTGTCAACACTTTTCAGAACATTTTTTGGAATATTTTCATCTTTTTTTACGTTCCTCTCCCCTGTGCTCAGAAGAATAATTGAACAAAGAATCATGCCTATTCCTATAAGTTTCAGAATATTATGCGGCTCGTTGTAAACCGTCATTCCGATAAGCGCACCGACAAGCGGTTCGACCGCTACAAGTATCGCCGCTTTGCCTGATTCCATTCTCTGAAGCCCCCACGTATACAGCACATACGGAAGAACCGTGCTGACAAGTCCGATACCAATGCAGAAAAGTACAATTTTCGGGTTGAATCTGATTATTTCAGCTGTTCGTGACAGCTTGCCTGTCGGTATTGAGCCTAACATTCCGAAAATAAATGTATACGCTGTCACGGTAAATGTATCGTACTTTTTAAGAGCAAATCTGCCGAAGATAGTATACAGCGCATAAAACAGACCCGAGCCGAGACCTGTCAGAAGTATGAACGGGGTTATTCTATAACCTCCGCCGACAATACCTGCAACAAATACACAGCCGGTAAATGTGAGCAGAAGCGCAATTATTTTTTTACCTGTGATTTTCTCTTTGAACAGTATCGCTGACATAATCATAATAAACACAGGCGAAGTATAAAGCAGCACAACCGCAACCGACGCCTGACTGTTTATCATTGTATAAAAATAGCAGGTGTTAAAAAGAACAACGCTCACAATACCTGTTCCGATAAACATCCATATATCTTTCAATTTAATTTTCAGCTTTTCGGGACTTCTTATCGCAACAAATATTGTCATCATAGCTGCTGAAGTAATCATTCTGATACAGGCAATCTGCATTGAATCAAAGCCTGCGGACGAGAGTGCGTTGATAAAAAGGCTGATTATGCCCCACAGAATTCCCGAAAGTATAACTGAAAATACCGCTTTTTTATTCAAGAATATCATCCTTACAAAAGTTGAACCCGTGCAACGCACAGGCTCAACAATAATTTATCTGTCTTCTCTGAAGTATGAAAGTCCGAGACTCTCAGGCGGCTGGAACTCACGTTTGCGAAGCATACTGATAACAATAAGAACGATGATTGTAACAACGTACGGCGTCATCTTGATAAGCTCCTGAGAGGCAAATGTAAGACCCGGAATGTAGTTGTGAACAATGAAAAGTCCGCCGAAAAGTATTGAACCGACAATGCTGAGGTTCGGACGCCAGATAGCGAAAATAACGATTGCGATTGCAAGCCATCCTCTGTCGCCGAATGCGTCATTTGACCAGATACCACAGGCATAGTCCATAACGTAATAAAGACCGCCGAGACCTGCAATCATACTGCCGAGGCAGATTGAAAGATACTTGTATTTCTCAACATTGATGCCCGCGGCATCAGCTGTTGCGGGATTCTCGCCGACAGCTCTGAGTTTAAGACCTGAGCGTGTGCGGTTGAAATAGATTGTGCAGATGATTGCGATTGCAACTGCGACATACGCAAGGAAGCTGTACGAAAGGAATACATCGCCGAACCAGCCGAGCTTACTTGCAAAGGGAAGTGATTTCTGGAAGCAGAGGCTTGTTCTTGTGAGTGTAATTGACGGAACGTCAAGGCCTGTAATCTTGATAAGTGAACCGCCGAAGAAATTACCAAAGCCGACGCCGAAGGTTGTAAGCGCAAGACCTGTAACATTCTGATTTGCACGAAGGCTTACGGTAAGGAACGAATAGATAAGACCCATTATAAGCGAGCCGAGAAGGCAGGCAAGAACAGGAATAATGATGGCAAGTGCAGGATTGAGCACCTCAACAGACTGCTCATAGAGGAAAGCACCGATAACGCCCGAGATACCGCCGACATACATAACGCCTGCTGTACCGAGGTTAAGGTTACCTGCCTTTTCGGTAAGGATTTCACCTGTTGAGCCGAAAAGAAGAGGAATACCCTGCATAACCGCACGCTGAATAATCTGTACTACCATTATTTCTTCGCCTCCTTTTCACGGAACTTAATCTCATAGTTAATGAAAAATTCACTGCCGATAATGAAGAAAATGATTATACCTGTAAGAATCTCGGAGAACGAATCGTTAAGACCGAAGTTTGTTGAAATCTGACCCGCACCCTTTTCAAGGAATGCGATAAGAAGTGAGGTGATAATCATATAAATCGGGTCAAAGTGAGCAAGCCATGAAACCATGATTGCTGTAAATCCCCTGCCGCCTGCTGTGTCACGAGTGATTGTGTGGTCAGTACCGCTGACAAGGATAAGTCCTGCGATACCGCAGACAGCACCTGAAAGAAGCATTGTGCGAAGAATAACCTTCTTTACATTGATGCCGATATATCTTGCTGTGTTTTCACTTTCACCTACAACTGAAATCTCATAGCCGTGCTTTGAATACTTGAAATAGATAAACATAAACACGGTAAGAACAAGAACTATAAGGATATTGCAGAGATATGACTGTCCGCCGATTTTCGGGAACCAGCCCATCTGACTTGCCGAGTTGATGATACCGATATGACCTGAGCCCTTGGGAACAGACCAGATGTAGCAGAAATAAGAAACAATCTGAATTGCAATATAGTTCATCATAAGTGTGAACAGGGTTTCATTGGTGTTCCATTGCGCCTTGAAGAAAGCAGGAATAAGTCCCCAGATTGCGCCTGCCGCAACACTTGCGATAATCATAACGGGATAGAAAAGAATGGGAGGAAGCTTATTGCCGAGAAGAATCATACAAGCCGCAGTAGCAAGGCCGCCCATAAGTACCTGACCCTCAGCACCGATGTTCCAGAATTTCATTTTGAATGCAGGTGTAACAGCGAGTGAGATACAAAGAAGAACTGCTGTGTTCTGTGCAAGAGCCCAGATTTTTCTTTCTGAACCGAAAGCACCGTCAATCATTGTTTCATAAACCTTGAACGGATTTTCACCTGTGAGAAGAACAGTTACAACACCGCAGAGAATAAGTGCAACAACAACCGCCGCAATACGGACACCCCATGCAGCCGCAGGCTTCATAGCGTTATTGCTTCTCTTTGTGATGTGAAACAGAGGCTCACGTACTTTATTTGTTTTATTCTCCATCGTTTTCGCCTCCTGTCTTTGTCATAAGCAAACCAACATCTTCCTTTGTGGCTGTGCGTGCATCAACAACACCTGAAATCTGACCTGAGCTGATAACAAGGATTCTGTCGCACAGCTGAAGAAGAACGTCAAGGTCTTCACCGACGAAAATAACGGCTACACCCTTCTCCTTCTGATTATTAAGAAGATTATAAATCATATAAGATGAATTGATGTCAAGTCCACGTACGGGATATGCCGCCATGAATACTGTCGGTGCGGCAGCAATTTCACGTCCGACGAGAACCTTCTGAACATTACCGCCCGAAAGACGGCGAACAGGAGTTGTTGCGCCCGGAGTAACAACCTCGAGATCATCAATGATTTTCTCTGCAAGATCCTTCGGAGCTTTTCTCTGAAGGAAAGCAGATTTACCCTTTCGGTAACTTCTGAGCATCATGTTATCAATGATATCCATGTTGCCGACAAGACCCATGCCGAGTCTGTCCTCGGGAACAAACGAAAGACGGATGCCAAGCTCACGAATCTGAACAGGAGTCTTATCACGAAGATAATCTTTCTTGCCTGTCTGCGGATTGTTGTAAACAATTGTACCGTCCGAAAGCTTGCGAAGACCTGCGATTGATTCAAGAAGCTCACGCTGACCGCTGCCTGCGATACCTGCAATACCGAGGATTTCACCCGAACGGGCTGTAAAAGAAACATTCTTGAGAACCTTCAATCCCTCATGGTTGACATAAGAGATGTTGTCGACAACAAGTCTGTCCTCTTTCTTTTCAACGTCTGTACGCTCAATGTTAAGCTCAATCTTCTTGCCAACCATCATTTCTGTAAGAATTGACTCATTTGCTTCCGCTGTTTCAACCGTACCGATATATTCGCCCTTACGAAGAACCGCAACTCTGTCAGAGATTTCCATAACCTCGTTAAGCTTGTGTGTGATGATAACAATTGCCTTGCCGTCAGCACGCATATTCTTAAGAACCGAGAAAAGCTTTTTAATTTCCTGCGGTGTAAGAACTGCGGTAGGCTCGTCAAGAATGAGGATATCAGCGCCCCTGTAAAGCACCTTTACAATTTCAACTGTCTGCTTTTCCGAAACAGACATCTCATAGATTTTCTTGTTAAGGTCAAGCTCAAAGCCGTACTGGTCACAGATTTTCTGAATTTCTTTGACCGACTTTTTAAGGTTGTATCTGCCCTTTTCCTCAAGACCGAGAACAATATTCTCAGCGGCTGTGAAAACATCAACAAGCTTGAAGTGCTGATGAATCATACCGATTTTAAAATCAAAAGCATCCTTCGGAGATTTGATCATTACCTCTTTGCCGTCAACAAAAATCTGACCGTGATCCGGGAAATAGATACCCGAAATCATATTCATCAGAGTTGTTTTACCGCTTCCGTTTTCGCCGAGAATCGAAAGAACCTCGCCACGGTAAACGGTAAGATTGACATCCTTGTTGGCAATGATGTTACCGAAGGTTTTTGTAATATTCTTCAGTTCGATAGCTGCCTGTCTGCTCACTGTTTTACCTCCCTGTTTGATTTCAAAAAGAAGCTGAAAAGAAAAATTCAGCCCGTTTTTCAAAGCAAAAAACTATACAAGGCGGAGCTGCTGAGCTCCGCCCAATGTATTAAACCTGATTAGAACTTCTCGTTGAGAAGAGTGATACCGTCGATTCTGAGATCGAAGTAAGGAGCTGAACGGAACTCTGACTCATGGAAGAATCCGTCAGAAACAACCTCTGTATCAGGTGTGAACTTCTCATCTGTGTCAACATCAGCATTGTATGAAGTTACAGGAGCGCCCTTAACTGTCATAAAGCCTTCCTTAGCTGTATCAAATACGTGGAGTGTACCTGCCTCAAGCTGAGCCTTAACTTCGTCAATCTTAGCCTGTGTACCCTTAGCAGCAGCCTTTTCGTTAACCTCTGTGAGCTGAACTGACTCTGTTGCAAGAGTACCTGTCCAGTCTGTATCGATTGCCTTGCCGTTCTTTACGCAATCAAGCATATACTTGAAGTAAGGAACCCAGTTGATCTTTGAAGAAACGATGAATGTGTTCGGGCAAGCTGTAACTGTGCTTCCGTTGTAAGAAACGTTGGGGATATTTGCGAGCTCGCAAGCTGAAGGAGCGCCCATTGAGTCAGCGTGCTGACTTACAAGCTTGCAGCCGTTAGCGATAAGCTTATTAGCTGCTTCCTTTTCAGCTGTCTCATCATACCAGCTGCCTGTGAACTGAACGTCCATTGTAACTGAGGGGCAAACTGACTTTGCGCCAAGGTAGAATGCTGTGTAACCTGAGATAACCTCAGCGTATGTGAAAGCACCTACATAACCCATCTTAGCGTCCTTTGCATCCATACCTGCTGCAATCATTTCATTGAGTTTGAGACCTGCAGCAACACCTGCAAGATAACGTCCCTCGTAGATTGATGCGAATGCGTTGTGATAGTTAGCAAGCTTTTCTGTGTGAGCCTTTGTACCTGTACCGTGGCAGAACTGAACATCTGTGAATTCCTTTGCTGCCTGAATCATGAAGTCCTCGTGACCGAAACTATCTGCAAAAACAACTGAGCAACCGTCATCAACGAGCTCTGCTGCTGCATCGTAGCAAGCATTGCTTTCATCGATCTGAACTTTCTTTATGATTTCAAATCCCATTTCCTTGCAAGCTTCCTCAGCTGCCTTCATGAAGTTGTTGTCATAAGTTGAGTTCTCATCGTGCAGGAAAATAAAACCTGCCTTGAGTGCCTTTGCCTCGGGAGCCTTTTCCTTACCGCCGCAAGCAGCGAAAGAAAGAACCATAGCGAGAGCGAGAAGAATTGCGAGAATTTTTTTCATAATAAATTCCTCCAAAAAAAATTTATATAGCAAAAAAGTGCTACCTGAATCAGAAGGGTCAGTCACAGAATGTAATCTGACCGTCATCAGTCATTGAAGCTACGCGTGCAAGAGATTCAACTCGGATTCCCTTACCGCGGATAAGCTCACCGCCCGACTGAAAGGCTTTTTCAATAACGATACCTGCACCGACAATCTCAGCACCTGCGTCCTCAATAAGACTGATAAGTCCCTGAAGCGCACAGCCCTGTGCAAGAAAATCGTCAATAATAAGGATTTTGTCCTCTTTATTAAGAAATTCCTGAGAAACAATAACATCATAAACTCTGCCGTGGGTATAAGACTGAACCTGTGTTGAATAAACATCTGCAGAGATATTCTTTCCGAGAGATTTCTTTGCAAAAACAACAGGAACGTTGAAATACTGAGCAACAATGCATGCAATACCGATACCGGATGCCTCGATTGTAAAAATCTTATTTACACCGCAATCCTTGAAAAGTCGATAAAACTCTTTGCCGAGCTCATTGAGAAGTGCGACATCAACCTGATGATTAAGAAAACGATCAACCTTAAGAACATTTCCCGGGAAAACCTTTCCGTCCTTGAGAATTCTTTCTTCGAGAAGCTTCATAACAATCTCCTTTTCAAAACAAAAATCGGCAATACAGATAGTATTACCGATAGCATTAAAAGAACCAATAGTCACAGATCAGGCTCTGTGGTAGAGACTTCCGGGCCATGTATCCGGATATATATCGGCAAAAAAATTATTTATTTGTTGTTTAAGACACCAATATTGTAACATATAAAGTTTTTTTGTCAATATTTAAATGGTAAAAAGAAACACCTAATTATTGCCCCAAATAGCGAATGTTTTATACAAAAACAACAAAATATTGATATTAAGCGTTTTTTAATTACAATATGTAATTATACTATTACACAATTTTTTAAGCAATTACGGTATACTGACAAAATTAAAAAATAATTCATTGATTTAAAATTTGTGATATGGTATAATACGGTAAAAAATCAGAGGTGATTAAATGACGCATCTTATCGAGCTCAAAGACGCATATAAAATATATAATCCGGGCGAAAATGAGGTTCACGCACTTGACGGTGTTTCGCTTACTATCGACTACGGCGATTTTGTCGCTATTGTCGGTCAGTCAGGCTCCGGTAAATCAACACTTATGAATATGCTCGGTCTGCTTGACGTTGTTACAAGCGGAACATACATTCTTGACGGCAGGGATATAAAGGATATGGATGACGATGAGCTGAGTACAATCCGAAACGAAAAAATAGGATTTATTTTTCAGGGTTTCAATCTTATTCCAAGCCTTACCGCACAGGGAAATGTTGAGCTTCCGTTGATTTACAGAGGAATGAAAGCCGATGAGCGTCATGAGCTCTCCACTCAGGCGCTCAAGCGTGTGGGTCTTGAAAAAAGAATGAATCACCTGCCAAGTCAGATGTCCGGCGGTCAGCAGCAGAGAGTTGCTATTGCACGTGCGGTTGCGGCAAAGCCACCGGTTATTCTTGCTGACGAGCCGACAGGTAACCTTGACTCAGCATCAGGCAAAGAGGTTATGAAAATTATCAACGAGCTGTGGAACGAAGGCAAGTCAATTATACTTATTACACATGACGACAAAATTGCCGAAAAAGCACACAGAGTTATCAGAATCAGCGACGGTAAAGTAATCGAAGACTATGTCAACGAAAACATTACGGCTGAGGGAAATTTAAAAGAATACGAATAAAGCTAAGCTCCGAATTGTCGGAGCTTTTTGTATATACTAAAATCAACGGCAGGGTTTCCCCTGCCGTTTTGTGTTGTTTGTTATTCAGCGACTTTACCTGTTACCTGGTCGATAACTGCGAAGCCTGTTGCTGCTTCACGGAGATAATCTGCGTCCTGTGCGTTGATTGTTGCACGTGAGCCGAATACGTTTGCTGCAAGCTTTGCTGCTCCGTCAAGTGCGTCTGCCTCACCTGAAAGTGCGAGGTCAAGTAATGATGCGTCGTCGAAGTCTACTCTTGCGTTGCCGTCTACATCACCGTAGATAACGATTACATATTCGTCAAGGAGTTCATCTGTTGCCTCGGAATATACTCTGATTACCGAGCCTGTTCCTACGTAACGTGAATTTGATGACTCAAGCTCATAATATGTGCCTTCACACTCTACATAGTTTGCAAACTGTGACTTTGTCATAAGTGTCTTGAAGCCGTATGCATACTTAACACCGTCAACCTCTTTGTAGTCTGCTGTATCAACAAACTTGAAGCTCTCAACTGTGGGTTCGCCGCCTGCTGTTTCGAGCATATCAACATAGCGCTGAAGCTCTGCTGTAAGTGCATCTACTTCTGCCTGCTCGCTGATCTTCTTGCCATATTCTGCATCAACATTCATAATGAAGTCGAACATATAGGTCCAGTAAATATCATCAAAGTTGGTATATTCTGTGCCGTCCTCTGCAACACCGAAATTTTCATAGAGTCCGTTTACAAATCCTACAAGTGCGTCAAGCTCTGTGTAGTCTGCATCCTTCTCAACAAGGAGTTCCTTAGCTGCTGCAATCTTTGCAACGTAACCGTCTACTGTTGCCTGGTCAAGGATTGTGTAATCCCACTTGATATCTGCAAGTGCTGCATTGTATGCTGCTACTGATTCATCTGTGTAGATACCCTTGTTTGCTTCTGCATCAGCGTCTGTCTTTGCTGTATTTACTGCTGTGTAATCTGCTCCCTTGAGTTCAAGCATATCAATGTAACCCTGAAGAGTATTAACCATTGCGTCAACCTCATCCTGTCTTGTGATTACATAATCATGATTGTCAGGGATGTAGTTTGTTACATAATCGAAGATGTAACCCCAGTAAATCTCGTCGAAGTTCGAGTAGAGGTCGCCGTTAAGATCCTCTGCTTCTTCTGCGAGTGCGTCAAGTGCTGTGTAATCAGCAT
>JAKSQO010000053.1 GCA_024404095.1 Clostridia bacterium | reverse complement strand
ACACATACAGCCGCCTTGTAAAAATGTTCCAGCGTAAAGAATTGAAGAAATACCGCGCAATGGGCGGATTGATTGCGTATGTATCGGGCGAAATCATGGACAACCTCGAAAGCAGCACAGAGGTTACAAAATCACTTGATATTAAAACAATGTCAATCAACGAAAAGCAGGGAATCGAAACACGTATCGCATTTATTAACGGCGTAACAATTATTGAAGTCGTAGACGATACACGTTTCTATACATCATTCGACTACGCCGACGGTTTCGTAGGTAAAGGTTCAAAAATCAACGTATGTATTGCACACCCTAGTATGGTAAAAACCGTAGTTAAATTTAATAACATTAAATTCTTTGCTAACGGTACACATACAGAGGGCGACGGCGACCTTTACCAGCGCCGCGACCTTTGGGACACATTCGTGTTCCCTAATGGATTGGACGGCACAAACGACGCCGTATACGTAAACATTGAGGCAACAGACCCAAGTGTACGCAATTACACAACAAAAACTTATAACGTAACAGTAGGCGGCACAGCATACAAACTGAACGCAGCAGGCACAAAAGCCGAAATCGCAGCCGGAACTGACACAAATTACGTAATTAAGGGAACCGGAGCAGCCGGCGCAGTATCACCGGAGGCAGCAACAGCCGTTTACGGATCCGACACTGTAAAGAATAACTTTATCTTTATGGTAGAAATTGACGCAGACGTAACACACTACGGCCGCGGCGAAAGCGCAGTTTCTAGCGGTATGGAGGCAATTCCAGCCGGCGACATTAAAGAAATAGACGGCACACGCTACCTCATTGTAGCAAAAGGCCTTACAGCCGACGGCGACGTATACGGCGGCGACTACATGAGCGTAGGAACCGGAGCAGCCGCAGTTTCTAAGTCATTCAAAATTGACGCTAGCGCTTTAGTATTGGCATAAATAAGGACGGCGGAACATGGCACAATTTGACAATGTAACATACGAACATTATAGCGGGGCTTTAGGCCGCGCAATCGTACCGGACGCCGCCACATTTAACCAATACAAGCTGGAAAACGTTCTTTATATTGAATCGCTATTAAACGACGGTTTAATTAAAGAGCGTAAAGCCGGAGGAATTGACGACGCCTGCTGCATGATGATTGAGGAATCATACAACGCCGCACAGATTGAAAGCGGCAGCGCAGGCGGAGCCATTACGTCGGAATCTATCGGCGGTTATAGCTATTCAAAAAGCAGCAAAGCCGCCGACATTCAGACCGAGAAAAACGCAAAAAGCACAGCCGAAAAAAAATACAAATGGCTGGCTTTATATTGCGACATTCTAAACGGGGTGCGCTAATGAATAATTTATTAATTCATTCCTGCACCTACGAGGCACCGGCAACCAGCGATCGTGACGGCAATAAGACTTACGGGGCGCCGGTAGAATTGCAGCGCGTACGCGTAGTCATGGAATTGGCAACCGTACGCAATAACGAGGGCGAGGCAAAAAACGACGTCGGCACATTGTACTACACGCCGTTTATATCTAGCCCGCAAATCATACCGGAGGAATTAGCGCGCGTAACATGGAACGGCCAAGCGTACACAATACGCAAGGTTTACCCATGCTACACAATGAACGGCGACGCCGTACACCATTACGAGGCGGCTTTAGTATGAGCGGTTTAACTTTTAATGTAAAAAGTACATTAAAAGAATCGGGAATAAAAAGCGACATTGAAAGCAAAATACAGCAGCAGCAAAAATATTTTGACGCGTTAGTTTTGCAGGATAGTAACTATTTTATACCGATAAAAACCGGCACTATGGAAAAATCGTCGCAAATAAACACGCGACTTGGTACCGGCGAAATTGTGTGGCGCACACCATACGCACGCCGGCAGTATTACGACTATCACAAACCACCGTACCAACCGAACCCGAACGCATGCGGGAAGTGGTTCGAGGCTGCAAAAGCGCGGTGGCTAGAAAAATGGGTAAGGTTCATTAATGAGCGCATTAAACGTTAGCAATATTGTAAATGATTGGATTGAAAAAAAATTAAATCTACCGTTTACGATTTATAACGACGTAATACCGGACACCAGCGACAACGCAGCCTGCCTGCGATATGATCCAGCACCGGCAGCCGAACGTCGCTACACCGACGGCACGCGTTTACTGAAATGGAATCTTACATATTACGTACGAAACAAGAACCGGACAAAAGCCCGCGAGTATGCGGACAGAATCACGGCACAGCTGGACGGCGTAGAAATCTACGACGAAACAAGCGGCGTCAATATTCAGATTGAGGCGGCAACACTACCCCAATTTATCAGTATGGACGAGAAAAACAACACAATATACAGCGCGGCCATAGTATGCACATACCTAGAACCGCGTGAAAGTATGGAGGCTTAAAAAATGGGACTTATCCACAAGACTAAATTTATTCCATTTATCGACGTTTCGGGAACATGGAAAAGAATTAAAAAATCAACAACATTCTCGCTGGCTTTCAACCCACAGACAAAAACGTTCGATTTTATTTCTTCGGAAAATCCGGAAGAAGAAATTGACAGCTACCAGCCTGCCCTTTCACAGTCATTGACAATGTTTGACGACGAGGACGACTACAAAGCAATTTTTGATATGTGTTTCAATTTGCCAACCGGCGGCGACGCACACAAAGACGTCCTGCTGGTATTCTATGCCGAAAAATACACAGCAAGCGGTAGCGGCGCTGCTACATATTACAAAGCATGGAAAGTTGACAGCGTAGTAAAGCTGGGTACATTGGACAGCGTAAATCAGAGTATCGACTTTGACCTCGCACTTAATAAGCACGACACCGGAGCCGTAACAATCGTAGAAACAGCAGGCGAAAAAGTTCCAACATGGGTGGCCGGAACATGGAGCGGCGACACATTCACACCGACACCGGAAAACATTGGGGACTAAATCATATTTAGTATGATTGATTTAAAAAAGGCAAAACTCCCGCAGGCTATAAAGGTTGGCGGGAGTTTTTACAAAATACACACAGACTACAAATATATATTAAGGTTCCGCGAATTATTACAAGACCGAACGGCAGGCTTAACGGCTTTCGACTTTATGTATATAAACGAAATACCGGCCGGACGTTTGGAGGGAATAACCGCGATATATGATTTTATGAACCCGCCGCGGGAATTACCACGCAGCACGGGCGAGGAATCCGGCGACATTGTATTAGATTATGACAAAGACGCCCCATATATTTACGCCGCATTTTTGGAACAGTATGGCATAGACCTAGTAGACACGCGCCTGCATTGGTACAAGTTTTTAGCGCTATTACACGGACTACACGACACAGAACTAAACCGCATTATAGCGGCGCGACTTTGGAAACCAAACGGAAAAAACGGAGAATACGAAAAACGCCAACAAAAACAATACGAGGCTTGGAGATTACCGCAACCGGAGGACAACGAACCGGACGAGGCACTAGACGATTTTTTAGCACAATTAGAGGGGTAAACAATGGCAGACGGCGAAGTAAAAATAGACACCAAATTAGACACTAACGGGCTAGATAAAGGCATTAAGGATATGAAGAACAAGCTGAACGACGCCGGAAAACAAGCCGACGCGGCAGCGAAAAAAAACAAAGGTTTGACAGACAGCCTCAAAAACTTAAACGCCGGAACTGTAGCAACTGCAGCGAGTTTGACGGGGGCTGCCGTTGCAATTAAAAAAACGGTTGACGCATTAAATGATTGTGCCGCAGCGTATCGCGTACAGAAAAACGCCGAGGAGGCGCTGCAGATCGCCGCCAAAAATAACCCATATCTGAACGATGAGAGCGTTTATAATTTGCGCAATTTTGCCAGCGAATTACAAAGCCTTTCAGAAATCGGCGACGAAGTAAGCCTGCAAGTAATGAGCCAGCTGGCAGCAACCGGCCGCAATGAAGAACAAATCATGCAAATTATGAGCGCTGCCGCAGACATGGCCGCCGTTACGGGGCAGGATCTAGCAAGCGCAGCGCAGCAGCTTAACGCCACATTAAACGGCAACGCCGGAGCATTAGGCCGCCAAATTGGCGCAATAAACAATTTAACAAAAGAAGAACTCGAAAACGGCCGCGCTATAGAATTAGTAGCCAAGCAGTACAAAGGCGTCGCAGCAGCTACCGCAGACGTAGAAGTGCAGCTTTCTAACGCATGGGGCGATTTCAAGGAAAATATCGGCCGAGGTTGGCAGAATGTAACGCAGCCCGTAAAGCAGTTTTTTCTTGACGTATTATCAAACATAAACGAGATAAACTCAAAAACAAACGTATTAAAGGACGCAACGTCAGAACGAGAAAACGGCTTACATACAGCGGCAAATACTAAAATATTGCTTGACGCAGCACGTGAGCAACTTGAAGTACTGAACAAAGAACGTGACAGCGTAAAATTACTGCTGAATGATACAGAAGCACTGCGAAAAAAAACCGCAGAAATGCATGGCTATTACAGCAATGCTGAAGCGCAGCGGCAGTACGATTTATTAACTAAACAGATTACACAGCAGACAGGAGAAGTATCGAAACTTGTCATAGAATATGGCAAGTTATCAAGCGCTGAACAAAAAGCAGCAGAAGAAGAGGCTGCACTCATTGCCGAACAGAAAAAACTTGAAGCACAGGCGGAAAAGGATGCAGAGGCAGTTGACGTAATAAACAAAAACGCAGAGGCACTGGCTAAACGAGTTGGTCAGATGCGTCTACAGGCAGAGGTTACCGGAGAGGCAATTGATGAACAGGAACTGTACAACACAATGCTGCAGTCATATATTGACCTCGTAACTACATCAGATCAGGTAACTGCAAATAATAGCGCCGCAAAAGAACGCCTTAAACTGCTTGAACAGCAGAAAGAAAAGGCAAAACAATACAGAGAAGAACTGGAAAAGGCTGCAGATGCTGAACGCGATGCAGAAAAAACAGAACGCGAAAGAAAAGAACTGCAGGAAGAAATACAGGAACTGTTATACGGAGAGGTAGACGCACGACTGCAGTTACTGCGTGATATTGAAGCATACAACGCGGATGAAATAATCAGCGAAAAAGAAAAAGCTGATGCAATAAAGAAAATTCGTGATGAACTGGACGCGGACGAAAAAAGACGCAGGGAAGAAGAAAAACAGGCACAGCGTGAAAAAGTAGACGCCACAATCTCAGAATACACAGGATACGCAAAGCAGGTAAATGACATTGTATCAGGCATTGCAGATGTAAGTCTAACAATACTAAAGAATCAGACAACGGCGGAACTTACTGAACTTGAAAAGCGTCACCTACAGGGCGAAATTGAGACAGAAGAATACAATCAGAAAAAATCAGAACTTGAAAAGAAAGCAGCACGTGAAGAATACAAAATAAAAATGTGGCAGTGGACAGCCTCAATGCTTTCTGCAGCTGCAAACATTGCCGAGGGTGTATCTAAGGCCTTAACAATGTTACCACCAGCGTCATTTATCAACGCTGCCCTTGTATCTGCCGCAGGTGGTGTACAGCTTGCAGCCCTTGCAGCTAACAAACCTGTACCGCCAAGCTTCTATACCGGTGGTGTAGTAGGTGGTATGCGCGGCGCTACAATGGGCGGCGACAATACATACATACACGCACGTGCTGGCGAAATGATCCTGAATGCAAATCAGCAGCGCAATCTGTGGGATATGATAAACGGGCAGCAAGGACGCGGTGGTTACATCCTCACTGTTAACAACACACAGAGTGGCCGTGTTGATACCGATATCAGGCAGGATACAAACGGCGGACTAATTGTAGAAATCATTGATAAACACATAAACAAGGGCTTTGCAGATGGAACCTTTGACGGTGGTATGGCTGCAATGCAGATGCGACAGCAGGGGGTTACTATTTTATGAGCGTAGCATGGCCAACGGCAGAACTGCCGCTATCAAAACTGTATGGTGTGCAGACAGGTTACGAAGATAACGCAATACAAACAGAATACGACAGCGGCCGCGTTGTACAGTATCAGCGTAATACAAAAAACCGCCGAAGATACAGTGTAAGTTATGCAGCCAGCAAGGCGCAGGAAGTAATTTTTTTTGACTGGTACGAAAACACGTTAGGCGGTAATGCTGGTACATTTACCGCACCAAGCCTGCGTGGCAATAATCAGATGCAGGAATACCGCTTAGAGGGTACACCTACCAGCAGCGGTATGAACATCAAAGAAATCAACATGATATGGGTTGAAGTATGACTACAACAGAAATTTACAAATCCCTGCAGTATGGCGGTGCTTTTGCGCTGCCATATCTCATAACTTTGTTTCATCCTGATTACGGCTCTCTGTATTTCGTTAACAATAACGAAAACGTGGAATATAACGGCCATACATACATTGCATCAGGTTTTGATTACACCAAACCGCAGACAATCGGTGGTGTACTGAAATCAGGAAGTCTGCAGATTACTACAATTGATAACGCTGCTATTGATATCATCGACTACAGCGACGAACTGTTTACCGTCGATGTGGTAGGAGTAATAGACGAGGCTGGGGATATTACTCCGATAAAATTCTATAAACACCAGTATGGTACTGTTAATACAGACGATAGTATGAATCTCACTATACAGTTTACCAACGACGACCGACCACAAATGACCTTTCCTCCATACGTTTTTGACACAGACAACAACCGCGGCAACGCATAAAAAATGACTATAAGTGCATGATAGAATTAAATGATTTAATCGGCACACCATACAAAGACCACGGCCGCGACGCATCCGGCTTTGACTGCTATGGACTTGCTATAGAGGTGTCACGTCGCTTTGGGTACAAACTGGACGACGTTGTATACGAAAATCACAACATTGAATTATCAAACCACTACACACCAACGCTTAATGTTACACCTGTAGATAAACCGTTTCCCGGTGCAGTAATTGAGATGCAGTACGGCAAAGAACTGCATATAGGTGTATGTCTATCAGACCGCGAATTTATACATATGACAAAACACGGATGCATGGTCAGCCGTATAGGTACAGTTAAAATAAGGGGATTATATGTCATCAATACTCGTATTTAATACACTTAACGAAAAAACAGAGCACAGTTTTACTGGTGCATTGCGTGATCATTTAAACCTGAACTGGAATCATACAATTATATTGACATCAGGCCATGCTGTTGAACCTGATTACATAGTACAGGATACAGACATTGTATATGTAAGACAGCTACCTGCAGCCGGATTATCTGCCGGTGCTGTTTTCGGTATCATGGCCGCCGGTGTCGTATTAGTAGCCGCTACTACAGTCGGTATCGTTACTGCAATACAAGCACGTAAAGATGCTGCTAAGGCACAGCAGGAACTTGAAGATGCACAGAAAGCCGCTAAAGCAGTATCTGCAGATATCATGCGCCTGCCATACGTGCGGGGCGCACGTAATCAGGCTGCAACCGGTCAGACATTCCCGTTTATCATAGGCGAAACGCTGTATACACCACTGCGCCTATGCCCGCCTCATTACACCATCGCAGGTGCAAAAGGCGAAAAACAGTACTACAACGCTGTGTTTGAATGCGGTTATAACGATGTACTTATTAAGGAAGTGCGCCTTGGTGATACCGTAATTAAACGGTTCAGCAATACCGCACCTCAGAATGTAAGCACCGGTTGGGACAGAGGAATTTATTACGATGCGGACAATATCATAGAAATAAGGCAGCGTGATGCATTTACCAATGACGATTTTAATAAAAAAATCGTACTGACCGACATCAATAAAGAAATCCCACACCGGCACGCAAGCGACGATCCGGCAGAAAACCAGCGCATACAGGAAGAATGGCAGGCAGGCGTTGTGCAGCAGCTTGCAACTAATCCAATGGCAGTAGAAGTAATTGCACTGTTTGACGGCCTACAAGCATATAAAGATAACGGGTGGGCAAGTACCAGCATTACCCTGCAGCCGCAGTGGTGCAATAATCCTGATGATGTAAACCCTACATGGCACAATTTTAGTACTGGCTTTGTTCAGAACGGCACCTCATCCAACACCTTTACATACAACACCAAAGAACAGATGCGCTTTAATGCCGTGCAGACATTTACTGCAGCACAGGCATACGGTAAAAAAATCAGCATCCGCGTAATACGCACAACTCAAAAAGAAGAAAGCAACGCCCGTGACACCGTTTACCTAATGGCAGTACAGACATACTGCTACGATGCAAAGAAAAGTAATGCCGGTACGCTGGTACCTGCAAAGATAATAGAAGATAACGAGCGCTCAAAATGCTGCCGTATGGCCGTACGTGTAGCAGCGAATCAGAATACAAGCGGACAGCTTGACGCTTTCTCCATAATTGCCGCAGGTGTAGCGCAGACATGGAACGGCACAGAATGGAGCGCCGAGAAAACCACTACCCGGAACCTTGCAGCATGGGCACGTGAAATCATGATCAGCGACAAGCACCTGCCGAGCCAGTACCAGCCGGAAGAACTGGACGACGCAAGCTGGGGCTTATGGTTCGATTACTGCCTGCAGCAGGGGTTCTATGCAGACGGTGTAATTACAAAGGGTACAAAAAAACAAACAATCATAGAGAAGCTCTGCCAAAATTCAAACGCAGCACTGGTATACAGCCCCCTTACCGGTAAAATTGAAGTAGAAATAGACAACGGCCGCGAATACAGCGTAGCACTGCTGAATAAAGATACCATTCAGAGTATCAGTACTACAAAGGAATTTAAACGAAGACCTACCGGTAAAAAGGTAACATACATCAACCGCTCTGCAGATTATGAGATTGACAGCGTTACGTTCATGCAGGACGGCGGAGAGTACGACCCGCAGACCGATACACTTACCACGACGGCACTTGAATTTATCACAGATTACAACCACGCGTTCAAATATGCATGGAGGCAGATGGCAGAAGAAACGGCACAACCTCGCGTTGTAACAGTCAAGGTTGGCCACGAAGCCGCATACTATCCGTTATTTTCACGCGTAGAGCTGCAGCATCCGTCATTGAAAATCGGTATATCTCATGCACAGATTGAGTCGCTTACATGGTTCGGTGGCCTGCTGCAGAGCATAAAGCTAACAGCACCGGTAAAATTTTCTGATACAGCCGCATGCGGTGTGCTTATATCCTGTGTAAGCGATACAGCACGCGGACTGCTTCAGGTAAAGGTAAGCGGTACAGGCAAAACAGATACACTTGAAGTAATTACGCAGGTACGGCAGTCTGATGCAGTAAAACCGTATGCAGGTAACTTTTTATCGTTCGGTGAGTTGGACATAGACGGCAATTTTACAACCGTTACAAAAACGATGAAGATTGTAAACGCAGAAGATACCGACGACGGCTACACGCTGACGCTGGTAGACTACAATCCTGCGCTTTATCAGTACGGGGCACTGCCGGAGTACCACAGTAACATTACCACCGTACCGTCTGTACCTGCCGTGCCAATTGAAGACCAGCGCGAATACATCCAGCCGGCAGACCTGCAGGATGCAGCAGAACAGGCCGCCGGTGCAGTTGTAGGTGGTGCCGCGCAGGCTGCCGTTGATGCAGTAACACACGGGTACACATTTACAAACGTGTATAATATCAGGCCGGTAGAAGAAACACTTGAAGAAATCATTGCAAAACTTGATGCAGACGCTCGCAACGCCAGCGCATCTATCAGTATCAGCGAAGAAGAAATACTTCTGCAGGTAAACGACATGGAGCGTGAACTCGTCGGTTTAATTGATATACAAGCTGGTTCTG
>JAKSQO010000052.1 GCA_024404095.1 Clostridia bacterium | reverse complement strand
AAGATCATTGATTTTCAGTATTGTATTACTCATCTTCAACAACCCCCAGATATGCATCAATAACGTGCTGATTTGTCTGAATTTCCTCGGGAACACCCTGTGCAATCTCCTTGCCGAAGTCGATAACATAAATGTAATCGGAAATCTTCATAACAAGATCCATATGATGCTCAATAAGGAAAATCGTAAGGTTATATTTATCTCTGATTTCCTTTATGAAATCCGCAAGCTCCTGAGTCTCCTGCGGATTCATACCTGCAGCAGGCTCGTCTAAAAGCAGAAGCTTCGGATCTGACGCAAGAGCACGGGCGATTTCAAGACGACGCTGAAGTCCGTAAGGCAGACTTGTTGCAATATCATCCTTATACTTGTCAAGTCCCTGCTCAACAAGCAGAGCCATTGTTTCATCACGCATACGTTTTTCTTCCTTGGCATTGCCTCTGAACGTTGCGGAAAGGAAATTCTGCTTTGCACGCATATGCTTTGCTATAAGAACATTTTCAAAAACCGTCATACTCTTCCAAAGTCTGATATTCTGGAAAGTACGGGAAATGCCCTTTTCGGTTATGATATCCGGTGTCGGTGCAAGAACCCTGCCCGTATATTTGTCACCGTTCTGACCCTTGTAGTTTTTCTTCATTTTACCTGTCGGGTGGTTACGGACAATAGGTTCTCCCATAAACTCAACCAAACCGTTTGTCGGTTCATAAACACCTGTAATGCAGTTAAACGCTGTTGTTTTACCTGCGCCGTTAGGTCCGATAAGAGCAACAATTTTTCCCTCGGGAATGTCAAGTGAAAGATTGTTTACAGCTACAACGCCGCCGAACTGCATTGTAACATTTTCAACATGAAGAACATTATTCGTCATAGTCTTTCAGCCTCCTGTGCATCTTATTTACTTCAGGCTCTTCTTGAACATCAGGAGTCTTGACCGTTTTCTTTTTCTTTCTGAATATATCGGGCAGTTCCCTGTCACCCATAATACCTTTTCTGAAGAACAGAACAACAATCATGATGATGATTGAGAAAACAACCATACGGAAACCGTTTCTGAAAAGAGGAATCTGATAGTTTCCGATGTACTGAGTATTATCAAGGAATCGGAGCCACCACTCTGAGCAGGCAATGTAGAGGAAAGAAGCAATACAGCTTCCTGATACAGAACCGATACCGCCGATTACAACGATGAGGAGAATCTCATATGTCATAGCAGAGGTAAATGTCTTTGCCTGAACAGTTGATGCAAACATTGCGAAAAGTGCGCCGCCTACACCTGCGAAGAATGAGCTTATGCAGAATGAAAGGCTCTTATGCTTTGCAAGATTGATGCCCATTGCTTCAGCAGCAATTTCATCGTCACGGATTGCCTTAAACGCACGTCCGTATGAAGAATTGATAAGAAGAACGATAACAAAAATACAAATTCCCGCAATAAGAAGCGGTACGAAAGAAGAGAGTCTGAAAACTATTCTTCCTATATCATCCTTGATATTAAAATCAGCAAATGTCGGATATCCTCTGAGTGCATTGGCACCGTTTGTAACCTTTCCAAGCTTGTCCCACTGGAAGATAGCACGGAGAATTTCCGCAAAACCGAGTGTTGCTATTGCGAGGTAGTCACTCTTAAGACGGAGAACCGGCAGACCGATAAGATATGCGCAGATTGCCGCAACGATACCTGCACAGATAATTGCAAGTATAACGCCGAGAATAAGGCTGATTGTTGCGCCTGCACCTTCTTCTCCGAAGATTGACTTAAACGCATCAATAAAGCTGAAATTGAATGATGAGCCCTGGAACAGATAATAAACTGTATCTCTGATTCCGCCGGGAATTGTCAGAATTGCGTATGTGTACGCACCAAGGAGCATAAAGCCTGCCTGACCGAGTGAGAAAAGTCCCGTAAAGCCGTTAAGCAGGTTCATGGAAACAGCAACAAGAGAATAAACCGCACCCTTTCGGATAACCGTAAAGAGAAGCGAATTGGCATTGATGGTATTCTCGAGAATTACTGTAAGAATCATAACTCCCAGAATAATGCAAAGGGTTATGAGAGTACCTTTGTCAATTTTCTTTTTAGTTTTTGGCATCAGTAACCCTCCTTAAACCTTATCGGTTGCCTTTTCGCCGAAGATACCCGTAGGCTTAACAACAAGGATAACGATAAGAAGTGCAAATGTGAAAGCATCTGAGAAAACAGAATAATCCGTACCCTTTATAAGTGTCTCACAGATACCGATAATAAATGCACCGATAACCGCACCGGGAACAGAACCGATTCCGCCGAAAACTGCGGCTACGAAAGCCTTAAGACCGGGCATTGCTCCTGACATGGGAACAACCGTAGGATAATTTGTAAAATAAAGAAGACTGCCGACTGCGGCAAGGAATGAACCGATTATGAATGTAATTGAAATAACATTGTTAATCTTTACACCCATAAGCTTACTTGTCTCAAAATCCTTCGCAACCGCTCTCATCGCGATACCGATTTTGGTATGGTTGATGAGAAGTGACAGAAGAACAACAAGAACAATAACAAGTATCGGTGTGATAACGGTAACTATTCTTGTGGGAGCGCCGAAAATATAAATTGTCTTTGAAATCCACGGGATTGAAGCATATGTTTTCGGCTGACCGCCTGTTGCATAAAGCGCAAGGTTCTGTAAAAGATAGCTGACACCGATTGCAGAAATCATTACCGACATTCTCGGAGCTGTACGGAGAGGCTTATATGCTGCACGCTCAATTATAAAGCCCAGAAGTACCGTCATAATAATTGCAAGCGGTATGCTCAAATAAATCGGCAGAGATGCCGAAAGATAAATCATAAAAAGTCCGGCAACCATGAACACATCACCGTGTGCAAAGTTGATAAGACGGAGAATACCGTAAACCATTGTATAGCCGATAGCTATAAGGGCATACTGACCGCCGAGAGAAATACCGGACAAAACCTGAGAAACTAAAAATTCCATATTTTACCCTCTTTGAAAACCAAAAAGTATTGTACACTTTTTCGCTTAAAAATTATCAAAGGGAAGCCCCGCAAGGCTCCCCTTTAACGGATTTGTCTTTTCTTACTTAGCAACTGACTGCTGGGTCTCAAAGATCCATGCTGCATTAGCTGTATCAGCTGTCTTGATGTAAGCTGTATCACGCTTTGCGTCACCGATTTCGTCAAATGCGATATCGCCTGAAACACCTGTGTATGTTACTGATGAAAGAGCTGCCTTGATAGCTGCGGGATCTGCTGAGTTAGCAGCCTTGATAGCTTCAAGTGCTACATAGTATGCATCGTAACCCATTGCTGTAACAGCGGAGATTGTGTCGTTGCCGCCGTTAGCTGTCTTAGCGTCAGCATTGGAGTTGATATATTCCTTGATACCTGCGTCGAAGTCTTTGTTACCGCCCTCTGCATAGAATGTTGAAACATAAAGCTTAACATCTGTGCCCTTAGCTGCGTCAAGAACCATGTTATCGTCAAGAGTATCAGAGCCGAGAATCGGGAACTTTGCACCGAGAGCTGCTGCCTGAGAAACGATCTGTGTAGCATAAGCGATAGATACGGGGCAGAAGAGAACATCGCAGCCCGCGCTCTTTGCCTTATTGATGTAAGAGCTGAAGTCAGAGTTGTTTGTGGGGAATGAGTCAGCGATAACTTCGCCGCCTGCTTTCTTGAATGCATCTGAGAAGAAGCTGATAAGACCCTGGTCATATTCGTTGCCAAGCTCACCGAGGCAGTATGCCTTCTTTGCCTGGAACTTGCTCTGTGCAAAGTTTGCAAGAACTGTGCCCTGGAAAGGATCAAGGAAGCAAATACGGAAGTAGTGGTCGTTGCCTGCTGTTACGTTGGGATTTGTGCAGGTTACGCCGAGAGCTGCAAGACCTGCGTTATTAAATGTCTCGGAAGCAGCGATTGAAACACCTGAACCGTAAGAGCCGAGAACGATAGCAACATTCTTGCCTACAAGCTCTGAAGCTGCTGCAGGAGCCTTTGACTGGTCTGAACCGTTGTCAGCATAAACAAGCTCTACCTTATAGGTTTCGCCGTTGATGTCAACTGTAGGAGTCTTGGAGTTAGCGTACTGCATACCAAGAGTTTCTTTTTTGCCGCCTGCACCTGAGTCACCTGATGCGGGCTCAAAAACGCCTATTCTGATTACCTTTTCTGAACTATCGTTACCGCCGTTGTTTCCGCCGCAAGCTGAGAAGCAGCAAACGATAAGAGCGAGTGCCATAATTATGGCTAAAACTTTTTTCATAATTTTTTCCTCCAAAAATTATTTTATATTAGTTTAATACAAAAAAATAATATTTTCAAGACAAAAAAGACATTTAATCCGGTTTTTCTTGTTTTTTTTAATATTTTTATCATAATCCGCAATAGATATCAACATTGTGTACCGGTCTGTTATCAAAATTATTATTATTTTTGCTTTATCGTACTTTAATAAATTCCCTATAATAATTGATAAATTCCCCGATTACCGTAACCGTTGCAGCTATGCACACAACTGTTGCTCCGTATTTAACATACGCAGCATAAGCCGACAGCGGCAATAGGAACAGCAAGACTCCTGTTAACTTATTTCCGATTGAATGTTCAATAGATAATCCATGTGATTTTATGCTTGCAAATATAATACCCGCAATTTTTATTATTGCAACAATCGCAGTCCATATCCAAATCCATACAGGTACAGACAGAAGTGGAAGAATTCTTACCGCATAGACAAACGCGAAAACTAAATCTGCTGCGCTGTCAAGTATTGCTCCGTGCTTGCTTTCCGTGTGCATTTTCCTTGCGATAAAACCGTCAAGCACATCAGTTACTCCGCACAAAAAATAAAGCACAGTAAAGAATATTGAAAACGGTTTCGGCACAAACAGTAATACGGAAAATAATATTCTGCTGAGTGTAATAATATCTGCTGTCATTTTTCGTTTCCTTCAATCCATTTCCATAATAGTTAATACTTACTCATTTTATCCCATGTGTTCAATTCAGTTTATGCCTAAATATCAAGCCTCATAAAAATCGAAGTATCCATAGGACTGTCGTTGTAGCTTTTTATTTCATAGAAGCCGTATGTCCTGTAAAGCTTCA
This sequence comes from Clostridia bacterium, assembly GCA_024404095.1. Taxonomy (GTDB): domain Bacteria; phylum Bacillota; class Clostridia; order Oscillospirales; family Acutalibacteraceae; genus CAG-488. The sequence goes on along the minus strand of JAKSQO010000052.1, from coordinate 5,268 downwards.
AGGCGATTTCAAGAAACGGCAGAGTATCCAGAAGAATATGCCTGTACCCTTCCGCTTTCGCATCGCTGATTATCCTGTCAACAAGGATTCTTCCGAGACCGTTCCCTCTGTATTCGGGCTTAACATAAAGCCGCTTCATCTCACAATTATTATCATCTATACGGCGCATTCCGATACAGCCTGCCGCCTTTGAATTTACATAAGCAATATAAAGTCTTCCTTCGGGAGGACCGTATTTCTTTTCGAGATGTTCTATCTCCGCGTCATAGTTTTGTATATCAAGATATTCTTTAAATTTTTTGTCGCCGTCAATCAGCATCTGCGTATATTCTGTAAAAAGCTCCTTTATCTCCGGCTTTCTGTCAAATGCTGATACAATATCAATTTTCATTGTTATACATTCTCCATTCTGCATATCATAATAAGAAGCTTAATAGACGCTTCGTATTTTTTCACAATATTTTTCTGAGACAGCGTAAGCAATTCAAATTATATCGGTCAAGTAGCCGCCTGTCAAGATAGACCGTGAATATGTTCCCGTCGGCAGATTTCTTATGGATATTCTGACGTGAACAGCAAATTGTTCCGAAAAAAATCTGAATGTAAAAGCCTTAAATGTCATATGCAGACTAAGCAGGACAAAATGAATTTACAATCACATATAGCAATAATCCCTCAGGCCGTCAGAAAGTGACCGCTTGAGGGATTTTGATTATTTAATGAATTATAAACAGTATTCCGATAAATATCGACGCCTGTGCAACGGTGTTGGTAAGCTGTTCTATCCAGTTAGAACGTGCATCTGCCGAATCGAGCTTTGCCGCAAAAATGCCCATCAGCACCATACAGAGAATTCCGATTATGAAGAAAACAAATGACGGCATTGATGTGACAGCAGAAAGTATGACCGACAGCTTAATCGCTTTCAGATTCAGCAAAACCGATACAATCATAGCTGAAAATCCGACAGGCATTACAATCCGCATCTGCATAAACAGCCACCATATGTTCTTTTTCTTTGCCACAACAATAATCTTCCATAATACCTTTGCCGCACCTGCCCAGAAGCAGAGCATTGCACCGACTAAGAACAAAGCTTTTCTGAATATCAGCCCGATAAGTATTATACTTCCGCCGAAAAACAGGACAGGAAGTGCGTCAATAATCGCGAGTGACAATGTGAAGTTTTCGGGTACTGTATCTTTTGTCATTTTTTGTTTATTACTCATTACTGTCTCTCTTTCAACCATTCAAGCATTATATCCGCCGTCTGCTTCTGCTGACTTTCTGCGGAAATCAAAGCATCATTGTCTCTGGGCTGTCTGCCGTAATCGCCGTACTGTGCATGATTTGCACCTGCGATAATATGCTCCTCGAAATTCTTTGAGTTCCATGCCATTCTTTCGGTATACAAATCTCTGTTCATAACACCGTCAGTATCGCCGTAAATTGACAGCATGGGAAGATCTGATTCAGACAGGTCACGGTTTGTGTACGCGGCAAGCATAATCAATCCGTCAATCTTATCGGGATTATCCGCAGCAAATCCCGATGCGGTAAGTCCTCCCATAGAATGACCCGCAATATACCATGAACCGATTTCAGGATGTTCATTGATTATTATTTCAGCGGCTTTCGGCTCAAGTGCCGCCATGTTAAAGCTGAGATTCGGAATAAAACAGCTGTAACCCTCTTCTGAAAGACGTGATAAAAGCGGAATATATGCATCAGGAGTAATCTGTGCTCCGACATAGAAAATTATACCTGTATTTTTTGAAGCGGCACCGTCATTCGGTAAAATTTCAACGCCGCCGTCATCCTGCATATTTATAATTGCACCCGAATACTTCTGCTGATATGTTGCAACCGTCTGCACCGCAGGACGGCTGTTAAAAAGACACATTCCGACTATAACAGCTGAAAGTAAAATTATAACTGATAAAACTATCAAAATTACATTTCTTACAATTTTCATTATCGATTTTTTCTCTTTAGTTTTAATCAAACTTTTCCCTCGTTTCTGCATCATTTTTATGCGGCAGTCATAAGTCTTTTGCTAATATCGGTAAGTTTTACTATATTAACATACTATTCTGAATTTTTCAACAAATAACTTTAAAAAGAATTGAGAGACTACATAACAAAGCAGTCTCTCAATTTTATTTACAAATATATCACTGCATTCGCAGCATTTTTTTCCGTTTCGCCGTGTGTTACGTAGATAACAAGACGTTTTTCCGCTTCCCCGGCAATAATCTTCAGTACATTATCCCGCAGCTTTTCATCAAGTCCTGTTGTCGGCTCGTCAAGAAGAAGTATATCGCTGTCCTTTGCAAACGCACGGGCAAGAGAAACTCTTTGCTGTTGTCCGCCTGAAAGCTTATCTGGGCGCTTATCGGAAAAGTCAGCCATATCAAGCTTTTCAAGCCATGAGTCAGCCTCGGCAAGTCGGTTTCTGTGTGAACCGTTCAGCACGCAGGCTATATTCTCTCTTGCGGACAGCCACGGCAAAAGTCTCGGAGCTTGAAACGAAATTGAAAAAGTGCTGTTTTCAAAGCCTTGTAAAGTACCCGAATAATTCTTTTCAAGCCCCGCAATAATTCTCAGCAGAGTTGTTTTTCCCGCACCCGAAGCACCTGCAATCGCAACTGAACCTTTGTCGGGAAGCGATACTGAAAAATCTGAAAGCACTTTTGCATCGCCGTAAGAAAAGTTTAAATTTTCAATGCTTTTCACCGCTTGCATCCTCCCTTTTCTTAATTATCAGACGAAGCAATCCCTCAAGCAGAAGTGACAGCAGGATGACGACAGCCGTCCAGCAGAAAACATCAATTGTTTCAAGATAGAGCTTTGATTCATACAGCCTTAATCCGATTGTATCCGCAGGCGTGCAGAGAACCTCGGCGGCAATTCCTGCCTTCCATGCAAGTCCGAGAGACGTACGCGCTCCTTCACCAAAATTCGGCAGAACCGACGGAAATTCATAAATTCTGAATCGTCTCAGCGGCTTGACGGAAAATACGCTCAGCATTTCCGCAAGCTGTGTGTCACGTGTTTCTATACCCGTCGAAACCGCACCGAATACCACCGGCATAACCATAAGAAAGCATATAAGCGTAGGTACATATTTCTTGCCGATAAACACAAGGACAAGAATAATAAATGAAGCAACAGGTGTACTGCGTACAACTGTCATTGCAGGCTTTATCAATGCCTTTGCAACGCCCGAAGCATGACACATCACAGCAAGAACTCCTGCTGTGATAATGCCCGACAAATATCCTGTCAGTATATTCAGAAGCGACTGTCCGACTGTAAGATAAAAGTCCTTCTCAGTCAGAAGCTCACTGAGCCGCTTTGCAACCTGCACAGGTGACGGCACAAGCACCGTACTGTTGACACGGTTGGAAATAAGCATCCATAAGCCTATCCAGAATACTGACACACCTGCCGCAGTTAAAAACTTTTTTATTTTTCTGTTCATTTTCCTGTGTAGTAGAATTCTGCGTCGGGAAGCTTGCCGCCTACCGAAGCAGGATCAGCGTCAAACAGAACCTTAAAGAACGCACCAAGCTTTTCCTGCATTTCTGTACCTGTCACAAAGGCAAGGTTGCAGTTCGGGATAGCTTTCTTTGCAAGCGGAGCTTTGGGAATAATACCGAGAGCTTCGCACATATCTGCCGCCTCGTCAACGTTCGCTTTCACAAACTCCACAGAAGCCCTGTACTGCTCCATAAACTGAGCAACAGCCTGAGGATGCTCGGCAAGGAACTTGTTGCTTACAACAACACAGCCCTGCATAATTGTTGTGCCCTCGGCAACCTTTTCCCACTCCTCTGTAAGATTAAGAGCAATGCGCATATTGCCCGATTTGCTGTTCAGGAGAGTTGATGTTACATTCGGCTCAGGAAGCACACCGAGTGAAACCGCACCGCTTACCATCTGAGTTGCAAGCTCTGCGTGCTCAGTAAGATACTCAACCTCAAGATCCTTCACAGGGTCAATGCCGTTCTTTGAAAGAATATAGTTAAGAATATATTCCGGTGTTGAAGCCTGACCTGTCGCATAGAGCTTTTTGCCCTTTAAATCTGCAATTGAATTGATTGTATTTCCGTCCTCAAGAACATACAGCACTCCGAGAGTATTAACCGCAAGCACGGAAATGTCTGCTCCCGCCTTGTTATAAAGCACAGCGGCAAGGTTTGTGGGAACAGCGGCAATATCAAACGAGCCGCTGAGAATACCTGCTTTGATGTCATCAGGAGCAGATGAAATTGTAACGTCATATGTCTGCTTTTCGTTTGCGGCATCATCGGTAAGCATTTTTACCATACCGATACCTGTCGGGCCCTTAAGCGTTGCGAGACGGATACTTACATCGTCAGCAACAGTTTTTTTTGAGGCACAGCCTGCAACTGCAAAAAGCATTACAACGCAGAGAAGAACCGCAATAATTTTTTTCATAATACAACATCCTTTCAATTAGTCGGCTGAGCGTTTGAACGCTTTCAGTCCGTCTTTATCAAGAACGGAAATATTCTTTCCGTCTGTGGCAATAAGTTTTTTCTCGACAAGCGAATCAATAGCACGGTAAAGAGATGCCCGCCCCATATCAAGCTCGGACGCAAGTCTTGTGCGGCTTATCCGACACACACCGTCAGTAGAATTTTTAATAAGGTAACCAGCCAGCTTCGCCTCTGCACTTCCTGCGGTAAAAGAAGCAATCCTGCTGTTGAGAAAACGTATTCTGTCTGACAGAAATTTTACATATGAAAGTGCAAAACTTTTGTCCTCAGCAATAAGCTCCTCTACCTGCTTCTGAGTCAGAACAAGAACCTGTACGGCTTTCTTTGCGACAACAGTTGTCTGATAATTCTTTTCATCACCGAAAAGTGCCGCCGCGCCGACTATGCCGGGAGCCTTAATTTCATTAAGAAGAACCTTTTCACGGCAGACAGACAGCGTACCCTCGGCAAGCACCGTAAGAGTGGGCTCTGCCTTACTTTCAGCCGTCTGAAGGCTTTCACCTGCTTCAAGTCTCTGCCACCGTGTGCGTGGATCTGAAACTATTTTATTGATTATATTTTCGTTTATATCCTTAAACAGCAGACACGCTGTCAATGCTTCCGAAGCCGTCATATTCAACCTCCGTTTTGTCTCATATGAGACACTTTTATTATACATATTTTTTTGTATTTGTCAAGAGAATTTACAATAATGCCTACTGAATAACAGCAATTTTTTCAAAGCACACCCATTCAAGCAATA
>JAKSQO010000051.1 GCA_024404095.1 Clostridia bacterium | reverse complement strand
CTATACCGGCATATTCAGGAGCTCTCATTGTAGCTTCATCGAATGTTCCCCATGTATCAGGGTTGTTGCTCTGAGCAAGGCCGCCGGTTTTCGGATTAATCGGTTTCTTGCTGATTCCACTGTGGGAATTAGGGTCAGGGTCTGCTCTCCAGCAAACCCAGTTCGGAATAAGCTTAAGCTCATCCGGTATTAATTCATACATTCCCTCACCCCTTCTGCATTAAAACGGAATTTCTTCTTCTGATACATCATTAATCGGTTCCATCTGCGCTGCTGGAGCAGCGGAGTTGTTGTCTGACTTTTCCTTGTAAACGTGCTTGCATTCGGCGAACTTTGTTTCATTGATGTACTTAACGTCCTCGTATGTCTTGCCGTTGTATTCTCTGTGGTCAACTGTGATGCGTACGCACTTATTAACCATATCAGCGAGCATCTCACTTACGTTGTTGTAAGCCTTACCGGACGGAATGTCTGTCATCTTTGCAAGTCTCATGATAGTCTTGAAGCTGTATCCCTGTACCTGCTTGTCCTGTTCTGTAGGCTCAACACGCTTGAATGTGTTAAAGAATACGCCTCTGTTCTGATACTTCTGGTCTACGTCATTTCTGACTACCATGTTAAGCGAAATCTGTTCCTTGCCGCTTGATGTCTTCTTTTCCTCAGCTGTCTTGATGATAACTTCGTAGTCACCCTTAGGAAGCAGTGGAGGAGCTTCCTTAACGTCTGAATAATCCATAGTAAATGCCATTTTCTTAATCCTCCTGTTGTTTTTATAAATTATAATAATCTGAAACCAGATGATTATCCGTTAAAACTTTGCCAAGCAAACCGTCAAAATCAAAAACAGTACATTTTTCGGAATGCATAAAATCTAAAAATAAGTCTTCAATTTCCTCTTTTGCATATTTTGCAAAACTATCCATTGGCATTCCGGCTTCATCATACAGATTCACCGTATTCTTCATAACAATATTAATTTTGCTGCGTTTATAAATTGCTGAAAATGTAATTTGATAATATGAATCGTCTGGGACGCAAAAATGCCAGAATTCCATTTTTTTATAATCATCAAGATTGTAATAAACGCCTTTGCTTTTTATCCATTTACTCACGTTTTCACATCCTCTCGTATTAATTTTATTGCATCATCTGCTGAGCGACATATACCGGCAATACAGCCGTCCTGCTTTGCTCTTTCGATGAAATTCAACTGTTCCTTTGAAGGTCTGCCCTTCGGTGTCTTAACTTCAATCATTACAGCCTTTCCATCTGAACGTCTCCATCCGAACAGATCTGAAAATCCTTTCGGTACTCCCGAATCAAAATGTCTGCCGTCGTATGTAATACCGGAACCAACATTGATTCTGAAGATTACCGCATAAGGCTGAACGGCTAATCTGATTTCGTTCTGTATTCTGTGTTCTTCTGTCAATGCAGCCATCCTCTCTGCTTCTGCTGGTAGTATACCCAGCCGCTCTTATATCCCCTTTTCTTAGCAAATGCCTTGAGTTCCTCAAGCGTTTTGCATTCATCGGCCGTCTGATAATCAACCACAAAGCCGTCAATCTTCTGAAGCTCTGTATCTTCCTCGGTCTCAATCTCTTTGCGTTCTTCCTTGGGAGCCGCATTGAAATATCCACACGCAGGACACGCTCTGCTGTCTCCCTCGTATGTGTAGAAGCACATCGGGCACTGAGTGATATTCAGCGCTTCGACGCCGGATACCTTGTCTCCCTTGACCGCATTAAGCTTCCATGCTCTGTCTGCATCAGGCATTCCGAATCTTGTGTAGTTTCCTACATGGTCAATGATTACCGCCTTCTTGTATGGCTGATACCTCATACATCTCATGCTCTGCTGTGTGTAGAGTACCAGAGACTGAGTAGGCCTCAGCATGATTACACATGAACAGTCAGGAACATCAAAACCCTCTGATATAAGGTCTACGTTGCAAAGGATTTTGATTTCTCCCGCTCTGAATCCGTCGATTATCCTCTGACGCTCAGAAGCTGAAGTCTCGCCGTCTATGTGTGCAGCTTTAATTCCTGCCTCAGCAAACCTGTAAGCCATCATCAGACTGTGCTTGACTGTTGTACAGTAGCATATAGCCTGCCGGTTATTCGCAAGTTTCTGATAGTTTTTAATAACATCGCCATAGACTGCTTTCTGAATCATCAGATTCTCAACCTGTGTTACATCATATTCACCACGCTTAATCTTGATACCTGTCATATCAACAAGTCTTGGAGCGTAGTAATCATACGGAGCAAGGAACTTGTTTTCTATCAGCCACTTTGCTGATACTCCGATGACTAAATCATCGTTGACATCAGACAACCCTGAACCGTCAAGTCTTACCGGAGTTGCTGTTACTCCTACACGCTTGGCATCCGGAAATGCATCATATAGCTTTCTATATGTAGCTGCTTTGCTGTGATGATTTTCATCTGTAATAATCAGCTGAGGAGTTTCAAGCTTCTTAATACGTCTTGCCGCAGTCTGAACCATCATTACTGAGCACAGCGACATATCAACGCCCCACCACTTGAAAGTGTTCTCTATCTGCTGACAGAGTTCCTTTCTGTGGACTATGAACAGGACTCGGTTTCCCTTAAGTGTCGCGTTCTTTGCAATGTCGGCTACAATAACTGACTTACCTCCGCCGCAGGGAAGAACGATGCATGGTGCTTTCTTCCCTCTGCGGTATGAATCCCTGACTCTTTCGATTAGATCAGTCTGATACGGTCTTAGGTTCACTTACCGCACATCCTTTGAAATCACCGCATTCTGAACATCTGACCTGTACAGAATTGTTGTTTTCGCAGTAATCGAATTTTAAGCCACCGACATGACCACACTTCTTGCATGGTCTCTTGCTTTTCACAAGGTCGATGACGTTGATGTATTTTCCATTAACCTTCAGATACATTTTTCTTCGCCCTTTCTGTAGCGCACTTCCAGCAAAGCTGAGCGCCGTACTTCGCCTTTGTTCTTCTGACTATTTCTGATGTTGCAATACCCTTGCTTGCAAGAATCTCGCCTTTGCAGTCCTCGCAGATTTCTGCTTCACTGAATCTGTAGTAAGCTCTGACAGCCTCATCAACAAACTTAAGGTCATTGTCGACGTATCTCTGGTCAAACAGTCCTATAGGGCTCTTGCATGTGTCGTTGCCGTCTGTCTGAGTAGCAAAATAATATTTGCCGTCCTGTGAGAGTGACTTCAGAACGATGGTAAACATACCTTCAACTGCTATCTTTTCATCAAGAAGCTTTCCGATTGTTTTTGCCTTTTCTCGTCCGCTCTCATCATGATCAAGATGCTGAAGGAAGTAAACCACCGTATCAGCAGGCAGAGCTTCCACAGATTTGATAAGGTTCCAGTAGTGCTGAGCTATGTCAGTAAACTTCTGAAATCCTGTTTCCTTCGCCCTTCTCATAAACTCATTAACCATGAGATACTGGCTGTCATCGATAACGATGATGTTTGTCTTGGCTGACTTCATGTATGCCATGATGTCATTGTAGTTGTCAGTACTGAGAATGTTTGTGTGCTGGTTTCTGAACGGAAGCTGCTTTCCGTTTACGTTGATGATTGAAATTTCGTTGTCTGCAAAATTTCTCATCGAAGCGGACTTGCCGGAGCCGCTGTATCCAAGTACAAGAACAGGTATACCCATTATCCACACCTCACTTAATAGTCATGCTCACACCGTCAACGATTCGTGCCGGAATATCCTTTTCGCCTGCGAGGATTGCTTCCTTGACTGCTGTCTTTGATACTTCCGGCTCCTTGTGCTTGAGCAGTGTGTCATGTCCTGTAGCTATCGCCCAGGAAATAAAGTTGTCTGATACCTCTACGGACTGAGTGCTTCTGTAGCTTACTGACACCTTCGGGGTCTTAAACTTCTCGCCGTCCAGCGCATACTGGATATACCTTTTAAGGTTCTCAGCTTTGCGTTCCTCAGCTTCTCTGCGTTCTTTAAGGCTCTTTTCCTCTTCCTTCATTGACTTTGCCATGGCCACTACGTTCTTGTAGAAGCAAAGCAGCTGTTCAATCTTGGTTTCCTTCAGTTCCATGAGTCCGTTGAAGCGTTCCTCATCAAACTCGCCTGTTTCCGGATTAAGACAATCCTGAATCTGTTCGTTAATTTCATATATACTTGCCATCGAAATTCACTCCTATTTTCTTAAATTCGTTTCTAAGTTCTTCTATTGCTTTGCTGTAAATGAGGCTTGATGTTCTGCTTTCCGACTGATATCGTCTTGTAACCGATATCTCATGATTTTTGAAATCATGGTGAAATGCGTAGAACACCGTATTCTCGTTGTCATCTGTGTAAAATGTTATCTCAAGAGTTTCCTGATGCTCAAACTTGGAATACTCAACACATGCACAGAAACATTCTTTGCCGTTTTTTGCCTTGATACTGCTTTCATCTATAGCAGCAATAACTGCGTTTCTTAATTTAATAATATCCATTGTAATTGACTTTCCCTCCTGAATATGTTATACTTAGGGAGTTAAGAAAATGTAACACCCATATATTGTGTGCCGTGCTTCCGAACCCCCGGAAGTGCGGCCTTCTTCATTTCTGAAGTTCACTGAAGAAGATATCATAGTCTTTTATGAACTCCTTCTCCAGTTCCACTCTGCGCTTCTCTTCACGTCTGCGCTTGGTTTCTTCGTATTCGTATCTGTTCTGCTGACCGTTGTAAGCCGCATACAGGAGAATGCAAATGATCATTGCTGAAAAAATGATACCATCTACCACATCAATCACCTCCTTCAGTTCATTGCTAAATACCATCTCACGAACTGTGCCGTCGGTATGAAGTAGCCATGCCTTGCAGAGCCGGATTTTCTCCACGACATCCCGAAGATGTTGTTTTCTATAGCCGCTCTGACAGATGCAACATCCGCTCCAAGGAAGGCTGATATATCACTGATTGATATGCTCTGTGGATTCTCTGCGATGAGTTTATCAATCTTGTCATTATCCGCTGCTATAAAATCATTTATCGTGTTCGACATTCAGACTCGCCTCCTTCTCTGCGAGGATCTCATTGATTGCCTCAAGAGCCCTTGTGTGCTGAGGCTGAGTGCCTCTGCCGTTAATAGCGAGATTCATTTCACTTCTCGAAATTGTAACACCTCGCTCTCTGAGCGGCTCAATAAGGTCAACCTGCTTCATGCCAAGCTGAATTAATCTGATTTTGATATCCATAAAGGTATCAATCCTCCTTTCCTGATTATTTCAGATGTCCTCAAATATATTGTTAACTATGTGCTATCTGAAGGTACTTCCTCCTTTGTATAAATTTCATGGATTTTCATTTTGACTCCGGAGGAACATCTGATTGTGTGGTAATCAGATATTCCAGTGATTGAAACAAAAAACTATTTCTATACTCAAAGGAACGTCCACTTCCTTTCATAATATATTTTGTACAATTGGAATTTTGCTGAGGAATATCTGATTGATTGTGAGCACTGGCTTCTGCTCGGTGTAAAACTATACTTATGCGTGCGTTTGAAAACTTTCAAGACCGTGCTTGATTACGTATTATTTAATTGTAGTTGTGTCCCGAATTCACAGGATTTAGGGCAGCCATATCCCTGACGGCCGGAGCCGTTTCGTCTTAATTCTCAAAGACTCATCAGAGGGATTTATAATTTATCGTTTACTTCGTAGAATTCAAACTCTTCATCTTCGTAGTTGTACCAGAATGCGAACTTGTATTCATTTTCCTTCGCCCACTTGCTGTCATTGAGCTTCTCGTGAAGAATTCTGATAGTTTTGAGAATGCAGTCGAGCTCATCGTTATCGGCCTTATTAACTACATTGATGAGATTTTCAATCGTTGCAAAAATAATCTGTCCGTTCATGAAATAACCCCTTTTCATTTTGATAGATATATGTTATAATTAATACAAACAAATTTTGTTTGTTTCTATGTTAATATTATATCGTTAATTAACGACAAAGTCAATTGATTTTCTTTAATTTCATCGTTAATCAACGATATTCATTTAATATCTACAATCTGATAATAGATACAGTATTGCTAAACTGTAAATTTGTACAAACGGAGGCGAAGCCATGGATTCAGATATGCTAATAAACCGAATTGAGGAACTTGCAAAGCAAAAAGGAGTATCAAAAACAAAAGCTCTTACCGAGAGCGGAGCCGGCAAGGATTTTATTGCGAATATTAAAAAAGGTCAGACTCCATCGGTTGCCAAACTTCAGAAGCTGTCTGAATATTTTGAAGTATCCACAGACTATCTTCTCGGAATCGATAAATCAGAACCTGATATTTCAGAAAATATACCTGCTGACTTTTACATTCTTCAAGGCACCTTGTCATCGAGAATAAATATTGAAATTGAAAAACTTGATGACGATCAAAAAAAGCATTTGCTTACATATATTAGATTCATGCAAGAGCAAGATAAAATAGCCGCGGATGCGCCTGTGGCAGCGTCAATTAAGACCAAGTTTTCGATTTGATTTATAATAGGGGGATTATTGTATGAAAGCATTAAAAATCATTTTAGGGATTGTATTTCTTCCGGTGACCGTGTACATACTCATATGGAAGTCTCAGAAGCTCCAGAAGAAAGTTAAGATTGCATTAACTGTAGTTTGGTCAGTCATCGTATTAGCTGCTATGTTTGGCGGTGGTGGCTCCAGCAAGCAAACGACAGATAACACAGATACAGCAGAACCAGTGGTTACAGAAGTAACAGAGCCGGTTACAGAACCAGTAACAGAGATTGTTACAACTAAACCAACACCGAAGCCAACAAAGAAGCCTTCAGAGCTTCCACACGGAGATTTGCTTGACTTAACGGAAACAGAGCTTGACGGCAGAACGGTTATAGTCCTCAAGGCTAAAATAGAACCGTCTATGACTAACAAGCTTACGATAGATCAGAATTACATGAACGCTTGTGAATGGCTTCAGAAGCACAGCAACAAGTGTGACGAATTCCAGTACTGGGCAGTAGCAGATATGCAGGACGGCAGCGAAGGAAAGGTTATCTCATTCACGCTTAACGCAGATACTGTTGAGAACATCAGAAACAAAAACATTGTAGATATTCAAATACCTGATTACGCTCAGGACCTTTGGATTCTTCCGAGCTTAAAATAATTATATAGCCTATGCACTATAGAAAAGCGTTAACAAACTACAGATTAACTGCAGAACTGTTAACGTTTTTCTGATTTATTGCATAACTGTAAAGGAAATGTACTTATGGCAAGAAAAAAAGAAAACAAGCGTTCCGATGGATATTACGAATACAAGTGCATTGTAGAACGCAGATTCGATGGAACGCCTGTTTATAAATCATTCTATTCAAAAAAGAGCAAAGCCGATGCCAGGGCAAAGGCTGAAGAGTATAAAATAAATCAAATCAATGAGAAAAACAAAAAGGAATATATCTCATTCGCTGACTGGGCAGATATATTCCTCTCGCATATTAAAACAAAAGTAAAAATCAGTACATACCGGCACGGCTATGATGTGATATTTAACAATCATCTGATACCGTACTTTAAAAACACACCTCTGAAAGCTATAGTCAAGACTGATATTGAGGACTACGTAAATTTAAAGCTGAAAGACCACAGCGCATCTACGGTTAAGATGCATATATCAAAGCTTTCAAAGTGCTTTTATGAAGCTATAGACAACGGCTATGTGGATTATAACCCATGTCAGAACGTATCTATCAAGCACCAGTCAAAAGAGAAACGCATATATACAGCAGAACAGACTGAGCTTGTTTTGAAATACTGCAAGCTTGACAGATTCGGTCTACCGGAGCATCTGCTTCTGTCATATGGCATGTCCAGATCTGAGCTGTTAGGAATCAAGCTCGAAGATGTTGATTTTGAGAATCTTACAATCTCAATTAACAAAGGTCTGACTGCTAAGAACAAATATACTGACGGTGATATATTAGCAGATACGAAAAACAAATACAGAAACAGAACTATTGCTATCAGTCAGGAAACAGCAGACTACATCAAAGAAAATGTTCAGTATGGTTTTGTAGCTGAGCCAAACAGAGAACGTCCTCCGGCTGTCACCGGCTTCAGAGATAAGCACGATGCATTTATGAACCGTATGCACAAGCATTATCTCGAACAAGGTATTGATATACCTAAACTTAATCCGCATGAGCTGAGACATACAAGAGCAAGTTTGTGGGTCAACGAAGGAAAGAACCTTTTTGCTATAGCTGAAATGCTCGGCTGGTCAGATTTAAATATGCTGCGAAAAGTATATGGTCACGCAGACATTCAGAAGCTCAGAAAAGAACTTGACATTTAAGCCTGTTGATGATAAAATTAGGTGTGCTACAGTATGTGTATTTTTCACAACGTGCCTTTCTTATTATACATGTGATATTAAAAAAAATACGAGGAATTCGCGATTTAATTCGTAAATTCTTCGTATTTTTTATTTTTATAAGCTTGCAAACCACGCATTTTAGGCCTTGAAAGCAATATTCCTGTTATTTTGAAATAATAACAGGACTGTTTTCGACATCGAAAGAACACCGCCATTTTATGAGCTTGGCAGATACTGAGAAGGCAAATAAATGAAGATAAATGATTTTGATATTCGTATTTTCTTCGTATTTCTTCGTATAAAAAATAGGTCTGATTTCTCAGACCTATATTTTTTTGATTTCTGAAATTGTAGCTTCATACAGTCTTGGCTGTATTACTTTGATAGTGGTCATAAGCTCGTCAAGAACCTTCCACACACTGGCTGAGCTTTTACCTGAGAGTGACTTCATAAATTCTGAATCAGATCTGAACTCAGCGGTGCTTGAAGGTTTGATATGGTCCCGAACTGTGTACAGGTATGAAAGCTTCTCACAGACTGCGAAAGACGTTTCCTTGCTTTCAAGCTCAATAATAGTTTTTTCAATTTCGTCTATAGAAATCATAAGGCAAGCATCTGCTTAATCCAAGCAGCTTTTTCAACATACTTGGTATGAGCTTTATCCCACTTATCAAGCATCTCCTGTGAAGGCTCATACACGCTTCTGAGTTTGCTTATTTCTTCTACAGCAAGTTCGTGTATAAGGTTGCTGTGCTGAAGCTCGTCTTCAGCCATAGACTTGAAACGCCCAGACCACTTCGTATTGCCGTTTGCTTTATACTCAACATATTTCTCAGCGTAGTTCTGAGCACCTTCAAGCTCTTCCTCGATGCAGTCCACAAGCTTTTTAATCATCTTCATGTCATTCACCTCATGCAAGCTTCAGAACGCCAGTGCAGAACTGTGTTACCGTTCCGGCAATAGATGCATCAGTTAATACGAATGTGATTGACTTGTTGATGCAAGGACAGCAGTGTGAGAACGCAAGGTCTGTTTCTGTGTGTATCTCTGTAGTGCCGTTGACAAGTGTAATGTTTCTGCGTGTACATGGAAGCGGTACACCGTCAAGATATGCTGTCAGTGTAGCTGTACCTACAGCAGTTGTCGCAATAGTGATATCAGCTGCTATGTGATACAAGCCTGTTTTTGTAATCGTGTAGCTTGCCGGCTCTGTTTCGATAGCAATACCACTGTCAACTACCTTTGCTCCGGCTATCTGAAGCTGAAGAGCAGTTCCGGCAGTAATAGTCTGCGGCTGTGCGTTGTAGAATCTCTGGCATGACTTATCGTTGCATGATTTTCTTGTTGTTGAACATCCCATTTTAATTTCCTCCTAAAAATTAAAGGGAACGCACGAATAATTATGCGTTCCCTAAGATTCGTGCTGTTAAAGCATATTAATTGCATCCGCAACCTGTGTTACAAGTCGGATAAGGATATACTCCCCACGCTGTCTGGTTAATGCGTGGAATACCACAGAGCTGAGAAGAAAGCTGAAGCTGTGCAATCTGCTGTGACTGTTCTGCAAGACGCTGTTCAAGCTGTGATTTCTCCAATGCAGCAAATTTGTTGTCAATGTTGCTGTTGATACTTGCAGCAAAGTTCGCCATATCGTATCTTACGTTGCAGATTGCGTCCTGTGTTGCTCTTCCTTCGCTTACCACAGCTGATGTGGTTGCATATGCTGTGTCCTTGATGCTGTTGTTAAGAGCAAATGTAGCATCTGCTATGCCGTTGCCGATACGGTCAATCTTGTTATCAAGTGCCTGAAATTTGCTTGAGAATAAGATGTCCTGCTGACTTGCTGCTGTTGCGTAGCTGTTAAGTTCACCAGTGTTTCTTCCGAAGCCACCGAATCCGTTTCCGCCTACAATGAGAAGAAACAGAATGATGAGCCAAGCAGAACCACCACTGATACCATCAGCACCGTCAGTAACTGCTCTGAGATCTGAAAGTGAAAAGTTGTTGCCTTCCATGATTTTTCCTCCTTTAAAAATATATAAAGCTGCAGCTTTATTTCAGTAATGATAGATTAATGCCGTATTCCTCGGCTATCTGTTCAGCAGTCTTGCCTTTGTTCTGCTCCACGAAGCTTCTGAACTGCTGATTGTTATTCATCATGTCTGCGTAGATTTCATCAGCATTTCTGCCATCAAACATAGTTTTAATTTGTGATATTCTGCTGAGCAGATTCCCTTGGTTGCTCTGAAGATTTTGAAGTATAGGATTCATTAACTATCTCCTCCAGTTTTCTTATCCTCTTTTCAAGGTCGTTGTTATCAGTCTGCAAAGGAACAAGCTTGTATGCGATTATAGATGCACTGCCAGCTCCGTCAGTTTTCTTGATATAAGTTATAGGCTCACTTGCATCGAGGAGCATACATGAGCTATTAGGTGGCATCTGATACGTCTGCGCTCCCTGCAGTCCGTATACTTCAGTTATTTCCTGTTTGTACGGCTGACTAAAACCCCTGTCAGCCGATACAGGATTAATATATGGAGAATTGTAATTGGAAAATGCGTTAAAATAAGGGTTGTACATGGTATCATCTCCTTGCACTTATTTTAACACATTTAATGCAGAAAAAACTTTCATAAAACTGCAAAGAAAAAAGCACCTAACCATAATCGGTCAGATGCTTTTTTGTTCATTTTCTTTTGATTGATTTTGACTCTTTAATGTTACCACTTTTCTGAAAGAATGTCAAGAAAGAAGAAAGACCGATGCAGAAGCACCGGCCTTCCTGAGAGGGAAATGTCAAGATTTTAGATAATATCAGTATTTAA
>JAKSQO010000050.1 GCA_024404095.1 Clostridia bacterium | reverse complement strand
TGCTTGAATGGGTGTGCTTTGAAAAAATTGCTGTTATTCAGTAGGCATTAATTATTTCGAAACTTAAAGGCGGTGAATCTATGGATAATGCTAAAACAGGTCGCTTTATATCTGCTCTCAGAAAGGAAAAAGGACTGAAGCAAAAAGAGCTGGCAGATAAGCTCCATGTAACGGATAAAGCGGTTTCAAAATGGGAGACAGGCAGAAGTGCGCCTGATATAGCTGTTCTTGAATCGTTATCGGAAGCCCTCGGTGTTTCGGTGGTGGAAATATTAAAAGGAGAACGAATTGAAGAAAACAAAATTTCCGCAGTCAGCGATGACATTTTACTGAGCACGATAAAAACTGATGAAAAGAAACGCAGACGTTCTGTCTTGATTACGTTTTTCGCAGTTTTGTTGGCAGCTGTTATATCTGGTTCGATTTACTTGGGATATCATTTTTTCAACAGTATGCCGGAGAATAACGAAACCGCAATTTTAAATAAGTCTGTGCAGTTTTTTGATGATTCTGACACCGAAAACGCAATACTTGTAAAGAGCGTAAAAAAGGGTGACTGGCTTTTCTGCCTTGTTCAGAACAAAAATGAAGCGATAATGGTAATGTTTGAAAAAGATAAAATTTTCACAGACAGGATTTATCCTTGGGGTTGGGGCGGCTGTTCTCAACCTAATGAAGTTGCGCTTTATTGTTGCGGACAGTATAATTTAACTTTTAATGTGTTTTATGGTTTTGGAATGACCGATACGGAATACAGTTATAATTACCGAGGCGTCACAGCTGTAAAATCTATTGACGGTGATGTTTTTCTTGATGTGATGATAGATTTAGATGATTCATTTACCAATGCAGATATAATATATGATAATTAACTATGCATCCGAAACAGATAATAGTGATAAAAAAGAGCGTTCCGATTTTTGGAACGCTCTTGAAATTTTAAGCATTTTCAGCTCTTTCAGCTCTTCTTGCTTCAAGCTCTTTATACATCTGCTCTTTCTTCTCACCCTCAATATCATACATTGTCTTAAGAAGGATTGCCTTAATAAGAATTGCAAGCGCATAAGTGAAAACAAGCAATGCAAGAAGCCAAAGACAGGTCTGCATATAGTCGGGCTTTGCCCTCATAGTCGCAACAAGGTCACCCTCAAGGCTTGACTCATAACCAATCCATACAAGCATATAGGGAATAGCAATCTCGTACAGATATGTAAGCCCGCTCTTTATCCATCCGGGAATGATGCCCTGAACAGCCTCAAGACGCTTGCCTGACTGCCATTCAAGATAGTCGAAATACTCAACGTTAAAGTGAGAAAGTGAAAGCTCGTTGATACCTACACCGATTCCGAAGAAGAAATAGAATACGTAGAAGAACCACTTGTTCCAGCCTTCAAAGAACACAAGGTTCATTTTTGATTCGATAAATGCGGTGAAGAAAACAGCCGCCGCCGCACCCGTGATATAGATTCCGCAGAATTTGAGAAGCTTTGTAGGCTCATATTTTTTTGAAACCTTTGCCGTAATCAGATTGCCGACAACCGTACCTGCGGCAGTGGGGATAGTCAGAAGAAGATTATTGGATGAACCAACTGTTATAGCGGCAAGATATGTGCTGAATTTACCGAGGTGACAGAGTGTATCCGCAAAGCTCATATACTGCATACAGCGATAGTTTTTATACTTGAAAAGCGTGAATAACTCTTTGGTGATTTTTTCTTTTTTATTAGGCTGAACATCAATTCTCTCTTTGCAGAAGATACCGCACATAAGATTACCGACAGCCGAAACAATAGCGGCAACCAAAGCTAAACGCATATACATTGCGTTTTTATCATCGCTGATTTTTCCGTAGACCATAGTTGCAAGATATGCCGCACCGTAGCCGATATAATAGAACAGCTGCCAGCAGGTTGCAATGGTTTTCTTTTCTTTCGGGTCGGGTGAAACAACCTGAACAATATTCTGTGAAAGTGTGTTGAATGCATTGAATACGGTCTGCGCAAGGGCAATTCCGTATCGCCAATACGTCATCTGCTCGATAGTCCAATGGGACGGAACCCAGAAATACAAAACAGTAAGAACGAATAACGGGATAAGATTTATAAAATACCATTGACGGTAGTGACCGAGCTTTGTTTTCCACTTTTGAACAAGCACACCCGAAAGCAAAGCGATAAGAATACCTGCGAGGGATGTGATTGTAGTCTGAACTGCCATTTTACCTGCAACACCCTCGGAACTGATACCGCTCGGGCCATAGTAAAGCTCGTGCAGGAAGGCTGTTGCAAGTGTACCCGTCAGCGTTGTTGAAAACATTCCGCCGATTCGCGACATAGCTATGCTGACATACTCAATCGGAGTAACATAACGCTTTTTATTAAGCGTGGTTGAGGGCATTTTTTTCGTTTTTGTACTCATATAATCACCTTTTATTCAAAATAAATTGCACTCGTCTGAGAGTAAATGAACGGCGGCAGTTTTCCTTTTTTCTTGCTGTGGAATACAAGCTGTTCAACCTTGCTGTAAGCCGCACCGTAAAGCGGATGAAGATCATACTCGACCTGAGCGGAAACAAATCCCGCCTCTTTAACGGGAAGTGTAACTGTAAAAGGACCGTTTTCCGTTGCCTTGTGGGAGAACTTAATTCCGTTGTTATCAATGATTTTAAGAGTCTGATTCTTTTTAAGATAATCCACACTTACGGTAACCTCGGTGTTGTCGGTCAGCTTAACGGTATCGCCGATAATGCTGTCACCGCTTTTTATCTCAATCATCTGACCCCTTACGCTCGGGGAAATTGTAACGTGTCCTGCCTTAATCGCATTCAGAATAGCCTCCTGTGTGCAGTCATCGGCATATACACGGCTTACGGGATTGTCGACCTTGCCGACAACAACATAATCTCTGTGGAAATCGCTTCCGCCGACAGCAGGCAGCTTTTTGCCTTTTCTCAGTTCATCCTGCCACCATGCGGTGCAAATCATATTATCCGTGTGCTGAGGGCTGTTCCACACCTCAACGCAGTCAACCTTTTCGGGCTCAAGCGGCCAATGCCAGCCGCAGTTGCTGCACATAGGATGGTTCATGCAGATAACAGCACCTTTTTCACGCGCCGATGCAATTTTCTTTTCCCAGTCCTCATAGCTCTTGCACTCGAAGTCATCAACAGGGTCATTTACACCCCAGATATTTGTATGTCCCCATGTATCGTCGGTAAGCTCGGCTCCGGGGATAACAAGAACCTTGCTGCTCAAAGGTACTTCCTTACAAGGTTGGTTGTGATCTGTAATTATAATGAAATCCAGACCGAGCTCTTCAGCTTTGCGAACAAGCTCATTCGGAGTGAGCTTTCCGTCGGAACGTGTTGTGTGTGAATGAACAACACCCGTATACCATTTTTTCATCTTATCACCACTTTTTATTTGATAATAAAATTATAAACTAAAAAAAACTCATGTCAATACGGCATATCTCATAATAATACGGGGCGATTTTTTACAAAAAATACAAGACACAGCAAGTTCCATGCCTTGTTTCTTGTTTTAAACGCTGTTCTCTCATTTCAATTTCTTCATTAGCCCGCCTGTGCGACTTCATAAAAAAAGTCCCTTTTGCCGGCAGACAAAAGAGACTTTTTGTTGGTGGACCTGGTGGGGATCGAACCCATGACCTCCGACTTGCGAAGCCGGCGCTCTCCCAAACTGAGCTACAAGCCCTTAATCAATGAGATTATAGTGCCGTACCGGCAAAATGTCAATACCCATTCTTTAATAAACTTTAAATTCTGTCAGCGTTGCAAAGCCGCGTGTCTTTTCGATAACAAGCTTTATCCTGCGTGCGTCCATCGGGGCAAGCATACAGATTTTCTTTCTGCCAATTGTGCCGCCCTGATACATCTTATGCCAGCGCTTATTATAATAGTAATACAGCTTGAACTTTTCAACCTGCTGACCTGTTTTGATGTTCTCCGCAAGAACAACCTTGTTGATAACATGAACGTCACCCATATCAACGGTTATTGATGTCTTTCTCGCGTTGTCCGCTGTGCGGTAATATGACTTGCCCGAATTGATGAATTTTGCCGAGTGCAGGTCATCGGACTCGTTTGACGCTTTAAACTCAGCGCCCTCCGTGAATTCTGTTCTGAACTCAATATCAAGCTGTGCGCCGATTGTTACAAGCTGTTCAAGGTCGGAACGGTCGATTTTACCCGTGTGCGACGGTGCGACATTGAGGATGAATGTGCCGTTGTTGCCGACTGACTTGAAATAAGTTTCAACCGCCTTTGCAAGCACCTTCATGCTTGTGTTGTCGGTATCGTGGAAGAACCAGCCCGGACGCATGGAAAGATCCATTATCATCGGGAACCATACAAGCTCATCCGCTTTTTTAATTTTGCTTCTGCTGCCGAGGTCGGGCTGAACAAGCTTGACAGGGTCGGCGTCATTGATAAGCTCCTTCGGCACAACGCTCCACTCACTTGTTCTGCCGACACCTGTGTGATTACCGCACCATCTGATATCGGGTCCGCAGTTACAAATCATTGCATTCGGCTGAAGCTTTCTGATAGTATCGTAGTATCTCTGCCAGTCATATTTTTGTTTTCCGCTGTGGTCGCGCTCGAACCATACGCAGAAAATATCACCGTAGTTTGTGCAGAGCTCCGTCAGCTGATTGACAAAATAGTCGTTATATTTATCGCTGCCGAATGTCTTTTCATGCATATCATAGGGGGAGAGGTAAATGCCGAATTTTATGCCCTCAAGACGGCAGGCATTGGCAACCTCACGCACAACGTCGCCCTTGCCGTCAAGCCACGGTGCGTTTTTAACGCTGTGCTCGGTGTATGCACTCGGCCACAGGCAGAAACCGTCGGAGTATTTGCACGTCAGTACAAGTCCTTTCATTTTTGCTGCCTTTATGGCTTTTACCCATTGACCCGCATTGAGGTCGGCAGGGTTGAAATACTTGACAGGCTCTCTGCCGCTTCCCCATTCGGAGTTGGAAAATGTGTTCATTCCGTAGTGGACAAACGCAATAAATTCTGTATCCATAAAATCAAGCTGTGCCTGTGAGGGAACAACCGCATTTGCTTTTTCGATAATACTTCTGTTTGACATAATCAGACCTCGTGAAATTTGATGATTTATTTTAACATTAAATATCATCTTTTTCAATGCAATAAAGTGTAAAACAAGGGTGAATTTTGCTGATTTTGTGAAAATTATGCATAAAACACAAAAAAATATGGTGCAAAGGCCGAATATATGTGTTATAATATACTCAAATATATGTTCAATGAATATATATTAAGCTGGATATAAACTTGAAAGGAGTTTTTATTATGGGACTTATTAAAGCAGGATTAGGTGCGGCAGGCGGAGTGCTCGCTGACCAGTGGAAAGAATTTTTCTATTGCGATTCATTGGGAATGGATACACTTGTTGTCAAGGGACAGAAGCGTATTACCTCCCGTTCGTCAAATACAAAGGGAAATGATAACATTATTTCAAACGGCTCGGGCATTGCCGTCGCTGACGGACAGTGTATGATTATCGTTGAGCAGGGCAAGATTGTTGATATCTGTGCCGAAACAGGCGAATATACATATAACAGCTCGACAGAGCCCAGCATCTTTGCGGGCAATCTCGGCGAGAGCATTAAAGAAACATTTAAGACGGTCGGCAAGCGTTTCACCTTCGGCGGTGACACAGCCAAGGATCAGAGAATTTACTATATAAATACAAAGGAAATTCTTGACAATAAATTCGGCACAGCTAATCCGTTCATGTTCAGAGTTGTAAACAGCAGAGCTCATATGGACAGAACCGTTAACGTAAGATGCAACGGTATTTATTCTTACAGAATTTCAGATCCGCTTCTTTTCTATACAAAAATCTGCGCAAATGTTGAAGGCTCATTTGAAAGAGATCAGATTGACAATCAGCTCAAGACGGATTTCATCAGCGCACTTCAGCCCGCATTTGCAAAGCTGTCGGCACTTGAGCTTCGTCCCTCCGACATTCCTGCTCATTCAATGGAGCTTGAGGATGCAATGGGTGACGCTCTTTATAAGAGATGGACTGAGGCAAGAGGTATTTCGCTTGTATCGGTATCAATGAACCCCATCACTCTTACAGAAGAGGATATGCAGAAGGTTCAGCAGCTTGAGGACGCGGCAGCTCTCGGCTCAGACCCGATGATGCTTGCAGGTCTTATGGGCGACGCAAACGCAGCCGCAATGAAAACAGCCGCAGGCAATTCCGCAGGTGCTATGACAGGCTTTATGGGCATGGGCATGGCAGGCGGAATGGGCATGAATAATATTCAGGGTCTTTTCCAGCAGGGTATGCAGCAGCAGGCAGCTCAGCAGCAGTATGCACAGCAGCAGGCGGCAGCACCGGCACAGGCTTCTGCGCCGCAGGCAAACGGCTGGACCTGTGCGTGCGGCCATACCGCAACAGGTAAGTTCTGCCCCGAGTGCGGTGCGCCGAAGCCGGCAGAAAACGGCTGGACCTGCGCTTGCGGTACTGTAAACAAGGGTAAGTTCTGCGAAAACTGCGGAGCAAAGAAGCCTGCAGGTGAACCGCTCTACAAGTGTGACAAGTGCGGCTGGGAGCCTGAGGACCCGAAGAATCCTCCGAAGTTCTGCCCCGAGTGCGGTGACCCGTTTGACGCAAACGATATACAGTAATTATAACGTAAGCCGTAAATGAGGTGATAATTTGAGCGATTTACTTGAATATAAATGTCCGTGCTGCGGCGGTGCGGTTGAATTCAATTCCGCGGTTCAGCGGATGAAGTGTCCGTTCTGCGACACGGAGTTTGACATTGATGAGCTTAAGGCGGCACAGGAAGACCTCGGAAACACCGCAAGTGAAAAGGAAACAGAAGTGAAATCTGTTGACGAAGCGACAGGAATGGCGGTTTATGTCTGTCAGTCCTGCGGCGGTGAGATTATCGGTGACGGCACAACTGCCGCTTCAAGCTGTCCGTATTGCGGCAACCCTGTTGTTATGAAGGGACAGTTCTCGGGCGACCTCAGACCTGACCTTGTAATTCCCTTCAAGCTTGACAAGAAAGCAGCTAAGGAAGCTCTTAAAAAGCATATCGGCACAAAGAAATTCGTCCCGAAAATCTTTAAGGATGAAAACCATATTGACGAGATAAAGGGTGTTTATGTTCCCGAGTGGCTGTTCAGCGCGGATGTTGACGCTGACGTTGTATATAAAGGTCAGAAGGTACGTGAATGGAGCGACAGCGAGTTTGATTATGTCGAAACCTCCTGCTATGACCTTTTCCGAAACGGTAAGTTCAGCGTTGACGGTCTGCCCGTTGACGGCTCGAGCAAGATGGACGATACTCTGATGGAGGCGGTTGAGCCTTTTGATATCAAGGATGCCGTTGAGTTCAGCACCGCATATCTCGCAGGCTATGTTGCCGACCGATACGATGTTGACAGTGAGCAGAGCAAGGCTCGTGCGGAGGAAAGAATCACGCAGAGTGCAATTGATACATTTATGAAAACCACCAATGGCTATGAAAATGTATCGGGTATTGAAGACAGAACAAGGATTGAGCTGAAAAACTCATCCTGCCGTTATGCGCTTTATCCCGTATGGCTTCTAAATACCTCGTGGAAGGGCGAGAAGTTTACATTCGCCATGAACGGACAGACTGGAAAAATAGTCGGTGATTTACCGCTTGATAAAAATGCTTTCTGGAAGTCCGTCGGAGTTCTGACCGCAATTCTCGGCAGTGCGATTTATGCGATCGCATGGCTTATAGCAAGGTAAGGGGGCGGAGATATGACTAAAAAAACAGTTGCTTTAATTTCTGCCGTTCTTATCTGCCTTATGCTCTGTGTGCCTGCGCTTGCGGCTAACGGTACGTATGTTTCGTTTTTTGACGGAATCAATATAAAGGACACACAGGCGGCGGAGCTTGACAGAATGGCAAGGGATATCAGAACAAAATATGATTTCCCTGCTTATTACTTTATTGTTGATGATATCGGCAATAACAGTGATATCTACGAATACACAAAAAGCATATATAATGAAAAGTCGGCAGGTATGTCGGGCGTATGCTTTGTTGCGTATCTGAATGATGATGTTGATTATACCGATTACAGCTCGGAGCAGACATATCTCTATGTCACGGACGGAGCGAAGGTTCTGTTTACCGAGGAGGTTCAGCAGGCTGTTTATGACGGCTATGACAATGCCTCAACCTACTACGACAGCGCCAAGGAATACTACAACAGCATTTCTGCGCTCCTCGACAGGAACAGCGACAAAGCGGCTCAGATTGTTGAGGCAGGGGAGACAGCTGAAATCGGCACAGCGCTCATCAAGGACAAAACGGGCACGGTAAGCACGGTTCAGCGTGAAAAGCTCAACGAAAAGCTTACGGCTGTCAGCAACGAGTGCAAGTGCAATTTCTATGTTGCCATAACGGACTCGCTTGACGGAATGACGTCTGACGATTATGCCGCGAAGTATTATAATGATAACAAATACGGCTTTGGCGATAAAAAGGACGGTGTTCTTCTTCTTATCTGCTTTGATAAGGAAAACGGAAACAGCTGGGCGGTTTACCGCTCCGAGGGTGTGAAAAAGTTCTATTCTGATGCCACAACAAAAAAGCTGATGAAGCCTGTTGCTAAGAAGCTCGGCGCAAAGGATTACACAGGCGCAGTTGAGCTTTACGCTGATAATTTCAGCGCACAGTACGGTAAGCACGGCTCACCCGCAATTTACTGGCTTCCGCTTTCATTCCTTATCGGTTTTGCAATCGCATTTATTGTAACAAAAATCAGAACAGGAAACCTTAAGTCTGTTGTTGCACAGCGCAGTGCAGGCAGTTATGTTAAGGAAGACAGTATTGTTGAAGGCAAGTCAAACGATGTATTTATAAGCAGTGATGTAAAAAGAACGGCAAAAGCTTCTTCAAATTCATCAGACGATAAGGGCAGTTCGACAAGCGGCAAATTTTAAAAAAGAATTTGTACTGTTTAATGGCTGATAGTATCTGAAAGAACTGTCAGAAAAAATCGCTTTTTGTCATTGCGAGGGAGCCTGCGACCGCGGCAATCTACGCTTTAACAGAGCAATATTTCCGGATTGCTTCGCTTGAAATGACATTGATTTTATTATATACAATATCAACTGAAAAATGGTACAGAGCAAAAAATGAGCGGAGAAAATTCTTCGCTCATTTCTTTATATATATAAATCTCGGTATCTCTCGTTGACTTATCTCAGGTATACCTGCATAATCGCCCCTGAAAATTACGGTGACCGTGTTTTCACCTTTTTTCAGAATAAAATCCTCCGATTGACCGTCTTTGCTTACACCTGTCAGCTCAGACGATTTCAAAAGCCCTGTTTTAACGTCATCCTCATCAACTGCGCCGAGCATTACGGTTGTATCTTTATTTGTATATATATTCAGTTCACATTCGATATAGGCGTATTCGCCCTCTGTATAAAAATCAATAAACCTGCTTTTACCGCTGTTGTCAATAATGACGTTCGATTTATCCGTGCCGCACGATACAAGCGAAAAAAACAGTACAGCGGATAATAATATAACTGAAAGTTTTTTCATATCTATCACCGAAGCCTATTATATCCGAAATGCCGACACCTGTCAAATTTGTGATAAATATTTTGTATTTTTACTATTGCAAAAATACAATAAATAGTATATAATGACGAAAATAAGCGATTATCGCTTTAATACTCTGAAAGGGGAATTTTTGTGGCAAAGAAAGATATTAAAAATAATAATGCAGAAGCTGCAGAAGAAGTAAAGGCAGAAGACGCTGTCGCAGAAGAAAGCGCAGCAGCTGAAAATACACCGGCAGGCGAAGAGAAAAAGACTTCGGTAAAGCCGATTATTGTCCGTTGTATAGCGGCGGTTCTTTGTACCGCTATTGTTGCGTTTACACTTAACAGCGGTGTTTCAAAGTACGCGGAGGCAATCAAGCCCGTTGAAGGCAGTGCCGAAGCAGGCGAAAATACCGCAGGTGACAATACAGGCTCTGACGTTTCAGGCGGAGACGTTGCAGACGTTCCGACAGGCGGAGACGCTGACGCTCCTGCTGACAGCTCAGATACAGCAGGTGATACAGCTGATACAAACGACACACCTGCCGCAGATCAGACTGACGCTCAGACAGGTAACGATGCTCCTGCCGCTGACGCAGGCAGCAAGACAGACAGCAAGCCCGCAGCATCCGGTAAGATGGATACAGCACAGATTGTTGCACTTTTCAACAATGCTGCTAACGGCGCAAAGGCTAATGCAAAGTCAATCAAGCAGAACTATACAAAGAACACACAGGTTACAAGTATTGAACTTAAGAACAAAACTCTCGCTTCACTTGCAGATAAGCTTATCAAGGCTAACATGGGTGAGGATGCTGCAAAGCACAACAAGACATATACAGGAGCTGACAAGAATGCATTCCCCGTAGAGGGTCAGTCATGGTCAAGCAAGCTCACAACTGCCGACATAAAGGAAGCAACAGTTAACGACAACAACGGTACATACAGCGTGGTTATTAAGCTTAAGGATGACACACAGCCTAACCTCAAGGTTGGCGAGGGTCATGCCGGTAAAGCTTTCTCACTTGTTACCAAGGAGCAGATTGTTGAGGGCGCAGGCTCAGCAGGTATGGCATTCATCAAGGAAGAGTCTATCAAGGTTTCACACTCAGGCTGTGTTATCAAGGCAACAATTGACAAGAACACAGGCAAGCTTAAGACAGCTAACTACTACCGTGTATGGAAGCTCGAGCTTACAGCACTCAGCATTGATGTTGGTATCTCCTTCGGTATTGAAGAGGATTACGTAATCAACTGGTAAATTATGAATAAAATAACAAAAAGGATACTGTTCGCGGTATCCTTTCTGTTTCTTTTAGGAACAGAAGTTTTGATTGCGTTGTACGCACACGATGATTTTATCCGACCCTTTGTCGGTGATATGATTGTAACCGTTGTGGTTTTCTGTTTTGTCAGAATATTTATTCCCGACGGCGTAAAGCTTATGTCGCTTTATGTTATGCTTTTTGCCGTAGCGGTTGAAATCGGGCAGTATTTCAATTATGTTGAATTGCTCGGATTTCAGGATAATCCTATTATTTCAACAGCAATGGGTACATCTTTTGCGTGGGAGGACATAGCCTGTTACGCAGTCGGCTGTATAGCGTGTGCAGTATTTGATTTTGCAAGATTCAGAAAAAGCAGATAATTTGGGGCTTTCTCATTTAGATGCAGAAAGCGTTTTCTTCGACCCGAAGGCGTATGTGATACTCCGAGAGGGCGAAAAAACGCTTAGAAAAACAGTTGTTATTTTGAACTTATATTAAAACAAGGGATTTAAGGTTATCTGGAACTCAGATGTACGCCTTAAATCCCTCTTGTCTTATTTTTGTTTTTCGGTCTGCGCTAAATGCGATAGCCCTTTTTGTTTTCCTTGCAAATAGGTTTGATTTATGCTATCATTAAACACAGTAATAAAAAGGAGAACTGATTCTGTGAGAAGTAAAAAAGCATTGATGAATACAGTTGTTTCACTGCTGTTACAATTTGTAACTGCGGTGTGCGGTTTTATTGTTCCGAGGCTGATTATCGGAACATACGGCTCTGCTGTCAACGGACTTACTTCATCCATAACGCAGTTCCTGAGCTATATCACTCTCTTCGAGGCAGGTGTAGGCGGAGTTGTCAGAGCTGCGCTTTACAAACCGCTTGCCGATAACAATTTGCCGAAGCTGAGCGGAATAGTCTCTGCGACAGAACGCTTTTTCAGAAAAATAGCGTATATTTTTATTGTATATATGGCGGTTGTCGCCTGTGTTTATCCGCTGATTGTAAATCGCAGTTTTGGCTGGACATATACAGCTTCACTTGTTGTAATTATCGGTATCAGCACTTTTGTGCAGTATTATTTCGGCCTGACATATATGGTTTTCCTTCAGGCTGACCAGAAAAGATATATAACCTCAACTGTTCAGATTATTACGATTATTCTGAACACCTTGCTCGTGCTTGCGTTTGTAAAATTCGGCGCGTCTATTCATCTTCTGAAATTCGGAACTGCGCTTGTTTATATTATCCGCCCCGTAGCTCTTAATATTTATGTAAAGAAAAAATATGGTATTAACCGCAAGGCTCAGCCCGATAACAGTGCTATCAGTCAACGTTGGGACGGACTCGGACATCATATTGCATATTTTGTAAACCTGAATACAGATGTAGTAATCCTGACCCTGTTTTCAAAGATAACAGGAGCTTTTTCTATCGCCGAAGTTTCGGTGTATACAGTTTATTACGGAGTTGTCAACGGTGTTCACAGTATCACAAGTGCGTTGTCGACGGGTATGGAAGCGGCACTCGGAAATATGCTTGCTAAGGGCGAGAATGATAACCTCAGGGAAAAATTCGGCTTGTACGAGTTTCTTTCCTACGGCGTCACAACCTTCTTTTTCACCTGCACAGCGATTCTGATTGTTCCGTTTGTAAGTGTTTATACCAAGGGCATAACCGATGCCGAATACATCCGCCCTGCATTTGCGTATCTTCTGGTTGCTGCTTATGCGGCGTATACTATCCGTCTGCCGTATAATAATCTGACTTTAGCGGCAGGTCATTATAAGCAGACGCGCAACGGTGCGTTTGTTGAGGCGGGAATAAATGTAGTTGTTTCGGCTGTGCTTGTATATTTTATGGGAATTATCGGTGTTGCAATCGGAACATTGTCCGCAATGGTATTCCGTACGGTTCAGTACGCGTGGTACCTGTCAAAGAATATTCTCGTCAGAAGTTTTGCAATTTTCTGGAAGAGGGTGGGAGTTGCGGCAATTTCTGCAGCGATAAGCCTTGCTCTTGCGAAAGCTGTTCCGCATATAGCTGTTACATCATATCCGACGTGGGCTGTATTTGCCGTTCAGACAGCCGTTATGACTCTTGCGGTAACCTTGATTATAAATTATATTTTTTTCAGAAAAGATTTCAGAAATCTGATTAAATTCGGGAAAAAGGCATTCTTTTCAAAAATTCTTAAGAAATAACACGAAATGAAATTTTGAGAGCGAACCACAATATATAGTACAAGCGAAGTGAAAAGCATACAACATACGCACAGGAACGCACGGAAGGGTTGAGGAATAGGAAAAAAGAAGAAAAAAGTTTTAA